>JAUYNL010000062.1 GCA_030696085.1 Luteolibacter sp.
CAGGCTGTCGCCATCCACATCGCCGCCCGTGAGCGTGATCGGCAAAGCGGCATCCTCGTCGGTGGCAAGCGACTGCGCGTTGGCGAGCGGCGCGTCGTTCACGGGATTGACCGTGATGGAAATCGTCGCTTCAACCGGAGCAGCCGTGCCGTCGCTCACCGTGAAGATGAAACTGTCACTGCCGTGGTAGTTCGCGTCCGGTGTGTAGGTTAGATTTGGTGCGGTGCCGGTGAGCTGGCCATTGCCCGGGCCGCCGGTGACCACGAAGACCAGGCTGTCGCCATCCACATCGCCGCCCGTGAGCGTGATCGGCAAAGCGGTGTCCTCGTCGGTGGCAAGCGACTGCGCGCTGGCGAGCGGATCGTCGTTCACGGGATTGACCGTGATGGCAACGGTGGCTTGTGCGGAAGTCAAGGTGCCATCATTCACTGTGAAAGTGAAGCCATCCGGGCCATGATAGTTCGAGGCTGGCAGGTAAGTCAGATTGGGGGCGGTTCCCTGCAGGATGCCGTGGGCCGGGCCAACGACGACATTAAAAGCCAGTTCAACCTCATCGTCATCACTGCCAGTCAGAGTGATGCCTAGCGGCGTATCCTCGTTGGTCGCCTGCGACTGTGCATCGGCGATTGGAACGTCGTCAACCTCATAGACCGCGTTCAACGCGTGATCGCTATTCATCGCGACCGTGATGGCAAGGTTGGAACCCGGCATATCGGCACCATTTTTCTGCCACTTGACGAAATTTTTGCCCGGGATGGATGCGGGAGCGGTGACCGTCACAGAGCTGCCCATGGCATAGGAACGGATCATTCCAGCAAGCCCGTTGCCGTTTCCGAATCGATCCACCGGGCTGAGCGTCATATTCACTCCGCCAGCCGGAGTGGAAGTCACCGCCAGGGACCGTGTGGTGGGCGGTATTCCGACTCGGACATTGTCGAGAAGCAGGTCGATGTTGTTGGTGTGATTCGAATCATCGCTGAAGCTCAAAGTGGTGGTTGCACTATTGGCCACGAAGCTAAAATTCCTCGAAGTCCAATTGGAGGAGGCCACATAACCGCCGAGACCGTTCAGCGAGACGATACTATTCACAAGAGTCGTGGCTCCCTGAACGGACACTTCCAGCCGTTGCTGATTGGTGGTGGCGTAGGAATAAACCCCCATGTCGAAGGACAAGGTGTAGGTCTGGCCCGCGACGGTGGCGAAGTTCCGGGAAAGGATCCCGTTAGGCGTCGTGTTGCCGCCATTGAAGCTCGCGACGTTCGCTCCGTGCGTCGGAACCAGTCCCGAGCCGCCTTCTTGATGCCACACGTTTCCTGAGCGCGTCCACCCATCCATATCCATGGGAAAGTTGTCCTCGAAGCTGCCATTGATGACGGCATTGCGCGCGAAACTGGCTTTCGACTGGGGCGCGATCAAAGTCTGCTGGGTCGTGCGATCACGCACTCCGTCCACCGTGAGAGTGTACACCAGCCCCGGAGTCTGGGCACTGGTGGTCAGGGTGATGGTCCGCTTGGTAGCCGGGTCGAGCACGGCATTGGAAACCGTCAACCCGCCCGAGAGGCTGAAATTCGCCAGGTTCACCGCGTCGTCGGCCACGGGTTTGCTGAAGTCCACCGAAAGCTGTGTCGAACTGTGGCCGGGCACGGTCCGTGCGATGCACGGCGGGTTTGCGCTGCCTTTTGGTGAGATGACATCGGTGATTTTCGGAAACCAGGCATTCGCCATCATATTATAGCCGCCAGTCGTCGGATGAACCGTGTCGGCGAGATCTCCCGCGTTCAGGACCGGGTGCATGTCCACCATGGAGACATGCCGTCCCTGGGCGACGTGCTGGGCGACAAGAGCGGGGATTCCCTGGTTGAAGGTCACCTGCTTCGCCTCGATGGTGGGACTTACGGTGGAGAGAATGAGGGTGGAGACGATGATCTTGGCGAAGGGCCGCCGGGTCGCGATGTTGTTGATGAGCGAGTCCAATTCCGCAAGCACCCCCGCGGGAGTCTCGTAGGGCCATGTTTGCAGGAAATCATTGGTGCCGACGAGCAGCAGGACGACATCCGGATCTTCCACGGAGTCCAGCCAGCCGCCGACCGCCAGATCCAACCCATCCACATGGGCCCCGCGCAAGCCTTGGTGATTCCTGTCAGGTACGGTAAAAGTGGTGTCGGAAAAGGTGCCGACAAAATCCACGTTGTAGCCCGCGTTGCTTAACAGCGAATGGAGCTGTGTGCGATAGCCACCCTCCACGTCACCTGATGTGACCCCATAGGTGATGGAATCGCCCAAGGGCATGATTCTCACCGGCGGCTCGAGTGCCAGGCAAGTGGCCAGACCGCATGCCATCGCCATGGCAGTGGCGAGGGCACGAATCATCGTGTGGAAAAAACTCATGGGGGGTGAGGGGGACCGAGGGGGGTAACGGCCCGGCAAACTGACGCGAAAACCGCAGCACTTCAACCTGTTTTTGGTGAAGATCACATTCCCTGATCGCGTGATGCCGCATATTTTGACAGCGCGCACGGCGTCAATTCGCCCCCAACCCCCTCCCACCCGGCATCAAACCGCAGCGCAGAGCTCCGATTCCTGCCAAGCCGCCGCGGGCTCGCAGAATGCGGGCGGTACGTGCTTGCGATGCCGCTCCAGCCAGCCCTCCGCCTGTTCCCGGCTTTGGAAAATCCGGAAACGATCGGTATTGCGGGACCAATATCCCAGCATCCGGACCACTCCGAAGGCCGCCGAATTGTTCACAGCGAAGACCATCCATCCATGCGAGCGGTTCTGCTTCTGGCGCAGGATCAAGGCCAGCCGCAGCACGTCATTGGCGCTCAAGTCCAATTCCGCCCGGGTGAAATCCACGAGACCATGATGATCCGGCGACCACGCGGGGTCCGACGCCATCGCCGAAACGATCGCCTTCAAGTCCCCGAGCTCGACTTTGCCTTGGTATTCCTCAATCCGGATGCCCCGATCGGAGTCGATCCAGTATGAGCCCGCGATGGCGGGAAAGGCGTAGTCAGTGAGTGAAAATTTCATAGGGTCCCATGCATTGGGACCCAACGGGGCTCGATTCGTTCAATCATCGCGCCATTTCGCGGGGCTTGCATCCGGTGCCAGAGGACGATTCGCAAAATATGCGGACCGCTGGCAATCCCCGGCTTCAGGAGCCAAATGGCTCCTGTGAATCGAAAAACTGGAGTCAGCCTTTGATCTCCAGCAACATCTGCGGATTGTTGGAGAACTTCTTGAGGAAGAATAAAAGGCGTTCCATGGCCTCCACCGGGCGGTGGCCGGAAAGGCCGCGGCGAATCAGGTGGATCTTGTGGAGCATGTGGTCCGGAATGAGCAACTCCTCGCGGCGGGTGCCGGATTTGAAAATGTCCACCGCCGGGTAGATGTAGTTTTCCGCGATCTTGCGGTCCAGCACGAGCTCCATGTTGCCGGTGCCCTTGAACTCCATGAAAATCGCCTCGTCGGCGCGGGAGTTCGTCTGGATCAGGGCGGTGGCCATGATCGTGAGCGAGCCTCCGCCGCGGGTGTTGCGGGCGGCGGCGAAGAGGCGGCGCGGCACTTCGAGCGCGCCGATGGTGATGCCGCCGGAGCCGGTGCCACGGCCGCGGTTGCCCATGGTGTTGTTGTAGGCGCGGGCAAGGCGGGTGATGGAATCCATCAACAGGAAGACATCCTTACCAGCCTCGACCAGGCGCTTGGCACGCTCGATGGCGAGCTCCGCGATGCGGCAATGATTGCGGGCCTGCTCGTCATTGGAACTGGCGTAAATTTCCGCGCCGGGAAGGGCGCGGCGGAACTCGGTGACCTCCTCCGGCCGCTCATCGACGAGCAGCACCATCAGGTGGATCGCCTCGTCGTATTTCTCGCGGATGGCCTCCGCCATGTGCAGCAGCAGGGTGGTTTTCCCGGAACGGGGCGGCGAAACGATGAGTCCGCGCTGGCCACGGCCGACGGGAGACATGATGTCCACCACGCGGGTGGTGAATCGCTCGGGCGTCGTTTCGAAACTGATGCGCCGGGTCGGATTGATCGCCTTGAGTTCATCGAAGTGCGGGAGCTTGGACGCCTCCTCGGGCGGCATGCCGTTGACTGCGGAAACCTCGACGAGCTGCGGGCCGCGCGGGCCACTCTGATAGACGCCGTGGATCCACTGGCCGAGGCGCAGGTTGAATTTCCGAATAGTCTCGGGAGTGACGAACACATCCTCGCGGACCTGCTCGAAATTCCTGCCCGGAATGCGCAGGAAGCCAAATCCCTTGGGGGCGAGCTCCAGCATGCCATCGGTCTCCATTTTCGGGCCGCTGGGCACTTGCGAGCGTTCTCCTGCTTGAAAATCGCCACCTTGTGCGGAGCGATGTGGCGGCTGCGGCGGCGGCTGATGCTGATGCTGTGGAGGACGCTCGCCACGACGCTTGCGCTTTTCCCGCCGGCGCTTGCTGCGGCTTTCACGAGGTTGGCCGTCACGTTCTTGTTGGCCGTCGCGGCCTTGAGGTTCGCGATTTTGAAAATTCCTCGCTGGTCCGTCCTGCGGCGGGCGCTCGCGGAACTCGCGTGCCGCAGGCGGCGGTGGTGGCTCGGCTGCCGGAGCTTCTCCCGACGTTTCGCGGGGAACGAGTGGCCCGCCACCGGGCACTCGACCGAAACGTCTGGCTTCCTGCGGTTCCGCGAACGGCTGCGGCGGGGTTTCCTGGCGCACGGGTTCAGCGGCAGCGGCCGGGGTTTCATCGGATTTTTTCGCGCGGGCTGCTTTTTTCGGCGGCGCGGCTGCCGCAGGTGCCCGGGCGGCTGTCATTTCCGGGAAATCCGGGGTTTCCGCGGACTTTTTCGCGACTTTTCTCGCGGCTGCCTTTTTCGCCACGGCTTTCTTGGCCACGGCTTTTTTCGCGGCTCGCTTGCGGGCGGGCGGCGCTGCGTCATCGGCGGCCATTGGGTTTTGCTGCGGGGTTTCCTCGTTGGTGTGCTTGCTCATCCGGAGTGTCAGGGAAGAAAATTGGGTGCGTGGCGCGCGGCGCGGCTCACGAGTCGAGTTGGTCGAGGATCTCGTCCGCGACCTCGAAGTTGGTGAAGACGTTCACGGTATCGGGGTAATCGTCCAGTTGGTCGTGGAGTTTGAGAATCTGACGGGCAATGACGGGATCGGTGACGACACCCGGGTTTTGGGAAATGGAAACGTGTTTTTCAGATGTGATCGGCAACCCTGCGGCACGCAGCACCTTGGCAACGGTGCCCAGTTCGTTGGGAGCGGTGAGGACCAGATGCTCGTCTTCGTCGCTCCGGACGTCGTCGGCACCGGCTTCAATGGCGCGTTCCATGAGTTGGTCCTCGTGAATGACATCGGCCGGGATGCGGATCTCGCCCTTTCGATCGAACTGATAGGAAACGCTGCCCTGGGTGGCCACGCTACCGCCGTTTTTGGTGAATATCGAGCGCACATCCGCTGCGGAGCGATTGAGGTTATCGGTGACCATTTCCACGATGAAGGCGATGCCGGCCGGTCCGTAGCCCTCGTAGGCGACTTCCTGAATCGCGTCGCCGCCGAGTTCGCCGGTGCCTTTTTTGATGGCGCGGTCGATGTTGTCTTTGGGCATGGAGACGGATTTGGCATTATCGATGGCGGTGCGCAGGCGGGAGTTGGCGTCGGGATCTCCACCACCCATGCGGGCGGCGAGCGCGATTTCATGCGCACACTTGCTGAAGACCCGGCCTTTGATGGCATCGACTCTCGCCTTGATGTGTTTGACCTTGGACCACTTGTTGTGACCGGCCATGAGAACTGGGTGGAATGAGGGTTAGGGTGGGACGGGAAAGGCGGACATGGGAGAGTGGACTCACCCGCATGACCACGGAACAGAGTGGGAAGCTGCGGCCCCTGCACGGCAACCGGTTGAGATATGCTCCACAGGAGCAGCAAGAACCCGGTAGGGCAGGGTGGCATCAAACATGGAGCAGGTCTCGAAATTTCTCAACGAAACACCGCCGGTCGCTCCAACACCGGCAGACTGTGGCAGCCCCTGCCACTTGGCAATCCAAAAAATTCGAGCGCAATTCCGCTGAAATTGCCGTCATTCCGATGGGGAACCGCCCTCCTGTGCGGGAATTGCTTTTTTAGCGCCATATCATGCACTTTGTGGACCCTCCCGTCTTAAAAGTGTTTAGGGGGGGCGTGAATGCATCCAACAAACCTGCCATGGGCACTCTTGATGCCAACGAAGCCGTCGCTTCCGTCGCCTACCGCCTGAACGAATTTTTCGCCATCTATCCGATCACCCCATCCTCGGCGATGGCGGAATTCGCCGATGAATGGTCCGCAGCCGGCCGCAAGAACCTGTGGGGCGCGGTGCCCGGCGTGGTGGAAATGCAGTCCGAAGGTGGAGCCGCCGGCGCACTGCATGGTGCGCTCCAGGCCGGATCGCTCAGCGCCTCGTTCACCGCTTCGCAGGGCTTGTTGTTGATGATCCCCAACATGTACAAGATCGCCGGGGAACTCATTCCATTCTGTCTCCACGTCACCGCCCGCGCCCTGGCCACCCACGCACTGAGCATCTTCGGCGATCACTCGGACGTGATGGCCTGCCGCCAGACCGGATTTGCCATGCTCTGCGGCGGATCGGTCCAGGAAGCGCAGGATACGGCGGTCATCTCACAGATGGTCACGCTCCGTTCGCGCGTGCCGTTCCTTCATTTCTTCGATGGCTTCCGCACTTCCCATGAGGTTTCTAAAATCCAACTCATGAGCGATGATGACCTGCAATCGCTCATCGATGATGCCAGCATCCTCGCCAACCGCGAGCGCGCGCTCACGCCGGACAAGCCCGTCATCCGCGGCACCGCCCAGAACCCGGATGCTTTCTTCCAGGCCCGCGAAGGCTGCAATTCATACTATCAGGAACTTCCCCGCCTCGTGAAGGAGGCGATGAACGACTTCGCCGCCCGCACGGGTCGCGCTTACAAGCCCTTCGACTACGAAGGCGCTCCGGATGCCGAGCGCGTGATCGTCATCATGGGTTCCGGTGGCGAGGCCGCCGCCGAAACCGTCGGCTGGCTCAATGAAAACGGCCAGAAAACCGGCGTCGTCAAGGTCCGCCTCTATCGCCCGTTCTCGGTCGAGGACTTCGCCGCCGTGCTGCCGAAAACCGTCAAATCCATCGCCGTGCTGGATCGCACCAAGGAGCCCGGCGCTCTCGGCGAACCACTCTACCTCGATGTCGTCGGAGCGCTCCGCCAGGCGGAAACCGCAGGCTGGCTCAAGGACTCCCACCTGATCCGCGTGATCGGCGGCCGCTATGGTCTCGGCTCCAAGGAATTCACCCCCGCCATGATCAAGGCGATCTATGACGAACTGGCGAAACCCTCGCCCAAGCAGGTCTTCACCGTCGGCATCAACGACGACGCCACCGGCCTCTCCCTCGATTACGATCCGGAGTTCGAAGTCGTGCCCGCCGGCATGAAACAGGCCGTCTTCTTCGGTCTCGGATCGGACGGAACGGTCGGTGCCAACAAAAACAGCATCAAGATCATCGGTGAGGGCACTGATAACTTCGCACAGGGCTACTTCGTCTATGATTCGAAGAAAGCCGGCGCGATGACGGTTTCCCACCTGCGCTTCGGCCCCACTCCCATCCGCTCGACTTATCTGATCCGCCAGGCCGAGTTCGTGGCCTGCCACCGCTTCGACCTGCTCCACCAGATCAATGTGCTCGACTATGTGAAACCCGGCGGGATTTTCCTGCTCAACTCACCCGGCGATCCCAGCGACACCTGGAAAAACCTGCCGCGCGAGATCCAGGAACAAATCATCCTGAAAAACCTCGATTTCTACGCCATCGACGCCAGCACCGTCGCCCGCAACGTCGGCATGGCGGGCCGCATCAACACGATCATGCAGACGTGTTATTTCGCCATCTCCGGCGTTCTGCCCAAGGATGAGGCGATCGCCGCCATCAAATACGCGATCAAGAAAACCTACGGCAAACGCGGCGATGCCGTCGTCCAGAAAAACTACGAGGCGGTGGACGGCACTTTGGCCAACCTGATCAAGGTCGAGTATCCCGACGCGCCGAATTCCACCCATCATCTCCACCCGATCGTCCCGGAAAACGCCCCGGATTTCGTCCAGCGTGTCACCGCGCTGATGCTCGGCGGCAAGGGCGACCTCCTCCCCGTCAGCGCCTTCCCCGTCGATGGAGTCTGGCCCACCGGCACCACCCAGTGGGAGAAACGCAACATCGCCGAGGAGATCCCGGTTTGGGAAACGGACCTCTGCATCCAGTGCAACAAATGCGCCATCGTCTGCCCGCACGCCGCCATCCGTCCGAAGGTTTACACCCCGGAGCATCTAGCAGGCGCGCCGTCCGGCTTCAAGTCCACCGAGTTCAAGGCCCGCGACTACCCCGGCATGCTCTACACCTTGCAGGTCGCCGCGGAGGACTGCACCGGCTGCCAGCTCTGCGTGCAGGTCTGCCCCGCCAAGGACAAGAGCAACCCGAGCCGCAAGGCGCTCAACATGGTGCCGCAACTCCCGCTGCGCGATACCGAACGCGAGAACTTCGACTTCTTCCTCAAACTGCCCGATCCCGACCGCGCGATGCTCAAGGACGACGTGAAGACCACGCAGTTCATGCGCCCATTGTTCGAGTTCTCCGGTGCCTGCGCCGGCTGCGGGGAAACGCCTTATCTCAAGCTGCTCACCCAGCTTTTCGGTGACCGCCTGCTCATCGCCAACGCCACCGGCTGCTCCTCGATCTATGGCGGCAACCTGCCCACCACGCCCTACACCAAGGACGCCTGCGGACGCGGCCCGGCCTGGGCGAACTCGCTCTTCGAAGACAACGCGGAGTTCGGCCTCGGTTTCCGCGCCAGTCTCGATCAATCGAAGGTCTTCGCCGAAATCCTGCTGCGCGGCCAGGCCGGAGTGTTAGGTGACGATCTTGTCAGCTCCATCCTCGATGCCGATCAATCCACCGATGCCGGCATCAACGCCCAGCGCGAGCGGGTCGTCGCCCTGCGCTCGAAAATCACCGGCCTCGCCACCCACGAAGCCCGCACGCTCAACCAGATCGCAGACTACCTCGTCGATAAGAGCGTCTGGATCGTCGGCGGGGACGGCTGGGCCTATGACATCGGCTTCGGCGGACTCGATCACGTCATCGCTTCCGGTAGAAACGTCAACATCCTCGTGCTCGACACCGAGGTTTACTCAAACACCGGTGGCCAGCAATCGAAGTCCACACCGCTCGGTGCCGTCGCGAAATTCAGCATGGCCGGCAAGGCGCTGCCGAAAAAGGACCTCGGCCTCATCGCCACCACCTACGGTTCGGTGTATGTCGCCCGGATCGCGCTCGGCGCGAAGGACGGCCACGCCGTCTCGGTCTTCCGCGAGGCGGAAAGTTATCCGGGGCCCTCGCTGATCATCGCCTACAGCCACTGCGTCGCCCACGGCTACAGCCTGTCGCAGGGACTCGAACAACAGAAGAAGGCCGTCGCCTGCGGATACTGGCCGCTGTTCCGCTTCGATCCGCGCCGCGCCGAAAAGGGCGAGAACCCGATGAAACTCGACTCCGCCGCCCCTAAAGGCAGCCTGCGCGACTTCACCGCCAATGAAACCCGCTTCCAGATGCTGGAGCGCATCAACCCGGAACGCTCCGCCATGCTCCAGGAAATGGCCGCCATCTCCGTCCGGGAACGCTTCGCCCATTATCAACAAATGGCCGCCGGCAAGGAACCGGAAAAAAGCGAATAATCACTCATCCCATCCACCACCATGCAACTCGCCACCACCTATCTCGGCCTGCCGCTCAAAAACCCGGTCATGCCAGGAGCATCGCCGCTGGTTGACCAACTCGACAACGTCCGCCGCCTCGAAGACTCCGGCGCGGCGGCCATCGTCATGCACTCGCTCTTCGAGGAGCAGATCACCAGGGACCAGCTCGCCGAGTTCGCCCACACCGAGAACCCTTCGGAATCATTCTCGGAGGCCACCTCGTATTTCCCCAACATGGAGGATTACGCGCTCGGGCCGGACCGCTACCTGACGCAGATTTCCAAGATCAAGGAAATGTGCGACATCCCGGTAATCGGATCGCTCAACGGCGTGAGCCTCGGCGGCTGGACCGACCACGCCCGCCTCATCGAACAGGCCGGGGCCGACGCGCTCGAACTCAACGTCTATTACGTCGCCACCGATCCCGATGAACCCGGCCTCGCCGTCGAAGCCCGCACGATCGACATCCTGCAGGCAGTCAAGGAAAGCGTCACCATCCCCATCGCGGTGAAACTCTCGCCGTTCTTCTCCTCGCCCGGCCATTTCGCCAAACAACTCGACGCCATGGGCGCCGCCGGCATCATCCTCTTCAACCGCTTCTATCAGCCGGACATCGATATCGAGGAACTCGAAGCCACCCACCGCCTCGATCTGTCCAACTCCACCGAGCTGCGCCTCCGCCTGCGCTGGGCCGCCATCCTGCACGGCCACCTGAAAGGCGATATCGCCGTGAGCGGCGGCATCCACACCGTGGAGGACATCATCAAGGCCATCATGTGCGGCGGCACCGCCGTGCAGGTGGTTTCCAGCCTGTTGAAATACGGCCCATCCCACATCGGCGGGCTGATCAACGGCCTGCGCCACTGGCTCGAAGACCACGAATACGAATCCATCGATCAAATGCGCGGCAGCATGAGCCTCCGCCATTGCCCGGATCCCAGCGTGTTCGAACGCGCCAACTACCTGCGCGTCCTCCAGCTCTGGAAAGTCTGAACCCGCATGCCGTGACCACCTACTCGCAGACCACAGGATATGCCATCGAGGCCCTGGCATGCCTTGCCAGGCACGGTCCGCATTCGATGCTTGTGCGGGAGATCGCCGGACTCACGGAAATCCCCCTCCCCTACCTGTCGAAAATCGTCCAGCGCCTCTCGGAGGCCGGCGTGGTCGAGTCCAAGCGCGGCTACAAGGGCGGCGTGAAGCTCACCTGCCCGCCCGAAAAGATCACCCTGCTCCAGATCAACGCCGCCGTCGAAAGCGGCAGGACCGGCGAGACCAGCGAAGAATCTCCTCGACCCGATACCTTCTGGCAGGCATTCCAACAGTCATACCGTGATCGACTCGCCGCAATGACGCTCTCCGATGTGCTCGATTACGAAATGCACGCCTGACCCGGAAACCCGATGCACCACCCCTATCTTCCGATTCTGGCATTCTTCGCCGTGGCGCTCGCCGTGCCCATCGGCGCACTGGTGCTGGCCCGGCTGTGGATGACCTTTTTTACCCCAATCAAGCGCGGCACCGATAAGAACGCGCTCTACGAATGCGGCGTGAACCCTCTCGCCGGGCGCCAGACCCGCTTCCACTCGCAATACTATCTCTTCGGCCTGCTCTTCCTGCTCTTTGACGTGGAAACCATCTTCCTGCTGCCCTTCGCCGTCGCCTTCCTCAAGCTCTCCACCGGCTCCTTCCTCGTCGCCATGCTCTTCCTGCTGCTGCTCGCCGAGGGTCTGCTCTGGGCCTGGAGCAAGGGCCTGCTCAACTGGCACGCCACCGGCCGGGCACACGGATAGAGGGGGGATCATGCCATTGACACGGGCATCTCGATCACTCCACCCTTTCGCAACTTATGTTCGTTTGGTCAAAACTCTCGGGAGCACAGTGGATGGACGCGTGGGAGGAACGCTTCGCCGGAAATCCGAATCTGGTCATCGAATACCTCAAGGGCGGAAAATCGATCCGCCTGCGCTTGTTCTGCAACGATGAGAAGGAGGCGAAAGCCGTCCGCGCGCGCTTTGGCGGCACCTACCGCAAGGTGGCCGGCGAGGAGTGGAACAAGCCGGTGACTCCCCCGCGACCACTCAAGGTGCGGGATGTGTTCCTGCTCACGCCCGAGGCCCGCCCGAAGGAACTCGCCGCCCTGCAAAAGGCGCACCCGAAGCGCCAAATCATCACGATCCCGCCGGAAATGGCTTTCGGCACAGGCGATCACGCCACCACCTCAACCTGCCTGCGCCTGCTGGTGGACGTCGCCCGCGAACGCAAGGCCGCCACCTGGACGGTGGCGGATCTCGGCACCGGCACCGGAGTGCTGGCCATCGCCGCGCGCAAACTCGGGGCCGGGGAAACGTTTGCCTGCGATTTCGATCCCTTCGCGGTGGCCGCCGCCACCCGCAACACACTGCGCAACCACACGCCGGAAATTTCCACCAGGGAACAAGATGTCCTGAAATGGAAACCGCGCAAAAAAGGCTATGATGTGGTGCTGGCCAACTTATTTTCCACCGTGTTGATCGAGGCCTGGCCGGTGATCGCGAAGGCACTCGCTCCCGGCGGCGATCTCATCGTTTCCGGTATCCTCGCCAGCCAGGCGTGGGACGTCTTCACCGCCGCAGCCGCCAACGGCATCGGCTTCAGGAAAGTGATCAGGAAAGGCAAGTGGGTCACCGCCCGCGGCGGCCACCTCGCGGACCTCATCGCCGCGGAAGCCTGACCGCATCATCACGCGCGCCGGCGGGCACACGGGGCGGCGGTTCCATGCCCGGACGCGGGCGCAACGCGGCCCTTCTTCCATGAGGGGACGTGCAAGACCTTGACTCCCGTGGGATGGACACGGGAGAATGCCACCGGCTCCCGCGTGATGCCCGGAACTGCGCATATCCCGCCACAGGCACTGCGTGGTTTTGCGCAGCCCATGCGCAGCAAGATCACCCGCATGCTGAGAAATTCCCCAAGCACCCATGGCTAGCCCCAAACAACCGAATCTCGATTCCGTCACGACCATCAATGACGACGGATCGAGATATTTCCTACATCCATCCGATGTGCGGGGGCTATGGAATGTGACCCGCCGCCTGGCGGGCGTGCTTCTCATCGCCATCTACATGCTGCTACCGTGGATCCCGATCAATGGCAGCCCGGCGGTATTTCTCGATGTGGAAAACAGGATGTTCCATCTGTTCGGGCTGACGCTGGTGCCTCAGGACCTGTGGGTGATGTTTTTCGCCATCAGCGGGCTGGGCTTCGGGCTGTTCTTCATCACATCGCTGTTAGGCAGGATCTGGTGCGGCTGGGCCTGCCCCTACACCGTGTTTCTGGATCATGTCTATCGCAGGATCGAACGCTGGATCGAGGGCGATGCGCCGGCCCGCCGGGCGCTCGATGCGGCGCCATGGTCCGCGGGCAAGCTCTTCAAGCGCGTGTTCAAGCACCTGCTCTATGTGATCGTCGCCGCACTCATCGCGCATGTCTTCCTGTCCTATTTCGTCTCGTTGCATCGGCTCTACGGATTCATGCATGAGGGCCCTCTCCAGCACGCCACCGCCTTCGGCATCGTCGCCTTCCTCACGCTGGTGCTTTGGTTCTGCTTCGGATATTTCCGCGAGCAGTTCTGCATCATCATGTGCCCCTACGGCCGCCTTCAGAGCGCCCTGACCGATGACGACACGATCAACGTCGGCTACGACGCGAAACGTGGCGAACCGCGCGGAGCCAAAGGCAAGGCGCAGGGCGATTGCATCGACTGCCGCCGCTGCGTGCAGGTCTGCCCGACCGGCATCGACATCCGCAACGGCCTGCAACTCGAATGCATCGGCTGCACCGCCTGCATCGACGCCTGCGACGATGTGATGACCAGGGTTCAGCGGCCGAAAGGCCTGATCCGCTATGATTCGTTCAATGGCTTCGCCGGAAGAACCCGTCGATTCCTGCGCCCGCGGGTCTATGCCTACTGCGCCCTCGCCATGCTGGGACTCGGCGCGCTGACTCTCGTCGCCTCGAAAAAGGCCCGCCCCTTCAACGCCACCGTCTCGCGCGTGGGCGGAAGCGGATTTTTCAGCGACGCCTCGTCGGTGCGAAACATCTACAAGGTGCGCGTCATGAACAAACGCAACCAAACGGCTACGATCACCATTCGGCTTGGCAAGGAAACACCGGCCGGATATCAACTGAGCGGCTCCGAGCAAACCTTCACCGTGGACGCTCTTGATGAAATGTCACGCACCTGCGTGGTGCTCGCGCCCGCCGCCGCCTACACCGGAGCCTCGGATGTCGTGCTCGAAATCCACGCGGATCCGGGTGACGTGACCCTGAAGAAAACCGTCCGCTTTCTCGGCCCCAATCCACACTCGCTCAAAACACCAAACCCCTGAATCCCATGAAAACCCTCGCCGAATTCCTTTCCCGGCATCCATGGCTCTATGTCGTGCTCGCCTTCGTGCTCCTGATCGGTGCCTGGTCCACCCTGATCTCCATCGCCGCCAAACACAGCCCGCAGGTGATCGAGGTGCGGAAATGAACTGCCCGCCTCAAGCTCTTCGCTCTCGGATCCAATGACCACCGCCGCCGCACTTGTCGCCGGACTTGCCACCAGCCTGCATTGCGCGGGCATGTGTGGGCCGATCGCCTGCGGCCTAGGCACGCTGGCGAAGAACGAGGGCGAGCGCCTGACCGCCGCCTCGCTCTATCACGGCACACGGTTGCTTTCCTATGGCATCATCGGTGCCGCCTGCGGTGCGCTCGGCCGCCAGCCGCTCACCTGGTTTTTCGATTCCCCGGCGGTGCTGCTGCCATGGGTGATGGTGCTGGTGCTGTTACTGATGGCCTTCGGCCTGGACAAGAAAGTGCCGCGTCCGGCGATCTTCATGCGCCTCACCACCCGCGCCCGTTTCAAGACCAGCAGGCTCTCCGCCTATGGCAGCGCCTCGGCGATGGGCCTGCTCACTCCGCTGCTGCCCTGCGGCCCACTCTATCTGGTGTTCGGCGCCGCCTTGCTGGCCGGCTCCGCAGCACAGGGCGCGGAGTTCACCCTCGCCTTCGGACTCGGCACCGTGCCGCTCTTATGGCTGGCCCAGCACCAGTTCCACCGCATCCGCGCGATGCTCACGCCCCTCGCCATGGGGCGGCTGCGCCGCGGGCTCGCTCTGGTCACCGCCCTGATGCTCGCATGGCGGCTGCACGGCACGATTCCGCCACGGTTTTACGGCGGGCAGCCGGAGCTGCCGGCGGCGGAAGAGCTCCCGTCCTGCTGCCACTGACATTCCGGGATCGCCGCACCCGCGTCTTGCGTGGTGCCGCTCCGGCTGAGACACTGCGGCCATGCCCACCGTTTACGTTTACCTGAAATGCAGCACCTGCCGGGATGCGCTCAAGTGGCTCAATGACCATGGCATCGCCCACCAGGTGAAGGCGATCCGCGAAACACCGCCCAGCCCCGCGGAGCTGAAAAGCGCCCTCCATCTGCTCGGTGGCGACATCCGGAAACTCTTCAACAGCTCCGGCATCGACTACCGCGCGCTCGGCATGAAGGACAAGCTCCCGGCTATGAGCGAGGCCGATGCTTTCGAACTTCTATCAAAAAACGGCAATCTCGTGAAGCGACCCTTCCTGCTGGGGAATGGCGTGGCGCTCGTCGGCTTCAAGCCGGAAATCTGGATGAACAGCCTGCTCTGAAATCCTGCGCGAATGGATTTCATCCAATACATCCGCTGGCGCCCGACGATTGGCGATCCATCGTTCATGGGCTGGCTCACCGTGGCCGCCTATGCGCTGGTGGCCGCCATCGCATTCGCCACCGCACGCCGCGCAACCGGCCTCGCCGGCGGCAACCGCCTGATCTGGCATGCCATCGCGGCGCTGATGGTCCTGCTCTGCCTGAACAAACAACTCGACCTCCAATCACTCTTCACCGACATCGGGCGCGTCTTCGCCTGGAAACAAGGATGGTATCAGGAGCGGCGCGAGTTTCAAAAATGGCTTGTGCTCGGCATCCTCGCCGCGTCCTCCCTCGGCACCCTGTTTCTAATCGTCAGATTCCGCTGGTTTTGGAAACAACACTTTCTGCTAGCCTCGGGTCTGGTGTTCCTGCTCGCCTTCATCGTCGTGCGCGCGGTGTCGTTCCATCATGTCGATGTCTTCCTCGGCTCCCGCCTGGCGGGTGTGAAAATAAACTGGCTTCTGGAACTCGGCGGCATCTCCCTCATCGGCCTGGCCGCCATCCTCGATTACCGCAAGTCCCGGCGCTCCCCGAAGCCACCCTGGAAACCCGCCGCCTGACAAGGCATCCGCTTTCCACCCAAAAACACTATTTTCATTTTCCATCCGGAATCCCACGGCATAAAACCGCCGCATGCCTTCGCTGAATAGCAACACCACCACCATGGGCCGGCTGATGTCCGGTGCCCGGAGCCTCTGGCGCGCCAACGGAATGCGCGAGGAGCAATTCGGCAAGCCGATCATCGCCGTCGTCAATTCATTCACCCAGTTCGTCCCCGGCCACACCCACCTGCATGATGTCGGCCAATTCGTCAAAGGCCTGATCGAAGCGCGCGGGTGTTTCGCCGCGGAGTTCAACACCATCGCCATCGATGATGGCATCGCCATGGGCCACGACGGCATGCTCTATTCGCTGCCCTCGCGCGAGGTCATCGCCGATAGCGTGGAATACATGGTCAACGCCCACAAGGCGGACGCCATGATCTGCATCAGCAACTGCGACAAGATCACCCCAGGCATGCTGATGGCCGCGATGCGCCTCAACATCCCGGCGATTTTCGTTTCCGGCGGACCGATGGAAGCCGGCGTGGTCGGCGACCGGAAATACGACCTCGTCGATGCGATGGTCATGGGCGGCGATCCGGCGGTGGCGGATGATCTGTTAGAGAGTGTCGAGAAAAACGCCTGCCCTACCTGCGGTTGTTGCTCGGGCATGTTCACCGCGAATTCGATGAACTGCCTCAACGAGGCGTTAGGCCTCGCTCTGCCCGGCAACGGCACCATCGTCGCCACCCACGCCAATCGCCGGAAACTTTTCGAACAAGCCGCGGGCCGCATCGTGGACATGGCTTATGCATTTTACCGCGATGGCGATAGCTCCGTGCTGCCGCGCTCGATCGCCACGCGCGGCGCGTTTCAGAACGCCATGGCGCTGGATGTGGCGATGGGCGGTTCCACCAATACCGTGCTGCACATTCTCGCGATCGCGCATGAGGCGGGAGTCGAGTTCGGCATGGCGGACATCGATGCGATCTCGCGCAAGGTGCCCTGCATCTGCAAGGTCGCCCCGAGCTCGGACTATCACGTCCAGGATGTGAACCGCGCTGGCGGCATCCTGCGCATCCTCGGCGAACTGCAAGCCGCCGGCCTGGTGGATGGCACGGTGAAACGCGCCGACGGCATGACTCTGGCGGAAGCCATCACGCGTTTCGACATCACCGCCCCGGAACCGGCTACGGAAGCGCGCGAGATCTATCAGAGCGCTCCCGGCGGCGGCCGCAATCTGGTGTTCGCCTCCCAATCCGCCGCCTTCAAGGAACTCGATGCCGACAAGGCCGCGGGCTGCATCCGCGATGTGGCCCACGCCTACTATCCCGATGGCGGACTCGCCGTTCTAACGGGCAACATCGCCAGCGCCGGATGCATCGTCAAAACCGCCGGTGTCGATCCCGCATCGTTCCATTTCAAGGGGCCGGCGCGGGTTTTCGAGTCACAGGACGCCACCTGCGAAGCCATCCTCAAGGGCCGGATCCAGGCCGGCGACGTGGTGGTGATCCGCTACGAAGGACCGCGCGGCGGACCCGGCATGCAGGAAATGCTTTATCCCACATCCTATCTGAAATCCATGGGTCTCGGCAAAGCCTGCGCCCTCATCACCGACGGCCGTTTTTCCGGCGGCACCTCGGGGCTTTCCATCGGCCACGTCTCGCCGGAGGCCGCCGCGGGCGGGGCCATCGCGCTTGTCAGGGATGGCGACACCATCGAGATCGACATTCCCGGCCGCACGATCCAAGTGCTCGTCAGCGATGAGGAACTCGCCGCACGTGCCCAAGCGGAAATAGCAAAGGGCAAGGATGCCTACCGCCCCGTCGGCCGCGAGCGCAAGGTTTCCAACGCGCTCAAGATCTACGCCCGCCATGTGACCTCGGCGGACAAGGGCGCCGTGCGCGAGGTGCTTGATTGAGCGTGGTTTTCGGATCCGATTCAGATTCCAAACTAGCTCAGAAAACGATGCGGTCACAGGTTGGCAAGCCCGGCATCCGGGGAGAGCGGCAGGCGGAACGCGAACTCGACCCAGTCTGATCCGGTGTCGTTCAGAGTCAGATCGCCGCCGTGAACCCTCACGAGTTCGCGTGCGATGTTCAGGCCCAGACCGTGACCGGCGACATTTCCGCCAACCGATGCTCCCCGGCGAAAGCGGTCGAAAATGCGCACGCGTTCCTCATGGGAGATCGCCTCGCCGGAGTTGCCGATTTTGACAAAAACGCCTTGTCGGTCACGGCCTGCTCTCACCCGGATCAAGCCGCCTTCGGGGGTGTATTTGGCCGCGTTTTCGACGAGATTCTGCAAAACCATCGCTATCAGCCGGCGATCCGCCCGGACCCGCAGGGCAGCCGGAATGTCCGCTTCCTGGCGGACGTTCCTGTCGGCGCAGAGCACCTCCAGATCATCCAGTGCGCCACGGAGCAGTACAGCCAGGTCAATCACCTCGGCATCCGGCACCATCCGGCCCGCATCGGCCTGGGCGAGCAGCAAAAGATCATCGATGAGCGAGGTGAGCCTCCGGGTCTGCTGGCGCAAGGTGGCGACTTCGACAGCCTGTGATTCAGTGAGCTCCGTCGCCCGGGAAAGATGATCGAGTCCCGCACGGAGGATGGCCAGGGGTGTCTTGAGCTGGTGCGAGGCATCCGCGGAGAAACGGGCGGCCACCTGATAGGAACCCCTCAAGCGGTCGAAACTGCGGTTGAGCACTTCAGTGAGTTTGGCGATTTCATCACGGGCCTCCGGCATCGGAAGGCGTTCGTCCGGGTTGCCGACGTTGATGCGCTCCGCCGTCTCACTCAGCTCGGCGAGCGGAGCCGTGGTGCGTCTTGCGAGCCACACGCCGCCGAAGAAGACGACAAGACCGACCGCCGGCAGCGATGTTAGAAACCCGACTCCAAGATGCTTCATGAAGCGATGGATCATGTCCACACGCGCGCCGATGCGCACGAGGTAGGAGCCCTCCCGCCACGTTCCTACCCGGCAGCGCTTGCCGTGGATCCGTTCGGTGCGCGGTTTCCCGATCGCGGCATCGAGGAGCACTCCCCGCAGATTCCGCGAGCGATACACCACATGCCCCCCGGGACCTTCGACGATGAGGTAATGTTCGCGGAGCGGAACCGGTATGTGCTCGTGATCCAGCGCCTGCAGTGGATCGGCGGGCGCGTCGCGAAATTTACCAAGGTCCCAGACGAGCTCTTCGGCATCCTCCGCCAACTCCTCGTCAAGTTCGGCGATCTGATGGAAATAAAGCGTCACCATCATGACCGCCGCACCCGCGATGAGCGCCGCCATCGTCAGCAGCGCGGAGTAGATGCCCACCTTGACCTTGAAGGACCAGCGTTTCATGGGGCGGGATTCATGACATAGCCCACGCTGCGGATGGTGCGGATCACCGAGTCCCCGCCGGGCTGGTCGAGTTTCCGGCGCAGCCGCATGACGAAGATTTCAATGGTGCGCGTGTCATATTCGTGTTCCCTCTCCCAGATCCGCTCACAGATTTCATCCCGCGAAAAAGTGCGTCCCGGTTCCTTCATGAAAACCTCCAGCACCTCGAACTCGCGTGGCGAAAGCTCGATGCGCTTGCCACTGCGGCTGACCCGCCGCTTGCCGCTGTCCATGACCAGATCGCCGATTTGAAGAATGTGGTCGGGCACCGCCATCGCGCTACGCCGCCCGAGCACCTCGACGCGTGCCAGCAACTCCTCCATGGCGAAGGGCTTGGTGAGGTAATCATCCGCACCCGCCTTCAATCCCGCCACGCGGTCACCGACTTCCGAACGCGCGGTGAGTATCAGCACGCGCACCGGCAGAGCGCCTTCGCGGATCCGCTGGAGGACCTCCAAGCCGTCGAAACCCGGCAGGTTCACATCCAGCACGAGCAGATCGCAGTGGCCGGCCGTCACCTCCCGCAGCGCGGACGGCCCGTCTGCCGCGAGTTTCACGCCATGGCCCGCAATCGACAAGGAACGCGCCACCCGCTCGGCGAGCAACGGTTCATCCTCGGCAAGAACAATATCCATGACACGGATAAGTTTTCACGAATCCCCGGCGCATCAAGCCAATTCGCCGTGGAATCCCCCGCTTGCAAATAGTGCGCGGCCACCGCTTGATCGCCGCATCCGAGGTCGCCCGATGAATCCGCGTTTCACCAATCCATGGCCCCACCCGCAACACCGGGTGTTGGATATCCTGCGCTGGAAACTCGGACTCGGCCCCGGCGAGCGGAGCCACCTGCCGGACGCGCCCGATCTTCCCGCCTCGTGGATCGCTCTTGCGCCGGAACGCATCGCGCTTCCACCGCCGGCCGGCTGGCGCGCGGTGTGGCTCGGGCATGCCTCGTTCCTGTTGCAGGGCTGCGGCGTCTCCCTGCTGATCGATCCCGTGTTTTCCGATTTCTGTGCGCCTCTTCCGTTTCCATCGCTCCGGCGGAAAGTGCCGCCGCCCTGCGATCTAACGGATCTGCCGCCGATCGACGCGGTGCTGCTCACCCATTCCCACTACGACCACCTCGACCTGCCGACCTTGCGGATACTCGGCCCATCCACCCGCCTGTGGGTGCCGGAGGGCCATGCGGCATGGCTTCGAAAAAAAGGATTCACCGCAGTGGAGGAAGTGCGTTGGAACGAATCGTTCACGCTTCACCCCCACCTCCGGATCACCGCCACTCCGGCGCAGCACTTCACGGCGCGTTCGCTCCATGACCGTGATCGGGCGCACTGGTGCGGCTGGCGCATCGACAGCCCGCAGGGCTCGCTCTGGCACGCCGGCGACAGCGGTTACTGCCCCGCGTTCCGCGAAATCGGCGAGCGCCATGGCCCGGTGGATCTCGGCATGATCCCGATCGGAGCCTATCAGCCGCGACACATCATGCAGGCGATGCACCTGAACCCGGAGGAGGCCGTGCGGGTGTTTCTGGAAACCCGCTGCCGGCACGCGATCGCCATCCACTGGGGCACTTTCCGTCTCACGGACGAGGCGCTGGGAGAACCGCCGCTGTGGCTGGAAATGGCGCTGCGCGAAAAAAATCTCCCGGCCGGTATTTTCACCGCCGGGAGCGTCGGGGCGGTCCACGAGTTTGTCGGCGCTTCGACTACTTGAGGAAATTATCGAGAGATTCATCCCCCGGTTTCCAGAATTGCACGGAGACCACCTTGCCTTCTTCAAGCGCCAGCACCGTGACCTTGCCGCGCTCCTCCGGAAAACGAGCGATCAGCTTGGCGTCATCGCCGAGGATGATCGTATGGGAGTATTTTTTCATCTTCGGCAGGGCGAACATGCGGCCGACGCCGGGCATCCCGTGGATATTGGCGAGATAGACAGCCTTCTTCCGGGAGAGGTTTTCCCTTCCCACCCTGGTCAGTACCGCGTTGGCCTTCTTGCCGGTCTCCATATCATGGCTGATGAGCAGATAGCGGGTTTCCGCAGGTTTGAAGGTGTATGCCTGCTCATGTTGGGTCTTGGATTGGAAGGACTCCACGCGGTCGCCCTTCTGATAAGGGGCGGCAAATGCGGAGCCTGCGGTGGCGATAACCGCCGCAAGGGCGATCACGGTACGGGAAACGAGTGTGTGGGTCATGTTCGTCATAACCTTACAAACCGTTACACAACTCTCAAGCGAAAGATTCGGCGAAAGGTTGCGGGGCGGCGCTATCGGGGTTAACTTCCCAGCACAACCTCATGAAGAACAAACTATTTATCCTGTCCGGGCTGGGGCTCCTGCTCGCCTGCTCCGCGCGTTCCGCCACCTTGGAAGTCGATCAAGGCCGCAGCCGCATCCAGGTGGACGCCAAGGCCACCGGCCACGCATTCACCGGCACCCTGCGAAAATTCACCGCGTCCGTCTCCGGAGACCCCGGCTCGCTCGCCCCCACGGCATTCGGCCTCGGCTGGAACTTCAAGGATCTCGATACCGACGATGAAAAGCGCGACAAGGAGATGATCAAGTGGCTCGGCGGCGGCGATCCGAAGGGATCATTCAAATTCTTCAAATCCTGGACCGATGCCAAGGGCGGCCACCATGCGCAGGGAGCCCTCACCATCAACGGCGTTTCCAAAACGATCAGCTTTCCCTACACCGCCAAACAGGACGGCGAATGGATCACGATCAGCGGCACGGCCAAACTCGACTATCAGAATTTCAAACTGCCGATCATCCGCTCGATGGCGGTGATGACCGTGGATCCCGCACTCGCCGTGCGTTTTCACGTCGTCGGAAAGCTCAAGTAAGCCCCCCTTCCCTATCAAAAAATGACACCGGATGCATGGTGGCGGCGCCGCAGCCGCTGCGCCCACGCCCTCATGGCGGGCAGTTTCTCCCACGGCATGGGCGCGATGGAGCGGGTGGAACCGCGCCTCGCCACCGCGCTTCGCGATGTGCTCGCCCACCCCGGATCACTCGTCAGGGCCGTGGCCGCGTACCTCGTGGGCATCGAAATGGGCATGACCGAACAAGCGGCGCGCGCCGTCGGCTGCGGCATCGAGTATCTCCACACCGCGTCGCTCGTTTTCGACGACCTTCCCGCAATGGACGACGCGCGGACACGCCGCGGAGCGGCCTGCGCCCATGTGATCCACGGCGAGTCGGTGGCCATGCTCGCCGCGCTCGCCCTGATCAACCGAGGCTACGCCCTGCTCTGGCAGGGCATCCGCAATGCCTCGCCCGCAAACCGCGGGATGGCGGGCGAATGGGTGGACGCCCGGCTCGGAATCCATGGCGTGATCGGCGGCCAGTCGTATGATCTGAGCGGCTGGCGCAGCGGCCAGAGCGCCGCGGAGGTGAGCGAAGTGGCGGCACGGAAAACAGCCGACCTGCTCCGTCTCACATTGGTGCTTCCCGCCATCATCGGCCGCGGCACGCCCCGCGAGATTACTTTGCTGGATCGTCTGGCGGTCTTCCGCGGGCTGGCCTATCAGGCGGCGGACGACATCAAGGACGTGATCGGATCCGGGCTGGAATCCGGCAAGACCTCCGGGAGGGACGAGGAGCTCGGACGGCCAAACATCGTCGCCGCCGAGGGACTGCCCGCGGCGATGCACCGTCTCCGCCGCCTCAACGACGCCGCGGAGCGCGTGAAAGCGGCGCTTCCGGGCGATCCGGAGCGTTGGGGAATGCTGGAGTTGCTCAAGGTGCCCGTCCCGTGCTACGCCGCGCTCCATGAGCCGGCCGCCGTCTGAGCCGGACATCAACCTTCATCCCGGAATACCCCATGAGCTTGTGGCGTTTGATTTTCACCAACCTGCGGCGGCACCGCGTGCGCACGGCGGTAGGGGCCACCGGCATCGCCCTGGGAGTGGCCACCATGTTGAGCGTGGTCGGGCTGTTAGGCGGAGCGGTGAAGATGTTCGAGAGGATCCTGCGCAGCGATGCGGAGATGGTGGTGTTTGAAAAAAACGTCTCGGACCTGTTTTTCAGCAATGTGGATGTGGCCGTGGCGGAGGAACTGGAAAAACAGCCCTTCGTCAGGGAGGCGCAGCCGGTGCTTTTCACCATCATCGCCGCGCCCGACCGCCCGGTGGTCACTTGCTTCGGCATCCGCGCCTCGGACGGACGCCTGAAGAAAGGCGAGTGGCTCCAGGGCTCCGCCGCGGGTTTCACCGACGACGGGCGCAGCCTGGTGCTCGGCGAGCGCTCCGCGGAGTTTCTCAATGCGAAACCCGGCGACACCATCGAGCTCGGCCAGGGAACCTATCCCGTGGCCGGCGTGGTGCGCATGGAAAACGGCTTTGAAAACGGTGGCGTGTTCATGCCGCTGGCCGCCTGCCAGAAGGCTTTTCACAAGGATGGCGTCTGCTCGGTGATCACCGTGGCACTGGCGGAGGGCCACGAGTCGTCCGAGGCCAAACAATGGATCGCCGGCAGGCACAAACGGCTCACCGCCCTGGAGAACGAGGAGTTCAGCCGCAGCTACTCGCAGTTCAAGATCATGAAAACCACCGCCTGGGTCGTCGGCGGATGCGCGTTTTTGTTAGGCGGGCTGAGCGTGACCAACACGATGATCCTTTCGGTTTTCAGCCGCATCAAGGAGCTGGCCATCGCCAGGGTCTGCGGCTTCTCGCGCAGCCAGGTGGCGCGGATGATTTTCGGCGAATCGCTGGTGGTATCCGCCATCGGCACCCTGGCCGGCTGGGGGCTGAGCTCCGGCGGCCTCTGGCTGCTGGCGAAAGTCCCGATGCTGCAAGGCTACGTCGAGCCGCGCATCGGCTGGCAGGAAGTGGCCGGGGCGATGAGCCTCGCCGCCTTCACCGCCCTGGTCGGCGCTCTCTATCCGGCATGGTATGCCGCAAAACTCAAACCTGCGGAGGCACTCCGCTTTGAATGATGAAAGGGAATTCCATGGAACAGCAAGTATGGGTGGAAAACGTCTGGAAAAGCTTCGACCGAGGACGCATCGAGGTGCTCAAGGGCGTGAGCCTCGGCGTCACCAAGGGCGAGATCATCGCGCTTTGCGGCACCTCGGGATGCGGGAAATCGACGCTGCTCAATGTGATTTCCGGCCTCGAGGAGGTGGATCGCGGAGACGTGAGGGTTTCCGGATACAATGTGGTCACCGAATCGACGCGCATCGATCTGCTGAGGCATCACATCGGTTACGTGTTCCAGTTCCATCACCTGATGTCGGACCTGACGCTCGCCGAGAACTGCCTGGTGCCGCTGATCGCGAGCGGCGGACGCCGTAGTGATGGCATGGTGCGATTGCACGAACTAGCCGCCGCCACCGGTGTGGAACATCGCCTTGACCGCCGCGTGCGCGAACTTTCCGGCGGCGAACGCCAGCGCGGCGCGATTGTCCGCTCGTTGATGAACGATCCGGAACTGCTGCTTTGCGATGAACCCACCGGCGCGCTTGACGAACGCAACCGCGAGAAGGTTTTCGATCTGCTGCTGGACCTCGTCCGCGCGCGCGGACGCACGCTGGTGCTGGCCACCCATGATCCGGATCTGGCGAGTCGCTGCGATCGCACGGTGCGGATGCGCGACGGCAGGATTGAAGGAGATTCCAATTGATGGCGGAAGATTCGACCATGACCGGAACCCCGGCCCTCGCGGTGAGGCATTCACTGGGATGGCTGGTTTTCGGCAATACCGTGGGGCTCTACCTCGCGCTGCTTTTGATAGAGCCCGGCTTGCAGGCCGGGGCCTGGACATACGGACGATGGATGCCCGTGCATCTGAACGTGCAGCTCTACGGGTGGACCTCGCTGCCGCTGGTGGCATGGCTGCTCACGATCTATCAGGTGGACCAAAGCCGGCGCTCCGCGTGGGGGGCCGCCGCCGTCTGGGCGTGGACTGCGGCGCTGGCGGTGGGGGTGTTGCACTGGCTCGGCGGCACCAGCTCCGGAAAACTGTTTCTGGATTGGAAAAGCGGCTCTCTCCAGGCTTTCGTAGCCGCTCTGGTCATCCTGTGGTGCGTGCTCGCCGCCGCATGGATCGACCGCCGGTCCGTTTGGAGCAGGACGCGCTCCATGGCATCACTCGCCGGGTTGTTAGGACTGGCGCTGGTTCCCGTCTCGCTGGTGTTCGCCTCCTCGCCCGCGGTGTATCCGCCGATCGACCGGACGACTGGCGGCCCCACGGGATCCAGCCTGCAGGGCTCGGCGCTGCTGGTCATCGGCCTGATGCTGCTGCTGCCGCGAATCATCACCGGGCACCCGCGGCATGGCCGCAATCCGGCGGTGTGGATTTTTTTCGCGGTGTCGTGGCTGGTCTTCGGCGTGACCGAAGCGATGGGTGGCACGCACCGGGACCCGCACCAGATCCTGGCCGTGCTTTTCCTTCTGCCCTGGGTGTGGCTGTTGCCGCGGGATTGGAAGGGCTTCGACTGGCCTCAGGGTGCCGCCGCCTGGCGCTACGCGATGTTCGGCTGGTGGGGAATGCTGGTGGTGAGCAGCCTGCTCATGTACCAGGATGGCATCCTCGACCGGATCAAGTTCACCCAGGCGCTGGTGGCTCATTCGCACATGGCGATGGCCGGTTTCACCACCTCGTTTTGCGCGCTCCTCATCGTGCTGCTGACGCGGCACCCCATCGGCGGAAAGCTGTCGGTGCCCGCCTGGCACGCATCCGCCCTGATGATGATCGCCACGCTTGCGGCGGCTGGCTGGCTGGAGGGAGCGGGGCCGCACTGGATGGCCGATCCGCCCGCGTGGCGGGTCGCGGGATTCGCGCTCCGGGCCGTGTGCGGCGCGATCATGCTCGCGGCATCGGCGCACTGGCTTTGGAAACATAGATTACCATGAACAAGACCAATATCCTGAAACTCTGGAGCGCGGCCGTCGGATCGATGGATGCGGTCACCGGGCTGCTGCTGGTGTTTTCCCCGCTGCTGGCGCTGCGTTTGTTAGGGATCAGCGCTCCGTCCGGGGAGGCGGTGGTTTTCCTGAGCTGGATCGGCGTGTTCGTGCTTGCGGTGGGGCTGAGTTATGGATTTGCCATGGGCCGTCGCAGCCGTGGTGAAACCGTGTGGATGTTCACTTCGATGGCCCGCTTGCTGGTGGCGGCCTTCCTGACGTTCCGGATTCTCGATGGTTCGCTCGCAAAGGCCTGGATGGTGGTGGCGGTCTCGGATGCTTCCGTGGCGGTGGTGCAGTTGCTAATCCTGCGTGCCGGATGGTGGGAGGAGGTGCCACGTTGAATGTGCGAGGGGTGCGCGCGTCCGCCACGGTGGCGGCGGTCTATGGATTCTTCCTGCTCTTCGCGCAATTTGCGTTTGTGGAGTTGATCCGCGCCGCCGGACGCGGGCACACCGAGGAAAAAGTCCTGCTGGGTGTGATGGCGCTGGCGGGAGTGGCGGCCGGTTTTATCACCGCGTGGCGCGGTGCGCATCCGTCGATGATCCGCAGGGCATTGGTGGCCGCCGCCTTGTCTTCCGCGCTCGCGCCGATTTCGGGAAACATGCCCGGCGCGCTCGCGGTGGCCGCCCTGACAGGATCGGCGCTCGGGGTTTCCACCGTTGCTCTGGCAGCCCTGCTGCCGGGTTGGTGCGGGTTGCCATGGGTCGGTCTTGGGACCGGCATCGGCTATGCGGTTTGCAATCTGCCGTTCGTCTTCCAGCAATCTCCTGCCCACCAGTCGTGGATCGCGGCAGGTTTGGCAATCATCGGGGCGCTGGTCATGCCGGAATCGGCTGCATGGAAACAGCAGGGAGAAAAACCAAACACTCTCCCCTTCCCTGCCGCAGTGCTGCTTTTCACGGCGCTGGTCTGGATGGATTCCGCGGCGTTTTTCATCATCCAGCATGCCGCCGACCTCAAATCCGCCACCTGGGGAGCGGGACATCTTTGGAGGAACGCGGCGCTTCACCTGGTCTTCGCAGTGATTTCCGGACTTTGCCTGCATCGGGGAGCCCGGCGGCTCGTCCCTCTTGCCGCATGGGGCCTGTTAGCCGTAGCCTCGCTGTGCGTGAACTCGGCGTCCACGCGCGACATCGCCGGCCTTTTCTACCCGGCTGGTGTTTCACTTTACTCGGTGGCGCTGGTGGCCTGGCCGGGATGGTTGTCCGGTGCGCCGGACTCCAAGTCCGCGGCGTGGAGGGCCGCCTGGCTTTTTGCCGTTGCCGGTTGGTTCGGCTCCGCAAACGGCATCGGCATGGCGCAGACGCTCCAGCGCGTGCCAGCCGGGTTCATCGCCATTGCAGGCGTGGTCTTGCTGCTTGCCTTGCTCCGATTCAATCGGAGCCACATGCGTCCGGCCCTGGCTGTGGCGGCGGTCACGGCCTGCGGCTTGCCGGCCACCAAACAAGCCTCGCCATCACAGGCCACGGCCGCCCAGCGCGGGCGGATCATCTATCAGTCCGAAGGATGCATCCACTGCCACTCCCGCTATTCAAGGCCCGGATCGCCTGACGAGTCCATCTGGGGGCCGGCGCCGGACCCGAAGACGGTGCTTGCGGAACAACCCGTACTGATCGGCAACCGGCGGCAGGGACCCGACCTCACCAACATCGGTGCGAGGCGTTCCGAAGCCTGGTTGAAGGCTCATTTCCTCAATCCAAGCGCTCTCTATCAGGGAAGCGTCATGCCTTCCTACGCGCATCTTTTCGCCGATGGCCGAGGAGATGATCTGGTCCGCTTTCTCAAGGAATCCGGCATTGAAAGCACCGCACAACTGATGGGAAGCCAGTCCATTTGGAACCCCATCGGTTCCGCTCTGGAATACGACGCCAAGGCGCTGTTTGCACGCCACTGCGCCGCCTGCCACGGCGTGGACGGCATGGGCAAAGGGCCGCTAGCCAACCAGTTTCTCATCCCCCCGGCCAATCTGCGGGATGGTCCGTTCATCCGAACCCAAGCGGCCGATGATCTGGAAACCGCCATAGCCCGTGTGATCAAATTCGGCGTGATCGGATCGGATATGCCCGGTCACGAAACGCTAACGGATGGCGAAATCCTCGCGCTGGCCAGGATGCTGCGCGAATGGCGGCACTGATGCAACGAGCGACATTCACCGTGGTTCCCATACATCGGGCACTCCCGGATCGGTGAGGCTCCCTCTTCCAGGCCTAAGGGCAATGTCAGGGAGCTCCGCAAAAAAACGGGCGCTCCTCATGCTTGCAATCCTTGCGGCTCCACCATCATCATTGGCTCCGGCAACAAGGTTTCCGACGAATCGGAAACCTAGATGAATTCCGTAGCCCCCGCGGCTGAAACCGTCCTTTAATTCATTTCATTCCATCACCACGCATGGCACAAAAATCATATCTCGCAATGGACCTCGGCGCCGAAAGCGGGCGCGTCATCCTTGGCACGCTCGAAGGCGGACGGCTGACGCTTGAGGAGATTCATCGCTTCCCAACCGGAGCCTCACGCATCGGCGGATCGTTGCGATGGAATTTGCTGCGTATTTTCGAGGAGCTGAAGGCGGGACTGAGGAAAGTCGCGGCTCTGAAAGTGCCTGTTGAAAGCCTGAGCGTCGATTCGTGGGGCGTGGACTATGTGCTCTTCAACACCCGCCAACCGATGCTCTCGCTGCCTTACCACTACCGCGACGAGCGCACCGGGCGCACTTTCCCCGCAGCGCTGGAGAAAGCCGGCCGGGAAAAGATCTTTGGCGAGACAGGCATCCAGTTCATGGCCATCAATACCCTCTACCACCTCATTGCGGACGTGGAGGAAAACCCGGATGTTCTGGATATCGCCGATCAGTTCCTCAATATCGCGGACTACCTGAACTACCTCTTCAGCGGTGTCGCCCGCAACGAAGTCAGCACCGCCAGCACGACCCAGATGTACAACCCCGTCACGGGTGGGTGGTCGAAAGCACTCATCGAAACATTCGGTCTTCCCTCAAGACTATTCCCGAAAATCGTCCCCTCCGGCACACGACTCGGGCCTCTCCAGCCCGAGCTTTGCGCGGAGACAGGGCTTGCCGGAGTGGAGGTGGTGGCGTCCTGTTCGCACGACACCGGCGCAGCCGTCGCGGCCGTGCCTGCGGATAGCGGCGACGACTGGGCCTATCTTAGTTCCGGAACCTGGTCATTGATCGGAGTAGAGCTACCCTCGCCGATCATCCATGCCTCGGCGCGCGAGCTGAATTTCACCAACGAGGCCGGCTACGGCGGGACGACCCGCTTCCTCAAGAACATCGTCGGGCTTTGGCTGCTTCAGGAATCCAGAAGGGCATGGGCGTTTGCAGGACGAACGCTCGAATATGCCGAAATCATGGCACTTGCGGAACAAGCGGAGCCGTTCCGTTCCATCATTGATCCTAACGACGAGCGCTTTGTCCGCCCCGAACACATGCCTGCCGCCATCGCAGGCTATTGTCGCGGGACGGGACAACCCGAACCGGAGACTCCCGGTCAGTTCGCACGCTGTATTCTGGAAAGCCTCGCACTGCAGTATCGCCACACACTCACGGATCTTGAGCAGCTCACCGGACGTCGCATCACCCGCCTGCACATCGTCGGCGGCGGCAGCCAGAGCGCCTTGCTCAACCAGTTCGCGGCGGATGCCACAGGCCGCACCGTGCTCGCCGGTCCCGTCGAGGCCACCGCGACAGGCAATGTGCTGATCCAGTCAATCGCGCTCGGCCACTTGCACTCGCTCGCCGAATTGCGCGCAGTCACGAAAAATTCCTTCACCATCCAGCAGTTCGAACCGAAGCCAGGCGACGGATGGGAAAATGCCATTGTCCGCTTCGAAACCCTGATTTCATGAACTTCGACCTGCTGCATCCGCGCGATCAAATCGTCGCGACCATGGAACGAATCTATGGCCATGACATGACCACCACTTCTGGTGGAAATATTTCAGTTCGAGACGAAAACGGCGATGTGTGGATCACACCGGCTCGCGTGGACAAGGGAGCCCTTCGCGCCGGTGATATTGTGCGGATCGGCAGGGACGGAACCCGCGATGGCATTCATCCGCCCTCGTCCGAAGGGCCTTTTCACCTCAGCATCTACAGAGCACGGCCGGATGTGAAGGCCATCATTCATGCGCATCCCGGCGCGCTGGTGAGCTTCAGCATCTGCGGTCAGGTGCCCGACACACGGCTTTTCCCACAAGCATGGAAGATCTGCGGGGGAGTTGCTTTCGCTCCGTATGCGCTGCCCGGCAGCACCAAGCTCGGTGAGAACATCGCGGAGCAATTTGCAGCAAAGGCAAAGCCAAACTGCGTGCTGATGGAAAACCATGGCATTGTGGTGGGCGGAGGGGATCTCTCCATGGCGTTCGCGCGGTTCGAGACTCTGGAGTTCACCGCCCAAACCATCCTCGCCGCCAGCCAACTCGGCGAAGTGCGCTACCTCGATGATGCCCAACTCGCACTCGCACCAGTCACTTCCATCCCGCTTCTCCCGGCGGATCCGCAGGTGCCGACCAGCCGTGAAAAGGAACTGCGCAAGGAAATCTGCGATTTCGTGCACCGCGCCTATGCGCACCGCCTGATGACGAGCACCTGGGGAAGTTTCTCCGCACGCCTTGAAGCCGATAGCTTCGTGGTCACCCCGACCGATAAGGACCGCAGCACGCTGGGTGTTGAGGATCTTGTGGTGGTCCGTGATGGCAGATGTGTTCAGGGCCAGCTCCCAAGCCGGGTGGTGGGGCTGCACCGGGCCATCTATCAGGCACATCCCGGGATCAACGCAGTGGTCAACGCGCTTCCCATCCATGCCACCGCTTTCAGCGTCAGCGCCGCCGCACTCGATACGCGCACCATTCCCGAGAGCTATCTGTTTTTGAAGGATGTCCCAAAGTTCCCATTTGAAATGCTAATCAACGATGTTCCGGGCATCGCTGCGGCAGTCGGCCCCAAGTCGCCGGTCGCCCTTCTTGGGCACAATGGCGCGCTTGTAGCCGGTCGCACGGTGCTTGACGCGTTCGACCGGCTGGAAGTGCTGGAAGCGACCGCCACCGCAATCATCCGGGGACTTTTGCTCGGGCCGATCACTCCGATGTCCGACGCAATCATCGAGGAGCTTCTGGCCGCTTTCCCATCGGTTTGATATTTCCTCAACCCGCTTGTCCAATTGAAAGAGCCACTCAGGCGGGAATGAGGTGTTTGACCGCATCGCGCTCTTCCTTGAGCTCCTTGATGGTCAAATCAATTTTTTCCTGACTGAAGGTGTCGATTGGAAGTCCCTGGACCACTTCCCAATTTCCATCCGAAAGAGTGCGGATGGGCATGGAGGCGATCAGACCTTTTTCAATGCCGTAGGAACCATCGGAACAAACGGCCACGGAATGCCAATCCCCGGTGGGAGTCGGAGTGATGAGACTTTTCATGGAATCGAGAGCGGCATTCGCGGCGGATGCGGCGGAGGATGCTCCACGGGCCTTGATGATGGCGGCACCGCGCTGTTGCACGGTGCTGATGAAGTCTCCCTTGAGCCATGCGACATGGGAAATCACATCACCGACGGGGCGTCCGTTGATCTTGGCGTTGGTGAAATCCGGATACTGGGTGGCGGAGTGATTGCCCCAGATGCAAAGATTAGTGACCTTGGACGGATGCACGCTGGCTTTCCTGGCGAGTTGGCTTTTGGCACGATTCTCGTCAAGCCGGGTCATCGCGAAAAAGCGATCCTTCGGGATCCCCTCGGCATTGTTCATCGCGATCAGGGCATTGGTGTTGCAAGGATTGCCTACGACCAACACGCGGACGTCGCGCGCGGCGTTGCGCGCGATGGCCTTGCCCTGACCAGTGAAAATCTTGCCGTTGATACCGAGCAGGTCGGCGCGTTCCATTCCGGCCTTGCGTGGCACGGAGCCAACGAGCAGCGCCCAGTTCGCCCCCTTGAACCCTTCATTCAGATCCGCCGTGCCGGTGACTTCGTTGAGCAGTGGAAACGCACAGTCATCAAGTTCCATCATCACGCCTTGCAGGGCGGCCATGCCCGGCTCGATTTCAATCAGGCGGAGATTGACCGGTTGGTCCGGACCGAAGACGAAGCCGGACGCGATGCGGAAAAGGAGGGCATAACCGATCTGGCCGGCCGCGCCGGTGATGGAGACGGTGATTGGAGTTTTCATGGATGGAAAATGCGAAACAAGTTGGAACGGCTGGCCTATCAGGAAGGGTCACTTGACAGCCGCCAGGATCTGTTCAGTGAGCAATTGCACGAGCTTCTCGGCTTCCGGATCGAGCTTGGTGCCGGAGCTTGAAACCGCCTTGTCCGGAATCTGGCAGACGGTGCCTGGATTGAATTCCGCGTTGTCGCAGAGTTGGCATTCCGTCCAGTTGGCGCGCTTGTCCTCCATGCCGAGCACCTTGCGCAGGGCGATGAGTTCCTTGGCCTGGCCGCCGGTGATGGTGAGCAGCTTGCCGCCATTGAGTTGCGAGGCGACCCAGATGGTTTTGCAGTAGGACTCCACGTTCTCCATTTTCCAATAGGAATCCTCGATGTCCTTGCCCCAGGTGATGACACCATGGTTGACCATCAGCACGGCCATGTGTTCGACGGCGGCGTCACCCACGGCTACGGCGTTCGCGGGAGTGCCTGGAGTTTCATATTTGGATAGTCCGATCTGCCCCAGAAAGACTTCGGCCTCGGGAATCATGCACGTCGGCGGCTGGACACCGGCGACGGCGAAGGCGGTGCCGTGCGGCGGGTGGGCGTGGCAGCAGGCCTTGGCCTTTGGCTGGCGCTTCATGATGGCGAGGTGGGTCATGCACTCGGAGGTGCGCTTGTATTTCCCGGCGAGCTGCACGCCTTCCATATCGACCAGACACATTTGCTCCAGCGTCATGAATCCTTTGGAAACAAGGGTCGGGGTGCAGAGCACCAGGTTATCACCGACGCGGATGGTTAGATTGCCCCCGTTGCCATCGGTGTATTCCCTGGCCCACATGCGCTTGCCGATATCGACCATGCGCTGCTTGAGCTCGACGATGGCGGGAGAATGGAAGAACGCCTGGATTTCCGCCGGTGTCTTCGGATCGTTGCCGGGAGTCCACTTGAACTCGTAGTCGGGGAAGATCGGATCGGCATAGGCGGCGGGCGCGGCGAAATTTGATCCGCCGCCCGCGCGCACCGGACCGATGCCATCACGGAGCACGTCCCTGGCCGACGGTGTCAGGACGGCACCCTTCGGAAGATCAGCGGCGGTTTTCCCCGATTTCAAGTGGGCTTCGATATCAGCGGCGGTGAAAACTTTGTGGCTCATGTGGTTCGGCGGTTAGGAATCGGAAAGGGGTGGTTGGTATGAGAGTGAGTCGAAAATCGCAACGGTGATGGCGTCGATGGGAATTGGAAAGTCAAACGGCGCGGTGGCCTCCGCACCCTCGACGATGCCGATGATGTCGCCGTCTCCAGCGCCAATGTTGTCGTAAACCACGAACGACGACTGGGCGGAGAGCACCGGTGACTTGAGGCAGGCATCGTTGAACTGCACGGCGTCCAGCGGATTGACCATGAGCCAGCGCCCGCCTTTGAAAGAAGGATCCTGGACGCTCAGGGTCACTCGACCGATGACTTGGGCTACGCGCATTGGATTGGTTAGTCGATGACGCCTTGGATGAAATTGCGGATCGGGGACTTGTCGTCGTGGACGAGGTGGCGGGCCCCGAGGCCGTCGGTGGAAACGAAGACCTTGGAATGAAGACCGGCTCCGAAGAGATCGATGGCCACCATCGGCGCGCCGGTGAGTCCGTGCTCGGGGTCGAGAGCCTGGCAGAGCAGCATCCTGAATCCCTTGAGTGAGGGATGGGAATGACTGCTGACCGCATGGCCGACGACTTGGGCGAGGAACATGAAGTTAGATGATGCGGAGGTTTTCGACGAGCACGCAGCGGCGGACGCGGGTGAAGGTCTTGGGAGTGGTGATTCCCTCTCCGGTCGTGGTGGCGATGGAGTAGGAAAGGTAACCCTCGCCACCGAGGCCGAGGCCTGCGACGGACGCGCCGTTTTTCACGAAGATGGTGGTGTCCATTTCCTTGGCCATGTAGGTCATGTGATCGACATCCTTGGTGTGGATGATGGCGGAATGGCGGTAGTTGTGCTCGGCGCGTTTCGCCTCGCGCACACCGGTTTCGAAGTCGGGAACTGAGACAATCGGCATCATCGGCATCATCTGTTCCTCCTGGACGAAGGGATGGTCGGCATCCGTCTCCGCGAAGAGAAGCTGGGTGCCGGACGGGATGGACGCACCGGCGTGTTTGGCAAGCACGCCCGGATCGGCTCCGACCAGCGCGCGGTTCACGGAAGCATGCGAGCATCCGCCACCCTCGCCGGGCTTGAAGGTGAAGGCCGCGGCGGTGAGCCGCTCAAGCTCCTGCGGGTTGATGCGGGCGGCACCGGCCTTGGTGAGTTCCTCGCAGAAGCGGTTGAAAACGGAACCGACGACGAAAACGACCTTCTCACCGATGCATAGCAGGTTGTTATCAAACGCGCCGCCTTCGATGACGCTGCGGGCGGCACGCGCGAGATCGGCGGTTTCATCGACGACGACGACGGGATTTCCCGGGCCGGCGCAGATGGCACGCTTGCCGGATTTCATCGCCGCATTGACGACCGCCGGACCGCCGGTGATGGCGAGCAGGGCGACGTTCGGGTTCTTACAGAGCTGATCGAAGGACTCAAGGCTCGGCGACTCGATGGTGGTGATGAGGTTCTCGATGCCGATTTCGCGTTTGATGGCTTCATTGTATGCGCTCACCGCCATGGCGGCGCTACGGGCACCGCCGGGATGGGGATTGAAGACGACGGAATTTCCGGCGGCGACCATGTTGATGACGTTGCCGGTTAGAGTCGGCACCGAGTGGGTGACCGGAAGGATCGCGCCGATGACGCCGAAAGGGGCATACTCCTCCAGCGTGATGCCACCGTCTCCGCTCATCGCGTATGGCTGGAGCCATTCGGTGCCGGGAACATTCTTGGTGATGAGCAGCTTGCCAATCTTGTGATCAAGACGGCCGATTTTGGTCTCTTCCATTTCGAAACGGCCCCAGGGCTCGGCATTCGCGACCGCAAGGCCCTTGACGATTTCTATCACCCTGGCGCGGCCGGCGACTCCCAGCTTTTTCAAATGGAGATGCGCGTCCTGGGCGGCCGCGGAAGCCTTGTCAACGCAGGTGAAAACCCCGTGTTTTTCGGAAGAGCCCGGGCTGCCACAGCCGCAGGATGACTTGGCGGGAGGGGCGACCGGTGCGGGTGCCGGCTGTCCCTGCGACGATGCAAGACGGGAAACGACGGATTCAACGACAGCGCGGAGGGTATCTGGATCGAGAGTTTTCATTTTGAAAAATGGAGATGGCAATGAGGCGGGAAAATCTATCCACCCTTGTAGAGCGTCCTGCCCTGGACTTCCACGCGGTCGATGATGGCCACGATCGCGGCATCGACGGGAATCAGCTTGAGTCCCTGCGCGGCACGGGCCGAGCTGCCCTGGCAGAAAAGCACCAGCTCACCTTCGCCAGCACCTACCGTATCGATGGCAACGATGGTGTTCTGGCCGTCCTTGAACTTGGACGGATCCTTGTCGTCGATGAGCTTGGGACGGAGAAGGAGCAGTTTTCTTCCGACCATCAGCTCGTCTTTTTTCGTGGAGACGACTTGCCCTATGACTTCTGCGAGGAACATGGATGTGGTGGATGATGAGGCACGGGTCATGAGCCATGAGTGCCCGGGATGGCACTACCCATGACCCGCTGACTCATGACCCGTGACCTTGACTCTTACTTGCGTGCGGCGCGGGCGGCGGCACCGGCATCCTTGGGAAGAACACCTTCGATGGCGTCGTCCGGACGGGCGATGACGTGGGCGCTGATGACCTCTCCGGATTCGGAGGCGGCGGCGGCGCCGGCGTCGAGCGCGGCTTTGACTGCGGCGACATCGCCGGAGACGACTGCGTTGCACATTGCGTTTCCGATTTGCTTCATCGGTCCGACGAGTTCGACGTTTGCGGATTTGAGCATCGCGTCAACGCCGACGACGAGACAGGCGAGGCCACGGGTTTCGAGGAGTCCAACTGCTTGTTTGGCCATGGTAGTATTTGTTTGGTGTGAGTTGTGAGAGATTGGAATGCTGGGCGCTTAGGAAAGTTTGCGATAAATCTCGCGGGCAAGAACGAGCTCCTCGTTCGCCGGGATGACGATGATTTTCACGGCTGAGTCGTCGCGGCTAATGACCGCTTCGGTGGCATGGCAGGCGGTGTTTTTAGCGGGATCCAAGTGGACGCCAAACGCCTCCAGGTCTTTGCAGACCGCAGCACGGGTCGCCGCGCGATTTTCGCCGATGCCAGCGGTGAAAACCAGGGAGTCAAGGCCGCCGAGTTCGATCAGAAAGGCACCGATCCAGTGACGGATCGAATGGATGAAGGCGTCGATGGCGAGCAGGGCGTCTGGATTTCCAGCGGCAGCAGCAGCGTCGATGTCGCGGATATCGTTGGAGACTCCGGAGAGGCCCAGCAGGCCGGACTCCTTCGTCAACTGTCGCTCGGCTTCTTCCAGTGTGATTCCCAGGGCTCGCATCGCATAAGGAATGGCACCGGCGTCGAGATCGCCAACGCGGTTGTTCTGCGGAAGCCCGCTTTGCGGTGAGAATCCCATGCTGGAACCGATGGCAACTCCGTTGCGGATGCCGGTCACGGAACTTGATCCGCCGAGATGGCAGGAAACGACGCGGAGCGGTTTTCCGTCAACCTGCAGCGGTCCGTCCTGATAGAGGCGGCGGGCGATCTTGGCCACGTCTTCGCGTCCGCAGAGTTCGGCGGAACGCTCGGCGATGAACTTGTGACTCGCACCGTGGAATCCATGGCGGCGGATGCCAATCTCACGCCAGGCTTTCGGGATGGCGTAGTGAGCCGATGCGGCGCTGGTCCATTGATAGAACGCAGTCTCGAACAGGGCGACGAGACGGGCATCAGGCAGGGATTTTTCAAACTGCCGGATGCCTGCCGCATACGGCGGATTGTGCGCCGGAGCGACGGCGGTGAAACCTTCGAGCGCGGCGATGACCTGCTGGCCGGCGATCACGCAGCCGCTGAGATCCTTGCCGAGCACTGTCTTGAATCCCACCGCTTCGATTTCGTCAGGGCTGGCAATGATGCCGTCCCTCTGAAGCGCGGATAGAGCATCATCAATCACCGCGGCGTAATCGGTCACTCGCTCGTAGCCGCCCTTGGCAATGACCTCGCCGCCGTTCCCATCCATGCGGAAGAGACGGTATTTGAACGAGGTGGAACCCAGGTTGGCGACGAGAATGAGCATTCTTCAAATATGAAATTTGAAATTCCAGATCAGCCGATCCAGCCGCCGAGCTTCGACAGGTCGTCGTGCGGGCGCGGGATGACCTGCACGGAACTGACGGTGCCAAGCTTGGACGCGGCGGCGGCGGCGGCGTCCAGGCCGGCTTTCACTGCGGCGACATCACCAGTGAAGAAGCCGGTGACGAGGCCGGAGCCAATTTTTTCCCAGCCTGTCATTTTGATGTCTGCGGATTTGAGAGCCGCGTCGGAGGCTTCAACCAAGGAGATGAAGCCCTTGGTTTCGATGATGCCGATTGCTTGTTTGGCCATGATGTTAGTGAGTTGTGAGTTGATTGGATTGTAAATCATGCGATGCCGAACTGGCTGAGGAGTTCCGGGTGCGGTCGGGCGATGACATGGGCGGCAACGAGCTCGCCGACGCGGCCGGCGGCTTCGGCCCCGGCATCAACAGCGGCTTTCACGCTACCGACGTCGCCTTTGACGAGAACGGTGAGGAAGGCCCCGCCGATCTGGATTTGGTTGATGATTTGGACGTTGGCGGCTTTGGCCATTGCGTCAGTGGCTTCGACGCTGCCGACGTAGCCTTTGGTTTCGATCATGCCGAGTGCGGTGCTCATGGTATTGGTTGGTGGTGTGGGATTGGATTGAGATTATTTGATCAATTCGCAGAAAGTGTCGGGTTTGAGGCCGCAGGCATTGCCCTCGTCGGTGTCGATATGGACTTCGAGCTTGAACGACGGATCCACGCGGACGACGAGATTGTCGAAAGTCATGCCGAGCGGGCCATTGACCTTCAACTTCATGGTATCGAGATGTTTCACACCGTAGTAGGCGGCGTCATTTGGATGCATGTGGGCATGCGGCTGGGCGCGAATCACACCTTCCTCGAGCTGGAAATAACCGTTCGGGCCCATGAGCATGCATCCGGGGGTGCCGGCGATGTCCCCGGACATGCGGACAGGAATATCGAATCCGAGGGCAATCGCGTCGGTATAGGCGAGCTCGACCTGATTGAGACTCCGGCAAGGACCGAGGATACGGAGGTTGGAAATAATCCTGCTGCGTGGGCCGATCAACGTGATGGACTCTTTCGCGGCGTATTGACCATCCTGATAGAGACCTTTCATCGGTGTGAGCTGGTGCCCGGGCCCGAAAAGCGCCTCCACAGCGGCCTGCGTGAGGTGGCAGTGGCGGGCCGATATATTGACCAGCAAAGCATTGGGTGCTTTCGACGCAGCGGGCTGCGGCAAATTGAGTCTGGCGTAAACCTGCTCGCGGACGAGGTGTTCAACGACTGCGCGCGGTGTGGGTTGGAGAATCGGTGCGGCCATCTGTGCAGGTCTTTTCAGCGGATAGGGTTGACAAGTCAAACAAAAATCAAGAAATATCCAAAAAAACAAAGAAAAACACAAACCGTGCTCGCCATTGATCGACAACGCAGAATCATTGAGCTACTCCGCAAAGCCGGTTCGCTGCGGACCATGGACACTGCCGCCGAGCTCGGTGTCACGGATGAAACGGTGCGCAAGGATTTCGAGTTGCTCGAAAAACGCGGTGAGTTGATCAGGACCCACGGCGGCGCGAGTGGTCCGCAGAGAATTCGTGAAGATCTGCCATTCATCGAACGGCAGGCGATCCGCCGCAATGAAAAGCAGGCCATCGCCCGTCTGGCGGCAGGCCGGATCCAAGCAAACGAAACCATCTTCCTGGATGCGAGTTCGACAGCCCTGACGCTTGCCGGTTTTTTACCTGACCTGCCACTCACGATCCTAACCAACGCGCTGAACGTCTTCACCGCTCTGTCAGACCGTCCGAATCTCGATCTGATTTGCACTGGCGGCTTGTTCGACCCCAAATCCAAATCGTTCGTCGGCCTGACTGCGGAAAAATCACTGCAACGCTACAACATCCACCGCATGTTTTTCTCAGGAAACGGAATCCATCTCGAACGCGGAATCAGCGAAAGCAATGCCCGGCAGGCAGCCTTCAAGGAGAGAGTGGTGGCCAACTCCGAAGATGTGGTCTTTCTGGCGGATCACTCCAAGCTCGGGCAAAAAGCCGCCTTCTTTTTCGCCCAGATTGCGGACCTCGGGTGTCTCATCACCGACAGGGGAGCTGATCCCGAATTCATTGAAACGCTGCAGGGGCGCGGTGTCGAGGTATTGCAGGGGGGCTGATCCAGGGGCTTGCGCTTGTATGGAGAATCAATGCCCCCCGGATCGAGGGGCATTGAAAGGGGCTGAGACCGCGGTGAACGTCAGGGTCGCAGCTATGGCGGGCGGACTCACCCGTTGGATTTTTGAAAAATCAGATTTTCCCATACAACGGGCCGTAATTCGCACATGCCCGGAAATCAGCACCTTCCAAATCCGCAGTCCCGAACGCACTCCACGCGCTCGGACGGAAGACGCGGTCCTCGTCGATGTTGTGCATGTAAACAGGAATGCGCAACATCGAGGCGAGCGTCAGGTAAAGATGACCGACGTGACCGCAGGTCATCACGCAGTGGTTCGCACCCCAATGGTTCATCACTTCGTAGGCGCTGGTGAAGGCTCCCTTGCCGGTGAGAATCGGCGCGAACCAGGTGGTGGGCCAGGTCGGGTTCGTCCGTTGGTCGAGCGCGTCATGCACGTCTTCCGGCAGATCCACGGTGTGGCCTTCCGCCACTTGCAGGACGGGGCCGATGCCACCGACGAGATTGAGCCGGATCATTGTGGCCGGCATGCCGCCGCGGGTGCGGTAACGGGTGCTGAGTCCGCCGCCGGGGAAATATTCGGTAATGGACGGATGCCATGTCGTCGCTTTGAGGCATTTATCAACTTCGTCTTCCGGGATTTCCCAGAAGGGTTTCATCGTGGCCGAGCCATCTTCGCTTTGTTGCTCGCCTGTGCCGTCGAGCGCCGCAGGGCCGGAGTTGATCAGGTGGAGGATCCCGTCGCTGACAAGAGGGTGGCTGACTTTCCTGCCACTGGCCTTTTCAATGGCTTCGAGGCTCCAGTAGGTGCGGAGGTCGGCAAAGATTTGAGCGGTATTTGTCAAAAGATGACCGAAGAGCATGCCCGCGCCGTTGAGCGAGTCGTTTTCGGTGGCGACGATGTACGGAGCACGCCTGCCATTCCAATCGAAGGAGGAATTCAGGATCGCTTCCAGGAAATCGCCGTTAGGAAAATGGTCGGTCCACTGGCGTTGGCCTTGGAACCCGGAGGCGATGGCGTTGTGGCCGTGAGCTTGTTCGCCGAGTCCCATTTCAGCCAGTTTGGGATTGCCGACCATCAGATCGCGGGCGATCAGCGCCATTTTCACGCTATCTTCCCATTCCCGGTCGATCTGTGCGCGACTTCGTGCGGTGGATGGCGAGTTGTAATCTTTCCCTTCCGGACAGTTTTTCTTCACCCATGCGAGGGCTTTCTTGTATTCCTCCGCGTCGTATTGACCCTTGCGCATGCGGCCGACGAACTCGGTCATGTCGATGGCTTCGACACGCATGCCCAACCATTTCTCCCACAATGCGGGATCCACGACCGAGCCGGCGATGCCCATCGAGGTGCCGCCCATCGAGAGGTAGCTCTTGCCACGCATCAAGGCGACGGCGAGTCCGCAACGGACAAATGTCAGGAGTTTGCCACGAACGTCGGGCGGAATTTCGGTGTCAGTGGCGGCTTGCACGTCTTTGCCGTAAATTCCGAAGGCGGGCAGGCCTTTTTGCGTATGCCCGGCCAATGCAGCGGCGAGATAGACCGCACCGGGGCGCTCGGTGCCGTTGAATCCCCAGATGGCTTTCGGCAAATGCGGATCCATATCCATCGTCTCGGAACCGTAGCACCAACACGGAGTGACGGTTAATGAGACGCCTACATTGGATAACCTGAACTTATCAGCGCAATCGGCGGCCTCTTTCACACCGCCGATGCAGGTGTCCGCGATGATACACTCCACAGGCGAACCGTCCGGGTAGCACAGCTCGGCCGCGATCAATTCCGCGACCGCGAGGGCCTGCTGCATGGTCCGTTCTTCAAGTGACTCGCGAACGCCTCCAAGTCGGCCGTCAATGGCCGGCCGAATGCCGATTTTTGGATACGATGATGGTTTCATATGAATGGCTAAATCGGATCGAGATATGGCAGCTTTGGCGGATTTGTCAGCTTGTTTATTCAGATATTATCGAAATCAATGGCACCACCGGCCCTGGCAATTCGGATTAGGCCGGCTGCATGATGATTCTATTCATCAATGCATATTATTGTCTTGTCCCCGCATGTTGATTTGTGCTCAATCGCCGCCATGGAGCAAGTGCTGCCGGCCACCTCTTTCATCTCGCACGAGGTCGAATCGTCACGATTGTTTTTTCTCGATCCGATTGAGGATGAGAACTTCGCGGTGGTTTTCGGGGGATTTGAAAGATGCTCGGCGGACTACCGCATCGACCGCCGCGACTTTCCGTGGTATTCGCTGGAGTTCGTGAGTCACGGCACGGGTAGGCTCAGTTTGGGGGAAACCGACCAGAACTTGGTACCGGGCAGTTTTTACATTTATGGGCCGTCCATTCCCCCTACGATAGAGACTTCGCCGGACAATCCGCTGGGAAAATTTTTTGTCGGATTCACAGGAAACGAGGTCGAATCGTTTCTTGAGCGCTATGACATGCGGCCCGGGTACTTTTCCCGCTGCGCCAAGGGCGAGCCGATCCGGCGCGCCTTCGACGCACTGATCGACCGTGGCAGCCGCAAATCCAAGCTCGCACGTCCACTGTGCGCCACCATCACCCGCCAACTGCTGCTCATGTGCCGCGACGATGCCGCGGATCCCGTCAGCACGGATACTCCCGCCTACGCAACCTACGCACGCTGCCGGGAGTTCATTGAGCGGAATTTCCTCACCAACTCCACGCTGGAAGCCATCGCCAAAGCCTGCGAAGTGGATGCCCCCTACTTCTGCCGTCTTTTCGCCCGCTTTCACGACGAGAGCCCCTATCAATTTCTAACCCGCCTGCGGATGGAGCACGCCTCGCGAATCCTCCTGGAATGCGACGCATCCGTGAAATCCGTTGCCGCCTCGCTCGGGTTCAAGGACGCCTTCCATTTTTCCCGCGTTTTCAAATCGGTTCATCATGTCCCGCCGTCCCGTTTCCGTCAGTCCATGCATCCGCAGTGGCCAACTTGAATGCGGATTGACGAACCCCGTTGCGACAGGATGATCACCACCAATATCCAAACCAATCCCACGCCATGTTAAACACCGGTATCCTCAATCCACACATCCTCCATCTCATCGCACGCATCCGCCACACCAACACATTGGTGATTTCGGATTGGGCATTCCCCTTCTGGCCGGAAATCGAGACTGTAGATATCTCCCTCACACACGGGATTCCAACGGTGCCCGACGTGCTGGACCTGCTGACCCCCGTGTTCAAAATTGGCCGCATCTGGCAGGCCGACGAATTCGTGGCATCCAATACTCCGGAAACAATCGCGCGCTTTGCCGAATCCTTCGGACAAATCCCGCTCACCCGTGAGGCTCATGTCGAATTCAAAAAGCGCGTGCCGCATGCGATCGGCTTGATCCGAACCGGCGATCCCACTCCTTACGGGAATGTGATCATCGAGTCGGCTTGATCCGAAACGAGGTTCAGCCCATAGGGCCGTTGGCTGTCAACTGAGCGCGGCGTCACGATCTTGCATCGGTGGCGGATGATGCAACCCGCAGGATTCCGGGGGTGGCTTGACTTCCATACTTGGAATCCGATGATTCCCGCAGAAATCGAATCCATGAGATCCCTGCCGATTCCAACCGCCATGCTGCTCTGCCTCGCCCTTCATGCCGCTGCGGAGCCGCCCGCAAAACGACTGCTGCCAGATGCAAAGGAAACACCCAGAATCCAGGCGTGGAGGAACCTCCATTACGGCATGTTCCTGCATTTCGGAATGACCACCTTCACCGGCATCGAGCGCGATCCCGGCAACCAGCCATCCACCACCTACGCGCCGGAAAACCCGGATCCCGACCAATGGGTCCGTGTCGCCAGGGACGCGGGAATGAAATACGCCGTGCTGACTTCCAAACACGTCTCCGGTCACTGCCTGTGGGACAGCAAGGTCACCTTCCGCGGCAAGGAATTCGACTACGATGTCGCCACCAGTTCCAACAAGACCGATGTGATCCGCGCCTTCGCCGACGCCTGCGGAAAACATGGCGTCCTCCCCGGGCTTTACTATTGCCTCATCGACTACCGGAACAACCCGTTGCCCGATGACAAACAGCAGGCCAACGGCCTCCTGCCCGACGACTTCTTCCATCTGGCCAAGGACCAGCTGACCGAGTTAAGCGTCAAGTATCCGGAGATCCGCTACTACTGGCTGGACATTCCCAGCGCCGCCAGCGCCGAACAGCGCGCGGAGTTATATGACATGTTGCGGCGGCGCGATCCCGGCCTCGTCGTGTTGTTCAACTACGGCATGGCGGATCAACGGAAACCCGACGGGCTCACGGTTGAGACTTCCAAAGGCGCGTCATGGCCCACGGACATCCTCAACTCCGAGCGGGAGACCCTCCACAAACCCTTCAACCCGGAGCAATCATGGCAAGGCTCGCCATATTTCCTAGGCTACGAACACTGCGACGTCATTGGCGAACACTGGTTCTGGACCTCCAATGACAAGGCCCGCTCCACCGACAAGCTCTTCGAACTTTACGATGAGACAGTCAACAAGGCGGGCGGCAATCTCCTGCTTGATGTCGGCCCCGGCCGCGATGGCAAGCTGCATGACTGGCAAATCGAAGCCCTCATGAAACTCAAGGCGATGATCAAAGCTGAAATTCAATGATAACTATCAGTCAGTGAATCAATGCCCTCAATTCGGCTTGCAATAGACGCAAGCTGACTGCTTCAACCTCAGGCTTGAGCCTGAATCTGTCTTACCCAGCGTAAATAAATAAACTTTACAATGCGCGGCATTTAGCGTGGTATGATTTTATAGTTCCATTCACCATGAAACTTGTTGAGTTCAAGGTGTATGCTTTTCATTTCTTCCTTTGAGGCTTTGCGTCCTATTGGATATTTCCTCCGGTCCAATCGACAGACGACTTTGAGTCCTTTTGCAGTAGTCGTGTGAGCTATAAGTTGCACCACTGTCTCGTGGTCTTGCAGTGGTTGCCCCTTCCAATTTGAGGAAATGAAGGAGAATAGCCGATGCTCTATCTTGTTCCACTTGCTTGTGCCCGGGGGGAAATGGCACACGCTGATTGTGATGCCGGTCTCATCGGCCAGTTTTTGCAACTCCAGTTTCCACATCCACAGGCGCGCACCATTGCTGCCTCCAGAATCCGCCGTGATTAGCAATGCGTTCGACTTCGGATAGAGTTTTCGTCCTTCGTGTTTCCACCAGCCCCTTATGGACGCCACTGCAAATGCTGATGTGTCATGATCGGTTCCCACATTTACGAATCCCGTGTTCTTTCCAATATCATAGATCCCGTAGGGATACGCACGTGGCACGTCAGGTCCTGGAAAATCATGCCCTTGAACCGGCCGGGGTTGCTTGACGGGGCGCCATTCCTGGCCGCTGTTCTTGTAGTTTCCCAGAATTTCCTTCTTTTTCGTGTCCACGGATATGACCGGCAAGTCTGAGTCCAGGAATTTCTTCACCGACGTGTTGATGTGTCGGAATTGTGCATCGCGGTCTTCGTGATCCGCACCTTCTTCGGTTTTCCTGTTGCCCTGAAGACTGTAGTTTTGTTTGTGCAGGAACTGCGCGATTTTGGTATGACTGATTGGATGTTTCTTCTTTGTCAGTTCGGCGGCAATGGTCCGGGTGCTTTTGGTGACCCACTTCAAAGGCGATTCGGGATCTCCACGGGTTCCGGAATCGATCATCCGCTCCATAGCCTCGATGATCTTGGGATCATGGAATTCGGCTGGCTTTCGTCCAGCTCCGGTGTTGCGGACACGCCCCGGGAAAAGAACCCGATGCTCCTGTATCTCCCGGATGCCGTTGGCTATTGTCGGGCGGGACAGCCCACAAGCACGTTGAACCGCCGAAATCCCACCGCGACCGATTGCAATGGCTTCGGCTGCGGCGGTGATCCGTCTGCCACGCTCGTCTAAATGCGGCCAAATCGATTGAAATTTTCGCATAAGGACATCGCTTTCTTTCACGGAAAGAACACTTAATGAATCTTAAGCGATTTGGCAAGTTTATTTATTTACGCCGCCGAAACAGAGGCGACTTTGAATAGAAAAGGATCGAAATTTTGTGAGAAATGCGGCGAAGACTGCAAAGAGCTTACCTTGCAGCAAATACCCATCCTTGCCCTTCGTGGTCCGCCACCAATGAATGCCCCCATCTAAGGTGCCTGAAATACGGAAGCGAGCCATGGGGGGGGTAAAGAACCGCCGGCCTGCGGTTCGCAGAGCCGGTGAACCCCCAATATGATCGCAAAGCGTGTGATTCCGATCATGCCGCGATTTTCGGAGAAGATCCATTCTCGCAAAGTTTTCCCGCTGCACCAAGGACATCGCAGGAACGATGGAAACCCGTCTCGTCCAAAAAATGCCTGCGAAATGCCAGCGGAGCGATTTTCAATTAGAACGGAAAATCAGCGAAAATCCCTCATAACTTACTGGTTATGAGGGATGGTGGGTAGAGATGGATTCGAACCAACGTAAGCTTTCGCTAGCAGATTTACAGTCTGCCCCCTTTAGCCACTCGGGCATCTACCCTTACACCATCCCGCTTGCGCGGAGCGGCTTTCTGACGAGCTGCCAGTGTTTTGACAAGGGGAAAATCGCGCAAAAAAACCAGTCGCACCGATTCCGCCGTGGTGTGGGAACATGGATCAGGGTTGAGACTTGCGAATGTTTGAAATTTTTGCTGGTGGGCGGAGTTTGAATTGTGACGATTTCGCCACAGATGTTTTGCGCCGCTATTTCCACTTGGTCTGTGATCGGGACGACCCTGCAGATCCTAGGTTCGCTGGGGGTTTTCCTCTACGGAATGAAGGTCATGTCGGAAGGCGTGCAGAAGGTCTCGGGCGACCGGATGCGCGCCGCGCTTTCCGGCATGACGGGCAACCGTTTCAGCGGCGTGCTGACCGGATTGTTCACGACGACCCTGGTGCAATCGTCCTCCGCCACGACGGTTCTGGTGGTCTCGTTCGTAAATGCCGGGCTGCTGACGCTGATTCAGGCGATCGGAGTGATCATGGGGGCGAATCTAGGGACCACTACCACGGCCTGGATCGTGGCGCTGATCGGAAAATTCGAGGTCGCGAAGGTGGCGCTGCCACTGATTGGAATCGGGCTGCCCTTCTTTTTCATCGGCAAGGAGCGCGGCAAGAACTGGGGCGAGACCCTGATCGGATTCGGTCTGGTGTTTTTCGGCCTTGGGCTGCTGAAGGACTCGGTTCCGGACCTGCGGACGATGATCGCCACGGAACCTGAAACGGCGCGCCTGGTGGAGTCCATCGTGACGATGATCAACGGCCACGGATTTGCGACGGTGGGCATGTTTCTCGCGCTGGGAGTGGGACTCACGCTGACGGTGCAGTCCTCATCCGCCGCGATGGCGATCACGATCACCTGTGCCCTGAACGGCTGGCTCGGAGATCTGGACACCAATCCAATCGGAGTTTTCCAAAACTCGGCGGCGATCGTGCTGGGAGAGAACATCGGCACAACGGTGACGGCCTGGCTGGCGGCGCTGGGTGCGAATACCGCGGCAAAACGGGCGGCACGCGCTCATTTCGCCTTCAATGTGATCGGAGTGATCTGGTGCCTGATCCTTTTCTATCCGTTTTCGGAACTGGTGTGGAAGGTGACCCAGTACCTGCCCGAGGTGCTGCGAAGCGCCAATGAAAACCTGGCGAAATCCGAAATCGCCTTCGCCACGGCGATTTTCCACTCATCATTCAATTTCTTCAACATCTGCATCCTGGTCCGGTTCGTGCCGCAGATCGCCCGCCTGGTGACATGGTGGGTGAAGGACAGGGAGGAGGTTCTCGGATACGGAAAACTCAGATACATCGGCAGTTCGCTGGTCGATATCGGAGAACTCAGCATCGCGGAGGTGGACGGAGCGATCAAGCGCATGGCTCACCTCACGTCCGACATGTTTGACGGACTGGTGGATGTGATGGGACGACCGACGGAGGATCTCTCACAGCGCGTGACTGAGTTGAAACAGATGGAGGACACCAGCGACGAGATGCTGCATGACATCACGACCTATCTGATCCAGTGCTCGACCCATGAGATCGGGACTGGGAACGCAGCGCGCATCACCGCCATGCTGCGGGTGGTTGCCGAGTTCGAGGAGGCGACGGACAGGATCTACCGCCTGGTGAAAATCGTGGAGCGGAAATACAAGAAGGGGCGGGATTTCGGCGAGATCCAGACCAAGGATCTGGCAGCGGTGACAATGCAGGTGCGGGCCTTGCTGGATGTGGCGTGCAATTCACTCTCCGAGGTGACTGCGGAGGTGCTGGAAAAGGCGCAAGCCATCGAAGACCGCGTGGACTCGCTGCGCAAACGCAACAACAAGGCGGCGGCCCTGCGCATGCAGGGAGGCGCGGTCGTGCAAACCGAGATGATTTTCATCGATATTAACAACCACCTCGAAGCGGTGGCGAACCATGCGCTCAACGTGGTGCGGACCGGGCGTCGCGAACCGGCGCTGGTTTGACCCGCCACATCACCAGAGCCCGTATTTCCCGGTGGCCATGATGTAGAGACCCATGATGAGATTGGCGGTGCCATGCATGACCACGCAGGCCCCCAGGCTCCTGCTCCAGACGCACAAAAGATACGTGAGACTGCCATAGGCAAATGCACCGGCGTAATCGACGGGCGCGTGGGCCAGCATGAAGAGGCCGGTGACGATCAGATAGGACTTCCATGTGGCGCGGCCGAAGGGCTGGCGCCAGTAGTCCCCTTCCCAATCGCAGACAAAACGCATGAGAAATCCGCGCCAGAAGATTTCCTCAACGAGAGCCACCACCACCACCGCCCGCAGGAAACGGAAAACCACCGCAGCCCACCATGCGGCGGGATTGTCGAAAACCCCGGGATCGAAGCCATCCGTGCGGGCCTCAACTCCTAACAAGTTGAGGATTCCCGTGCTTTTCCCGGTGAATCCCAGTTGATCGTGGAGAAACGTGGGAAGCAGCCACAGGGCGATGCCAACAACCCCGAAGGGAATGGCGGGCAGGCACCACTTCCACGACCAGCGGAAGGCGAGGAGCTTCCAATAATAAACAAGGAACGCCAATGTCACCAGCGTCTGGATCGGATAGATGAAATGCGCCGGATCCTGGCGCCACCACGGCGCGTCCGGATGCTTCCAGGAGATGCCTGCCGAAACCACCTGTAGAACGATCATGAAGCCCATGAACACCGCGAACGGCACCACATGAGCGCGGGTGAGCCGCGCGGGATCCTTGGCGGGATGCGGCTCGCTCATGCCCGTTAGAGTCTGCCCACGAAGCGCTCGATCCGATCCGTGGCGGCGCGGATGTCCTCGAAGGCCGTGGCGTAACAGCAACGCAGGAAACCCTCTCCAGATGGGCCGAAGGCACCTCCCGGGACGCAGGCGACATTTTCCTGCTCCAGCAGTTTCATCGCGAATTCCTTGCTCGAAAGCCCGGTGCCGCGGATGTCGGGAAATACATAAAAAGCGCCGCCGGGCATGTGGCAGTCCAAGCCGATCTCGTTGAGCCTGCGGACCAGAAAATCGCGCCGCTGATGATAGCTGGCACGCATTTCGAGCATGGCGGAGTGGCCGTTTTCGAGCGCCTCGATGGCGGCGTTCTGGCTCATGATGGGCGCGCACAGCATCGCGTATTGATGGATTTTCATCATTGCCTCGATGATCGGCTGCGGTGCGCAGGCATAACCAAGGCGGAAGCCGGTCATTGCGAAAGCCTTGGAAAAGCCGTGCAGCAGGATCGTGCGCTCCCGCATGCCCGGCAGCGCGGCGATCGACAGGTGCGGCTCATCATCATAGCGCAACTCGCTGTAAATCTCGTCGGTCATGACAATCAGGTCGTGTTCGATCGCGAGTTTGGCGATCCCCTCCAAATCCTCGCGAGTGGCGCAGGCCCCGGTCGGGTTGGTGGGAAAATTGAGCATGATCAGCCGCGTTTTCGACGTGATGACGGCGGCTACATTTCCCGGCTTGAGCGAGAATCCGTCCTCCTTGGTCGTGACCACCGGCACGGCGACGCCGTGCGCCATGACGATGCTCGGGCTGTAGGATACATAGCAGGGCTCGTGATAAATCACCTCGTCACCGGGATTGAGCAGGGCGCGCAGGGCGATGTCGATGGCCTCGGACACGCCGACAGTGACCAGCACCTCGCCGGCGGGATCATAGGGGACTCCGAAAAATCCATCGACGTAGCGCGCGATGGATTTGCGTAGCGAGAGCAGGCCGAGATTGGATGTGTAGCTCGTCTGGCCTTTTTCGAGTGAGTAAATCGCGGCCTCGCGGATGTTCCAAGGCGTGACGAAGTCAGGCTCGCCCACGCCGAGCGAGATCACATCGTCTCGGCCTTGCACGAGTTCAAAGAAGTCGCGGATTCCCGATCGCGGGATCGATGCGACATTGCGGGCGATTTTCGCTTGATAGTCCATGAAGAAGCCGCCATGCGGGCGGGTGGGGAATCTCACCCGGTCAGGCCGCCCGCGTCAATACCGGGATTGGGGCACTCCAGATCAGGCCTGGGGCCTCTCCACTCGCGGCCATTGCATCCATCTCTCGATCTTAACCAATGGTTTCAGCGGAGCGACTCCATGAGCGCCCGGGTGATCGGCGCGAGCAGCAACGAAGGGAACAAGCCGAGAATCACCAGCAGAGCGGCGGGCAGCAGGACGCAAAGCACATGGCTCGGCCCAAGGCCGTGCGCTTCGGAAAGCTCATCCGGCGCGGACGTCACGAAGGCCTGCTTCAGCACGGATAGATAATAATAAAGCGAGACCGCGCTCAGGATCACGCCAAGGCCGACGAGCCAGACGAGTCCCGGATTGCCGCCAGCGGCGGATTCCCCCATGGCATTGCTGAAGAGTGCGAACTTGCCGAAGAAACCGGCCAGCGGCGGTATGCCCGCCAGCGAAGTCAGAAAGACCAGCAGGCACACGGCCTGGAAGGGCGAGCGGTGGATCAGTCCGGCGAATGAGGAAACCCGATCGTCGCCGCGGTCCCGTTCGACGGCGGCTGTGACGGCCAGCGCGCCGAGTGTGGCGAGGCCATAGACGACGACATAAAACAGCGCGGAGGCGGCGGCCTTCGGGCCGTTGGCGGACAAGGCGACGAGCAGGTAGCCGGTGTTGGCGACGGCGGAATAGGCGAGCAGGCGGCGCACGCTGGTTTGCGCGAGCGCGAGCAGGTTGCCGAAAATCATCGATACGGCGGCGAGCACGGCGAGCCACAAGGACCATCCGGCGGTCATTTCCCCCCACGCGGCGGAGCCGGCGACGTTGGGAAAGCCGATTTGCAGGATGCGCACCAGCACCACCAGCCCGACGGCTTTCGATGCGGCGGAAACGATGGCCACCGTGGTCGCGGGCGCGCCCTGATAGACATCGGGAGCCCAGTAATGGAATGGCACCGCCGCGAGCTTGAAGCCGAGACCCACCAGCAGCATCGCCAGCCCGGTCATGGCGAGAACCGACGGCTGGCTCGCCTCCAGCACCTGCGCGATGCCGCTGAGCGTGGCGCTGTGGGAAACGCCATAGAGCAGGCTGATGCCAAACAACATGAACGCTGCGGACACGCCGCCAAAGAGGAAGTATTTCAGCGAGGCCTCCGCCGCGCGCGGGGTGCGCGGAAAACCGGCTAACAGATAAAGCGAAAGACTCGCCAACTCCAATGCGACGAACAGGAACAGCAGATGGTTGCTGCCGACGGCGAGCAACAGCCCGGTGAGCGCAAAGAGCACCAGCGCATAATATTCGCCGAGGTTCCCGATTTCCCGCCGCACGGGCGGCAGCCACACGGCCAGCAGCCCGAGCCCGAGCACCACCGCCTTGAAGATCCGCGCGAGGGGATCGTTTTCCAGCAAGGACGTGCTCGTCGCCCCGTCCTGTGGCACGAAGAACATGGCCGCCGCAGCGAGCAGGATGCCGAAGGTGGCGATGCTGACGCCCACGCCGGAGGAAAACACCCGGCCCGGCTTTTTCCCGGTGGCCACGGCGGCTCCGAGCATCACCAGCGCGGCGAGCACAAGCACGGCTTCGGGCAGGAGTTGGAGGAATAACGCGGAATAATTCACGGCAGCGGGAGGATCGATTGGAATAGAGGCGAGCGGAGGCCGTCATCGATCAGCACGACCCACGGTTTCGGATAGATGCCGATCGCCAGCGAAACGGCGAGCAGCAGGCCGATGGCGGAGATTTCCGGCCAGGTGAGCGGCGGAAGTGGCGGAGCGGCGGCGGCGTTTGCGGTCCGCGCCGGGAAAAACGCGCGGTGCAGCGCGCGCAGCGAGAACGCGCCGGTGATGATGATGCCGAATGCCACGGCGATCGTGAGCCAGGGATAGGACTGCCACAGCCCGATGATCACCGAGATTTCCGCGACGAATCCGCTGAAGCCCGGCAGACCCATCGAGGCGGCGGTGGCCAGGGTGAAGGCGATCGCCGCGCCGGGCAGGGATTTCCAGAGATCGAATTTCTGAAGCTCGGCGAGGTCGCGGGTGTGGGTGCGTTCATAGACCACGCGCCCGGCGATGCCGAAGAGCAATCCGGCGATGATGCCGTGGGAAATCATCTGCAGGACAGCACCGCGCAGACCCCAGTGGTTTGCGGCGGCGAGCCCTAACAACACAAATCCCATGTGGCTGACGCTCGAATAACCGATCACGAATTTCAGGTCTCTCTGCGTCAGCGCGGTGAGCGCGCCATAGACGATGCCGACGACCGCCAGTCCGGCGATGAGCGGTCTCCATAATTCGAAACCCTGCGGAAACAAGGGCATCGCCACGCAAAGCGCGCCGAAGGCACCGAGTTTCATCACTACTCCGGCCAGCAGCATCGAGGCGGCGGTGGGCGCGGCGACGTGGCCGGTGGGAGCCCAGGTGTGGAAGGGCCACATACCCGCGAGGATCGCGAAGCCGAGGAAAAGCACGGGGAAGGCCCAGGCCTGCATCGCCGGCGGATAGGTGGTGCTTGCCAAATGCAGAAGGTCGAAACTAGTCGCTCCGGCCGCAGCATAGGCGGCCACCAGACCGATCAGGATCAGCGCGCTGGCGGCTATGGAATACATCGTGAGTTTCATCGCGCCGTATTCCTTGTTGGTCGATCCCCAGATGGCGATGAGCAGGTATTTCGGCAGGATCACGATTTCATAACAAACAAACAGCAGGAAGGCATCGCGGCTGAGGAACACACCGTAAACGCCACCGATGATGGTGAGGAACCATGCGAAAAACGCGCGCGGGCGTTTTTCCACATTCCAGGAAAACAGGACTCCAGCCACCGCGACGACACCGGTGAGAAGCAGAAGCGTCAGGGAAATCCCGTCGGCGGCGAGGTGAAAGCGGATGCCGAGGTTTTCCACCCATGGTTTGTCATAACTCCACGGGGTGGCATCCGGCGTGTTCAGGCGGGCGAGGCAGGAAAGCGCGGCGGCGGCCATGCCGACAATGGACGCCACAAGCGCGATGATCCGGGCGCTCCCGGCGGCGCGGGCCGGCAGCAGGAGCACCAATAGCGCCCCGGCGAAAGCGGATATGAGTGTCCAGGCGGGAGTCATGGGATCGGGCGGAGGAGGTCGAGCAGTTCAACGATGCCGGGATTGGCGAAACGCAGCAGCGCCTGCGGGAACAAACCGGGAATCACGATCAGTGCGGTGGCCAGGCCGAACAACAGGCGCTCGCCATTTGATAGATCCGGCCATTTCGCCAGCGCCGGCTTGAACGGGCCGTGGAAAACTTTCCGCATCATGCGCAGCAGGAAGACGGCGGTGAACAGCAGGCCGAGCACCGAGAGCACCGCCACTCCGGGCGTGAGCGCGAAGACACCGTTGAAGATGAGGAACTCGCCGACGAAACCGCTCAGTCCCGGCAGACCCAGCGATGCGAACACCGCGAGGCCGAAAAGACCGCAGAAAACCGGAGTTTGCGCGCGCAGGCCGCCGAAATCGTTCAGGCCCCGCAGGCCGCCGCCGCGTTGCTCCATGATGCCGATGCCGAAGAACAAGGTGGAGGCGATGATCCCGTGGTTGAAGGCCTGAAGGACCGTGCCGGAAAGCGCGGCTGCAAGCGCGTTGCGGTCGCCCTGCATGGAGGCTGCGGCGGCGATGGCCAGCGCGCAGTAGCCGAGGTGATTCACCGAGGAATAGGCGAGCAGGCGTTTCAGATCCGTCTGGGCGAGCGCCGCCAGCGCGCCTAACAAAACAGTGGCCGCCGCCAGCCATGAGAGCAGCGGGGCAAGCGACGGCAGCACCTCGGGAAACACCGGCAGGAAAATCACCAGCAAGCCGTAAACCGCCATCTTCGACAGCAGGCCAGTTAGAAGCATCGTCACCGGTGTGGGGGCCTCGGCATAGGCAGCAGGAAGCCAGGCGTGGAAGGGAACGACCGGCAGTTTCACCGCGAAGCCGAGGAACACCGCCAGCGCGACGACGGTCAGCAGCGTGTGGCCGCTGAGGCCGGATGCGACGAAGGTTCTTGCCAGAGCGACGGTGAGCTGTTGGTTTGCGGCGAGTTTCGCGAGTTCGGAAAAGTCCATCGTGCCCGCCGAGAGCTGGAGCGCTAGAAATCCGACGAGCAGGAAGGCGCTGCCGCCGAGCGTCATGATGAAAAAACGCAGCGCGGCTCGCGGTGCGCCGCCGCCACCCCAGAGGCGGATGAGCAGATAGGACGGAATGAGCGTCATTTCCCAGCACAGGAACCACGGGATGAAATGCCGCGCGGTGAAGACGCCGAAGAGCGCCGACTGCATCACCAGAATCAGTGCGTAGTATCCCCTGCCCGCGCGTTCGTTGCGCGGCGAGGCGGCGATCGCGAAAGAAACCACCAGGCCCGTTAGAACGAGGAACAACCACGAGATGCCGTTCACGCGGAAGCTGAGATTCATCCCCGCATCGGGCATCCATGGCAGCAGCCATTGCGCGCCGTGGCTGCCGCAGGCCAGTGCGAGGGCGAGCAGCGAGCAGGCGAGCGCGAAGGTGCCCGCGCCCTTGCGCGACATGCCGGGCCGGACCCCGAGCCAGACGGCTCCGAGCAGCGGAAACAGAATCGTGTAAAGCAGATGCATCGGTCAGGATCGTTGGCTGAGCCAGAAATAGAGGACGAGGAGCAGCGTCATGCCGAGGCCGATGGAGCGGAGGTATCCTTGCGGACGGCCGGTCTGGGATTGCGAACTGGAATCCGCGCTGCGTTGCAGGCCGGAGCAAACACCATCGAATCCGCCGTTGATCGCCTGTTCGTCGGTGGCGCGGGTGACGATGCCGCAGCGTTTCAACAGGCTTTCGGCGAGCCCCATCAGCGGAACGAAGACCTGTTTTTCCAAGGCATCGATGCCACCGGCAACGAACGCGAGCGGCGCGATGACCGCCTTTTCATAAAGCGCGTCGAAGCCCATGCCGGTGCCGAGGAACTTCCAAAGACCGCCGAGTTTTGCTTCGAGCGGGTCGGGCGCGTTGCTCTCGTCCGGTGGGTTCCGATAGATCATATAGGAAAGCCCCACGCCCAGCGTGACGATCACCAGCGAGAGCCCGATGAGCATGAGTGTGGCGGGTTTGGCGAAGGCCGCGAAATTCACTCCGGTGGATCCCCCATCGATCCACTTTTCAAACCAGGGCCAGGCGGGGGTGCCGACCAGCGAGAGCAGCACCGCGCCGGCGGCCAGCACCATGAGCGGCACCAGCATCACGGCCGGGCTTTCATGCGGATGGTGCACACCGGGTTTGCGGGGCGCGCCGAAAAACACCAGCAAGGCCTGGCGGGTCATGTAAAAAGCAGTTAGGAGCGCGGCGGTCGCGGCGATGGCAAAGGGCCCCTTGCCACCAGGCCAGTATTCCGCGCTGTGAAGGATCGCCTCCTTGCTCCAGAAACCGGAGAAAACGAAGGGGAAACCCGCGAGCGCCATCATGCCGATGGCATAAGTGAGGAATGTTTTCGGCATCGCCGCGCGCAAGCCGCCCATCTTCCGGATGTCCTGCTCGCCATGGCAGCCGTGAATCACCGAGCCCGCGGAAAGGAAGAGCAGCGCTTTGAAGAACGCGTGGGCGATCAGGTGGAACATCGCCGCCGCCACACCGCCGGTGCCGAGCGCGATCATCATGAAGCCGAGCTGGGAGACGGTCGAGTAAGCGAGGATGCGTTTGATGTCGGTCTGCGCCAGCGCGACGAGCGCCGCATAAAGCGCGGTGATCGATCCGACCCATGCGGTGGCGGTGAGGGAGATGCCGGTATCGCCCCCGAGCGCGAAGATCGGATGCGTGCGGGCGACGAGGAACACACCGGCGGCCACCATCGTCGCGGCATGGATGAGCGCGGAAACCGGCGTGGGGCCTTCCATCGCATCGGGAAGCCAGGTGTGCAGCGGAACCTGGCCGGATTTGCCCATCGCGCCGACTAACAGCAGCAGCGAGGCCGCGGCGGAAACCGTGAGCCCGCCGATGGTGGTGGCGCCTGCAAGCGAGGAAAGCGCGCCGGATTCCAACAAGCCGTTTCCCCCATCGTAGAAAAGCAAAGTGCCGCTGTGGCCATAGAGCCAGATCATGCCGAGGAAAAAGGCCATGTCGCCGATGCGCGTGGTGATGAAGGCCTTCTGCGCGGCTGCGGCCGCCGAGGGTTTTTCATAATAGAACCCGATCAGCATATAGGATGCGAGACCCACCAGTTCCCATGCCATGAAGAGCAGCAGCAGGCTGTTGGACAGCACCACCATCAGCATCGCGCCGCAGAACAAGGAGAGGAACCCGAAGAATCGACCGAAACGTTTCTCATCATGCATGTAACCGAGGCTGTAGATGAAAATCCACAAGGCCACGAAGGTGACCATCGCCGCCATCGCCGCGCTCATCGGATCGAGCAGCAGGCCGATTTTCAGTTCCACATCGCCGAAGCTGAACCAGGTGAGCGGCGCTGGGATCCGTTCATTTCCCGGAGCCAGCACGCAGACCAGCGCGCCCAAGGCCAGCAGGCAGGAAACGAACAATGCGGCGATCGCCAGCTTCGAAGCGATCCGGCCGCGCGTGTCAGGCAGGAAGGCGATGATGCCGCCCGCCAGCAGCGGGAGCAGCGGCACGCACCAGAGCAGGAGATGGAAATTTTCAGCCATGGAGCGAATCCAGTTTGTTGAGATCGGTCGAGCGGGTGTGGCGGAAGACCATCAGGATGATGGCCAGTCCCACCGCGGCTTCCGCGGCGGCGATGGCGATGGAGAACATCACGAACATCGGGCCTGATAGAACGGGCTCGGCGGCATTGTGTGCGCCCGGTGAATCGAAGGCCCAGAAGGCGATGAAATTGAGGTTCGCGGCGTTGAGCATGAGTTCGATGCCCACCAGCACGAGGATCGCATTGCGGCGGGTGAGCACGGCGAGCAGTCCCAGCGCGAAGAGCACCGAGGAGAGCGTGAGCATCATGGCGAGCGGAGTCATTTCTCGGAGGAATCGTCTTGGGTTTTATCCGGCTCGCGGGCGAACAGCGCGGCACCGATCAACACGGCGGTGAGCAGCACGGCCAGCGCGAGCACGGCGGGTGCATGACTGGTGAAAAGCACCTCGCCGAGTTCCGCGATGGACAACTTCGGCTGCCAGGGGATGAGTTTGATATTGCTGCCGGAAGCCGCGGTGTAGGCGAGCACCGCCATGACCGGCAGCGTGCAAAGCAGCCCGGTGACGAGCGAGCGCGGCCGGCGTTCGATTTCCTCCGCCTCATCACCGGGGCGCGTGATGAGCAGCGAGAACACAATCAGCACCGCCACCGCGCCGACATAGACGGCGAACTGCACCAGCCCGATGAACTCCGCGCCCAACGCCAGATAGAGCACGGCGACGAGCGCCAGCGTGAGCGCCAGCATCAGCGCCGCATGCACCGGCCGCGCCATCCACACCGCCCCGATGGCGGCGAGCAGGATCAGGGGTGATAGAATGAGGAGCGGGATCATTCGGCGAAACGATAGGTGCGGTTGGCGGATGCGAGACGGCGGTTGAAGATGACGGTGACGATGACGCAGGGGATGAGCAGCAACGGCACGGTGATCGCCCAGGCGAGGAACCCATGACCGTCCCGATTCAAGATCGTCCAAATGCCGGCGGCAGGAAGTGTTAGCAGAGCCATGGGGATCATGCAGAGCCAGGCGAAGCGCATGAGCTGGTCGATGCGGACGCGCGGATAGGTTCCGCGGATCCAAAGGAACATGAAAATGACGATGGCGAGTTTCCCGAAAAACCAGATCCACGAGGGCAGGAAACCGAGGCCCGGCAGCGGAGCCTGCCAACCGCCAAGGAAGAGCGTGATGCCGAGCGCCGAGATCGCGAAGAGCCCGAGATACTCGCCCATGAAGAACAGCGCGTATTTGAAACCCGAGTATTCCGTCATGTGGCCGGCGACGATTTCCGACTCGCCTTCCGGCAGGTCGAAGGGGCAGCGGTTGGCCTCGGCGATGCTGCAGATGAAGAACAGAATCCCGGCGAAAAATCCCCAGGGAGTGAACAGGTTCCATGCCGGGATGAAACCCAGATGGAAACCGCCCTGCTGCTCGACGATGAGAGGCAGTGAGAGCGTTCCGGAAACCATGACGACGCCCAGCGCGGAAATGATCAGCGGGAGCTCGTAACTCACCATCTGCGAGATGGCGCGCATCGCGCCGAGCATCGGGAATTTCGATCCGCTCGCCCAACCGGCGATGAACACCGAAAGCTCGGTCAGCGAGCCCACCGCGAAGAAGAACAAGAGGCCGAGTTCCAGCGAAACCGGCGTCCACTCGCGGCCGTAGGGGATCACGCCCAGTGCGAGGATGGCGGGCACCACGATGAGGATGGGCGCTAGCAGATGCAGGAATTTCTCGGCCTTGGCGGGCACGATGTCCTCCTTGGTGAGCATCTTGATGCCATCGGCCACCGGTTGCAGGATGCCGAACCATCCAGCCCTGTTAGGACCAATGCGGTTCTGGATGCGGGCGAGGGTTTTGCGTTCGATGAGCGAGAGCAATGCGAAGCCGCCGAGAAACACGCCGACCACGGTGCCGGCGGCGACGAGGAATCCGGCGATGGAGACGAGCCATTCGGGAGCGCCGAGAAAACCTAACAACATCTCCACCAGCCGCTGCGGCAGGCGCGGAAGCCACTCGGGCGACCAGAGCGCGGGTTCGGTGGAAATCGCGGCGAACAGATTCATGCATCTTCTCCTTTCCCTTCAGCCGCCTTGGCCTCGGCTTCGGCTTTTTTCGCCTCTGCATCCGCCTTCGCCTTGGCGAGTTTCGCGGCTGCGGCGGCGGCTTTTTTCTCCTCATCGGCCTTGCGGCGGGCCATCACTTCGGATGCCTGTTCGGGCCGGAGTTTCATGTGGTATTCGGCGGATTTCGAAAGCCGGTCCAGGCCGAAGAGCAAGCCGCCGAAGCGGTCGTCGGTGCTCAGCTCGTATTCGCCATCCATGTAGATCGAATCGAAAGGGCAGACTTCCGAGCAGATGCCGCAGTTCATGCAAACGGATAGATCGATATCAAACACCTTCGGCCGCTTGAGGGATTTGCCGTTTTCATCGCGGTCCAGCACGATGTAGATACACTGCGGCGGGCATTCCTTCTCGCAGATCGAGCAGGCGGTGCAGCGAAGACCGGCCTTGGGATCCTTGTCATAAACGAGGAAGGGAAAATTGCGGAAATTCGGGCTGATCGGCGCGCGTTCCTCCGGATACTGCACCGTGGTCATGCGCTCCTTCTTGTAGAAGCTCTGCACCATGTTCTTGCCGGTCACGGCAAGCCCTTGGAACAAGCCCAGACCGGGCAGCACCCAGCGTGTTGGTTTTCCGGTTTTCATCGGTCCACCTCCCCTAACACAATATCGATGCTGCCGAGGATAATGACGACGTCGGCGAGGTCGAGGCCGAGGCACATGTCTTCGAGCAGGGTGAGATTGATGAAACTCGGCGGGCGGACGCGGTAGCGGTACGGGTTCACCGTGCCGTCGCTGATGAGGTGGAAGCCGAGTTCGCCCTTGGGCCCCTCGATGCGGGCGTAGGCTTCTCCGACGGGCGGTTTGAATCCGCGGATCTTCGCCTTCGGATTCACGTATTCGCCCTCCGGAAGCTGATCGAGCGCCTGGCGGAGGATCTTGAGTGACTCGCGCATTTCCAGGAAACGGATCATAATGCGGTCGTAACAATCCCCCTTGTCGCCGAGCGGGATACGGAAACTGAAGCGCTCGTAAATGCCGTAGGGCTCGGCCTTGCGGATGTCGTAGTTCACCCCGGCGGCGCGCAGCATGGGACCGGTGATGCCGCCGTTGATCAGGGTTTCCTTGGGCAGCTGGCCGACGTCCTGGCAGCGGGCTAACAAAATTTCGTTTCCGACGAGGAACTTCTCCATCTCATCCAGAAAGGGGCCGTAATCATCGACGAGGACGCTGCATTTCTCCGCCCATCCGGCGGGCAGGTCGTTGCGGCAGCCGCCGAAGCGCATGAAGTTCGCCATCATCCGTGCTCCGGTGAGGTCCTCGAAAAGATCGAGGATCAGCTCCCGCTCGCGGAAGGCATACATCAGCGCGGAACCCCAAGCTCCCATGTCGCCGAGGATGAAGCCCATGAATGCGGTGTGATTGATCAGGCGCGTGAGTTCGGCAAGGATGACACGCATGTATTCGGCGCGCTCGGGCACCTCGATGCCGGCTAGTTTTTCCACCGCATGGGCGTAGGCCCAGTTGTTGGAGAGCGGGCAGATGTAGTCGAGCCGGTCGGTGTAAGGCATCGAGCTGAGATAAGTCACGCCCTCCGCGATCTTCTCGTGGTTGCGGTGGAGGTAGCCGAAAACCGGTTTCAGACTGACCACCGTTTCGCCGTCGAGCACGACGTTCATCCGGAACACCCCGTGCGTGGACGGGTGCTGCGGGCCTAACGAAACATGCAGCAACTGGTCATCGTCCGCCCCGGGAGCGAGGGTGGGCGCGGAGTAGGGCATGGAGGAATCTGAAATCATGACTCTGCGGGATAATGCCTTTTCGCCTTCACAAGAACATCATCGTGCGGGGTGGGTTCGTATTCGTAGTCGTCGGGCGCGACGTAGTCCTTGCGCATCGGATGATCGACGAACTCGTCCCACATCAGGATGCGGCGGAGGTCGGGATGACCGGTGAAGATGACGCCGTAGAGGTCGAAGATCTCGCGCTCCTGGAATTCGGCGCTGCGGAACACGGAAACCACGGAAGGGACGCACGCGTTTTCCCCGCGGTCGGCGCTGCGGGCGCGGAGCACCAGCGGACCCACCCTGCGGCTGGTGGAGTAAAGATGATAGACAACTTCCAGAAAGCCGTGTTCACGCGCGGTTTCCTCCCCTTCCCCGAACACGGCGACGGCGTCGGCCTTCGCGGGATCCGGCCAATCGACACCCGAGACATTGGAAAGCAGGTCGAAATCGAGATGATCACGCAGGAAACGGAGCACATCGACGAGCGATTCGTTTCCGACCAGCAGCGAATGCTGGTTGGATGGGCCCGGATTCGTCCGCATCGCCACCTTGGCGGCGGGCAGGGCCGCATGGATGCCTTGAAGGGCCGCTCCGATATCCACGCTCACGCCTCGCCTCCTTCCCGGGTGATCGCCGGCGGATTCCAGATGTCGCGGTTTACGGCGGGTTCGAGATCGTGTGCGCCATATTCTGGCACTGGGAATGAGGCCGCGCCATTGGGATCGGCGTGGCGGACGCGGTGTTTTCCCATGAGTTTTTCTTTCGCGATCTTGTCGCGCAAGGTCATCAGCCCCTCCAGCAGGGCCTCCGGACGCGGCGGGCAGCCGGGAATGACGACATCCACGGGGATGAAGCGGTCGATCCCCTTGAGCACGTTGTAACCGTCCTTGAAGGGGCCGCCGGAAATCGCGCAGGCCCCCATGGCGATGACGTATTTCGGTTCGGCCATCTGGTTGTAGAGGCGCACCACCTGCGGGGCCATTTTCTTGGTGACGGTGCCGGCGACGATCATCAGGTCCGCCTGGCGGGGCGACGGGCGGAAAACCTCGGCACCGAAACGGGCCATGTCGTATTTCGCCATGGTGGCGGCGATCATTTCGATGGCGCAGCAGGCGAGACCGAACTGCAAGGGCCACAACGAACTGGAGCGGCCCCAGTTGATGAGCTGCTCGAAAGACGTGACATGCACGCCCTGGGATTTCAGGTCAGCCGCCAGTTGGGGATCGATCGCCATGCAGGGTGAATATTGATTTCGCGGAAAAACCGTGGCCGTCAGGATGCGGATGCTCTTGCGAAACGGAAGCAGAAAGAACACTTTGGGCGGCAAACAGCAAGAAACGGCGTGAAACCCTCAAAATCCACAGGCCGTTCGATCACAGGTTCACAGAACACCCGCACCACAACCGGGAAGCGGCCAAGGCCAGCAGCGCGTTCACATCAGGAAGAAAGCGTCTGCCATTACGCTTCTTGGCGCGGCGTCCGGTGTTTCCACCGTGCGCCGCAGCAATCCGGAAACCACCTCTCCCAGCGGCTTGCGTTGTCGCGCGGCCAGAGCCTTGGCGGTCTCCAACACGTCGGCGTCTAAATTCAAAGTCGTTCTCATGCGGCACGCATCACGCATCATGAGTCAAGGCTGGGGAAACCTCACGGCGGATCAACGATGGAGGGGCGACACTCTTCTCGCACCCTTCCTCTTGTGTGGTGCGTTCTTTTGGAAAAAAGAAAAGGGCAAAGAGCCAGAGGACAAGGTGCAACGCTCTCTAAAGGGTAAAACCCCGTTGGATCGATTTTGTGACAGCAGTGATGGGAGATTTTTGCCAAAAAATCCTCAAGAGGTTGTGGCTACACATCCCGTGTTGCAAAACCGTTGGCAAACGAACAAGCGCCCATCCCTGCGCTCTTGCGCTTCCGGGATTTAGGCCGTTTGATCTCCCGCATGCCCACTGTCGCCATCGTCGGACGCCCTAACGTCGGGAAATCCGCGCTCTTCAACCGCCTTGCCGGGCGGAAAATCGCCATCGTCCATGACCAACCGGGCGTCACCCGCGACCGCATTTCCGCGCCCTCCAAGGCCACGCAGGTCGCCTGCACGCTGGTGGATACCGGCGGCATCGGCGGCAATATCGATGATGGCTTCGACGCCCAGGTCACCATCGAGGCGGACATCGCCATGGACACCGCGGATCTGATCCTGTTCGTGGTGGACGCCCATGACGGCCTCACCGCCACCGATCAGGCGCTCGCCCAGAAGCTCCGCAAGGCCAAGCCACCCGTGCTGCTGGTCCTCAACAAGGTGGACGATCCCAAGCACGAAGCCGCTTTTTCCGATTTCGCGCGTCTCGGCTTCAAATCCAGCGTCTTCGTTTCCGCCGAGCACGGCAGGAATTTCGGCCGCCTTTGCGATCAGATCGACGCCGTGATCGCCCCGCTCGTCTCGGAAATCGAAGCCGTCGCCGAAGTCGCGGAGACCATCGGCATCAAGCTCGCCATCGTCGGCAAGCCCAACGCCGGCAAGTCCTCGCTGGTCAACGCCATCCTCAAGGACGAGCGCACCATCGTCTCGGAAATCGCCGGCACCACCCGCGATGCGGTCGATCTCCCCTACTCGTTCCAAGGCGAGAAATTCACCCTCATCGACACCGCCGGCCTGCGCCCGCGGGCCAAGCGCGACAACTCGGTGGAAGTCTTCTCCGCGATGCGCACCGAGAAAGCCATCCGCCGCTCGGATCTCTGCGTGCTCGTCATCGATCTCGCCGCGGGCATCACCTCGATGGACCGCAAGATCGCCCAGACGATCGTGGAGGAGAAAAAACCCTGCCTCATCGTGTTGAACAAATTCGATCTCTATCATCCGGGAGCCAACCGCACCGCGCGGTTAGAGGAGGCGACCGCCCACGTCCGCAAGGAATTGTTTTTCCTGCACTACGCACCCTTTGTCGCCTGCTCGGCGAAAACCGGTGGTTCGGTCGATCACGTGCTCAAGGAGGCCCTTAAAATCCGCAAGGGCGCGCAGAACATCCCCGGCACCGGGCTGCTCAACCGCATCCTGCAAACCGCCTTCGAGGACACTCCGCCGCCGATCGACGGCAAGCTCAAGAAGCGCCTCAAGCTTTATTACGCCACCGCCGCGACCAACGAGAAATACAGCGTCATCCCGGTGCCCACCATCGTGCTTTTCGTCAACGACAAGCGCCTGATGGCCACCAGCTACGAATCGTATCTCACCAACCGTTTCCGCGCCGCCCACCCCTCGCCGGGCATCCCGATCATCTTCTCGGTGCGCTCCCGCTCCCGCCGCGAGTGGGAACCCCGCCAGAAACCCCAGGGGCACTGAAATCCGGAAGCCCGCCATGCAGCCGACCGATCTAACCGCCGACACGCCGATGGGCATGATCCTGGAAACTCTTCCCGGCGCGCGCCGGGCGCTTTTCGCACGCTATCATCTCGGCGGTTGCCAGAGTTGTGCGTTTTCCAACGAGGAAACCCTGTCACAACTCTGCGTTAGATCCGAACTGCCGGTGCAGGAGGTGCTGAAGCACTTGCTGGCGAGCCACGCCCATGATTCGCAGATGCTGATGGAGCCCGCCGAGGCACGGGAAAAACTCGCCACGCTGCGCCTGATCGACATCCGCACCCGCGAGGAGCACGAGGCGGTGGCGATTTCCGGCTCCGAATTCTTCACCCAGGACCTCCAGCAGCAACTCTTCGCCGGCGATCCGGAAACATCCATCCTGCTTTACGACCACAGCGGCCGCAACGCGCTCGACCAGGTCGCCTGGTTCCGCGGTCACGGTTTGAAACAAACCTTCGCCCTGCGCGGCGGCATCGATGCCTGGAGCCGCGAGATCGATCCCGCACTGCCGCGCTACCGGATCGAAATGGACGCCTAGCCCGGCAATCTGGCAGCCAGCAGTTTCGCCACATGTTTCGCCAGCATGTCGGCTTCGAGATTCACGGCCTGGCCGATGCGCGCGGCATGCAGGTGCGTGTGCTCCCATGTGTGCGGCGTGATCCAGAAAACCGCCTCGTTTTCCGTGAGTTCGGCGATCGTCAGGGAAATTCCATCGATGGCCAGCGAGCCCTTGTCCACGCACAGGCGGTGGATATCCGGCGGCAGCGAAACGGCCACGATGTGATCCTGGCCGCTGACCTCGAGCCGCGTGATCGCGCCAGTGGCATCCACATGACCCTGCACGAAGTGCCCGCCGAATCGATCGCCCATCATCATGGCGCGCTCCAGATTCACGCGGGATCCCGCGGCGAGTCCACCCAGCGAGGTGACGCGCAGCGTCTGGGCCAGCAGATCGAACGCTGTTTCGTTAGCTAGCAGCTCCGTGACAGTGAGGCAGCATCCGTTGATGGCCACGGAGTCGCCGGACTTGAGCCCGGCGGCGAACGGGATATCAAGCGTGAGTCTGGCCTGCTCGCCGCGGTTTTCCAGCGCGATGACGGTGCCTACGGCTTCGACGAGTCCGGTGAACATGAAGGGTCAGTGTGCGGGTTCGATTTGCCCAGGCACGGGGGCTGCCGCTTTCGGCAGCTCCGGCTCCCCGTCATGACCGCTGGGCAGCAACATGAAGCACAGGTAGGCGATGATGGTGGGCAGCAGCGCCCCGAGGAAAAGTCCGAGAGGAGAGATACCGTTCTTGAAGAAGCGCGAGAGAATGCTTTGTCCGGCCGGGTTGGGCGCGTTGGCGATCACCGTCAGACCGCCGCCGGTGACCGCACCGGCGACCACGGCATACTTGGCGCTCATGCTGATGCCGTCCACCTGCGCGGCGAGATAGGTGATGGCGGCGTTGTCGTTGAAAGCCGTTAGTATGGTCGCTCCGAGCATCAACAACTGATCCGAGAGCGACTTGATGACCGGCGCGATCCACCATGCCTGGCAGCCGCCATGGATGACCAGCGCGGCGAGGAAAAAGCCGACCAAGATCGGGCTGCGCAGGGAGACCTCGTTCTGGTGGTGGCGGGTGGCGATGATGAAGGCCAGGAAGAACAGAAAACCGCCGACGAAAAGCACCGGAAAATGACAGGTGTACACCGTCCATAGCAGGAACACGAGGTGGACCGCCGTGATCCACAGCGGGATCGGAGTTTCGCGCTCCTGCCATGCGGCGGCATCCGCTTTCCCATCCGCCACGCCATCCGCCAGATCCACCACCCTGGCAAGGGCCTTGCGGAAGAATAGATAATACACGGTGCTGCTGATCAGGATGCTAATCATGGCCTTCCAACCGAAATGCTCGAACATGAACGGGGTGCTCCATTGCCACACGGAGGCCACCATCAACACTGGAGGCGCCGCAAAGTTCGTCAGGGTGCCGCCGATGGAGATGTTCACAAACAACAGGCCCAGCGTGCCGTAGGCCAGCCGCGCGGGAGGATTGTAGCGGAAGAATTTCTTGGCCAGCAGCAGTGCGCCGATGGTCATGGCGGCGGGCTCGGTGATGAAGGAGCCGAGCACCGGAGCGATGATCAGCACGCTGAGCCACCATGCGGAGGGGCTACCCTTGCCGAGTCTCGCGGCCCAGGACATCAGGCTCTCGGCAAAGCGCAGGACCGGCCGGCTCGCCGCGATGGCCATGATGATGACCACGAACACCGGCTCGGTGAACACCCGGTCGTAACTCAGATACAATTCGAAATCCAGCCATGAATGGAAATAGATCGCCGCGCCCGCCAGCATGATCACCCAAAGGCCGAACACGGCTTCGATCTCCCCGAGAAAGTGAAACAAGGTGCCCAGGAAGGAAACTTCCGGAACCCCGTCAGGGTGATCGGCATCGCGCAGGCCGCGTTTTTTCAAGGCCTCGTCGTGCAGGTGCTCATACTTGTGGGCGAGCTTGATGAAGTATCCGGCCGTGAAGGTGTGGAGGATGGCGAGCAGGAAAATCACGGTGGCCGCCACGTTGAAGGGATCCGCCTCCGCGCGGGACTTCAATATATCGATGAGTCCACCCTCGATCGCCGGGTATTTTTCCGGAGGGATGGGAAACGAGGCGTATTGTTTGCTGCCGTCCGCCAACTCCGGATAGTGCGGCTTGTAGCCCGCGGCCATCGACGACGCCGAAGCGATGAGGCAGACAAATGTGACAAAAAGGAGGAGTTGTTTCATGGGGTGGGCGGGAGGCTTCTTAGGAGACTCCAGCCACCACGGCAAGGCGAAGTTCAGGGAGCTGAGGGCGCATGTCCCACGCCAGACGGATATTACGGATTGAATCCGTGGCGGGTTCCCTGAACACTCCGCGCATGATCCATCTGGACGCGAACGCGAGCACCCCCATGCTGCCGGAAGTACTGGAAGCGATGTTGCCATGGCTGCGGGACGGTCATGCGAATCCCTCCGGCGCCTATGCCGGGGCGCGCCGGGCACGCGCGGCGATCGAGCAGGCGCGGGAGCAAGTGGCGGCATGGATCGGTGCCGAATCCGATGAAATCATCTTCACCAGCGGCGGCACGGAAAGCGTGAACACCGCGCTCCATTCACTGGACCGCCTCGTCGGAACGGGCGCGGCCGTGGTTTCCTCGATCGAACACACAGCGGTTCTGCGCTGCGTCGAGGATCTCGCGCGGCTGGTGAAATTCGCTCCGGTGCATCCGGACGGCCGCCTGGATCTTGAACAATTCGCCACCCTTCTGCCGGGTGCCGCCATGATTTCGGTGATGGCCTCCAATAACGAGACCGGTGTGATCCAGCCACTGCGCGAGATTTGCACCATGGCCCGCGAGCGCGGCATTCCCGTCCATTCGGATGCCGTGCAATCCGCCGGAAAAACCGAGCTCAACGTGCGCCATCTCGGCGCGGATTTCCTCTCATTGTCCGCCCACAAATTCCACGGACCCAAGGGCGTGGGGGCGCTCTATGCCCGCCGTGGCATCCGGTTTTTCCCGTTTCACCATGGGGGATCGCAGGAAAACGGCCGCCGCGGGGGCACCGAAAACACCCCGGGAATCGTCGGCATGGGAGCGGCCGCAGCCGCTATGCTCCGCCGAGGAAATGACCACCGCGCACTCCACCTGATGCGTGACACCTTTGAATCCGCGCTGCTCGATGGGCTGCCAGGAGTGGTCATCAATGGCGATCCCGTCAAGCGCCTGCCCAATACCAGTCACCTTTCGTTCGCCGCTTGCGCGGCTGTGGATTTGATCCAATTGCTCGATCAGGCGGGCATCGAATGCTCCGCCGGATCCGCCTGCATGGCCGGGAAAATCCGCCCGTCCCATGTGCAGCTCGCCATGGGCATCGATGGCGCGCGCGGCCGCGGCAGCCTGCGCTTCAGCTTCTCCATCCTGAACACCGCCGAAGAGGCGCGCAATGCTGCCGCTATCGTCAAGCAGGCCGTCGAACGGCTGCGCCAGATGAAATCCAGCGCCACCTCGCCCTGCGGCCTGGCGTTTTCGTGATCCGCCCGCCAATCCCCGGGTTGACTCAGCGCATAGTTCCTTGTTCGTTTGCGCACGCAATGTCCGTTCCGCCCGCCACCACGAAACCGCTGGTCATGACGCCCCACCAGGCCCTCCAGCAGTATTTCGGCTTCTCGGGTTTTCTGGACGGCCAGGAGGAAGTGATTTCCGAAATCGTCTCCGGCCGCGACGGCTTGGTGGTGATGCCCACCGGCGGCGGCAAGTCGCTTTGCTTTCAAATCCCCGCGCTGTGTTTCGGTGGCGTCACGCTGGTGATCTCCCCGCTGATCGCACTGATGAAGGACCAGGTGGACGCGCTCGTCGCCCGCGGCATCGAGGCCACCGTCATCAACTCCACCCTCTCGTGGCCCGAGCAGAAGGAACGCCTCGATGGCATGCGCTCCGGGAAATACAAACTCGTCTATGTCGCGCCCGAGCGCTTCCGGGCCGAGAGTTTCCTCAAAGCGCTCGACGGCATTGAAATCTCGCTTTTCGCCGTGGACGAGGCACACTGCCTCAGCCAGTGGGGCCATGATTTCCGGCCCGACTACCTGCGCCTCGGCAAGGCGCTGAAAAAAATCGGCCACCCGCAATGCGTCGCTCTAACAGCCACGGCCACGCCGATCGTGCGCGAGGACATCACCACGGTGCTGGGCCTGCGCTCGCCCTTCGAGCAGGTCAGCGGATTCTCCCGCCCGAATCTCTCGCTCGCCATCTCCGCAGTGGAAAAAACCGTGCATAAGGACGAGCGGATGAAAGCCGTGATCGCCGCACACAAGACCGGCATCGTCTATTGCGCCACCCGCAGAAAAGTGGAGGCCGTTTCCGAAACCATCGCAAGCTGGGGCATCAAATGCGTGGCTTACCACGGCGGCATGAGCGATCAGGACCGCGTCCGCGCCCAGGAGGTTTTCATCCGGCGCGAGGCGGATGTCGCCGTGGCCACCAACGCCTTCGGCATGGGCATCGACCGCGCCGACGTGCGATTCGTCATCCATTACGAGTTGCCCGGCAGCGTGGAGGCATACTATCAGGAAGCCGGCCGCGCCGGCCGCGATGGCGAGGCCGCCGTCTGCGAGTTGTTGTTCAACTATGCCGACACCCGCACCCAGGAGTTCTTCATCGAGGGAGCCAACCCCACGGCCGCGGTGATCCGCGCGCTCTATCAGTATCTGCTTTCCGAAGCCGACCGCGAATACGAGGTCCACCGCACGCTGGAGGAAATGGCGGAGGGCTCGGACGTGAAAAACTCGATGTCCGTCGGCAGTGCGCTGACGGTTTTACTGCGCGCCGGATACATCGAGCGCTTCGACATCCCCGGCAAGCGCATGAAAGGCACCCGCCTTTTGAAACCCGATGTGCTCGCCCGCCAGCTCCAGCTCGACGAGGCGGCCATCGAGGAAAAAGACCGGCGCGACCGCGAAAAACTCAAGTCGATGGTCGAGATGTGCTACTCGCGCGTCTGCCGCCAGAAGTGGATCCTCAACTACTTCGGCGAGGCGGATGCCGGCGTCTGTGGCAATTGCGACGTATGCCGCGAAGAGGGGGCCGGAGACATGCGACCGCCCACTTCGGAGGAGGAAATCACCGTAAAAAAGGCGCTCAGCGGTGTGGCCCGGATGTCGCGCCGTAGTCGTAATGGCTGGGAACCGCGCTTCGGCCGCGGCCGCATCGTCCAGATGCTGGCCGGCAGCAAGTCGCAGGAAATCATTTCCGCCGGCCTCGACCAACTCACCACCTACGGCATCCTCAAGGACAAGGGTGCCGGTTATCTCAACGGCCTGATGCGTTCTCTATCAGACGCCGGACTCGTGCAAACCGTCACTACCGGCGAATATCCGCTCATGACGCTCACGCCGCTGGGCGACAAGGTGATGCGCGGCGAATCCACCTTCCAACTCGTCTGGCCGGATCCGGCCACCGGGCGCAAGGAAGTCGCCCTCAAGGATCACGGTCACGACGGCCAACTCTACTCGATGCTGCGCGATCTCCGGGCAAAAATGGCGAAACGCGACGAGGTGCCGCCCTACGTCATCTTCTCCAACAAAACCATCGAAGCGCTGGCCCGCTACCAACCGGTCAATACCGAGGAAGCCCTCCACATCCCCGGCATAGGCAGCGCGAAAATCCAGCGCTACGCCGAGCCCTTCCTCGAAGCCATCCGCGTCTGGAAACACTCCCGCCGCATGTGATCCTCCCCGATTTACAAATCCCGCGTGCGGCCGCACGCGGAATCCGTCATTTCTCAAGGGCGATTTTCCCGGCGGTCCTGAGAGTTTTCAATCTCTCATGCCATGCGCGTTCGCCGGGATATGAGTCCGGCCACAGCGGGCGGGGAAGCAGCGGATCGAGCTTCATGCACTTTTCCCAGAGCCTGCGTTCGAGATTGCCCCAAGCCATCAATTGGTCCCGCGGATCGGATCCGACGGAAGGCAATGATTTCAAGTGCGCGAGATGTTCCTGATAAGCCGCGTCAATGGCAGCGACGGGCCATGCCGCTTTCACCAGATCGGCGTCGCTCTCCCCACCGCAAGGTCGACCGGTAAAAAACATCATGGTCCCGCTTTTGACATCGTGTTTTCCAAGCGATGGCAGAACCCCATCGAGCGCATCCGGCGTGATCCAGACGCTGCCTTGCAGGCACCCGAAGTTTGCCGCCATCAACTCCCTGCGCAGCTTGGACCGGAGTTTGCGCTGTGTTTCCGGCAAATCAAAGACCGCCATCCGCCAAGCCCCGTCCCACGGGCGCTTCCAGCGCTCCATCGGATCGCAGCCGCCCATCGCGCGCAGCGTGCCCTTCTCGGTAAGGCGCACCACCCGCTTGGTTCCTTTGTTGCCTTCTTCAGCCTCAAGAAATCCCTGTCTTTCGAGTTCCTGGATTTGTCGGAGAAATCCGCCGTGATATGCCCACTCCTCGAAGGATTCGCCCATCCGGCGCAGCGACGGTCTCATGGCGTAATCCGCCACCCAGAACATGTGATAGAGAATCAATTCGGTTTTCGATTTCATAATACTCAGGCAACGAATGACAGATCCCGCGTGCGGCCGCACGCGGGATCTGTGGTTTTTTTGCGGGGTGGGGGGTGATGAGCGCTTCACAGTTGGCGGTTTTCGTCCTAGTTGTCCGCCGTGTTGCGCTCGCTGCGATTGATGGATTTCCGCTGCTTCGGGTCGCTCGACCTCGAAGTGCCGCCAGCAGGCGTCATCCTGACCGGCGACAACGCGCAGGGAAAAACCTCGGTGCTGGAGGCTCTCTGCATGTTGATCCGGCTGCACTCGCCGCGCACCCACCGCATGGGCCTGCTCGGACGGATCGGCGGCAGCGGTTTCGGCATCGCCGGCGATCCCTGGGATATCGAGCGCCAGGTACGCCACTCGCGCGAGGGCTTGACTTTGAAAGCCGACGATGAAACCCGCGCTTCCCGCAGCGACTATCTCACGGACGGCGGGCTTGTGGTCTGGATGGGAAACGAGGACCTCGATCTGATTCGCGGCCCTGGCGAGGGACGGAGGCGCTACCTGGATTTCATCGGTGCGCAAATCTTTCCCGCCTACCGCCGTTCCTGGTCGCGCTACCGCCGCGCCCTGCAGGCGAAAAACCTGCTGCTCAAGGAAGGACGCCCGCGCGATGCGGAGATTCTTTCCTACGAGGAAATCCTCGCCGAGCATGGCAGCATCCTCATGCAAACGCGCGCCCGTCTGGTGGCGGAACTCGCTCCGCTCGCCTCAGAGGCGCAAACCGCCGTGAGTGGCAGGGACGAGGTGCTCGCCCTGCAATACCTCCCCGCCAGCGGACCGGACCTGCGCGAGTCGATGCTCCAGGCCCGCGAGCGCGAAATCAGATTGCGCCAGGCCGTTATCGGCCCGCACCGCGATGATCTGTTGTTCCGCCTCCACGGCCTGCCCGCCTCGGATTTCGCCAGCGAGGGCCAGCAGCGCACGATTGCCCTGGCCCTCAAGCTCGCCCAGGGCAAACTGCTCGAATCCGCGGGCGGCAGGCCACCGCTCTATCTGATGGACGACATTTTTGGCGAACTCGATCCGGGCCGCCGCAACGCCTTGATGGGCCATCTGCCGCCACTTGCCCAGAAGTGGATCACCACCACGCACCTCGGCTGGTTGCGGGAAACGCCGGACCTCGGAAACATAGGTCGTTTTCGCGTGGAGGAGGGAAAATGCCGCGCTTTGTGACAGACTTCGGCGCACCCGCCGCGATTCGGCGCTTGCCTCGCCGCGCTCCGCCCCGTATCCCCGCCCCACCAAAATCATGGCCAGCACTCCCGTCATCAACCTCCGCAAAGGACACGCCGTCCGCCACAACAACGAAGTCTGCCTCGTCACCGAGACCGAACTCAAGACGCCGCCACGCATGGCGTCCTATGTCCAAATGTCCATCCGCAGCGTGGCGACCAAGAAGGTGTTCAACCTCCGCATGACCTCCAACGACTCGCTGGAAGGTGTCGTGCTGGAGCGCACGCCGCACGAATATTCCTACAAGGACAGCAGTGGCTACCATTTCCTCGATCCCAATACCTACGAGGATGCCGTGGTTTACGAGGATCTCATCGAGAACGTGAAAAACTACCTCATCGAGGGCCAGTCCTACGTCCTGCTCATCGCCGATGGCATCGTGGTCTCCGTAGAACTCCCCTTGAGCATGACCATGACCGTCACAGAATCCTCCGAGGGCGTGAAGGGCGACTCCGCCAACAATGTTTACAAACCTGCCATCATGGAGACCGGACTCGTAGTCCAGGTCCCGTTGTTCATCAACGTGGGCGAAAAAATCAACGTCAAGACCGAAGACAATTCCTATCTCGGGCGCGCCTGATCCCCTCTCTACCTGGAATCGAAGCAGTTTGATGTGAAATTTTATTAAGAAAGGTTTATTTTTTCTTGATTTGAGTCAGAAATTTTGAAAAACAGAGCTGCATGAACACAACCCTACGCCACCTGCTCTGGATGGGGATCTTGTCATGCTCCGTCGCCAGCGGACAAACATCCGCGACCTCTCACACGGTCAGACCGGGCGAAAGCCTCGGCAGGATTGCCCGTAATAGCGGCTGCACTACGAAGGAACTCGCAAAGGCAAACAACCTGAAACCCAACGCGGTAATCCACCCGGGGCAGAGGCTGAAATTGCCGGGAAAAGCCGACGCCGCGAGGAGCACCGAGACCAGCGTCGTCGAACCTGCCGCCCTGGTGGGCAAAACCCACACAATCAAGGCGGGTGACACCTACAGCTCCATTTCCCGCAAGTACGGCGTATCCGTCGCCTCATTGCAGACCGCCAATCCCGGCGTGAAAGCAACCGCGCTGCGTCCCGGACAGACCATCCAATTGTCCGCCAGAAAGGCTGCGGCACCCGCTCCAAGCACGACTCCCGCATCCAAAGCGCCCGCCGTCCCGGTCCCTGCTCCTGCTCCCGGCAGCACTCCCGCACCGCCGGCCGTCGCCTCCAACGCCATGCCCGTGCCTGCCCCTGCCGCCAATGCTCCAGGGCCGCAAACCCCGGACACTGTGGTTGAAAAGAGAATCCGCACCGTGATGGTGGATACGGAAATGACCTTCGGGGAATTCGCCACCATGTATGGCACCGACACCGCACGTCTCAATGATCTCAACGGCCTGGACCTCAACAGCGCCACCGTTCTGGCCAAAGGATCGGAACTCTACGTACCCGCCCAGCCATAAGCGCCCGGTATTCCCGATCCCTCAGGAACGAAGAAAACCCGGCCGGAACAGACTCCGGACGGGTTTTACGTTTCCAGCAGGAAAGATAAAAAAATATTACGGATCCTTTGACTTTCTGTGTTTTTTGACTATTTTTTCAGCGTATTGATTTTCGGACGGCGCTGCAAAGCCGGTCGCTTCACTTCTCCCCGAATGAATTCCCTCACATCCGGCATGATTGCGTGCTCCTTGTACACCGCATGGTCCCATGCGGCGGTCTCGGTGTCCGATCCTAGCACCGCATGGACTCCCATGATCGGCGAATACGACTATTTTGCCGACCAACAGACCGGGGATCCGGCCAGTGATATCGTCGGAGCCGGAATCAACTACGGGATGTTTTCGACCTTCAACGACAACGGTTCGGCCAGTGCCACGGACGGCACCTTGGGTTTCCGCCTGCGCCTGGACGACCGCGGCGGCAACAAGAACGTGATCGAATTCCGGCGGAACGCCTGGATCGGAATCGATGCGGACATGAGCGGCAGCATCGACGTGTTTCTCGGCCTGAACTTGCAGGGAAACGCCGCCACTTTGGGGATTTTCGCTCCCGGCAGCGGGACGAACCATTCGCCAAACAAAACCACGGTTTCCTCCACTGCCTACATCACCTACGCCTTGAGCGCAGCGAACTATGACTACCGGCCGGTGGACTATCTCACCGACGGCGGAACCACCAATGACGTGACGCCTTCGACCAGCGGAGACCCGGACTACTATGTCTCGTTCATGATTCCCTTCGCCGACGTGGTTTCGTTTCTAGCGGGCAGATCGATCCAGATCAACGACGAGACGCCACTGCGCTATATTTCCGCCACCACGACCCAAGGCAACCGGCTGAATCAAGATCTGGGAGGAGTGAATGGAGGCGTGACCTCCAATTCCGCATGGACGGATCTGGGAGCTTTCACCCCCCCTGCCACGATCAGAGGAAACTTGATCCCGGAACCATCCGGCAGCATCCTGATGCTTGCTTCGCTTGCCGCAGGCTGTTTCATCCGCAGGCGCCAGGCGTAAACGCGGCGGCATTTTCAATACGCCTCATTGGGGCCAAGCGGCCGGGTTTTCACCACCCGGTAGTCTCCCGTGATTTGAGGCGGAGGCATGGGTTGCGACTGCGGACCCTGTCGGCTGCTTTCCCGGGTGATGGTGACGGGCGTCCCCACATCCACCGAATCGAACAAGACCGGCACAAACTCCTTGGGCAGGCGGATGCAGCCGTGGGACGCCGGTTTCCCCGGCTCCGGGATGAAGCCGCCATGCATGCCGATCCCATGCGAGGTGAGCCTCATCCAATAGGGCATCGGAGCCGGCACATAGACCATTCCCTCGGGCACGCGATCCCCCGCTTTGGCGTCACCATCCACCACATTGCCAAACTCATCCTCGATCCATCCGTAGCGGTTGGAATACTTGTCCACGATCTTCTCCGTGATTCGATAGTTTCCGGGACTGGTCCCATGCCCCTCCTTGCCGGTGGCCACGAAGCACCAACCTATCGGCCGACCGCCGCGTTCGAATTCGGCGATCTGGTCGGGCAGGCTGATGCGGATTTCCACCTTCCCGGGGCCGCCATCATCGTGCCAGCGGTGCAGCACCCGCTCCGCCCGCCTCGGGGATCTTACCTCCTGCACGCCGCAGGAAACCGTGATCCAGCAACAGACCAACGAAATAAGGAGATTCTGGAAATTCAGGGCGGCACGCATAACTAACATCGATCAATCGGCCCCGGTAATTCGGCGACCCTACCGGCTCTTGGGCGGCAATTCTATATCCGGCGATCCTCCCGCGGTCAACACCCGTCAGACTCCCAAACGCAATTCCACTCAGGATTTCAAAACTACGCGAACGCGTGATCCCAACACCAGATATTCATGATATTCTGACTATCTCCATGACTGAAAAAGAAAAACTACAGCAACTGTTCGAGGCCGCGCTCAAATCGCCCACGGATTTCAGCGCGGGTCCGCCGAAACGCGCGTTTCCGTCCCCCGCACCCGCCACCAGGTCTGAGGTTCAGACTGACATTCCGGGATCTTCGACGCTGACCGCCCCCGCTGATTCCAAGATGGCAAGCGAGGCCGCACCAACCACAAGCCCGGTTCTGACTGATGCCGCTTCCACCGAGTTAGCCGTATTGCTCGACGAGCAACTCCGGCGGAAAGCCCGCAAACACCGGATCGAGGCCATGGTGACCGCCATCGTGTTTTTCGGACTGAGCGGCGGCGGAGTTGCCTGGTTCGTGCAATCCTCCTCCCGAGTCGAGGCGTTCACTTCGGCCATGCGAGAAATCCGCTCGGTGGGCGATGTGAAGTCGATCATCGCCAATTACCAGGTTGCCCTGGACCAGATCGCCGTTCGCAGCCAACAGATCGACCACGCTTCCGAGATGATGGAAGTCTCACCTTCCAAAGGGGATGAGAAGGATCCTCACTTCAATGCGGAGATGAAGGAGATGATGGGGGGCGAGGGCAAGACCGCCGGCGAACGCGGCGAGCAGGTCCGAAAAGCCTTCGGCCATATGCAAAAACATGATGGCCAGGTCGCCAAAACAGTGCCCTCCCTGAGCAAGGAGAAATCCGTGACTTGGGAGTAAGAACCGCCATCGAAGCGGCCCGGCCTTGCGCCCGCCGGACTTCTCGCTTACCAAAGCCGCCACATGGTTCGCTTTTCAATTTTCGGCATCCCGGTGCGGGTGCATCCCTTCTTCTGGATCACCCTCGCCCTCATCGGTGGAGCCCTCGGTGCGAATTCCGCGTCCGCCATTCTCGGAGTCTGCCTGTTCCTGCTCGCGGGCTTCATTTCCGTGCTCATTCACGAACTCGGCCATGCCCTCACCGCGCGGAAATTCGGCGCGCACAGTGAAATCGTGCTCGAGGCATTCGGCGGATACGCCGCGTATTCCGGAGTCAGGCTCACCCGCCCGCAGACCTTCGCCGTCACCGCGGCGGGACCTGCCGTGCAAATCCTGTTAGGCATCGCGCTGTGGCTCGCCCTCCCCCATCTGCCGGAGATGTCACCCTATGGCATGCATTTCCTCAAGACCCTGATGTGGATCAGCCTGGTCTGGGCGCTGCTCAATCTGCTGCCGGTGCTGCCGCTGGATGGCGGCCGCATGCTCGATTCCATCCTCGGACCGGAACGCATCCGCGTCACCCTCTGGGTCACCATCATCGTGGCCTCGCTGCTCGCCATCATCGCGTTGAAGGCCACCAGCAGCATCCTGCTGCCCATCTTCCTGGGCATGTTCGCCTGGCAGGCATGGCAGGCGCTCCGCCAGCATCCCTGAGTCCCTGGTTTCTCACCAGAAAAGCAGTCTCAGCCCGGCCAGCGCGGAAAACACCACGATCATCCACTCGAAGGCGGCCTGCGGCACATGCCGGATCAACCAGCGACCGCCGAAAATCCCCAGCACCACGCCCGGCAGCAGGCGCGCATTCTCCAGCAGGCTGTCCGGCGTGATCAGAGCGAGGCGCGCGTTGAGCGGCACCTTGAGCAGATTGACCAGCAGGAAAAAGCGCGCGCCGATGCCGATGAGCTCCATTTTCGGAATCTTGCGGGCCATCAGGTAGAGCTGGATCACCGGCCCTGCGGCATTCGCCAACATCGTCGCAAAACCACCCAGAATCCCGGCCCCCATGCCGAAGCCCCGCGATTCCACCCAGCGGTCGAACATCCGCGGCTTCCAGCGCCTCGAAACCTGCAAAACAACCATCAGCAGCACACAGCCGCCGATCACCCGCCGCGCAGCCGCATCCGGAATCCAGCCCAGCAGCCACCAACCCAGCCCCAGCCCGACCAGCGTCGGCCCTAACAAACGCCACACCGGCCGCCACGATCCGTGATTGCGAAACGCCGGCCAGGCCATCAGGTCCGCCGCGATCAACAAGGGCAGCGCCAGGCCCACCGAGGTCTTCGCGCCATACAGATCCGCCAACAACACCACCGACACCATCGATATGCCGCTGAAGCCCGCTTTTGAAAGCCCGATGCAAAAGGCGGCCAGCAGCGCGATGAGATAAAACGACGACATCCCGGCGCAGACCATCCCCGCACACACGCCGCCATCAAGAACAAAGCCGCTTTTCCCTTTTCACCGGCCGCCGCCCGCTCCGCGGGTTAGTTTAAAGCCGCCTGTTGACGGCGGATGAATTCACCAAGCAGCGGAACGGCAAAGGCGTATTTCCCGTAGCGGTTTTTGTACGCCAAGCCGCTGTCGCTCAGAGTTGCGAGCATTTGGTTCACATGGCTGTTGCTGAAAGGCTTCAGGCCGGACACCTTGGACTTGGCGACGATTTCGCTCACCGCGAACTCATCGTCGCAGTTAGGCAGCATCGCGACGACCGACAGAAGCTCCCGTTGGCGGTCGGTGACGCGGTTCCAGCGACCTGCGAAGAAATCGGTATCCAGTTTTCGAACGACCTGATTGACGGTAACGACCGGGTCAAGAACGCCGGAAGCCTTTTGCTGCAGGTAGGAATCGTAAATCTCGCGGCAAAGAAACTGCACGAAGTAGGGATAGCCGCCGGAGCTTTTCGTGATGGCCTCGATGGCGGGTTCGGTGATGGTCACGGGGCAGTTTTTTTGTTCCACGGGAATCGTGATCGCCTGCCGACATTCCTTTTCATTCAGGCGGCCCAGTGTCACAACATGAAACATGCGCTCGGCGAATGTTCGTGCCTCCACCAGCTTCGGAAACAGGGTGGGAAGGCCAGTGAAGACCAACAGGAAGGGCAGGCCCTTTTTCTGGATCGACTGGAACACGTCAAGGAGCAGCGAGAGCGGGTATTGGTTGCGCTCCGCCTGATCGCCGAGATTCTGCGCTTCGTCATATGCCAGCACGATGCCTTTGCAGGACGTGGCGGACAGGCAGCTCCAAACCAGTTCCAGCACCGCTTTCAGTTTATCCGCGGACAAGCCTGGCGTGGTGTCATAGATGCGTTTCAGCAGATCGAAATCGAGCAGGACCTGGATTTTCTCAGGCTGGGCACCGAAGCCGAGTTTTTCGCGTTCGATCTCTTGCGCCACCACGCCCGCGACCAGCGGGGAAAGGTCGGCCAGAATGCGGATGGCGATGTTGTCCTCGCTCACGCTGGCGGATTCCGAGAGATCGGTGCCAGCCCAAAGCCAGCCCGCTTGGACGGCGATGGGCTTGAAGGTCTCGAGCAAAACGGTTTTTCCAACTCCGCGAAGACCGGTAAGCACCATATTGGTCATCACCGGACTCTGGGTGAGCAGCTTCGTGAATTCGGCCTTTTCGTCCTCGCGGCCCGCCAGGTAGGGTGGCGGGTGGCCCGCTCCCGGGCGGAATGGATTTGGAAATGGGACGGCTTTCATTGTTTCAGTCGGAATTTGTCATAGGACTAAAATTAGTGCAATGGCTAAATTTAGTAATTTTTAGAAAACTTTGTATATTCTTCGCAACAGCCCCCCCGGCCCATCACCTTCGATGCCGTCCCTGCCGCATTCGCCGCGCCCATGCCCGGACCGCCGCCACTTGATCGCAGCCGCTTTTCCCTTTCCACCGGTCCGCAATCCCTATCCAATTTCCAGCATGTCCATCCTCATCCGGATTCTGCGCCACACCTTCCGGTTTCCGTTGAAAAGCGCGCTCTCGCTGCTGCTGGCCGTGCTCTGCACCACGCTGGTGCTGGTGCTGCCAGGAGTGACGATGCGTTTCATCGATGTGATCATCGGCCAAAAGCGCCCGGACCTGATCCTCGGCACCGCCGCCATCGGCATCGCCGCCATCCTCGCGCGTCAATTCCTTTTCACCCTGCGCACCTACGTCAACAACGCGCTCGAACTCGAACTCACCCACATCGTCCGCGTCGAGCTCTACGACAAACTCCAGCGCCTGCCCGTCAAGTGGTTCGACTCGAATGCATCGGGTGAAATCATGTCGCGCGTGGCGGAGGACGTGCCTGCCATGGACCGCGTGATGATCGAGGGCGTGGACCAGGCTATCGCCGCGCTGCTCCAGTTCCTCATCGTGATGGGATACATGCTCTATCATTCGTGGGCGCTCACCCTGGTGACCCTGGCGCCGCTGCCATTCATCGGACTTCTAACCAACTGGTGGGCGCGCCGCTCCGAACCGATGTGGCGCGCCTCCTCCGAGGCCTCGTCCGCGCTCAACGCCATCCTCCACGACCACCTCGCCGGCATCCGCCAGATCAAGGCCTATACCGTGGAGCCCAAGGCTCTCGAAACCTTCGGCAAGGCATCGCAGAACGTCGGGGATACACGCATGAACGTCATGCGCGGCCAGGCGATCGTCTGGCCGGCGGTCTCTTTCATCGCCGAGTCCGGCATCATCCTGATGGTCGCCTTCGGAGCCTACTGGGCGCTCAACGGGAAAATCTCGCCCGGCGTGGTCATTTCATTCCTCGTCGCCTGGGGTTTCCTCTTCGATCCGATCTCGCGCATCAATCCGCTCTCACAAACCTTCACCCGCGGCATCGTAGCCGCCAAGCGCGTGTTCGCGATCATCGATACTCCGGATGAAACGCACATCACCACGGGCATCCGCCCGGAACATCTGCGCGGCCATGTGCGCTTCGAAAATGTTTCATTCGATTATGCCGACGACTCCCCCGCCATCCGCGATCTCAGCTTCGCGGCGAATCCCGGCGAGACCATCGCGCTGGTCGGCGCCACCGGAGCCGGCAAATCCACCGTGCTCAACCTGCTCACCCGTTTTTACGAACCTAACAACGGTCGCGTCCTCATCGATGGCATCCCACTGGCGGAAATCTCCAAGGAATGGCTGCGCGACCAGCTCGGCTACGTCACCCAGGAGAGCTTCCTCTTCAACACCACGCTGCGCGAAAACCTGCTGCTCGCGAAACACGACGCCACCGATGAGGAGCTCTGGGCCGCACTCGAGGCCGCCAACGCCGCCTGCTTCGTCCGCGCCCATGCCGAAGGTCTCGACATCCTCGCCGGCGAACGCGGCGGACGTTTTTCCGGCGGCGAAAAACAACGCCTGTCCATCGCGCGCGCCCTGCTCAAGAACCCTCCGCTTCTTTTGTTAGACGAAGCCACCTCCGCGCTCGACAACCGCACCGAGCGCCTCGTCCAGCAGGCGCTCGAAACACTGCGCGCGGATCGCACCTGCTTCGTCATCGCCCACCGGCTCTCCACGGTGCGGCAGGCGGATCGCATCTGCGTGCTCGACCGCGGCCGGCTTGTCGAACAAGGAGCGCATGCGGAACTCATCGCGCACGGCGGAGCCTACGCGAAACTTTGTGAGGCCGGTTTTGCAATCGATCCTAGACCTGCCGCATGAATGCGTACATCTTGCCAAAGGTTGCTTTGCCTTCCCTCCACTTTTCAATGGAAACCATCGTCAGACTCCCCGAATCCACCGCTCCCAGCACGCTGGTTGAAGTCCTTGCCGCATTGCGCAAGGAACACCTCGATCCACGCCACGAATCCAAATCATGGGGCGATTGGATCTACCTCGAATGTTACAACACCGTCATCAGCATCGAGGCGAATCATGGCCTCAGCAGCTCCGCCACCATCGAACATGGCGAAGGAGAGGAAGATGGAGAACCCGTCGTTTCCATCCTCCGCGCCTTCGGCAAACTTGGCTGGCACGGCGTCGATAACGATGGGGAATTCCGGCTCCTGTAGCGTACTTTGCCTGCACGCATATTTTTACGCTCACGATCCCGGACTTCCCCTGGAGATCCCGGACGCAGCCTGTGATGACGAAAAAATCCCGGTGTCCCATGATTGTTTGGGCGGCCCGGTTTCTGGAAAAAGCATCTCGGCAGCCTTGCATGACGCGTCCCACAGGACTACTGCTTGACCATGGATCTGGCAGAATTCCGCAAAGAATACTCCAGCCGCGGTCTGCGGCGCGAGGAACTGAACCCGGACCCGGTGGCGCAATTCTCCCAGTGGTTCATCCAGGCCACCGAGCTGGAGGTGCATGAACCCAACGCGATGACGCTGGCCACCGTGGACGGGACCGGCATGCCCTATCAGCGCACGGTGCTGCTGAAATATTATGATAAGGACGGCTTCGTGTTCTTCACCAACTACAGCAGCCGCAAGGCAACGCAGATCGCCGCCAATCCGAAATGCTCGCTGCTCTTTCCGTGGATCACCCTGGAACGCCAGGTCATCATCCAGGGCCACGCGGAAAAAATCAGCACGGCGGAGTCGCTGCGCTACTTCGCATCTCGTCCACGCGATTCGCAGATCGGCGCATGGGTTTCCAACCAAAGTGAAGTGATCACCTCACGGAAATTCCTGATGCAGAAACTCTCCGAAATCCGCGAAAAATTCCACCACGGAGAGATTCCCCTGCCCTCTTTCTGGGGCGGCTACCGCGTCGTCCCCGAGGCCATCGAATTCTGGCAGGGCGGCCCCGCCCGCCTGCACGACCGTTTTCTCTATCGAAAACACGGCAGTGACTGGGCGATCGAGCGGCTCTCGCCGTAAGAAGGAAATTTCGATGAATCCGGTTTGGCTTGTTATGTCGGCGCTTGCCAACCCCTTGGACCGCATCCAGCAGAGACTCATCCGATGAAGCGAAGGATGCGTTTGAGCGTGTCCAGCGGTGTGCGGGGCGGCGGATAACGGAATCCGGGGTCAGTTGCCAGCGCGCGGGTCATGATCGTCCGCTGATGGGAGAAACACTCGAAGCCCGCCCGTCCATGGCAAGCTCCCATTCCGCTGTCTCCCACACCTCCGAAGGGCAGATCGGCACCAAGAATCTGGAGCATCGTGTCATTGATGCACACACCGCCGGATTCCGTCCCGGCCAGCACGCGTTCCCGCAGGGCGCGATCCCTTGCAAACAGATAGACCGCCAGCGGCTTCGGTCTTTCGCGGAGCGTTTGCAGAACTTCACCAATGTCGGAGAACCCGATGACCGGGAGAATCGGCCCGAAAATCTCATCCGTCATCACGGGCGAATCCAAGCGCGGCCGTGTGAGGATGGTGGGGGCGAGATACAAGGCGGCCGGGTCGCATTCACCCCCACATGTGATTTTCCCATCCTTCAGATAGCTCGTCAATCGTTCGAGATGCGCGGTGTTGATGATCCGTCCATAGTTGGGACTGTCCTTGGGAGACGATCCATAAAACTCCACCAAGGTGCGCCTCATCGCCTCCACCAGCGCCGGGACGATCCGCTGGTGCGCCCAGACATGATCGGGTGCGACACATGTCTGGCCGGCGTTCATGAATTTCCCCCAGACGATGCGGCGTGCGGTGAGGTCCACGGGTGCATCCTCGCCAACGATGCACGGGCACTTTCCGCCGAGCTCCAGCGTGACCGGAGTGAGGTGACGCGCAGCAGCCGCCATCACCGCGCGGCCGGTCCGGGTGCTGCCGGTGAAAAATATGGTGTCGAACTTTTCGCCGAGCAGCGCCTCCGCGGTTTCGCGTCCGCCTTGGATCGAGGTGATGAATTCCTCGGGAAATGTCGAGCGGATCAGCCGATCAAGTAGTCCGGCCGTGTGCGGTGCCATTTCGGATGGCTTGAGGATCGCGCAGTTTCCCGCGGCGATCGCCCCGACGAGCGGGGAAAGCAGCAATTGGAGCGGGTAGTTCCACGGGCCGATGATCAGGGCGACACCGAACGGCTCCCGCCGCACGATGCTTTTTGCCGGCCATGCGATCAGCGGTGATTTGCGACTTTCGGGCTTCACCCAGGATGGCAAGTGACGGATCGCATGGCGGATCTCGCCGAGCACGAAGGCGATTTCCGACGTGTACGCCTCGTGTGCGCTCTTTCCCAGGTCGGCATGAAGCGCCGCGAGCAGCTCCGCATCATTGGACTCCAACAGATTGTTGAGATTCCTCAACTGCGTGAGCCGGAAGTCCGTGGAACGCGTCGCCCCGGACTGGAAAAACGCCCTCTGGCGCGCAATGATCGACCCAAACTCCATTTTTCTTTGCGCAATCCTGTCGCTGGGTTAACGGTCGGTCAAACGATGATTGGAAAATCGGCATGCGCGTTTCTGCCCCTGACAATGTCTGTCAGGGCGCATGAAGCGCTGAAATGCGGTGCGGCCAATCCCCGCATGCGCTATTTGCTGGGGGCGGCCCAGCTTCACACCCCCAAATAGACCAGCCGGACATGGAAGGAAAACACATCATCGTAATCGGGTCGGGACTCGGTGGAATCTCAGCAGCCATCTCGCTGGCCCAGGAGGGATACAAGGTCACGATCCACGAGAAGAATCCGCAGATCGGCGGCAAGCTCAACGTGCTCAAACAGCAGGGTTATACTTTTGATCTCGGCCCCTCGATCCTCACCCTGCCCCATATCTTCGAGCGCTTGTTCACACGATCCGGCCGCGAGATGAAGAATTACATTCCAATCCGCCCGGTGCGCCCCCACTGGCGGAATTTTTTCGAGGACGGCAAGGTGGTCGATCTCGATCCGGACCCCGAACAGATGGCTGCCGAGGCCCGCAATGTGGGTGAGGACCCGGAAAACGTGCGCCGCTTCCTCAAGTATTCCGCCGATCTCTACGACCTGGTCAATGCCGGATACTTCGAACAGGGACTCGATAACTCCGCGGATTTCAGGCGCTTCTACGGCCTTGGGAACTTCCTGAAGTTCGATCTCTTCCGGACCATGCACGGCGGAGTGAAACGTTTCCTCAAGACCCGCCACATGCGGGATATCTTCGATTATTTCATCAAGTATGTCGGTTCGTCCGCCTACCATTCGCCCGCGTTCATGAACTGCATGGCCACCATCCAGTTCCGCTACGACCTCTGGTATGTTGACGGCGGATTGTACCATATCGCCCTCGGCCTCCAGCGCTTGATGGACGAGCTCGGCATAGAAGTGCGCCTCAATAGCGAGGTCACCGAAGTGCGCAAGCAGGACGGGCGTGTCACCGGCATCGTCACCAAGGACGGGGCGTTCCATGCGGCGGACATCATTGTTTCCAACATGGAGGTCATTCCCGCCTACGAAAAACTGCTGCGGGAGGATGGTGACATGATGCGCAGCCTCGAGAAGTATGAACCGTCCTGCTCCGGCCTGGTGCTGGAGCTCGGCCTCGACCGGAAATACCCGCAACTCGCGCATCACAATTTCTTTTTCTCCGATCACCAGCGCGAGCATTTCCATACCGTCTTCCGCAAGCGCCAGTTGCCGCCGGACCCCACGATTTATCTCGTCGCCGCCTCCAGGACCGATCCGACCGTGGCTCCGGAGGGTTGCGATTGCCTCAAAATCCTTCCCCACATCCCGCACATTGATGATGACAAGCCTCTCACCAGGGAGGATTACCTGGTTTTCAAGGAGCGAATCATCGACAAGCTCGAACGCATGGGTCTCACGGATCTGCGCAAGCATGTGGTCTTCGAGCATTGCTGGACTCCCATCGACATCCGCGAGCAGTATTATTCCAACAAAGGCTCGATTTATGGCGTGGTCAGCGATCGTTTCAAGAACCTCGCTTTCAAGGCGCCGAAACAAAGCACGAAGTATCCCAATCTGTTCTTCGTCGGCGGCTCGGTGAACCCCGGCGGGGGGATGCCGATGGTGGTTCTGTGCGGGCAGAACGTCGCGAAGAAGGTCGTCAACTGGGACCGCCCATGATCTACGTGTTCACAGTGCTCTGGCTGGCGGGTTGGGTGCTGGCCTATCGTTTCCGGCGGCCTTTGCCGGCGGCGATTCCCGGAAACCTGATCGAGCCGAGCATCATCATTCCCGCCCGTAACGAGGCGCACAATCTGCCGAAACTGTTGGATTCCCTGAACTGTCAACCGGTGAAGCCCCGGGAGATCCTGGTGGTGGACGATGGCTCCACCGACCGCACCGCGGAGATCGCCAGCGGGATGGGAGCCCGGGTGATCGCCTCGCAGCCATTGCCACCGGGTTGGCGTGGAAAAACATGGGCCTGCCATCAGGGAGCGCTCGCGGCGAACGGCGACTGGTTGTTGTTCATGGATGCGGACACTTGGTTCAAACCCGGCGGGCTCGAGCGGGTTTTGTCGCCGGAGCATCCGGGAGCCCTGTCGGTCGTCCCCTATCATTCCGTTAGGAAGCCATATGAGGATCTCTCGTTGTTCTTCAATGTCTGCATGACGGCGGGCACGGTGCCCGATGGTTTGGCCGGCCAGTTCCTGCTGGTGCGCCGCGACCACTATCAACTCGCGGGCGGCCATGAATCGGTGCACGGGCGGGTTCTGGAGAATTTCCGTCTTGCCGAACATCTCCGAGATGCGGGGGTGCCATTGCGAAGCCTCACCGGGAAGGGGATTCTATCATTCAGCATGTATCCCGAGGGCTTCCGCGACATGATCCAGGGCTGGACCAAGGGTTTCGCAGCCGGAGCGGGTGGAACCTCGCGGGGCACCCTCATGCTGGTCATCGCATGGATGATCGGGCTGATGATCGCCCCGTTGGCCGGATGCATCACCGGCGATTGGCTGACCTGGGGGATCGCCTGCGGATCTTGCTCGCTGCAGGTGGTGTGGATTGGAAGAAAGCTCGGATCTTTCGGCTGGTGGCTGATGTTGCTCTATCCGCTGCCGCTGTTGTTTTTCTTTGGTCTGTTCGGGTGGTCCGCCATCCGGTCCGGCAGGAAAGTAACGTGGAAAGGACGGGAAATCCATGCCGATTGAGTTGCCGGTCATTTGGATCGTGATCCTCAATGTGGCGCTCTGGCCGCTGATCCAGATCGTCCTGGCGTGGAGTTTCATCCGCATGCCGACAGCTTGGTTCAATCCGCCGGCTTCAGGTGAATCCGCGCGTTTCCATGAGAAATACCTCGGCATCAAGCATTGGAAGGACCGCTTGCCGGATGGCGGCAGCTGGTTCGGCGGCGGCTTCGCCAAGAGCGGGATGAAAACCACGGATCCCGCCTATCTCCAGCGCTTCATCGTGGAAACCTGGCGCGGCGAGTTGTGCCATTATTGCGCGTTCCTCTTCGTGCCGGTGTTTTTCCTGTGGAATCCCTGGTGGGGGAACCTGGTGATGGTTGGTTATGCCATCACCGCCAACGCACCCTGCATCATCGCTCAGCGCTACAACCGCATCCGGTTGCGGCGCCTGTTGGTGAGGCATCACGCGTCGCGCAGATAGTCCGACGCGAGATCGACCACCTGATAAGGCATGCCGAATTGTTCGCAGATCAGATTCGCGCTGATGCGGCCGGATTCGTAGATGGTCGGCAGCCCGCTTCCCGGGTGGGTGCCGCCGCCGACGAGGTAACAGTTGTTGTATCCCTGATAGCGGTTGTGGGGGCGCATGTAGAGCATCTGCCCGAGCGTGTGGGCGAGATTGAAGGTGGCGCCCATGAAGATTGAGCCGCTCTGCCAGTCGGCGGGAGAAATGATCTTCTTGGTGATGATGCGGCTGCGCAGATCCCTCATCGAGGTGCGTTGTTCGATGCGTTTGAGCACCTTGTCCGCATATTCCTCCTTGTGGCTGTCCCAATCGAATCCGTGGCGGGTGTTGATGGTGGGAACCAGAATATACAATCCGGACTGGCCGGCCGGGGCCACGCCCGGATCGGTGACGCAGGAGTTCCTTACATAGACCGACATGTCGTCGGAAACCAGCCGCTCGCTCTGGATCTCGGACACGTTCGCCTTATAGTCATCGGCGAACAGGATGTGGTGGTGCGGCTCGTTTTCGTAAAGTTTGTCCACGCCGGCATAGATCATGAAGGTCGAGCAGGAGAACTTTTTGGAGCGCATCTTTTCCTCGGAAACATTGCGATCGCCGAAAAGGCTTGTCGCGGCATGGCCGTAGTCCGAGTTGACCACGACGGCGTCGGCATTGATGCGCTCGCCGCTTTCAAGGATCGCGCCCGTCAGGTTGCTCCCGCTGGTGAGGAGTTGTTTGACGGGCGACTGGAGTCTGAGTTCGCCGCCGAGTTTTTCGAACGAATCCGCCATGGCTTGGGAGATCCGGTTCAGGCCGCCCTGCACGTGGAAGACCCCGTAACGGTATTCGGTGAAGGACAGGATGCTGAAAAGTGCGGGACAATGCCATGGCGACATGCCGAGGTATTTCGCCTGGAAGGTGAAGGCCAGCTTGAGGCGTTCCTCGTCGAAGTAATCGCCCAGCACGTCATGCACGCTGCGGGTGGTGAGCACATGCGGCAGCGCCTTGAGCAGGCTCATGCTCAGGTAGGAACTGAGCTTGTGGTAGGGCCGCTGGAGACACGGATAGATGCTGCGGAATTTCACCGCGTGATCGCGCATGTAGCGTTCGAATCCGCTGCTGCTTCCCGGAAACACCCGCTCGATCTCGGCGGACATCCTCCCGGTGTTGCTGTAGGTGTGCAGCGAGGTGTCTCCCCAGCTCAGGCGGGTCATCGGATTGAGGTCCACAAAATCCAGGTGGTCCTCGCTCTTGCCACCGATCTCCGCGAAGATCTCATCCAGGCAGAATTTCTGATGAAGGAATGTCGGGCCGAGGTCGAACGAGAAACCATCGAGATTGACCTCCGCATTGCGTCCCCCGACACGGTCGTTTTTCTCGACGATGGTGACGCGGAATCCGCGGTGGGCTAGCAGCATTCCGGCGGTGAGGCCGCCGGGTCCGGCTCCGACGACGAGGATGTGTTTCTTGTTTCCAGCAGGCATGAATCGTTCGATTTCGGCCGACTCTATCCCTTTCCTGCGGGAAAGCAAACGCCTGCAACCATTTTCCCAACCGGGCAGGCTGAGATCATCCCGAGCCGTGAAATGGCCCTAAAAAACCTCACCAGGCCGGCAGGCCGAGCATTTCAGGCAGCGCCTCGCGCGGACGCCAGGTGAGGATCTCCGGATCCCCGGAGGTGACCAGCACCGTGTGTTCATAGTGCGCGGATGGTTTGCGATCCTCGGTGATGACGGTCCAGCCGTCGTCGAGAATTCTAACCGAAGGAACGCCTGCATTGACCATTGGTTCGATGGCGAGCGTCATGCCGGGCATCAGGATCGGAGTCTTGCCGTGCGGCCGGTAGTTCGGAACCTGAGGCTCCTCATGCAGACGGCGGCCAACACCATGGCCGACGAATTCCCGCACCACGGTGAAGCCCCGGGGAGCGACGAATTCCTCCACCGCACCACAAAGATCCGCCAGACGCCGGCCCGCCCGGGCGTGGGAAATGGCTTCGAAAAGAGATTGCTCGGTGGCGGCTAACAGCCTCTTTGTTTCCAGCGGAATATCGCCGGCCGCCACGGTGGTGGCGTTGTCGCCGATGAAGCCACTTTTGATGATACCGACATCGATCTTCACAATATCACCCGGCATGATGCGGCGCGGACCGCCGATCCCGTGGACGACCTCCTCATTGACGGAAATGCAGATCTGGCCGGTAAAACCGCGGTAATTGAGAAACGCGCTGCGGCAGTCGTATTCGCGCATCAACTCGGCGGCGAGATGATCGATCTCACCAGTGGTCCTGCCGGGCGCGACCTCGCGGGCGAGTGCCTGGAGAATGGTGGAGGCGATGCCACCCGCGGTGCGCATGAATTCGATCTCGCGGGGCGATTTGATGGGGATGCGGGAGCGGCGCATGATGGGAAAAAGCACTGGTTTTCAAGCACGAAATTCGAAACAACCCATGACATCCATCATTGGACGAGGAGCTGGAGTAGTTTTGCGGAAACCTCGTCCTGCGGCGCGGTGGCGTCGCAGCGGATGAGCAGATCCGAATCCTGATAGAAACTGATGGCCGGCTGGGTGTGGCGCATGAACTCCTGATGGCGCCTGGCGAAATTTTGTTCGCTGTCATCAGCGCGAGGCACGGCGGGGGTGGCGCAGACCGGACACCGGTCATCCCGGACGGTTTGATGGTCCTGGCCGGACCAGCGGCAATCCGGGCATTCCACGCGATGGCGAATGCGGGATGCCAGCTCCTCGTAGGGAACATCCAGCAGGACTGCGGCATCGAGTTGCTGATGATGCGCGGCCAGCCACTCGCCGAGAAACAGCGCCTGGGGCAGGCTGCGCGGGAAGCCATCAAGCACCCAGCCGCCTGTCTGGCGCTCCAGCCAGCCGGCGAGGATGCGGCACATCAAGTCGTCGGGCAGGTATTCGCCGCGCTCGAGGATGGGGCCGGCGATTTTTCCCAGAGGAGTCGTGTTTTCAACCTGCTCGCGGAGCAGAGCGCCCGTGCTGAAATAGCCAAGACCGAAATTCGCCGCCAAACGCCGTCCCTGAGTGCCCTTGCCGGATGCCGGTGGCCCGAGCAGGACAATGCGGATCGATCTGGCCTTGGATTCGCTCAATGGTTGCTTTTGTAGATATAGGCCGTGATGCCGATCACGATGAGCACCGCAATGACCGTCCAGAGATAGACAATGGCGGTGCGCGGCGCGGCGTTGTTGCCTTGGGAAAGGCGATCATAGCGACCCTTCAGCTTGCCCTTGCGCAGAAAACCGTCGTAGTGTTTTTGCAACAGTTGGGTCTCCACCTGGCGCATCACGTCGAGCACGACACCCACCATGATGAGCAGCGAGGTGCCGCCGAAGAACTGGAGAACCAGCGAACCGGGCGGCAGCCCCACCAGCTTCCCGGTGAGCACCGGGAGAATGAACAATGCCGTTAGAAAGACCGCACCAGCGAAGGTGAGACGGGTCATGGTGAAATCGAGGAAATCCGCAGTAGGCTTGCCGGGGCGCACGCCGGGGATATAACCGCCGTTGCGCTTGAGGTCCTCGGCGATTTGCGAGGGCTGGAACATCATGGCGACCCAGAAATAGGAGAAGAGGAAGATGCCGATGCCACCAAGAATGTAATACCAGGTGCCGCCGCCCACGAGTTCACCATAAATCTTGGTAGCCCACGGTTGGCCGGCGAAGAACCATTGCAGCATCATCGGAGGAAGAGAAAGCACCGCGGAGGCGAAGATGATCGGCATCACGCCGGCGTAGTTCACCTTGAGCGGCAGATACTGGGTCTGGCCGCCGAATTGTTTGCGCCCGACGACACGCTTGGCGTATTGCACCGCGATTCGCCGCTGGGCCTGGGTGATGGAGATGGTGGCGGCGATGACGATCAGGAGCAGCGCGATCATGACGACCATCATGATGGCGTTGTATTTGCTGACGCCCTCACCGGTGACAAAATATTTCCATGCCTGGATGAGCGCACCGGGCAACGCGGAGATGATATTGACGGTAATGATGATGGACGTGCCGTTACCGATGCCTTTCTCGGTGATTTGATCGCCCAGCCACATCAGCAGCACGGTACCGGCGACAATGGTGGTCACCGTGAGAGCCATCCACAAGACCGAGGGATCGGGCACAAGATTGCCGAAGCGTTCAATACCGGACATGTAGGGGATGCTGCCGGGATTGGTGAGCGATTTCGCGACGAAGAAACCCTGGACCAAGGCGATGCCGATGGTGATGTAGCGGGTGTATTGGGTGATTTTCTGACGACCGCCGTCCTCACGGGCGAGGCGGGAAAGCTTGGGCACCACTGCCGTCATGAGCTGCACCATGATGGAGGCGGAAATATAGGGCATGATCCCCAGCGCGAATATGCCAGCCTGTTGGAGGCCGCCGCCGGAGAACACGGTGAGCAGCGCGGTGATGCCGCCGGTGGGACTTGTGGGATCCTGCTTCTGCACATCGTCCAGCCAGGCCTTGATAACGGTGGCGTCCACGCCGGGAAGCGTGATGTGCACGCCGAGGCGGATGATGACAATGAGCGCTAGGGTGAAAAGAATGCGGTCCCGGAGCTCCGGGATTTTCCAAGTGTTGGCGAAGGCGGATATCATGGCGGGTGATGGAAGGAAAAGACGCGCGTTTTATATACACGATGAGGAAGCGCGCAAGCGCTTCCTCACCGGAAATCAGGATCTGGAACCAGGGAGTTTCAAGTGCTTACGCCTTGATCGTGCCACCGGCTTTTTCAATTTTCACGCGGGCGGTGGCGCTCACTTTGTCAAGCTCGATGGTGAAAGCCTTTTCAACCTCGCCATCGGCCAGCAGTTTGACCTTGTCGCAGCGGTTGTTGAGCAGGCCGACCTTGCGGAGGGACTCCTCATTGATCACTGCACCGGCTTCGAAGCGACCGTCGAGATCACCGACATTGACGGTGCCCACGACATCACGGAAGTCGAAATTATTGAATCCGCGCTTCGGAAGTCGGCGGTGAAGAGGCATCTGGCCGCCTTCGAAACCGACGCGGGTGCCGCTGCCGGAACGGGCTTTCTGCCCCTTGTTGCCTTTGCAGGAGGTCTTGCCATGGCCGGAACTCTCGCCGCAGCCGAGGCGCTTGATACCGCGCTTGGCCCCCGGATTGGGGCTGTAGTTGTGAAGTTGCATGATATTGAAAGGTAATTGGATATTGGTGATTGGAAATTCGGGAAGTCCCTAATCTCCAATCTCTAATCTCAAATGGCTTTTTCTTTTTTCTTTTTTCCGCGGCTGGAAAGAACCTGGTCGCGGGTGCGGAGTTGGGAGAGGGCCTTAAGAGTGGCTTTGACGACGTTGGCGTGATTTGAGGAACCCATCGACTTGGCGAGGATGTCGCGGATGCCGACCGCTTCGCAGACGGCGCGGACACCGCCACCGGCGATGATGCCCGTTCCCGGTGATGCGGGCTTGAGCAGCACCTTTCCGCCGCCGTATTCGGCGTAGATTTCATGAGGGATGGTTCCATCAACGATGCTCATTGGCTTGAGCACCTTGCGGGCGCCCTCGCTGGCTTTCTTGATGGCATCGGCTACTTCATTGGCCTTGCCGAAGCCAAGACCGACCTTGCCGATTTTGTCGCCGGAGACAACGAGAGCGGAGAAACTGAAGCGACGGCCACCCTTGACGACCTTGGCGCATCGGTTGATGAAGACGACCTTTTCGGAGAGTTCATTGCCTTCGGCATCGGTAGGAGCCTGGCGCTCTTCACGGCGTGGACCGCCACGGCCGCGACCACCGCCACCACCGCCTTGATAGCCACCGCCGCCTTGGCCGCGATTGCCTTGATAGCCGCCCTGTTGGGGTGCGGAGTTGGGCACGGGACCCAGTGCTTGCGGCGTGGCCGCCGTCACAGCGGCGGGCTCTTGAGCGGGCGTTTCGTTTTCTGGAATTGTTACCATGATGTGTGTCTGGTCAGAGCGTTAGAATTGGAGGCCGGCTTCACGCGCTGCATCCGCGAGGGCTTTTACTTTCCCGTGATAGAGATGACCGCCGCGGTCGAAGACCACTGCGCTGATGTTGGAGCCCTTGGCGCGCTCCGCGAGGAGTTGGCCTACTTTTTGGGCGCTCTCGACGTTGGCGGAAGCTTTCTCGAAACTCTTGTCCATGGTGGACGCGGAGATGAGGGTCTTGCCGGCCGAATCGTCGATGACCTGGGCGTAGATGTGTTGGTTCGAGTAGTGGACGGCGAGACGCGGGCGTTCCGCGGTGCCGGTGACTTTGCGGCGGATGCGTTTGTGGATGCGCTGGCGGATCGTCTTGCGATTGATGGTGCTCATGGTGCCGAAGATGGTTAGTAGTTATTTGCCGACGCTCTTGCCTTCCTTGCGGCGGACGTGTTCACCGACATAGCGGACACCCTTGCCCTTGTAGGGCTCCGGCGGATAGAAGCTGCGGACTTCCGCGGCGAATTGGCCGACCACTTGCTTGTCAATGCCTTCCACCTTGATTTTGGTATTTTCCACGACCGTGACGTTGAGGCCGGAAGGAATCGGGTGAAGCAGCGGATGGGAACGACCGAGTGAAAGGTCGAGATCCGATCCCTTGACAGCGGCACGAAGACCGACGCCGTGGATTTCAAGATCCTTCACGAAGCCTTGGGAGACTCCGATGATCATGTTCTGGACGAGGCTGCGTGCAGTGCCGTGAAGGGCGCGATGCTGGCGCAGTTCCGAAGCGCGGGAGACGACGACATTGCCGTCCTCACTGCTGAGCGAGATGCCTTCGGGAAGGTTGAAGTCGAGCTTGCCCTTGGGGCCTTCGACGATGACGGTGCGGCCGTCCAGTTTGACGGCGACTTTTTCCGGAAGAGAGATTGGTTTGAGACCTACTCGTGACATGGTAGTGTTTTCCTTTCGCGAGTTATGGGTTTACCAGACGTTGGCGAGGAGTTCGCCGCCGAGTTTGTGACGTTTTGCATTACCGCCGGACATGACGCCTTTCGAAGTGGAAAGGATCGAGATGCCGAGGCCGGACATGACGCGCGGGATCTCGGTCGAGCCGACATAGTGGCGGCGGCCGGGCGAGGAGACGCGCTTGAGATCGGTGAGGACGGCACGGCCATCGATGAACTTCGGCTTGACCTTGATTTCGGTGCGCTTTCCGGTGACGACTTCGTAGGTCCAGATGTAACCTTCCTCTTTAAGGATGTTGGCGATATCCGCCTTGATCTTGGAATACGGGGCGGAGAATTCCTCATTACCGGCGCGGGCGGCGTTTTTGAAACGCGTGAGGAAATCGGCGATTGGATCGGTGAGAACTGCCATGGTGGTGATTCTATAAAAGTTTCGTTGTGGTTGGCAGATCAGACTGCGGCGGCCTCTTCGACTTCGTTGGCTTTTTTCATGTCGCGGAACGGCATGCCAAGCTCCATGAGCAGGGCGCGTCCTTCGGCATCGGTCGGGGCGGAGGTGACGAAGATCAGGTCAAAGCCGATCGGTCGTTTGATTTGATCAATCTCGATTTCCGGGAAAATCGATTGTTCCTGGACACCACAAGCGTAATTGCCGCGACCGTCAAAGGATTTCGAGGAGATTCCGCGGAAGTCGCGGATGTTCGGAGCGGTGACGTTGATGAAGCGGTGGAGGAATTCCCACATGCGGGCTCCACGCAGCGTGACGCGGGCTCCAAGGACTTCGTTCTCGCGCAGTTTGAAGTTGGCGACGGACTTTTTCGAATAGGTGATCGATGGTTTCTGACCGGTGATCTTGGTGATCTCGTTGACGGCATCATCGACGGCGACCTTGCGGTCCGGGGCCTTGCCCATGCAGGAGGTGACCACGATTTTCTCGAGGCGGGGAACCTGATGGAGGTTGGTGTATCCGAGCTTCTTGGAAAGAGCCGGGACAACCTTGTCCTTATAATGTTGTAGTAGTGCTGGTGTGCTCATTGGTTTCGCGGGTCAGCGCGGTTGGTGTGGCGCTTAAGCGCGGGCGAAGACGGAATGTCTCAGCCCACTTTCTTGACGTTGGAGATGTGGATGGGGCCATCGATGGTCCTGATGCCACCGGCGGAATCGGCCTCGGTGGGCTTGGTGGCTTTTTTGATCGGGCGGACGCCTTCGACGACGACGCGACCCTTGACGGCATTCACAAGGAGCACGGTGCCGCGCCTGCCTTTGTGATTGCCTGTGATGACTTCGACTTCGTCGCCTTTTTTGACGTGGGTCTTGATGCGGCTCATGGGAATGAAAAGTTGCGGGGTGGAGATTGGCGGTTCAGAGCACTTCGGGAGCGAGGGAGACGATTTTCATGAACGACTTTTCGCGAAGTTCACGGGCAACGGGGCCGAAGATACGGGTTCCGCGCGGGTTATTGTCCTTGTCGATGATGACGATGGCATTGGAATCGAAACGCAGGATCGAGCCGTCGGCGCGACGGATCGGATAGGCGGTGCGGACGACCACGGCCTTGACCACGCTGCCTTTTTTAACGGCGGCGGTTGGGATGGAATCGCGGATGTGGCAGGTGATGACGTCACCGATACATGCGGTGCGGCTGCGTTTGCCGAGCACGCCGATCATTTTTGCGCTGCGGGCACCGGTATTATCGGCGACGGCGAGCATGGTTTCCATCTGGATCATGACAATTTGAAATTAGAGATTTAAGATTTGAAATTTGAGATTCGGCGTAGCCGGTCTCAGTGCGAGAGCACTTCGGCGAGGGTCCAACGTTTCAATTTGGAAAGCGGCTTGGTTTCGACGATGCGAACGCGGTCGCCGACCTTGGCCTGGCTGCTTTCGTCGTGAACGTAGTATTTCTTGGAGCGTTTGACGATTTTGTTGAAGCGCGGATGGGGAACGCGGGCAACGTGCTCGACGACAAGGGTCTTGTCCATCTTGTCGGAGATAACCACGCCAACGCGGGTCTTGCGGAGGTGGACTTGAGTGTCCGGTGAAGTATCGCTCATGGTAGGAATAAGTGTGCGTGGGTGGCTGGCATCAGGCGAGGGACTTCGCTGTGATGGCGGTCATGACTTGGGCGGTCTCGCGGCGCACCTGGCGGATGCGGGCGGAGTTTTCAAGCTGACCGGTGGCTTTCTGGAGCCTGAGATTGAGGGCTTCCTGCTTCAGCTCGCGGAGCTGGAGTTGGAGATCGTCGGCGGAGAGTTCGCCGATCACTTGGGCTTTGGCTGAGGTTTTGGCCATGGTTGGGAAAGTGGTGAGGAGTGGATCAGGCGTGCGGATTGCGTGTAACGAGGCGGGTGCGGATGCCGAGCTTGTAGGAAGCGAGGCGCATGGCCTCCTTCGCTGCGGATTCAGGCACACCCCCGACTTCGAAGAGAATGTTGCCGGGGCGAATCACGGCCACCCAGCCTTCGACGGCACCCTTGCCCTTACCCATCCGGGTTTCCGGCGGGCGGGAGGTGATCGACTTGTGTGGGAAAATACGGATCCAGACTTTGCCTTTCCGTTTCAGCGAGCGATTGATCGCGATACGGCAGGCTTCGATCTGACGATTGCTCATCCAGCCGCGGTCAAGGGTTTGCAGTCCGAAGTCACCGAAGGCGACAGTGGTACCACGCTGGGCGTTTCCAGAGCGGCTTCCGCGGTGGCTCTTGCGGAACTTGGTTCGTTTGGGCATCAAAGGCATGGCTCGGTCCTCCTTGGAAAAGTGTTAAGTGTAAGTTTGTGAAGTTTTAATAATATCAGTTGCGGTTAGGAGGACGGCGATCACCGCCGCCGTTGCCACCGCGATCACCACCGCCGCGGCGATCACCACCACGGCCGCCGCGATCACCGCGATCACCCTGGGGTCTGCCAGCACCAGTGCCGTCGTCTTCCTTCTTGTTGACCCAGCACTTCACGCCAATGATGCCGTAAACGGTGCGGGCTTCGGCGAAGCCGTAATCGAGAGGAACGCGGAGCGTTTGAAGAGGCACCTTGCCTTCACGATAACCTTCCGCGCGGGCGATGTCCGCACCGCCGAGGCGACCGGCGCAACGGAGACGGATGCCCTCGGCACCGAATTCCATGGCGGTTTGCAGCGCGCGCTTCATGGCGCGGCGGAAGGAAATCCGCCGCTCAAGCTGCACGGCGATCTGTTCGGCGACGAGTTGGGCATCCAGCTCAGGCTTGCGGATTTCGATGATGTCGATCTTGACCTGGGCACCTTTGCAAAAATCGGTGATCTCCTTGGTCATCACTTCGATTTCCTTGCCCTGGCGGCCGATGATCAGCCCGGGACGGGAGGTGTGAAGGGTGACGCGGACGCTGTTCCAGGCACGCTCGATGACCACACGGGACAGGCCGGCGTTCTGGAGCTTGTTCTTCAGATAGCCGCGGATCGCGAGGTCTTCGTGAAGCTTGTCGGTGTAGTCTTTGCCACTGGCATACCACTTCGAGCGCCAGTCTTTATTGACTGCGAGACGGAATGCGATCGGATTTACTTTCTGGCCCATGTTGAGTGAGGGATGTTAGAAGGGAATGGTTCAGGCTTGATCTTCCACTGCGGCAGGAGCGGCGGCGGGAGCTTCTTCGGTTTTTTTGGAGACTGCCTTGCGGGCGATCTTCTTTTTCTTCTCGGGAGCGGAGCCCACGAGAGTGATGGAGATGTGACTGGAGCGACGGATGATCGGACCGGCGGATCCCTTTGCGCGGGGCTTGAAGCGGCGCTGGGTAGGAGCGGCACCGATGACGGCTTCCTTGATAACCAGGGTTCCGGTATCCAGGGAGAAATTGTTTTCGGCGTCGGCGATCGCTGTTTTGAGAGTCTTGCCGATCAATTGGGCGGCCTTCTTGGGCGTGAAGGTGAGAATATCAAGGGCGCTCGATACCGGCAGACCTTGGATTTCCCGGGCGACGTCTCGCGCTTTCTTGGGCGAGAGACGAACGTATTTACTGGTGCTTTTGACTTCCATAAGGAGGAGGACGTGAGGAGTTACTGCGCTGAGGCTTGTGTTTCGAGTATGGCGAGATCGCCGGGACGTGGTGTTTCGGCGGGATTGTCGAGGTTTTCGACAAACACACCGCTGACGCCCTTGCGGACATCTGCGAGAATTGCTTTTCCATAGGGCTGTTGCCCGCGGGAGAGTTGGAAGGTCATGCCGATTCTGGCACCCTGGCTTTCGCCAATATTGAGAACCAACATGCCACTTTCCTGATCGAGGCTGACGATCCGGGCCTGCTGGAGGGTACCGGACCGGACATCGGGCCGGGGCTTTTGCCGCAGTCCCAGGACAGCGTCAAGCTCTCTTAGTGAAGTTTCGACGCGAAGTCTTGCATCCGGATCGGAAATCACCGCCTGGCGGAGGTAATCGTTGACCGAAGCAGCGAGACGGGTGGCCGAGCCTTCAAGTTCGATCATGCGTTCGTTGGCGAGTTGCAGGTCCCCGGCAGCCTGGATGAGACGGTCATCGCCGCCATCAAGCAGGTTTTTGCCAAGCGCTTCGAGGCGTTCGCGGACTTGGGCGAGTTGCCCGGACGCTTGTTTTTCCCCGCGGTTGGCCTCGACGAGGCTGCGCCGGAGGGTCTGGTTTTGCGCCTGTAGTTCGATAATGACCTCCTGGAGCTTCTCGGGTCCCGGCGCTTGCGCGGCGCACACTCCAGCACCAGCCAGCAACCCGAGGGCGGCGGCAAAAGTTTTGGAATGGAAGATGCGACACATAAAAGCGCGAGGGGAAACTGCGAGAGTCTTACTTTTTGCCGATCCCGCCGTGCTGGCGGAAGATTCGGGTCGGGGCGAATTCACCGAGCTTGTGACCGACCATGTTTTCCGTAACATACACGGGAACGAAGGTCTTGCCATTGTGCACGGCGAAGTTGTGGCTTACGAAGTCCGGCGTGATCATCGACTTGCGGCTCCAGGTTTTGATGGGCTTGCGGTCGGTTCCTGCGTCGGCGACAGCGTCAATCTTGGCGAGAAGCTTTTGATCAACGTAGGGGCCTTTCTTGAGGGAGCGTGGCATATATGAAGTGCGTTGGATGCTGGTTGAAACTTACTTCCGCTTGTGGCGGGACTCGACGATGAAGACGCTGGTGGTCTTCTTCTTGTTCCGGGTTTTCTCGCCCTTCGCGTGGCCCCATGGGCTGAGAAGGTGCTGGCGACCACCACCGGATTTGGACTTGCCCTCGCCACCACCGTTCGGGTGGTCGACCGGGTTCATCGTCATGCCGCGGACGGTCGGACGAACGCCCTGCCAGCGGGTACGGCCCGCTTTGCCGGAGGTTTCGTTCATGTGGTCGCGGTTGCCGACCTGGCCGATGGTGCAGAAGCAACGATCATTGAAGCGGCGGATTTCACCGGAAGGCATTTTCACAAGTGCCCAGCCGCCATCGCGGTTGGAAAGCACGGCGAGCTGGCCGGCGGCACGGGCGACCTTGCCGCCATTGCCCGGGATGAGCTCGATGTTGTGAATGGAAGTTCCAAGCGGCACGGCGCTGAGTGGCATCGCGTTGCCGGTCTTCGGGGCGACGGATGCACCAGAAATGACAGTCTGACCGACTTCGAGGCCGAGCGGGGCGAGGATGTAGGATTTCTGGCCGTCCTCATACTGGATGAGGGCGATGCGGCAGGTGCGGTTCGGATCGTATTCGATGCCGACGACGGTGGCTGGCACGTCCTGTTTGCCGCGCTTGAAGTCGATCAGACGGTAGTGGCGCTTGTGGCCGCCGCCGATGTGACGGCAGGTGATGCGGCCGGTATTGTTGCGGCCGCCGCTACGCTTCAAGGGCGTGAGAAGACTCTTCTCAGGCTTGCTTTTGGTAATCTCCTCGAATGAGGGGAGATTCTTGTAGCGCGCGGATGGGGTGATGGGCTTGAAATTTTTCAGTGGCATGACTCGCGGAACTGTGAAGTTTTACGTTTGGAACTGCTGGAATCGCTTAGACCAGGTCTAGCGACTCGCCTTCTTTCAGACGAACAATGGCTTTTTTCCAGTGATTGGTGCGGCCGGCATCAGCGCGGCGTTTACGGCGGAGCTTCCCGTCATAATTGGCGGTGCGGACTCCCACGACGGTTTTTCCGAAGAGCTGCTCGACGGCTTGTTTGATCTCCAGCTTGTTGGCCTTGCGATCGACTTCGAGAGTGACTTCGTTGTTCGTCTCCTGGAGAAGGGTGGCCTTCTCGCTCAGGCGGACGTTTTTAATGACCTGGTAAATGTCTTTCATGATCTCGGTGTGGGGTCCGGGGTTCAGGCGCTGCGCTGCGCAAGAGTTTGAAGCGCGTCACCGACGAGGATGACGGAGTTCGCAAGGAGGAGTTGTTCGACGTTGACGTCGGAACCGGTGACGAGCTGCACATGGGCGACGTTGCGACCGGCCAGGTAGGTGGAATCGTCGAAGGAGTTGGAAACCACGAGGATCTTGCCCGGCTGGGTGATCGCGTTGATCGCGGCGAGGAAGGATTTCGTCTTGCCATCAGCGATGATGAAAGAAGGAACCGTCTGGATCTTGCCACCGGCGACGAGGTCACCGAGGACGCGGCGCAGGGCCAGCTTGCGGACGGTCTTGGTGACCTTCTTCGAATAATCGCGGGGACGCGGGCCGAAGACCACACCACCACCGACGAAGATGGGGGCGCGCTTGTCACCGTGACGCGCGTTGCCGGTGCCCTTCTGCTTGAAGATCTTCTTGTTGTTTCCGGAAACCTCGCCGCGGGTTTTGGTGCAGGCGGAGCCGGTGCGGCGGTTGGCGCGGTAGGCGGTCACGAGATCGTGAACTGCCTGGCGTCCTTTTTCCGGACCGACCAGCACGAGGTTGGCGGCCTGGGCGTCTTCGACGGTGAGTGACTTGGCGGACATGACTTGGAATCTTGAGAGTTAAACGAGTGCCCTGATATCAGGCGGTCTTTTTCTTGGCGGCGCGCACGGTGACATAACTGCCCTTGGTGCCCGGGATCGCTCCGGAAATGAGGATGACGCCATCTTCCGGGCGGACGGCGACGACTTTGAGATTCTGCACGGTGGTGCGGGTGGTGCCCATGTGACCGGGCATCTTCTGGTTCTTCCAAACGCGGCCTGGTGTGGAACGACAGCCAATGGCTCCCGTCCGGCGGTGCATCATGGATCCGTGGGTCATCTTGAGGCCACCGAAACCGTGGCGTTTGACGGCGCCTTGGAAGCCCTTGCCCTTGGATTCACCGATCACGTCCACCCATTGGCCGGCGGTGAATGTTTCCAAACCGGTGTGGCTTTCCGGAACGGCGGCTCCGGTTTCGAAACGGAATTCCTTCACGAAGCGCTTCGGAGTGGAACCGGCTTTCTTGAAGCGGCCGAGATCCGGCTTGATCGAGCGGTGTTCCTTCTGGTCGCCATAGCCAACCTGCACGGCGGTGTATCCGTCCTTCTCAGGGGTCTTGGTTTGAAGGATGGTGTTGCCGGATACGTCGATGACGGTGACGGGAATCATGATCCCGGCCTGTTGGTCGAACAGGCGGGTCATACCGAGTTTTTTGCCGAGAAGGCCGAGTGACATGGCGGTGGAAGAATTAGAGATTGGAAATTTGAGATATGAGATTCGGAATTAGCGAAACTCAGATGCGGATAGTGATGTCAACACCGGCGGGCAGGTTGAGCTTCTTGAGCTCGTCCACGGTGCGGGCGGTCGGATCGACGATGTCGAGCAGGCGCTTGTGGGTGCGGATTTCGAATTGTTCGGCGGACTTCTTGTTGACGTGGACCGAACGGTTGACGCTGAACTTCTCGATGCGGGTCGGAAGCGGAATCGGGCCGGCGACGCGGGCGCCAGTGCGCTTGGCGGTCTCCACGATTTCCTGGGCGGAGCGGTCGATGGCGCGATGGTCGAAGGCGCGCAGGCGGATGCGTATTTTCTGATTTTCCATGGTGGAGAAGGTTGTTGGACGGTTTACGTGGTGGGTCTACAGGGCGAGAAATCAGCCTAAGCGGTCGCTGACGATTTCTTCGACGATATTGTTCGGGACTTGCTCGAAGTGCGATGGAGTCATCGCATACGAAGCGCGGCCCGAGGAGAGAGTGCGGACGGCTGTCGAGTAGCCGAACATTTCCTTGAGAGGCACATTGGCATGCACGATGGAGAGCTTGCCTTTCATTTCAGTGTTCTGGATCTGTCCGCGGCGGCGGCTCAGATCGCCCATCACGTCGCCCTGATAGTCATCCGGAGTGGAGACTTCGACGGCCATGATCGGCTCTAACAAAATGGACTTGGCCTTCTTGAAACCATCCTTCATCGCGAAGATCGCGGCCATGGTGAAGGCGTTTTCGTTGGAATCCACATCGTGGTAGGAGCCATCGAGGATCTCGACATGCACGTCGATGACCGGGTAGCCGGCGATGATGCCGTTGGTCATCGCTTCGTTCACGCCTTTGAGAACGGCGCTGATGTATTCCTTCGGAATGGTGCCACCGACGACCTTGTTTTCGATCGTCAGGCCCTTGCCCTTTTCGTTGGGCTTCATCGAGAGGATGACATGTCCGTATTGGCCGCGGCCGCCGGATTGTTTGACCAGTTTTCCTTCGCCGCCAGCGGCTTTGGTGATGGTCTCGCGGTAGGCGATCTGTGGAGCGCCGGTATTGGCTTCCACTTTGAACTCGCGGCGGATGCGATCGATGATGATTTCCAGATGAAGCTCACCCATGCCGGAGATAATGGTTTGACCGGTTTCCTCGTCGGTCTTGACCATGAAGGTCGGGTCCTCTTCGGACAGGCGGCTCAGAGCAAGAGCGAGTTTCTCCTGATCGGCCTTGGTTTTCGGCTCAACAGCCATCGAAATGACCGGTTCCGGGAAAGTTGGGGGTTCGAGAACGACGTCGTGTTTTTCGGCGGCCAATGTGTCACCAGTGGTGACGTTTTTGAGACCCACCATGGCGGCGATGTCTCCGGCGTAACAAGCATCGATGTCCTTGTGCTCGCTGGCCTGGATTTGGATCAAACGACCGACTCGCTCGGATCGTCGGGTGCGGGGATTGTAAACCGTGTCGCCCTTTTTGATGACACCGGAATAGACGCGGAAGAAAACGAGTTTGCCGACATATTTGTCAGCCCAGAGTTTGAATGCGAGAGCGGTGAACTTCTCGTGGTCCGATGTCTTGACCTCGATTTGATGCTCGGCGTTGTCGGGGTCCATGCCGATCGCTGATGGAATGTCGAGCGGGCTCGGAAGGTAATCGACGACGGCATCCAGCAGATATTGCACGCCTTTGTTTTTGAAAGCCGACCCACCGGCGACGGGGATCAGCCTGTTGGCGATGGTGGCGCGGCGGATGCCTTGTTTCAGTTCCTCTAACGAAACCGGCTCTTCCAGCAGGAATTTCTCGCCGACTTGGTCATCCACATCGGCGACGGCGTGAACGAGTTCTTCGTAAGCTTCCTTCGCGATGTCAACGAGCTCGCCTTCGAGTTCCTTGATCGTGTAGGTGGAACCATACTTTTCGTCGTCCGAGAAATAAACGGCTCGTTGGTTGACGACGTCGATCTGGCCGATGAGGTGGTCCTCACAACCGATCGGGATCAGGATTCGAACGGCGTTGGCACCGAGCTTTTCCTTCACCTCGTTGAAGACGTTTTGGAAATCAGCACCCGTGCGGTCCATCTTGTTGACGAACACGATGCGCGGCACGTTGTATTTCGTCGCCTGTCTCCAAACGGTCTCGGACTGCGGTTGGACGCCTGCAACTCCGCAGAAAACGACAATCGCACCATCCAGCACCCGGAGCGAACGCTCCACCTCGGCGGTGAAGTCCACGTGGCCGGGAGTGTCGATGATGTTGATGCGTTGTTTCTGCTCGGGGAAGAGTTTCACAGTCCCCTCTTCGGTGCGCTGCCACCATTCGGTGGTCACGGCGGCGGAGGTGATGGTGATTCCACGCTCGCGCTCCTGCTCCATCCAGTCGGTCGTGGCGGCACCGTCGTGTACCTCGCCGATTTTGTGGATCATTCCCGTGTAAAACAGAATCCGCTCGGTGAGCGTCGTCTTGCCCGCGTCAATGTGCGCGGCGATCCCGATATTCCGGGTGCGCTCGAGCACATATTGGCGGTTTGGACTGTTCGGATTCACGGACGGAAAAGTGCGGAGCGCGTATCGATATTAGAAACGGAAGTGGGCGAAGGCGCGGTTGGCCTGGGCCATCTTGTGAACGTCGTCACGCTTGCGGACGGCGGCACCCTGGTTGTTGGCGGCGTCCTTGATCTCGTTGGCGAGAGCGACGTGCATAGGGGTGCCCTTGCGGTTGCGGGCGTAGTTGACGAGCCAGCGCATGGAGAGCGACTCGGAACGGTCCGGAGCCACTTCAAGCGGCACCTGATAGGTCGCACCACCGACGCGGCGGGATTTCACTTCCACGCGCGGCTTGGAGTTTTCCACCGCACGGGTGATGACTTCCAGCGGATCGACGGTGTCGATTCCTTCGTTGGCGCGTTCGATCGCGGCGTAAACGATGCGTTGTGCGAGGGAGCGCTTGCCATCGGTCATCACCTTGCTGATGAGGTGACCGACGAGGGCGCTGTCGTAACGGGGATCGCGGCGATCCGGCTTTTCAAAAACTCGCTTGCGGCGTGGCATGGCGTTGAGTGGGTAAAGTTAGGATTGAGTGGGGATTACTTCTTCCCGCCTTTTTTGGCAGGAGCGGCGGCGGCACCGGGTTTCGGACGCTTCGCACCGTATTTCGAACGGGATTGACGGCGCTTATCGACTCCGAGGGTGTCGAGCGAACCACGGACGATGTGGTAGCGGACACCAGGAAGGTCCTTCACCCGGCCACCGCGAACGAGCACGATCGAGTGTTCCTGGAGGTTGTGGCCTTCGCCGCCGATGTAGGCGATGACTTCGAATCCGTTGGTAAGGCGCACCTTGGCCACTTTACGGAGAGCCGAGTTCGGCTTCTTGGGCGTGCGGGTCATCACTTGAAGACAAACTCCGCGGCGCTGTGGACAGTTCACGAGAGCGGGTGACTTCGACTTTTCGGCCGGAGTGTGGCGTCCCTTGCGAACGAGCTGATTGATGGTCGGCATGATTTCCTGCGTGGTTCTGGTTTTGCATGGGTGCAAACCGGCGCGACGACAAGGAGACCTTGCTGAAGCTTTTTTCCGGAGCTGCACCCGATAAATTTTCCCTATGTAAAATGATCCACCTCTTCAAAAGTCGGCAGACCGCATTGCGGGGGCGGCGAATCTAGGCAGCGAAGGGGACCTGACAAGCCCTATTTTGCCTTTTCTTGAAAATTTTCCCCAGAGTCCGCCAAAACCAGCCGGCGATTTGCGAAACGACCCATTTATGAGTGGTGGCGGGCGCCTGCTTTCCTGCAAAAGCAGCCCGCAGAAATAAATCGTGGCGACAGGGAAGACTCCATGCCACGATTTGCGTGGAAAAGAGTGATAGCCGCGACCGAGCGAGCTGCGAGGGTCCATGACACTCCCGACATGAAGACAACGACAATTCTTACGATGGCGTTCTGTGCTTTTGCCAGTGCGGAGCCGGTTTCCGTGCGCTGGAGTAGCAACCCGGAAGCGGTTGATGGATACCGGATCTACAAAGGCGATGCAAACGGCAGGGTGTTCATTAAGGCAACGACAGATACCAAGGCGTTTGTTGACATCGCGGATGGGGATTCACTCTTTGTGGCCGCGTCTCGCGGTGTGCTGGAGAGTCAGCCGTCCGAAGCCTTGGTTTTCAAGTTACAGGAATCCAACGACTTGCGTCACTGGGACCCTGTCGCGCAGCCGAGCCCGAGTGGGGCGCAATATTTCACTCGATTCAAGGTTCAAACAGTGGCGCAAACAGTATTACCCACGCCAACAAATGCGGCGATCCTGCCACAGAAACCACTCGATCCTGGAGTGAATCCGGCCCCCGGATCCACTCCACCACCGGATCAAATGGAGATTCAGGCACCCGGCATTCGTGACTTGCCGACGCCTTGGATCATCGCCCATCGAGGAGGGTGGAATGTCGCGCCGGAACACACGTTGGAGGCATACCGAATGTGTGTCGCAAGCGGCATCAAGTTCATTGAGCCGGATGTTCAGATCTTGCCGGATGGGACCGCCGTAGTGATGCACGACAGCATGATCGACCGTACCACTACAGGGACGGGAAACGTAACGAACCAGACGGGAGATTCATGGCAATCGCTGGTGAACGACGACGGGAAACGACTTCAAGGATGGGCGACAAACCTCAGATGCCCGACATTTGACGATGTGTTAAAGGAGTTTGGCAACAGGGTGGTCATTGTCCCGGAAGCCAAGAGCGCGGGAGCCGGAGCCGCCATCGTGCTCAAACTGCAGGAATTCAAGATCAGGCAGGACATGGTGATCATTCAGTCGCCATCCCTCTCCGAGCTGGCTGCCGGAGTGGCTGCGGGATACCCGTGCATGCGAATGTCGAATACCAACTACGCGGAGACGTCGGCAGCTGGTATCGAGTTCACGGGTTTTGGATGGAACGAAACAGCCAAGATCGAGGCGGCAACCGCGGCAGGCCTGAAGGTGATTGTGTGGACTACAAAACGGAACGTGGACCTGGATTCCGCCCTGGCTGCTGGAGCCATCGCGGCGTTTTCCGATGATCCGGTTTATCAGGCGGGCTTGCACAGAACCAACCATGACCCATACGGAAGCAAGGCGATCTATCATGGTGATCTTCGCGAGCCATCGGTTGCCGTGACGCTGGACACCGCGGAGTCCGCCATCATGGTCCCTACAAAAACGCTCCCACATCAGGATACGATCTTATTGGGTTGGGCCTCTCCTGTGGTGAATCCCGAGAACTTCGTCTTGGACTTCAGCATGAAGTTTGCCGCCGTGTCGTCCGATTCAGGGTATGGCTTGATCGCGACCCAGACCACGGACAGAGCGATAACCAATGACAATCCCGAAGCCGGAAAAATTTCCATGAATATGATCCTGCGTCGTGACGGACGAATCGGGCTTTATGTATTCGATGGCGCGGCTGGTGGGCCTGGCGCTGTGAGTTCCGAGTCACCCGTGCCCGCTGAGTTGATTCCGTTGGATACTTGGGTGCCCTGCCGCTTGGCGGTGACACCGACGCAAATCACCCTTCAGCGTCTGGATACGGCCGTATCAGCAACCATCGCGAACAGACAAATCCGTGGCGCTTATCTGTTTGCGGGAGCCAAGAACGCGGATGTGAAATTCAAGTCCATGACTCTGACCGAGTGATTCCCGCGCCGCTCCGGACAGTGCCCGTATTTGCCTGTCGGACGCTTGCCCGGTTTCCTGCTATAGTTCAGCGAATAGAATGTTGAAAATCTGAAAGCCTGGGCATGATTACCCTCTCATGGGCAACTCGCGCCGCTGGCGGAACGTGGGCCAGGAATCACTTTCGCGGTTCCTTGCCATCACTTGTTTCACCGCCTGCCGCAGCGGGCAGGGTCTCAGTGGTTGAGCCGCTCCAACACGGCGCGCACAATGGAGTCCACGTCCGCCTGCTGTGGCAGATTGGAACCCCGCCGCAGTTCACACTCGCGGGCCGCGTCGGCGTATCCGCACTCGCCTAGCAGGCAGGCGAGTTTGCCCTTGGCGGCCTCGAGGTGGACGAGTTCCGCCGGACTCAGCGGGAAACGCGGTGGTCCGGGATCGAAGCCGCGCAAGCCCACCGCCGCGCGGAAGCCCTCCGGGAAATTGCCCGCCGCAAACATCTCGGAAATGAGTCCCTGGATGCTGAGTTGCACGCGCCGGCACTCGTCATGTTTGCCAGCGAGAAAATCCCGATAGAGCTTGGAAATGACTTCCGGGATCACCCCGGAGGTGGCGATCGTGCCACCGTCGGCTCCCATCATCAGCGTTGGATAGAGAATCTCCTCGGTGCCGGTGAAACACACGAAGTCCGACCGCTGCGGCTTGATCTGCGCGAGCATGGTGCAAAACCGCGGAAAATCACGGCTGGAATCCTTGATGCCTACGATGCGCGGGCAATCCAGTGCCAAACGCTTCACCACCGGTAGGCTGATCTCGTTGGAAAACTGGGGAATGTTGTAGAGCAGGATGTCGATCGGCGACTTCGCCGCAATGTCGCGAAAGTAACTCTCGATGCTTTCCTGGCTGACTTTGAAATAGTATGGCCCGGTCAGACTCACCGCCCGGCAACCGAGATCCGCGTAATATTTGCAAGCCTTCAACACTTGGTCGGAGTTCGACTCGGAGGCACCCGCGAGAATCGGCACGCGGCCGTTGGTTTCCTCCGCCATGATTTTCACCACGCGCAGGCGGTCCTCGAAGCTCAGGCGGATGAACTCACCGGTGCTGCCGTTCGGATAGAGTCCGTTGATGCCCTTCTCGATGAGCCACGATGTCATGCGCCGCAATTCGCCTTCATGGAGCGAATGGTCGGCGTGAAACGGGACGATGTTCGGCGTGTAGATGCCGGAGATTTTCGGTTGCGCACTCATGGGATCGGTTTGAAATTCGGATAGATCGTTTTTCCGGCGACTCTGATTTCCACGTCCACCCGGTATTTCTCCAGCGCGGCGAGGTCCGGCTCGATGCCCAGGCCCGGCTGCTCCGGAAGGCGGATGAATCCGTCCGCATCGGGTAGAAGTTTGCTGGTGGTGAACGAGTCCGCCAACAACGAAGGCTCGCACGGATATTCACACAACGAATCCTCTGCCGAACCGGCGTAGGGTTGCAGGGACGCGCAGAGCGCGAGGTGAGTGGTGAAGGTGTGATTCACAAAACGCGTGCCGTGAACCCGCGCGTGGTCGGCCACTTGTTTGGCGCTGGTGATGCCGCCGATGCGACCGGTGTCAATCTGGACGAAACCCAACCCGGCGTGTTGAATCATGCTGATCGCTTGATGGGCATGATGACAACCCTCACCACCGGCCATTTTCACCGCGCCACTCATGGCCGCGAGGCGGGCATAGGCGTCCAGTGCGCCGGAAACAAACGGTTCTTCCAGCCATAGCGCCCGGGCGGATTGCAACGCAGGAAGCCGCAGCGCCGCCGCCTCCACGTCATCTCCGAAAACCGTTCCGGCATCGACTAGCAGGTTAGCGTCCGCGCCGAGACCCTCGCGGGCGGCGTGAACCAGATCCGCATCCCGCGCGACGGTGCCGCGTCCGTACGGACCCCAGCCGAATTTGGCGGCCTTGAACCCGGCATCAGCCACGCGCCGCGCCTTCGCAAAGGTGGCGGCCGCGTCGTCGCCGAAAAGTTGTGAGGCATAGGCGGTTTTCGGATAGGCCCGCTCAGAACCGAGCAACCGAAAAACCGGCGCGTCCAACGCTTTTCCCAACAGATCCCAAAGCGCAATATCGATGCCCGAGAGTGCGTGATCGGCCTGGAGCAAATCAAGGCTGTTGGCGCGGACGAGATCATGAATCCGCCGGATGTCGGCCACGGTTTCGAGTTTCTGCCCGAGAACGGAAGCACTCACTGGCTTGCACGCGCTATGAGACATCGGGCAACACCACGCGGCGATGGTGACCAGCGGCGAGGCCTCGCATTCGCCCCATCCCACCAGCCCGTTGTCCGTGCGAACGCTGACTAACAACGCGTCCTGGCTGCCATCGCCGATGTCATGGATGACCGGCATGGAGAGATAGTGGAAATCGACGGATTCAATCTTCATGCGTGAATTGTGCCTGGTATTCGGGGCGACCCTGGATTTCCAGCCGGGCGCGGTAGAGCGAGCCACCCATCGGACCGGCGGGATCGAAGGACGCAGGGGCATATTCGCTCGGCCATGCCTCGTTGGCACTGGTGATATGGAGATCGGTCCAATCAGGTCCGCCGAATCCCATGCTGCTGACTTGTTGCACCGGCAAACTCAGGCGGCGCTCGATTTTCCCGTCCGGATCATGGCGCGTGACTTCGCCGCCATACCAACGCGCACTCCAAACAAAGCCCCCGGCGTCCACCGTCAGCCCGTCCGGCAGTCCTTCGTCGCACGGAATGTCCACGAATACACGGCGGTTCCGCAATCCGCCGGTGAAGCCGTCCACGTCATAGATATATATTTTCCGGGCGGTGGAGTCGGCGAAATAAAGCGCCCGCCCGTCGGGGCTGAATGCCAGGCCGTTGGCCAGCTCGAATCCATCGTCCATGATGTCGGCGGTGCCGTCCGGGCGGATCAGATAGAGTTTTCCAAGACGCTCCCGCCCGTTTGCTCCCCAGTAACAGGTGCCGCCATAGAGACTCCCGAGCGGGCCGGCGATGATGTCGTTGAAATTCAATTCCTCTCCATCATAAGAGGCAAGCACGGTCGATGTTTCCCCGGAGGCGTGCCGCAGGAGGATGCCTTTGTATCCGCCGATCACCAGGCGGCCATCGTGATTCAAGGCGAGGCCGGATAGTGGCAACTCGCGGGCAAGCACGGTGGTTTTTCCATCCGCCGGCCGATGTTCGAAAAGTGTTCCGACCGCATTGTCCACCCACAACAGGCGTTGCCGGGCGGCATCCCACAGCGGGGACTCGCCGCACAGGTTGCGGTCATTGGCGATTTCTTTCACTCGGAACTTCATTTTTCGGGATGTGAAATTTCCAATCACCAGAAGCGCCAATACAGATAGACCCAGCCGACGATATATATGGACCACCACAGCAGCACGCTTTGATACCATGGCCGCCGCACGCCATCGTCATATTCCTTGAGTGCCGAGAGCGTCCAATGGAATGGCTTCCATTGTTCTTCCGGAGGTGGCGGCGTGTAGAGGGAAACGATTACCATACCGAGCATCGTGATTGCCTGGGCGATGGCTCCAAGATAGAGCCAATGCAACGTGACACCCAGCGCTGGCGCACCGATTGCCAACACCAGCGTGATCACCGAGCCGCCGATCAGGCCGAAGAGCGCACCCTGGCGATTGGCACGTTTCCACAACAGCCCGAGCAGCATCACTGAGATGAACGGCGTGGCGAGATAGGTCACACCGTTTTGAAAGTATTTGAACACGCCACCCAGATGCGCCACCGACGGTGCCACCAGCGCGGCGATCGACAAGGAGGCCAATGATGCGATTCTCCCCATCCTCACCAACCGGGCGTCGTCCGCAGCGGGATTGATTTTCTGTTTATAGACATCAAGGCTGAAAATCGTCGCCGTCGAGTTGGCTAATGCGCTGATGGTGGACATGACCGCCGCGAGGAAACCGGCGAGGATGATGCCGCGCAGGCCCCAGTCTGGTGCGAGGTGGCGCAGCGCGAAGGGGAACGCCTCGTCCGGGTTTTGCAATGCGGGTGCGGCGTGCATCACATTGATCCAGTGGAAAACAATCAGCCCGATAAAACAGGTCACCAGCGGTCGGAGCAGGTTGATCACTCCCGCCCATAACACGCCGATCTGGCCGTCCCATGTCGAGCGTGCGCCGAGGATGCGCTGCGCCATCACCTGATTCCCGGCGGAATAAAAAATAAATACTCCGAAGGTGGCGAGGAGGATGCCCAGAAATGGTGCCGCCGGATCGGAGGGAGGACGATAGAGGTGGAACCGTTCCGGGTTCGCCGCCTCCATCGCGGCCCAGCCACCCGGCACCTTATCCAATGCCACGAAAAACAGAATGACTCCGCCGCCCACCAGCATCACGCATTGCAATGCATCCGACCAAATGACCGACGCGAGACCGCCCTTGGTCGTGTAGAGCGCAACCAACAGGACGGTTCCCCACAGGACGACGTGGAAATTCCAGCGCGTCAAGTCGGACAGCGCGAGGCTGCCGCTGTAGAGGACGGGAACGAGAAACACAAAGACATAAGCCACCAGCATCACCCAACTATAGATGTCTCCGCACAGGGAGCCGAAGCGTTTCGTGAGGAACTCCGGCACGGTGGTGACGCGGTTGCGCAGCCACATCGGGACAAACACCACGGTGAGCAATCCATACACAGGCACCAGCCACCATTCCCAGTTGGCGATGCCCATGCCGTATTTGTAGGTCGCGCCGACGGTGCCGACGATTTGCTCGCTCGATACGCTGGTGGAAACGAAGGCCGCGCCGATGATGTACCATGGCAGCTTGCCCGAGGCGAGGAAGTAGCCGCGTGCCGTTTTCTCCTGATTTCTTCCGGCCCACAGCCCTACTCCCACCACGGCGAGCAGCGAACCGATGATGATGGCGATGTCCAGATGGCTCAGTGCGAAGTTCATGGAAAAACGGGATTTACGGTGGAGGCAGGGTGGAATTCGAGGCAGGCATCGCCGAGCAATTGTTTCAAAATATTATCCTGGGGATGGCCCTCGCCGAGATGTTGGATGTAGCCTTCCGCATAGCCAAATCCCGCCGCGCGGCCTTCCGCCTCCGTCGCGCGTTGCATCATTTCCAAATAGTCGTCACACTCCAACACGCAGCGCAGCCATTCGCGTTGCGAAGCATGGCAAGCGAGCATCCGCGTCTTGGTTTCCATCACGGGAGAAACATCCACCGCGCAGGTCAGCGGCAGCGGTCGGCCGAAAATGTCTCTCCGCCCGATGGCGTTCGCATAATATAAGTGCGGGATTTTCGAAGTCGGCGGAACGGCCGCGCCGCAATCATAGTTCGGCACGATGCCGATGAACGCGGCATTGCGCACCAGGCGCGAGGTTTCCTCGTGATCGATCAAGTAATCCATCGGCGAATGGGTGAGAACAATGTCGGGATTGACCTCGCGCATGACGCGCACGGCGCGGCGGCGATAGGCATCGTTGTATTCCACTTCGAGATCTTCTCCGCCGGCGAAGTGAAACTGTGCGCCGATGATGTCTGCGGCGGCCTGCCCTTCTTTCAGGCGTTGCTCGCGGATCACAAAGCGCGGCAACACGGGTGAGCCGACATCGCCTCCCGCCATCACGGCGATATGGATGTCACAGTCGAGACGGGCCAGCAACGCGAGCGTGCCGCCACAGAGGATTTCCACGTCGTCGGGGTGACAGCCGAAGGCCAGGATCTTGGGATTGGGTTTCATGGAGTGGCTTTTACAAGATCGAGTCGGTGAGCCGAATGCCTTTGGAAAGCCGGGCGATGCCGTCCACGCTCCATTGGAAGCCGTAGCCCGGGCCGTCCGGCACGCGCAGGTAGCCGTCTTCATCGAGGTTGATCGGATCGGCGAAGACATCGTCCATGTAGGGCTCTGGTGTTAGAAACTCGACCCATTTGGCGTTTCCCGCGGCGGCCACCAGGTGGAGATCCGCCGCCAGTCCCACGCCGGTGTTCCAGCCGTGAGGCACGACCATGATCGAGTGATCGTCTGCATATTGGCCGATGCGGTGTTGTTCGGAGAGGCCGCCGACTTTGGTGACATCGGGCTGGATGTAGTCCACGGCGCGGCGTTCGATCCACGGGATGAAGCTTTGGCGGCGGGTGAGGCATTCGCAGCCGGAAATCCTGACCGGTGAATGGCGGGTGAGTTCGATATAGCCTTCGAGATCATCCGGGCGGAGAGGTTCTTCAAACCAGACCACGTCATAGTCGGCGAGCATCCGGGATTTGTTCAAGGCCCACTTGTAGTTATGGGGCCAGTAGGCGTCTGAGCCGCCGGCATCGACCATCAATTCGCAATCCGGGCCGATGGCCTCGCGTGCGGCACGGACGATTTCCTGGTCGATCCGGTCGTGATGTCTGCCGAATGGGCCCCAGCCGATTTTGAAGGACCGGAAGCCGCGGGCGTGGGCGGCCTGCAGTTTGTCGGTGAGTTTGGCGGGTTCCTCCATCAGCATGGAGGCGTAGGGTTTGATGCGGTCGCGGTAGCGTCCGCCGAGCAAGCGCCAGATGGGCTGTCCGGTGACTTTGCCGAGGATGTCCCAGAGCGCCATGTCGATGCCGCTGATGGCATGGGTGACGGCACCGCCGCGGCCTTGCCAGAAGGTGTTTTGGTGGAGGACTTCGCAAGTGGCGGCGGGATCGATGGCGGAAAGTCCGGTGTAGAGCGGTTCTAGCAGATGGAGTGCGGCCTCGACAAGCGGGGCGGAGGTATAGACGCTGCCGAGGCTGGCGATGCCGTTGTCGGTAACAACTTCGACGAGGGTGCGGGTTTGCTCGACGTCTGAAAAACGACTGGGCCAATCGACATAAGCTTTTCCATAAAGCGGGATGGCGCGGATTTTAGCGATGCGGACGGGTTCTGACATGGTGGGCTGGGTGGTGTGGTTCGGGTTTAAAACTTGGCGCTCAACCCGCCATCGACGGTGAGAACCGCGCCGGTGCAGTAGGAGTTGGCGGGATGGGCGAAGAACAGGACGGCCTCGGCGATTTCCTCGCTGCGTCCGGGGCGTTGCAGCGGGATGCGGGGCCGCTCGGGGGCGATGAAGAATTTGTGAAACCACTCGCTTTCAAATTCGTTAGAGCCACTCACGAAGCTCATCGGGGTTTCCACGCAACCGGGGGCCACGGTGTTCACGAGGATGCCGTGGGGCGCCCATTCCACGGCGAGTTGGCGGCCGAGTTGATTGAGCGCGGCTTTGGCCATGCCGTAGGGCGTGCTGCCGGCTTCGGCGAGTTCCGCGAGGATCGAGGAGACGATCACGATGCGCCCGCCGGTTTTCTGGTGGACCATCGCTTCGCCCGCCGCGCGGCAGGTGTGGACGGCTCCCCACAAATTGATCTCGACCATTTCCCGCCAGCGCTCGATCCCGTCCGCCAGCGGATCGATGGCGAAACTCACCGCGGCATTGGAAACCACCACGTCCAGCGTGCCGATTTCCGCCACCACGGCACGGACGCGCTCCGCATTGGTGACATCGCAAACCCGCGCCTGGCAGCCGATTTCGCGGGCGACGGCGGCGAGTTCCGCCTCACGGCGACCGACGATCCACACGGTTGCGCCTTCTTCGACCATCCGTTTTGCGGTGGCTCGCCCGATTCCAGAGCCGCCACCCGTCACCAAACACGTTTTTCCTTCGAGCGATTTCATTGTTGGCTGGTTTCGGAACATCGATATCAGAATCGTCGCCCGGATTGCTAGGAATAGTTTGCCGAAAGCAGCCCGCAGGAAAAAATCGTGGCGACCGGGAAGACTCCATGCCACGATCCGGCCAAGACCGAAGCCCGTGGCCGCACCCCTTTCCGACACACCGCCCGTAGGCATTGCCCTGTTTGATCTCGATGGCACCTTGCTGGCTTGGGACTGCCAGTTGCTGTTCCGGCATTTCGTCTTGCGCCGGGAGCCGTGGCGGATCGTTTTCCTGCCGGTTTTCCTGAGTTTCCTGCCGCTGGCTGGACTGCTCGGGGCGGGTCGAATGAAACGGATTTTCCTATGTTTCCTGTGGCGGATGCATCCGGAAAAACTGGCGGATTATTCCAGGAATTTCGCCAAATCCCTGATGCCGGCGATCTACCCGGAGATGCGCGATGAACTCGAACGCCGGCGGGCCGCCGGGGATTTCCTGATCCTCGCATCCGCCAGTCCCGAATTCTACGTTTCGGATATCGGACGGGAACTCGGCTTTCATCTCACTCTCGGCACGGTGGTGGAAACCGGGCGCTTTTTCCCTCGTTTGGTGAATCACAAGGGCGCGGCGAAGGTCACACGCCTGAAACACGAACTTCCCACATCTTATTTTGAAAACGGACAACTCCGCCGCTGTCATGGCTTCACCGATAGCCGTGCGGACCTGCCGATGCTTGAGCTCTGTCAAGCTGCCACCGTGGTGAATCCCCCACCCCGTCTCGCCGCGCTTGCGGATCAATCCGGTTGGCGGATCGTCCGCCCGGCTCGCCCATGGAGCAGCCGTCTCGGTTTCGCCTTGCGGGTACTCGCGCTCCTGACCGGCCTCGGCCGCGATCCGGCGGGGCTCACAGCAGGACCCTGAAAAAATCGCGCATAACCTCGCGGTAAACGTCCCGTTTGAACTCAGGCAGCCAATCGAGGTCGAACTCCTCAGGCGGAATCCATCGGTATGCCCGGAATTCACGGGCTTTCTGATCCACATTCACCGCAGGGGCGCCCAGTTTCAGGTGGCAGAGAAAATAGGTTTGTTCCTGGCCGTGGCTGCCGTGCTTGCGGAGTTTCTTTCCCCTCGATCCCTGCGGATAAAGGTAACGATAGCCTTCGCGGCGGTCGATCACCTCATAGTGCTGCGAATCCAGGCCCACTTCCTCGCGCACCTCCCGAAACAAGGCCTGCTCCACGGTTTCCCCGGAATCCACGCCGCCTTGTGGAAACTGCCATGCTCCGGGAATCGTCGCCCGCTCGCAAATCAGCAGGCTACCCGCTGGATTGACGATCAGCGCGGCGACGTTGGCGCGGTAGCGAACCATGCGCACAGTCTGCAATTCCCCCACTTTCATGGCAATACTTAACTTTTCCGAATCTTCGCGCCGGATGCTGGCCAAGTTCCGAAAAACCTGCCACCCTCACAGCATGTGGAACAAAACCCTGCTCACCCTCCCGGCGTTTTGCTTGATGGCAGCACTCCAGGCCACTGCGCAGAATCCGCCGAACGACCCTGCGGATTCCCAGAAAACTCAGGATACACAGCAATCTAACCGCTTCTGGCAGGCATCGCTACCTGGCGGCCATTACATGGTGGCGCTCGATCGGATCTCGGCCGTCAGCCGCCACCGCTACGTGCTTGATGGCGCGGTCATCGTCGATGAAGTCACCGTCGATGCCCTCGGGCAGGCTCTGGCGCGATTTTACTTCATCGCCCCCATCACCGATGCCGCCACTGGCAGTGCCGCGGGCGCGGCCGCCTCCCGCCTCGCCGAGCGTGGCACCGATCTCCTCGACAAGGCGGCCCGCACCGCCGGCACCGACGTCCACCAGATGGTCATCAAGAAATTTCCTGAAACCACCCACGCCCGCACCATCGAATACCGCCTGCTTTCCGCCGAGGAACTCACCGCCCTGCACAGCAGCGTTCGCACTGCCTGGGAGAGCGGCAAGGGACGGAAGTTCGCCATCAAATAGGCGGGGACCCCGGCGGCGTGCAGCGATGTCAGACACCCCCGTAGCGCGATGTCCGGGCGCTTGCCATGGCGTCACAGCGCACGGTTCAAGGGAAAGGCCGCTGATACATCGCGGGATAGTATTTCCACTCCGCCGCCGATTCGTTAGCCTTCCCGCAATTCATGACCCCACGCCAGCAGATCCTCGCCGCCTACCGCGCCACCTCCCAGACCGAGCGCGAAAAAGGCACCTACTTCGAGGAACTCATCCGCACTTACTTCCATTTCGAGAATAGGAAAAGTGGCGGAGCAAATCACCGTTCAAGGAGAATAATTTCAATCCTTACGGTCTCGTGCAAATCCCGCTTGGCGATTGGCGATCCGGGTGATGGGATATGGCCGCGATGAGAGCATTCATGGGTTTCCTGACGATGTTGATTTTCTCCTGGGCGGGTGTTTCACAAGCGGCCGGGATTGATGAACTGCTGGCCAAGGCGGATGGCGGTGACGCCGCCGCGCAGGTTCAGGTGGCGGAGATGCATGCCAAGGGCAATGGCGTTGCAAGGGACATGCGGAAGGCTGTGGAATGGTTCACGAAAGCCGCGGAGCAAGGAAATGCCGACGCACAGATGCGGCTCGGAGCGCTATACCTCGGCGGCAGGGGATTGAAAAAGGACGGCTTGGAGGCCGCCAAGTGGTTCGGCATGGCTGCGGATCAGGGTGTGGCTGCGGCGCAAATCCAGTTGGCAAGAATGCATCTTGCGGGCACCGGCGTGGCGAAGGACGAGGTGGAGGCTTACAAATGGGCCACTCTGGCGCAGAAACTGGGCGACAAACAGGCCGGACCGATCCTGACTTACCTGCGGAAACGCATGACCGCCGAGGAAATCACCGCCGGAGCGGAGTTCGCTCGGGATTTCAACGCACCAAAAATCGAGCCCGATCCCGCAAGCGGAATCCCGCCTGTCGCCCCGCCACTCGAAGAGTGAGGCTGGAGCTCAGAGACCGTGACCCCTTGCTTGATGTGTCTGTCACCTGCGCTTACGCTTCCACACCCGGCACGCTTTCCGGGAATCCACACACCCACCCTTCGCCTTCATGAGTTCCTTCGAAAACAAAGTCCAGGAAGCCCTCGCCAATCCGAAAAACCAAGGCGAAATCCCGGATGCGGACGCCGTGGGTACCGTCGGCTCGCCCGAATGCGGCGACATGCTGCGGATGTGGCTGAAGTTCACCGAAAAGGACGGCAAGCGCGTGATTGATCGCGCCTCGTTCCAGGCCTTCGGCTGCCAAACGGCCATCGCCGTCGCCTCGATGGCCACCGAGTTGCTCAAAGGCAAAACCGCCGAGGAGGCGCGGGACCTCAGCGCCCGGGACCTAGCCGGAGATCTGGGTGCGCTGCCGCCCATGAAAATCCACTGCGGCCAACTCGTCGAGGGAGCCCTGCGCAACGCACTCGATAACACCGCCCCTGCCGCCCCTTCGCCCGCCATGGCACCCACCCTGGCTTCCGACCTGCACCGCAAGCCCGCCGGAACGATCCGCATCGTTCCCATCGAGTGAGCGTGACGCCCATTCCCAGCCGTGGCGCTGGAAACGCAGGCATCGCCCCGTTTGATTCACATCCACAATCCTGATCCGTGTTAGAACTCAAGGAAGTCAGTTTCACCATCCGCAAGGACGGCGATCAAATCCCGTTGGTGGACAGGGCGTCGTTCAAGGTGCCCAAGGGCCACTTCATGGCCATCGTAGGCCCGTCGGGCTGCGGCAAGACCACCTTGCTCAAGACCATTGCCGGCCTCAATCCCGAGACCGATGGAGCCTTGTTCTGGGACGGACGCAATCTATCCGAGGACGGCGACTTCTCCCCCACCGAGATCGGTTACGTGCCACAGTTCTCGATCGCCTACGATCCGCTGACCATCGATGAATCGGTGGAGACCGCCACCCGCCTGCGCGTTCGTTCCCGCAGCAACGGGGAACTCGACCGACGCATCGACCGCGTGCTCGAGGAAACCGGGCTGACCGCCATCAGCGAGCGCCATGTGAAGGTGCTCTCCGGTGGCCAGAAACGCCGGCTCGGCCTGGCGATGGAGCTGGTTTCCGATCCGAAAATCCTGCTTTGCGACGAGGTCACCTCCGGCCTCGATCCGCGCTCGGAGCGCGAAATCGTCAGCCTGCTCCACGAGCTCTCGCGAAAGGACGGCCGCATCGTGCTCTCGGTCACCCATTCGCTCTCGCACCTCGAGTTATATGATTCGATCCTCGTGCTGCACGAAGGACGCATCGCCTTCCACGGCCCGCCGGAAAAACTGACCCACTACTTCTCCGTACACGACACCGAGGAGGTCTATCCGCGGCTCGCCTCCCAGGCGTCCACAAGCTGGCAGGCCTCATGGTGCAAACACAGCGTGTCCTATCAGAAAATGCTCGACCGCAACCGCGAGCGCCTCATCGCCAGCGGCGGCCTGGTCGTCCCGGTGGAAATCCCGCCCGCTACGGAAACATCGGAAGCCACGGATCAAATCCAGGCAGAGCCCGAAGTCCTGCGTCTGCCGGGATTTTTCAGCCAGTTCGCCACCCTGCTCTCCCGCCGCTGGCGCATCTTCTCGCGTGATCGCGGCCAGGTCCTCCTGCAAGTGGCGATCCTGCTTTGTTTCCCGATTCTGGTCACGATTTTCAGCGACAAGGCATCGGGCAACATCCGCCGCTTTTCCGACACGCGCTCTACGGACTTCGTCGCGGAAATCCAGGAAATCCAGAGCGTGCGCGCGGACCAGGCAAAGGTCGGCTCCGCCGTTTCCGGCATCATCATGTTCCAGGTGGTGCTGCTCTCGCTGATGGGCTCTAACAATTCGGCGCGCGAGATCGCGGGCGAACGACCGATCTATGAGAAGGAGAAATTCGGCGGGCTGCGGCCATCCGCCTATCTCGCGTCCAAAGTCGCGTTTCTCGCCTGTCTGGTGATCACCCAGTCCTTGTGGATGGCCTTCTTCGTGAATTTCTTCGGCGCGTTCCGCGGCGATTTCATCCAGCACGCCGGATTCCTACTGCTGGTCAACGCGGCCATGACCTCCATCTGCCTCGCCATTTCCGCACTGATGCGCACGGCCGAGCAGGCGTCGCTGCTTTCCATCTATCTCGTCGGCTTCCAACTCCCGCTCTCCGGCGCGGTGCTCGCCCTGCCGGAAAAAATCGAAGTCTTCACCAGGCCATTCATTTCCGCCTACTGGGCGTGGTCCGGCTCCGTCGAGGCGCTGCAAACCCAGGTCCATTCCGCCGTCAAATCCGTGATCGACACCGGGCTTTCCGCTCAGGAAATCTGCATCTACGCCCTGGCCGCCCACATCGGCGTGGGCCTGGCCGCCGCATGGATCGGCGCTTCGCGTCCACAGTGGGACTGAGCCGGGCGACTCACCGCTGCCAGATCCCGCGCAGATCCTCCGCCCCCAGCACCCGCCACGCGCCGGGTGTTAGACGACTATCCTGAAAACGCCCGATCGCCACGCGGATCAGCCGCAGGGTGGGCAGGCCGACCGCCGCAGTCATGCGCCGCACCTGGCGGTTTTTGCCTTCGATCAACTCCATCTCCAGCCATGCGGTGGGAATGACCTTGCGGAAACGCACCGGCGGATCGCGCGGCGGCACCACCGGCGCGGGATCCGGCAGCGTCACCCGGCATGGCCGCGTGCGGTGCCCCTGGATCACCAGTCCGCCGCGTGCCAGCGCCGCGAGCTGATCCTCGCCGGGCGCACCCTCCACTTGCACCCGATAGGTGCGCGGATGAGACATCGCCGGATCCAACAAACGATGGTTGAAGCCCGCTTCGTCGCTGAGCAGGAGCAGTCCCTCCGAGTCCATGTCCAGCCGGCCGACCGGATAAACCGCGGCGGGAAACCCGGCTTCCGCAAGCGTCCGCTGCCCCGTTTGATCGGGAGTGAACTGGCAGAGCACGCCATAGGGCTTGTAATAGGCGATGACCATGGTGGTGATATTTGAGAGCGGCGGCTTTCTCAGCGGTGACGCCAGCGCCTTGGAGAATTTCCCGGATCAGCAGGATGCAGGTGGTATTTCGATCCGCTACTGCGATCACTTCCTCGCCCTGCTCCACTTTCCGGAATATTTTGAAATGAAAAACGCCCGCGCAGGGCGGGCGTTGATTTTTGGAATATGCGCGCGCCGCGCTTTCACGCGGCCGGCGAAGATCAGACGATCTCAATCAGATAGCAAAGTCCTTGAGCTTCTTCAAGGGACGCACCTTGACCGCCGTGGAAGCGGGCTTGGCCTTGAACGTCACTTCCTCCTTGGTGAAGGGGTTGATACCCTTGCGTGCCTTGACCGCCGGCTTGCGCACGGTGCTGATCTTGAGCAGGCCGGGAAGGACAAACTCGCCAACAGCATTCTTCTTGATGTGTGCTTCGATCACGTCGCTCAAACTGTCCAGGACAGCCGCAACTTGCTTGCGGGTGAGCTCGGTGTCTCCGGCGATCTGATCTACGATCTGGGTCTTGGAGAGCCTGTCTTTAACGGGTGTGATTTTCTTAGCCATGCGCGGATGCTTTCGGAGCCCGACCGGATTGTCAAGACCCCCAAGCACATTTTCTCGGGAAATATTCAGTAAAACACAACGCACGCCCGGCTCCCGTTATGTCTTCTTGTATCCGGCCGCACGATGCGGAGCTTGTCAGCTCCTGGATTTTTTCGGAGCTTCCTGGCGGATCACAAGCACGTTTTTTGAAAATTCAACTCACAGCCATAGTAGCCATGACCGCGGACCGGATCATCGGACGGTCCGGCAGCCTGCCATGGCACCTGCCGGAGGATCTGGCGTTTTTCAAGCGCGTGACTTCCGGCCATCCGGTGGTGATGGGACGCAGGACTTTCAAATCCATCGGCCGGCCACTGCCGGGACGCCGCAACATCGTGCTGTCGCGGGACGCCACATGGTCGGTTCCGGGCGTGGAGGTGATCCACCGGCCGGAAGATCTGCACGCGCTGCCGGACCTTGAGGGCCGTGTATTCATCATCGGCGGCTCGGAAATCTATGCGGCCTTCCTGCCGCGAACCGACGACCTGTTAATAAGTCATGTGTTCGCGAATCATGAAGGGGACACGCGTTTCCCGGAGTTCGCGCGGGATTTTCCAGAGTCCGAATTATTGGAAAGCCATGAAGCCTTCGAAGTGAGGCGCTGGCATCGATGAGCGGATGAACTCCGGATCACCGGTTCTCCGGCAGGTGCCAGGGAGGATTCTTTTCGAAATGCTCCCGGAGCGCGGGGAAGGTTTTGTGCATGTTCTCCATCACAAAGGGCGCTACCACAATCAACTGGAGTTGAAGCGCGGCGAAGAGCCCGATCACATAGGCCGTGAGGCGCAGGGGACTGAGCGGTGCGGAAGCCAGGCGGTGGCCGCCCGCGTGATCCCAGAGCGGACGGCCCAGGCGCCTCGTGGTGAAGTAAGCCATGATCTGGCAGATCAGCGCGAGCACCCCCCAGCCGAATCCGATGCCAAGGAACAAGACGCGCCCCGAGCGCCGGATGGCCTCGTTGAGACTGAGGAGCGAGCCGTCGTCGTTGACCACCCGCAGACCTAACAACCACTTTCCGGGAGTGGTGCCCGCGCGGTGCAGCAGGACGGATTCCAGGATGAACCATGGGATGTATTGGAACAGGATGATCCAAGGATTGTTGAGCGTCTCACCGATGTCCCGCCCGATGGCCCACATCGTGATCCACCATACGCCGGCAAACAGATAGAGGTCGAACCAGCGCGCCCAGAAGCGACGGATCAGATGCGGCTGCACGGGCGGTGGCGGAGGACCGTCCGGCTCCTCCTGCGCGTCATCTCCGAATATCGCGCCGGGCTTCTCATGGCTCTCTATCGGCCGATCGAACTCGCGGGAAAATAGGTCGATCTCGACCAAGGGCCGCCATACCGTGAGGCCCTCGTGCCAGGCGGGAGTGTCGGCGGGCAGTTCGCCGGCTTCAATTTTCCTGCGAATCTCAAAGTCGTGAAGCGGGCCTGTTTTCTCGCCGTGTTGAATGATCCAGATGTCCATGATTCAGAGATTGCGAAGGGATTTTGCGGCATCGCTGCGGGCGGCGAAAAACGCGGGAACAAGGGCGGCCAGCGAGCAAAGCACGAAGGCCAGAAAGCCGATGACCGCCTGCTCGACGGGATTGTTATGGGCCGGCAACACACCGAAACCGGTGAATGACGCCGCGAAGGGATCAAATCCAAGCGATCTGAAAATCCCCTGGATGGGCCCGCGGAAATGAATCACCACGCGGCCGAGACCAACGCCGAGCACGGCCCCGGCCAGTCCGAGGATCATGCCCTGATAGAGAAACACCCGCACGATCTGGCCGGGCGCGGCTCCCAGTGCCTTCATCACCCCGATCTCGCGGCGCTTCTGGATGGTCACGGTGAACATCACGGCCATCATCGAGAATGCCGAGACCAGTACGATGAAGGATAGCGCGAAATACATCATCACGCGCTGCTGGTTGATGAGTGCGAAGAAAGTCTGATATTGGTCTCCCCATGTGAGCAGCGACCAGTCCGGTCCCAGCGTCTTGCGCCCCTGCGCGGCCACTTCCTCGGCGGCGTAGGCGTCGTCGAGCCGCAGGGCGATGCCCTGCACCGCCTCGCCAAGACCGGCGAGATCCTGGGCGAGCGGCAGCGGCACGAAGATGTCCGGAGTGACCGCCATCTGCGACGCCTGATAGACGCCGGTCACCACGGCCTCCTTGGGCAGCACGATTTGTTTCAGTCCCTTGAGCGTCTCGCCGTCCATTTTTTCGGCATCGGACGAACTGAGCGCGGCGATGGATTCCTCAATGGCCGCCGCCTTTTCCGCATCGAAGAGAAACACGCCCGCGGCCTCGTCCTTGATGCCGGACTCCATGGAAACGAGAAGTTCCTCCAGCATGTCGAGCTCCGGCACGCGGATATCCTCGGTGCGGATGCCGTCGAGCTTTTGATAGATATCGGTCAGCGCGTCGATGGCCACGGCGCGTTTCTCGCCGGCGGGTTTCCATGCGGCGGCGAGCGCGGTGGTGGCGGCGTTCCAATCCGAGGCGAAGGCCACGCGCATGGGTGGCTTCTCGGTGGCCTTGTAGGCGCGCATGACTTCCTCGAAATTGCGCGTCGAGTAGAGCCGGATCGTATCGCCCACATGCAGGGCGAGTTGCTCGGCGAGGATGGAGGAAACCACCGCGCGGTCATCGATGCCGAGGTCCGCGGAGGAATCCGGATGGTTTTCGCGGTCGAGCATGCCCGCGATGCCCTCGACTTGCGCGGGGTCCGAAGTGTCGATGCCGCGGAACATGACGGGCCGCTGCCAGGAGGCGACGTCGATGATCACATTGTCCGAGACAAAAGCGGTGGCGGCCGCCACGCGCGGGAGTTTTTTCGCGTTGGCGGCGGCATCCTGCCAGTTGGAAAGCGGCAGCGTGCCAAAGCCGCCTGGCTCGTGGCGCAACAGGATGTGCGGCGTGAATCCGAGCAGACGGCTTTTCACATCACGCTCCAGGCCGGCGTACACCGCCATCACCACCACCAGCACGAGCACGCCAAGCATCACGCCGACCAGTGAGATGAGCGTGAACGAGGACAGCACCGCGCGGCGGGGGTTGAGATACCGCCGGGCGAGGAGAAGGCTGAAGGAACGTCTTTTGATGCCGCTTGCTACCGCCTCAAACGCACTTCGGCAAGGGGAAGTCGGCAAGCGGGCGCTTTCAGGCGGATCCTCCGGAATTACGCAAGGTCGAAACGGTCCAGATTCATCACCTTGTTCCAAGCCGCCACGAAGTCGTGGACGAACTTGCCCTGCGAATCCGCAGTGCCATAAACCTCCGCCAAGGCGCGAAGCTGGGAGTTGGATCCAAAGAGCAGATCGACCCGCATGCCGGTCCATTTGAGTTCGCCGGTCTTGCGATCGCGGCCTTCGAAGATGTCCCCGGCCTTCGTGAGCGCTTTCCATTCGGTGGCCATGTCGAGCAGGTTGACGAAGAAGTCGTTGGTCAGCGCTTCGGCCCGCTGGGTGAAGACGCCGTGTTGGGTTTGTCCGACGTTGGTGTTCAAGACGCGCAGGCCGCCGATGAGCACCGTCATTTCCGGCGCGGTGAGCGTGAGCAGTTGCGCCCGATCGACCAGCAGCTCCTCGGCCGGGATGGAGAACCCGGTTTTCAGGTAGTTTCGGAAACCATCGGCTACGGGTTCGAGCACCGCGAAGGAGTCCACATCGGTTTCCTCCTGCGAGGCGTCCATGCGTCCCGGGGTGAAGGGGACCTTGAGCTCGTGACCGGCATTTCTCACCGCCTGCTCGATGCCGGCGCAACCCGCCAGAACGATGAGGTCGGCAAGGGAAACTTTTTTTCCTCCGGATTGGGCGCTGTTGAAGTCACCCTGAATGCCTTCGAGGATTTCGAGCACCTTGCCCAGTTGGGCAGGCTGGTTGACGGCCCAATCCTTCTGGGGTGACAGACGAATGCGAGCGCCGTTCGCCCCGCCACGCTTGTCGGAGCCACGAAAGGTGGATGCCGATGCCCAGGCGGTGGTCACCAGGTCGGAGACGCTCAGACCGGCGGAAATGATCCTGCTCTTCAGGGCGGAAATGTCCCGCGCATCCATCAGCGGGTGATCGCGCACAGGGATGGGATCCTGCCAGATGAGCGCTTCCGCAGGCACTTCCGGCCCGAGAAAGCGCGGGCGCGGCCCCATGTCGCGGTGTGTGAGTTTGAACCAGGCGCGTGCGAAGGCAGCGGCGAATTGATCTGGATTCTCATGGAAGCGCCGTGAAATTTTCTCGTAGGCGGGGTCGAAGCGCAGGGCGAGATCGGTGGTGAGCATGGCGGGCGCGTGACGTTTCGACTTGTCGTGAGCATCCGGCACGCTGTTGGCACCGGCGCCATGTTTCGGCGTCCACTGATGCGCGCCGGCCGGGCTCTTGGTGAGTTCCCAGTCATAGCCGAAAAGGTTCCAGAAGAAATTGTTGCTCCACTTCGTGGGAGTGCTGGTCCAAGTGACTTCCAGGCCGCTGGTGATGGCGTCCCCGCCTTTGCCGGTGCCGAAGCTGCTTCTCCAGCCGAGGCCTTGTTCTTCGAGCGGGGCGGCTTCCGGCTCAGGCCCCACGTGGTCAGCGGGTCCCGCGCCGTGGGTTTTGCCAAAGGTGTGGCCACCGGCGATGAGAGCCACGGTTTCCTCGTCGTTCATCGCCATGCGGGCGAAGGTCTCGCGGATATCATGTGCGGCTGCTAGCGGATCCGGGTTGCCGTTAGGTCCCTCGGGATTGACATAAATCAGGCCCATCTGCACGGCGGCGAGCGGGTTTTCCAGCTCGCGCTCGCCGGAGTAGCGCTTGTCATCCAGCCACTTGCCCTCGGCTCCCCAGTAAATGTCTTCCTCCGGTTCCCGGATATCCTCGCGACCGCCTGCGAATCCGAAGGTTTTGAAGCCCATTGATTCCAAGGCGACGTTGCCCGCGAGGATCATCAGGTCAGCCCATGAGATTTTCCGGCCATACTTCTGCTTGATCGGCCAGAGCAAGCGGCGCGCCTTGTCCAGGTTGCCGTTATCGGGCCAACTGTTGAGGGGCGCAAAACGTTGGCTGCCGTTCCCGGCACCACCACGGCCATCACCGCTGCGATAGGTGCCGGCGCTGTGCCATGCCATGCGGATGAAAAGAGGTCCGTAGTGGCCGAAGTCCGCAGGCCACCAGTCCTGCGAATCGGTCATCAGGGCGACGAGATCCCGCTTCACGGCTGCCAGGTCGAGACTCTTGAATTCTTCCGCGTAGTTGAAACCGCCGCCCATGGGATCGGATAGCGGAGAGTGCTGGTGCAGGATTTTTAGGTTCAGTTGATTGGGCCACCAGTCGCGATTGGAGGTGCCGCTAGCGGCGGCGTGGTGAGGGAACGGGCACTTGGCTTCGGTTGTCATGTGATGAATAGGTGGAATGTACTGATTAGTCCTTGGCATAGGCTACACTTGGCGCGTGAAAAAAGGATTTGACGAGCTTTGGGTTTGATTTGATTGCCGCCAAGTCAGCTATAACTCGTTCCTTTAAAGACTCATTTTGCTTCAAAGGCTTTTTG
>JAUYNL010000079.1 GCA_030696085.1 Luteolibacter sp.
TGGAAGGCGGTGGTCCCATACCATCCGGACTAAGAGGAGTGGCTCGCGCAAAGGCGCAGAGACGCAAAGGAAGAGGGGGACGGTTGATGCATTGCGGTTGGGCTTTCATGGCGGGAATGCCGGATTTCCTGAGTCTGAAAAACTTTGCGGCTTTGCGGCTTTGCGCGAGAAAAATTCTGGATTCATCACTCAGGGAGCTTGTTGACCGCGCGGACGATTCCATCACGCATCAGCGGGGCACCGAAATTCAGGAGCAAGCCCAGCTTCTTGTCAGAGAGGCGCAGGTAGGTTTGGAGTTGCTTGCGATGAACTTGGGCGATGGTTTCGACGGATTTGAGTTCGAGAATGACGAGGTCGTTGATGACGATATCTGCTCGGAAACCTTCATCGAATTCAAGGCCATCATAGGAGATAGGGATGGGAAGCTGTCTAACGCAAAATAAGCCGCGCTTCATGAGAAGATACGCGAGAGCGACTTCATAGACGGATTCCAACAGGCCGGGTCCGAGGTCTTGATGGAGTTTTACTGCGGCATCGACGACGATTTTACTGATTTCGTTTTCGGTCATGGGAGTTGGAAGTGTTGTTTTTGAAAGAGGGGTGGTGACTTTTGCTGGAGAGGAAAGAATGACTCGCGCAAAGGCGCAAAGGAAGACGAGGGCAATGGGTAGGCTATGTGTCTTATGGGTTTCAGACGGGTGAGAGGCAGAGCATGCCGAAGCCGAAGGCTTTGGCGGAGCCGATGCCGCTGTGGGTGGCTTGGATGAAGAGGGCGGGATCGGTGACCTTGAGGATGCCGACGAATTCGGTGGCGCTGTGGAGTCCGGCGTGGCGCTGGGTGTCCACAGTGCTTTTTTTCACGAAGACCTGGCGTGGGCGTGGGATGGTTTGGAGCGTGGCGGGATCGATGCGGAAGCCGTGCTGCAGGCCTTTGCGCTCGATCCATGCGATGAGATCCTCGCGGGTGGAAACCGGGACGCGTTTGGCATTCCGGCGCTTGCCCTCGGCATCGCGCGGAGCGGCGAGCTTGCGGGTGGGGTTGGCGAGCAGGGAGAATCGATAGGCCGGGTGGCTGAAGAAATTTTCCGGGATGCCTCTCGTCTGCCACGCGTCTAGCGGGCAGGTGCCGGGGCGCTGCGGCTCGGCTGCGGACTGGATGAGGAAACGGAAGCCATCGCCGATGTCGTCGAGGCGGGTGAGGAAATCGCGGTCATCTTTCGGACGGCCGGGAAACGCATGCCACGCCCATTGGTGCCAGGCGTAGGCGTCGCGGAGGCCGGCTTTGTGCGCGGTTTCGTAGTCGATTTCGATCTTGGTGAGGTGAAAGTTCATGCTTCGGAGGGGCTGGGTTGTTCGGCGGGAGCTTGCCAGAAGGAGAGTGCCCAGCGGGTCTTGACGGCTTCTGGATTGTTTCGGAACTGGCGGAGATCACCGAGCAGACGGGCATAATCGAGCGGGATGGATTCGCGTTCGAGGCGCTTGACGAGGCGGTGAAGCTGCGGGCCAAGATCATCGAGTGTCTCTGCGGAAAGCAGACGGCGGAAATGACGCTCCATGGAATCAAAGCCGGTGGCGCTCGTGCTGCCACCACCGAGGTTCAATGCGGCACTGCCGATGGAATGCGCACCCGGTAAATGGGCGGGCGAGGAATCCTTGGCGTGGACGGCGTAGAGGGCGGCGATGAGGGATTTCCCGTCATCGTTCAGAGCGTAAAGTTTCCCGAGGATCGGATAGGCATAGTGGCGGGTGCCTTCGCTCCACCAGCGGCGCATGGCGGCGCGGAGGCCGCGGTCCGCGCAAACCTTGATGAGGGCGGCGACGAAGTCTTCGTTTTGTTTTTGATAATCGGTCGTGCTCATGAGTCGGTGGTGGCTGGGATTGTCTTGCGAGTGGTGGGTTTGGATTTTTTCGGAAGCGGTCGCAGCACGCGGAGGCCCGCGGCGTAGGCTTCATACTGGCGGGAATTTCCGCGCGGGCAGGTAGATTCGTAAGCGGCATCCGCTGCGGAGCGGACGGCGAGGGTCCAAGGATCGCGGGCTTCACCGAAATCGGCGGATCCCATCGGATCGTCCGCGGTGCCGATGCCTTTGAGGAGCTCTAGGAGGATGTCGGATTGTTGGTCGAGGGTGTTCCAGAAGTGACGTTTGGCAGACTCGGTGGGGCCGGACCTTTGCATGAGATTGGCATAGTAGGCCTTGACTGCTTCAGTTAACCGTTTGGATACGATATCCGCGAAAGCGACGCCTTGTTGATAACGAACCTGCCCGGATGGCTTGAAAAGCTCGTAAGGAACTGTGAAAACCGATTCGACCGTATCGAGCACCTTGCCTTTGGTCTTAACCAGCTCACCAGACCAGAACCTGACAATCCCCTCGTCCAAGCTTTGGATGTGGCTTCGAAAAGTGAGTGGCGCACTGGCTTCGGACTTCTGAACCACTGTGATACAATGAAGATCCCTCCATAACCCAGCGCCTACCCCAGCTTTGAGCAATAAAGGAGTCTCGACGCCCTTGATTTTGGCGACAACTACTGTCGCCGATGTTTCCCGAATTTTCGTCGTGCCGAATTTCCCATACTGATGGCCTTTATGAATCTGGATTCTCTTTCCCCCTTCCACCAACCAAAGCTTACAGGGTGCCGGCGCCAGCCGATGCAGATAATCTGAGGTTTTTCCACCCTCCCAAATTGGATGCCCGAGGCAGGTCGGATGAAGCGATTCAGCATCAATACAATTCAAGAGGATAGTCTTTCGCAGATTCTCCCCCATCAGGAATGAATGCAGCGCATGGATTGCTGTCCCTGCGACTGGCACGCCTTTAAACGATGGAGATTGCCCCATGAAATCGCAGTCAAAATGATTCTGGTAGGTTAGTATCGCACGGGCAATTACAGCAGGGGGGAAAAACCGTGGTTGTTTGTCGTCTCCTTCATGATCAAGAAGAGTGACCGAATTCCCAGTCGCTAGATTGAACACGATTTTCGCAGTAGGAGGCGATTCAGTTCCATCGTCCATGATCGGCGATTGCATGAAACGCGGACCAGTGCCCATCAGATGGAAATGCTCCTTCCATTTCGGCAGGTATCCGGCGACGGAGGATTCGAGGCTATCATCCCAGCCATCCCAATCATCGCTTGTTTCCGGCGCTCCGTGGGCGGCTTGGGCGATGCAAACGAGCAGGCGCAGGATGGAGATACGTTCGTGCGGCGAGACGGCGAGATCGGCGATTTGTGATGCCTCGGCAAAGAGTTCGTGAAGGCTGACGGAGGTGGAGCGACCGTCGAGCCAACGAACGGGAATCCAGGGATCTGAGGTGAGGTTGAAGTTCATGAGGTGATGGTTTGCTAGAACCAGGAATCGAGGTCGTCTGAATTCTCGAACGGGGTCGTTCTCGCGGTGATTTTTTCGTAACTGACGCCTTGTTCGGGGTGATAAGAAAGCTGGTGGGACAGGTTTTCGCCGCCGATGATTTCCAACGCGGTGGAAGCGGGAGTGCATACGGCGAGTACGGCATCGCTGATGTGAGCACTGAGCCAATCGGGCTGCCGGGCGAAGGCGGAACGCACGAGGTAGGCCGGAATGCGGACGGCGTTTTCGTGAAGAATCTTGGCGAGGTCGTAGTTGAAGCGACCGGCGGTTACGGTTTGCGGATGGCCTTCGAGAGGCGTGACGAGCGTCTCGTGGCCTTGGGTGCGGGGTAGCTCCTGGAGAAGGACGAGGAGCGCGGAAGGCTGCATGTTCCAGCGGGTTTGCGCACCTTCGGTGTCGGGGAGATTGGGGTCTTTGAATGGCCCTTGGCGGAGGGCGCTGCTCAGCATGTTGCCGGTTTCGGTTTCCAATTCCTCTGCGAGTTTCGCGGCTCCGGCTGGCAGGGAGTCCATGAGGGAAGCGGGGCTTTCCAACAGCTCGCGGATTTCGGCGGGCAAGATGACGGAATTTCGTTTTCGCCAGATTTCCTGAGCGAGATAAAGGGCGATGGGTGGATAGATGTAGGCGGAGGCACCGATTTCCTCGCGGATGGCCTTCGGATCGGCGGACCAATCGACGGCGGGCTGGAGAATCCAACAGGTGGCGGTTTCAAATCCCTGCGGCCTCGGGCGGGCGTGTCGGTGAAGACGGCCGAGACGCTGGAGCAAGAGATCAGTGGGAGCGAGGTCAGTGACGAGGAGGTCCGCATCGATATCGACGGATTGCTCGACGATCTGGGTGGCCACGAGCACGCAGCCGGACGGGCGGCGGGCGGGATTTTTCCCGAGTAGGTCCATCCAGTGTTTTTCGTTGTTCTGGCGTTGAAAATGCGGGAAGCGACTGTGAAGCAGGCCGACGGGAATGGTATCACCGCACAGAGCTGCCTTGATGGAGCAAAAGGTTTGCTGGGCGCTTGCAACGGTATTGCGGATGACGAGTACGCAGGCTCCGGCCTCTGCGCAGCGTGCGATTTTCCCGATGAAATCTGGATCGGTGGCGTCGAGGTGTTTCAGATGGACGACCGTTTTATGGATCGCGGGATCGGCGACGGGATGGGGAGTGGCGGTTTTGCCGATGACCTTGGTGATAAGCGGATAGTCGGACGGCGGAGGAAACGGCTCGATGGCTCCAGCTTTCGCGATCATCTCGCGGCGGCGCTTCGCGGTGAGCGTGGCGGATAGAACGATGACGGTGCAGCCGACCTCGAGCAGCCAGCGGATGAGTTGATCCACCAGCGCGGAGGTGTAGGGATCGTAGGAATGCACCTCATCAATGACGACGACCTTTCCTGATAGAGCGAACAGCCTGAGAGCGGAATGTTTCGCGCCGATGCAGGCCATGAGCGCCTGATCGATGGTGCCAGTGCCGAAGGGTGCCAGCAACGGCTTCCGACTGGAAGTGAACCAGCGGCAGGCTTCCTTGGCATCGGCCTCCCCGGAGGAAGTGTGGGCCGGGGAGAAACTGCGAACGCGCTCCTCGCTGAGCCATGCGTTTCGATGGGCGAGCGTCTGGATGGAATGGTCGTCGATGACGTTGTCGAGAAATTCGGAAACGCGGTTGTGAATGCGATTGCTGGTGAGCTGAGTGGGCAGAGCGAAGTAAAGCCCTCTCTCCTCTCCCTCATTCCAGCGGCGGTAGGCGGCTGCGAGCGCGGCTTCGGTTTTTCCCATGCCCATCGGGGCCTCAACGATGTAGAGGCCCGGCTGATCCGCGAGGGCGATGAGAGTTTCCTGAAGCGGGCGCGGTGTGAATTGGGGCGCTTCCACTACCGTGAAAAGGCGGGAGAATGGCAGCGATTGAACAACCGCACGGCGATGCCAGCCAATAAGTTCGACCGCCCTTTTCGCGCCGGCACGGGCGGATTCCGGAGTGAAATGATCGCTGAGCGGCTGCTGGGGATGGAGGGGAAACCAATCGGTATTGGATCCGATCCAATCGCAGAACGTGACAAATCCGGTCATCCAGTGGACGCGTGAGCCGATCCCAATTTCCTCATTCGGCAACGGGCCGAAATGGTGAATCAACTCACTGATCAGATTGCGGCGCAGGAGTTCCGGCCATGCGAGGTCCAATTCCACCGGGCCGCTTCGCTTCCCGAGATTGTTGTGAACTTTCGAGGTCGGATAAGAGCCGTGGTGTCCGCCGGCGCAAAGCCCCCACGCCAAAGGAATCCCGCTCACATTCCTCATCTCCGGGAGCGAGGCGAGGAATGCCTGACTCACCAGCGCGTGGTTTCTCTCGCAGTTCTGACTTCCCGTGAGTTGGGAGAAGAAACTCAACGGAGACTTCCTGAGGAAACCTGGCGTGATTTTCCCGATGTCATGGGCGGCGACAAACGTAGTGGAGCCAAGGGGCGGGAGATTTCGGCAAGCCGGAGGAAGGATTTCCCTCACCACTTCCGCCACCGCGCCGACGATCAGGCAGTGGTCGCGGACGGTGAGGGCCGGTTTGCCCGTCGCGGGGTCGGTCTTGGCCCAGCAGTCGGAGAGGCGGATTTTGTCAAGTGAGGCGGTCACGATGGACTTTGCGCGAAGTGATGGGAGTTAGAGTGTTCAAACGAAAAGCGTCAAGCTGCCAATTTGATTCAGTGAGGAAAAGACGGTCGATTTGTGCGGCTGGGACGAATTCCGCATCATTCCAACACAATGGGTGGGACAAATGTGGGTGCATGCTGAAAAAAGTTGGCGAATTTTTCAGAGTGGGATGCCAAAGGTGAAGGAAAGCCGGAGTCTGGGTGCGGCAGGGCCGCCACGCCCTACCGGTGAACAGGGACGCCCGCACCAAAACAAGGAACAGAGGCCCGAAAAGCGGATTCAAGCAGCCGCTGGAAGCGTTGGAATCATCGCGAACGACACAGTCACCGCGCATTCTGAAAATTTCACCGGCGCAATCAGCCGCCCTGATCCATCGCTTCGCGGACGACTTCTTCGGGGTCGATGTCCGGGCGCTCGTAGGAGCTGATCGCGGCGCGGACCATGGCCACGGCGCTTTCATGCTCGTCATGGATGACCTGCACGCCGAGCTCCAGCAGGCGGTTCACTTCGTTGGCGAACTTGGCGCGGCCGAAAATGTAGATGCCGGGATTGCGTTCGCGCACCAGCGGCACGGCGGCGCAGGTCGCGCTCACGGCGGGAAAGGTGAAGGCCACCAGGCGGGCGCACATGATGCCCGCGAGGTCGAGCGCCTCCGGATGGGTGGCATCCGCGAAGAGCACGGGCTGGCCGGCGGTTTTCAAGGCCCGCACGGTGTCCGAGTTCAGTTCCAGCACCAGGGTGTCCACGCCGCAACGCTTCAGGGCCTCATTGAGCGCGCGCCCCACCGGACCGTAGCCGCAGATGATGGCGTGGTTGCTGAGTTGTTTGATCACCTTGCTGGGAGACAGCGTTTGCGGAGCAATCTGGTGGGCGGCGAGCAAGCGCTTTTCCTCGAGCCATTTCCCGAAGGGCCGGGACATCCGCATCAAGGAGGGCACGGCTGCCATGGTCACTGCCGTGCAAACCAGCAGCATCTGCTCGGTGGCGGGATCAAAGGGCCGGTAGCCGCCGGCCTTGCCGATGAGCACCAACGAGAACTCTCCGGTGCTCGCCAAACTCCCCGCGGCCAGCAGGGCGGCGCGTCCCGGCAGCCGCAAACTTTTCAACACCGCGAAGACGATCACCCCTTTCACCGCCAGGACCACAGCACTGCCTAACAGCACACGCGGCCATTGCTCCGCCACCACTCCCACATCGATCAGAAGCCCCACCGAGACGAAGAAGATCGCCAGGAACAGATCCTTGAAGGGCAGGATGTCGGATAGAATGCGATGGCTGTAGATCGACTCGCTGACCACCAGTCCGGCGGCAAAGGCGCCCAGGGCGAGCGAAAGATCGAGCGCACTACCGGCGAAGGCGACCCCGGCGCAAAGCCCGATCACGGTGAGCGTGAATAACTCTCGGCTGCGGGTGCGCGCCACGGCGTGAAGCAAGGGAGTGAGCCCGTAGCGGCCTAGCAGCCAGGCACCGGCGAGGAAGGCAAGGCCCTTGAGCAAGGCCAGCGCGATGTCACCACCGAGGTCCCCTTCCCCGCCCCGGTAGAGCGATGGCATCACCAGGAAGACCAGAATCACCAGAATATCCTGAAACAAGGCGATCCCGAGACTGGCGCGCGCGCCGGGATTGTTCTGCTGGCCGAAATCCTGGAATGACTTCATCGCCACCGCCGTGGAGCTCAGCGCCACCGCGATGCCCAGCACGATGCTGTCCGCCGCCGGAAATCCGAATGCCGATGCGGCGAAGCCCGCGATGCTAGCGGTAATGCCCACCTGGATGCCACCACCGATCAAGGCCGTGCGCCAGAGGTGCCGCAACTCACCGAGCGAAAACTCGATGCCCAGCGTGAACATCAGCAGCACCACCCCGATCTCGGCGAGATTTGAAATCACCGGGTCCCCTCGATCAGTCCCGATCAGCCAGAGCAGTCCCGTGTTTCCCATCAGCACGCCGCACAGCAGATAGCCGACGAGCAGGCTTTGCTTGAATTTCACCAGGATCAGCGACACCAGCACCGCCAGCACCAACACCAGCGTCAATACGGCGAAGAGCGGCGAAATATTCGCCACTCCGCTACTCGCCAAAACCATCCAAGCGCCGTCCATCGCCACGGAGTTTTCCGGGAAAGCTCCCCGTGGCAAAGGATAAAACGGTGGTCCGGAAGGGCATGACTTTATTTGCCGGTGCGGATGGCTTCAGCGGACTCAAGTTTCTTGCGCGCGGCGGCGATGGAAGCGACCGGGGTATTCCCACTAACCCGGTGCCGTCCTTTCGTGATGTGGGCTATCGTCACCATTCTTGTGGTCCCGATTTTCGTGGCCGTCTGCCTTTCAGTCGTGGGCGCAGGTGCAGGCGTATTCGGCATGCTCGCAAGTCGCGCACTTGGCGAGATTCAGGGTGAACTTCGCGGTATTTGCCTTCCCGCCTTCCTTGGCACGGATCTGGAGCACGACCGGGAGTTCCTTGCCGTCCGGAATCACCTTGTCGGAAACGAGTTTGTCGCCGTCCTTGGTGAACGCCAGCTTGGTAGGGTCCGCGCGGTCGCCCGTGGTGACAGTGACGACTTGCGCCGCGGGAGCGACAACTTTCCCGGCGGCATCGAGGAAACGGATTTCAATCTTCTTGTCCTCAGTTATGACGAACTCGGCGTGAGGCTCGACGGAGTCGATGATGCGGCCGCCGTTAGGGGCTTTGATTTTTTCCGCCGCGTTGGCGAAGGTGAGGGTCACGAGCAATGCAGTGAGCGCGATCAGTTTGTGTTTCATGTTTTGGTTTGTTTTGGGGAGGATGGATGACTCAGTCACTGGCGACACATCGCGCGGACAGAGACTTGGCGGCTGACTTGCGCCCGAACGTGTAGAAAACAGTCGGGGTTACCGCCAATCCCAGCAATGTGCTGGTGAAAAGCCCCCCGATGATGACCACCGCTACCGGGTGCAGGATTTCCTTGCCCGGTTGGTCCGCCGCCAGAACCAGCGGAATCACCCCGACACCGGCGGAGAGCGCCGTCATCATCACTGGCAGGAGCCGCTCTTTGGTGCCACGAATCACCATGGCCGCGGAAAACGACTCGCCCTCGTAATGCATCAGATTCAGATAGTGTGAAATCAACATGATGCTGTTTCGGGCGGCGACGCCCGCAACGGCGATGAATCCGATCAAGGTGGCGATGCTGATGTTGTTGAGCATGAAATAGGTCAACAACAGGCCGCCGATCATCGCGAGCGGGATGTCGCAGAGAACCTGAAACGCCAGAAATCCCGAGCGGAAATACTTGTAGAGCAAAAACGCCATAAGGATCACCACGATGGAGCTGAGGATCATGATCCGTCTGGTGGCCTCCTGTTGTGATAGAAACTCCCCTTCATAGCTGATCGCATATCCACTTGGAAACACGACCTGCTCCTTGATTTTCTGCTGGAGAATCCCGACGCTCCCCGTGACATCCCGGGCCGTCGGCTTGATCGCGACCGAGAAGCTTCTCTGGCCACCCTCGCGGTTGATGACATTCGGCCCCCTGGCCTCCCTCACCTCTGCGACAAGGGACACCGGGACCCTCCGGTTCCCGTCACTTGTTTCGATGAGGATGTTTTCAATCTTTTGGGGTGAGTCTCTAACTTCCTGAGGCAGTCTCATCACCAGATTGATGATTCTTTGTCCATCCATCAGTGAGCCGCATGGTTTCCCCCCGATCAAATCCGAGAGTTGCTCGTTGATGCTTCCAGGGGAGACGCCGTAGGCCTGGGCGCGGCTGCGGATCGGCTCGATCCGCATCTGGGGAATCGACCCCTGATAGTCAAGGGTGGCATTCTCAAACCCCTTGATGGTCTTCGCCACCGTTTGGACTTCTTTTCCAAGGCGGGCGATTTCCTCAAGACCGGGGCCGGAAATCTTGATGGCCACCGGGGCGGATATGCCGCTCAGCATGTGGGCGACCCGGTCTGCCAAGGGCCCGCTGACCACGCTGACAACTCCGGGGACCTGCTCGATTTTCCTGCGGATGTCTTCCAGAACTTCCGCCCGCTTTCTGGCAGGTTTTCCCGGTTCGTTTTTGTGGAAATCCAGATTCAGTTCGGCGGCCGAAACCGGAGAGATGTGATCGCTTCGTTCCGCCCTGCCCCAACGAAGACCCACCTGCCTCACCTCGGGAACGGAGAACAAGGCCCGCTCAAGACCCACACACAACGCCGCCATTTCCTCGATCGACGTCCCGGGGGCCGAATTGGCGCAAACCACCGCGGTGTCCTCCTTGAATGCGGGCAGGAAGTCCTTGCCCATCTTCGGATAGAGCAAAAAGGAAAACACGATGAGTGCGAACACCCCGCCCAGCAACAGATAGGGATGACGCAGCGTGACCTTGAGCACGATTTTCTCCAAGATCCATTTCAGCGCGCGCACCAACCACATGTCCTTGTGAATCTTTTGGGTCTTGATGCGCAGGACATAGTAACAAAGAACCGGAATGATCACCAGGGAAACCACGAATGACGCCGCCATCGATAGAATGGTCGCCAGCGCGATCGGCATGAAAAGCTTTCCTTCCAGACCGGAAAGCCCAAGCAGCGGAAGAAACACCAACACAATGAGAATGGTTGCGTAAAAAATGGAATTCCGGACTTCACCCGATGCCCGCGCGATGACCTCCAGCTTCGGTTTCGGATCCGCCGCCGCCGCATTCTCCCGCAACCGGCGATACACGTTTTCCACATCGACGATCGCATCATCCACCACCATGCCGATGGCCACCGCGAAGCCGCCCATTGTCATGCTGTTGACGCTGATCCCGAACAAACGGAATACCAGCAGGGTGATGGCAAAGGAAAGCGGCATCGCCATCAAGGTGACGAACGTGGTGCGGAAGTTGAACAGGAACAGGAATATCACCAGTGTGACCATCACGGCGCTGTCGCGAATGGCCTCCTTGAGGTTGTCTATGGCATTGTCGATGAAATCCTTCTGCTGGAACAAAGGTGACATTTCGATGCCCGACGGCAGCGTCGTTCTCAACTCGGCCAGCGCATCATACATCTGGTTGGTGATTTTCAGGGTGTCCGCGCCTGGGGATTTCGTGACCGAAATAATCACTCCGGGAGTCGCCTGCACCCTTGCGTTGCCGCGCATCGGTTCGATTCCCCATGCCACCTTCGCCACATCCTTGATGAGAATCGGGCGATCCTTCACCATCTTGACCACGGTGTTCTCGATGTCTTTGGGATCAGTGGTCATCGCCAGATTGCGGATGATGACCTCCTTGGCACCCTGGCTGATGAAACCGCTCGTCGAGGTGTTGGCGGAGTTGTGAATCGCCTCGGTTAGTTCCCTGATGGAAATTCCGTTGGCCTGCATCCGGTGTTGATCCGGCATCACCTCCATTTGTGCCACGCCGCCGCCCATGTTGAGAATCTCCGCGATCCCGGGGATTTTCTGCAAACGCTGCCGGATCGTCCAGTCCGCAAGGGACCGGACTTCCTGCGGGCTGATCCCGGCACTGGTGCTTCTCACACCAATGAGGAAAATCTCCCCCATCAATGAGGAGGAGGGAGGAATAATCGGAGTGACGCCTTCCGGCATTTGATCGGTTAGAGAGAGCAGCCTTTCCTGGACTGCCACGCGTGCCTTCTGAAGGTCCGTCCCCCAATCGAACTCGATCGCCACATGGGACAGCCCCACATCCGAGGCGGAGCGGATCCGCGTCTGCCCCACAACCCCCATCAAGGCTTTCTCGATGGGATGCGTGACCCGCACCTCCACTTCCTCGGGTGCCAATCCGGGAACTTCCGTGATGACATTCAGGCGTGGCTTTGTGAGATCCGGCAAGACCTCGACAGGCAGTTTCACGGCCGATTGATAGCCGAAAAACAGGAGCAGGATCGAGGCTCCGATGACCAACACCCGGTTTGTTAGAGACCAATGAATCAATCGGTTAAGCATGTTCTTCTTGCTCCGCTGGGTTTGGATTGGAGGAACGATTCCGTTTCCCGACGACGATTGAAACCACAAGCAGGATTGCCAATAGCCCGCTGATGCCTTTCCAGAGAGAGTCGTTTGAGAGCAGGTTGCCGCCAGGTTTTACTTCCGTAATGCCGGTTGCCGCCTCTTCGGCATGTTCTGCATGTGCATCCGGGCTTTCCGGCTTGGCGTCGTGCTCGCACCCGGAAGCGCAGGTGGAAACCAGCTTGTTGCTTCCTTCTCCCGCAAAGATCAACGAATACGCACCGCGTGTCACCACTTCGTCTCCGGGGAACAGTCCTTTTATGATTTCAACGAAACGATCATTGGATTGGCCGATCTGGACTGGAGACTTGATGTAGGTAAAAGGAGACTCGAAGTGCTTGATGTAAACAAAGCAATTGCCGGCATCGCCTTGGACAGCGGCACGGGGGATGCTCATGACATTCTTGCGACTGCTGAGGATGATGGAAAACTCCGCCCGCATGCCGGGACGCATCCGCAAACCGGGATTGCTCACGCGGAAGACCGCGTCAATCGTCCCGCTCACGCGGTCCGCAGAGGTTCCGAAACGCAGCATTTCACCTTCGATGATTTGTTTTCCGAGGGCGGAAACCACGATATGGGCTTTTGATCCCGTGGTGAGCTGTGCGGCGTAGTGCTCCGGCACGCGGGCGATGGCAAGCACCTCGCTGAGATCGGAGATATCCAACAACTCCTTGTCAGGCTCCACCGGCTCGCCAAGGCGCACATGGGACTCGACAACGAGTCCGCCGAGCGGAGCCTTCAGGTCGATCACCGGCGGCGGATCACCGGGTTGGCGGCTTTCCACCCGGACGAGGGTTTGGCCGGCTTTGACGGTGTCTCCTTCATGCGCTTCAAGGCTGAGAACCCTTCCGTTGATGCGACTGCTCAAGACGCCGTGACGTTCGGGGATTTCCTCGATGCGCCCCAGCGCGAAGAAGGTTTCCTCAAAATCGGTTTCTTCGGTTTCGACGGTTTCGATTTGGAGGTTCTTAATGCTGGTTTCATCGAGCACGATGATGTTGGAAGGCTCGGCGGCATGGAGCCACGAGAGTCCCGCGATGATGGAGAGTGGGATTCGGAAAATGGTGATGTTCATAAATGGTTGGCAGGCATGTGGTTCATGGTTTGGCAAGTGCGGTTTCGTGGCGGACCCGGGCGAGATGGAATTCGCGCAAGGCATCGAGGCGCGCGGCGGCGAGTTGCAGGCGTTTCTCGCGGGAGCGGAGCACGGACTGGATTTCGCCTTGGCCGTTGCGATAGGTCGTTTCCGCCAGAGTGGATTGTTCTTCGGCGAGTGGCAGGAGAGTGTCGTTGATTTCAGCGATCACGTTCGCCCATTCGGCCATTTCGGCACGGGCGGCTTCGGCTTCGAGACAGATATTGCGACTGAGCGCGACGGCCTCCAGTTCCTTGCGATTCCGCTTCGCTTCCGCCTCCTGGATGGCACCTTCATTCTTGTTCCAGAACGGCAGCGCCACTTTGAAACGCAGGCCGATGATGGCCTCGTTTTCATAACCTTCCGGCGCATCTTCGGTGCGTTCCGCGGCGGCGAACAGACCGCCCTCGACGTCGTCGTAGCGCCGGGCTTGTTCGAGCGCCACGCCCTGCGCCGCGGCCTGCGCGTCAAGTTTCGCGACCTGGAAATCCGGGCGATTCGACGGATCTGCGGCAGATTCCGGCAGCGAAGCTTCGGGCAGGATTCCACCCACACTGAGAGCCTCGCCGGGGCGCATTCCGAGCAGGGGCCTGAGTTCGCCGATGAGCGAGGTTTCGCCGGCACCCAGCAGGCGCATTTCCATGGCGAGGCTGGCGGATTCCAGTTTCGCCTGCCCGGCATCGAGCGGCGAGCCCTCGCCTTTCTGCGCGATTTCCGCCAGAAAGCCGGCGAATTCCTTCGAGATGGCGGACTGCTGTTGGAGAAGCTCGCGGCGTTGCCGGTTTGCCAGGATTTTCACCATGGCCTCGCGGGCCTTGCTGATGAGCTGGCGCTCGACCTCGCGGACTTCGGCTTCGGATGACTTGAGTTCGGTTAGCGACACGTCTTTTTCCAGACGCAACCGGTCGGTGATTGGAAATCGCTGGGAAAAACCGACTTCGAATTTGCCCTCGCGGAAGCTCGGATCGTGTTCGATGCTGGTTTCAAATTCGGGATTTGCATGGCGGCCGGCCTGATTGATGCGGCCGAGGGCTTCCTGGATGCGCATACGCGCCGCAGCCAGATCGGGATTTTGGGCGCGGATGCGGTCGCCGATGCTGCCAAGCGTGACGACCACGGAGGGTTCCGCAATCAGTGGATGAGCCGTGAAGGCAAAAGCTAACAAGACGATCAAATTGGAATTGAACATGGTGAATTTTGAATGATGGCGATCCCCAAGGCGGAGATTTGGCACGGAATCAGTGAATCGGGCGGCTGCCCTCTCAGGCGCGGAAACGCCACGAAATAAGGCAATGCGCCGCGCCAAGCGGGCACGACGAAGCGTCAAATCAGACGCTCAGATCAAGGGCGGCTTGTCCTCGCTGAGGAAGGGGCCGTCGGGCGCTTTTTCCCGGTCATGCCGCAGGAGCGAAAGGCTCAGGCTGGGCGCACTCAGGCGGATGGAAAGATCGCGGGCATCCATCAAGGGCATGCCGTGGCAGTAACAACCGTGCTGATGGTGATCGAGCGGGCACTTTTGGTCGTGCGAGGGATCGCAGGGTTTCCCCGGCTCGTGATGATGCTCCGAATGGCCGTTTTCGTGCACGGCGGACTGCATTTCACAGGGATCCGCCGCCAGGGCGCGCCCCTGCAAGCCGGCGAACACGCCCAGCAGCAGCAACCATGCGAGAAGATATCTCATCAACGTGCGGACACTCGCCGCGAAACTCCGGAAAAACAAGAAATTTTCCCAAACGCCCGGTTTCCCAGGGAAAATCCCCCTCCGTCTTGATGCGGAGGCGTGCTGGTGCCTGCGCGGATGAAAGTCGTTCGCTTCCGCGAATACCGGGGTGTCTGGATGCCACACGCTCACGCCGGCTTGCTCTTCTCATGCAGCGCGAGAATCCGGATGAGGCTTTCTTCAAGGGATTTCCGGAAATCGGGATCGCCCGCATAGAGTTTGTAGAGCTCCAGATCCTTCTTGCGCTCCTTGTTCACTGCGGAGCCGATCAGGCTGCGCAGGGCAAGGTCCCGGTTCTGTTCGTCCGGATTGCCTTCCACCTGCTCCGTATAGGCAGCGCTGTGCTGGACGTGTTCCAGCAGCTTGACGAGCTTGATGCGCTGCTCTTCCGGCGTCGCGGGCCATGCGGAAAACCAGCGCTCGTTGAAGTGCCGGATGATTTCATCGAGTGGTGATTCATCCTCACCGGGTTCGTGAACTCCATGGACATGTTCGTTGTCGGGTTCCAGTTCCGTGGCGGCGGCATCCAAGGCGATCTGTTCATTCAAGCGCACTCGTTGCAGCGCATATGTCGAGAGGTCAACGCTTTCCAGCAGCGCGTCCAGTTGGTCTTTGTCCTTGTCCTTCACCTTGAGTTTCGGGATCAGGAATTTGAGAAACCAATGAAGCTTCTCCCATGCGGAAACCGGAAACGGCATGATGCACGCGAGCTGGCCGTAAAGTTTCACGAACTGCTTGGCCTTGATCTTGAAGTCGATCTTGTCGTTCTCGTCTTCGATCAGGTCAAACCGGCTGACCGTCTCGTCAATGATCGGATGGAGCTGCTCGGCATCCACGCCGTTGAAGAACAGTTCGTTGAATGTTTCGATATCCTCGTCTTCGTATATCGCCACATCGTCGAGGGCATCCTTGATGTCGTGGAGGATGTTGATGTCCGTTGGCTCGGTGAGCGAGGTGGAGGTGTAGAAATCATCGAACGCGGACTTGATTTCCGCGGCGCTGTTGTAGAAATCGAGGACGAAGGTGTCCTGTTTCTGCATCTTCTCGTTGCTGCGGTTCAGGCGGGAAAGTGTCTGCACCGCCAGCACTCCCTGAAGCCGCTTGTCCACATACATCGTGTGCAGAAGCGGCTCGTCGAAGCCGGTGAGAAACTTGTTCGCCACGACTAAAATCCGATAGCCGGGCTCCTTGAATTTGTCCGGGATGTCCTTGCTCGGAAACCCGTTGATCGAATCCTCGGTGTAATCGATGCCATCCACTTTCTTGCTGCCGGAAAACGCGATGATCGCTTGAAACGGGGCGTTTACTTTCTTGAGTTCGTTCCGGATGGCGAAGAAGTAGCGGATGGCGCTCTCGATGTTGCGGGTGACCACCATGCCGCGTGCCTGGCCGCGAAGTTTCTTGGTGCCCACCACTTGGAGGTTGAAGTGGTCCACCATCATCGCCGCCTTGGCGTCGATGGTTTGCTGGTGGCTTTCCACATAAGAGCGAAGCTTCTTCTGCGCCTTGATGGTGTCGAACTCCGGGTTGTCCTCAATCGACTTCCGGACCTCGTAATAGCTCTTGTAGGTCGTGTAGTTCGCCAACACGTCGAGGATAAAGTTTTCCTCGATGGCCTGCTTCATCGAATACAGGTCGAAGGGATCGAAACCACCCTCTGCATTGCGGACGCCGAACTTCTCCAGCGTCGCCTTCTTCGGCGTGGCGGTGAAGGCGAAGTAGCTGGCGTTCTTGCCCATCTTCCGGCGCTCCATCGCTTGCAGGATCTTTTCCTGATAGTCCTCGGGCTCCTCGTCTTCATCCGTGGCGCCAATGGTCATGTTCAGCTTGTCGGCCGCCTGGCCGCCTTGCGAGGAATGCGCTTCATCAATGATCACGGCGAATTTCCGGTCGCTCATGTCCGCGATGCCATCGACGATGAAGGGAAACTTCTGGATGGTGGTGGTGATGAGCTTCTTGCATTTCTCCAAGTGCGAGCGCAGATCGGCGGCGCTGTCGGCGTGGGCGAGCAGGTTCTTGAATTCGCTGAACTGCCGGATGCTCCGGTCGAGCTGGCGGTCCAGCACGCGACGATCCGTCACCACGATCACCGAGTCGAACAGATTGTTCTCGCCGCCGGCGTCGTAGAGTTCGATGAGCTGATAGGCCAGCCATGCGATGGAATTGGATTTCCCGGAACCGGCGGAATGCTGGATGAGATAGCGCAGGCCGATGCCTTTCTTCTTCAGATCCGCCAGAATCTTCCGCACCACATCAAGCTGGTGATAGCGCGGAAAATAGAGCGTCTGCCGGACCTGCTTGGTTTTCTTGTCCTTCTCCTCGGTGACCTTGGCAAAGTGCTCGATGATGTTGCTCAGGCTGTGGCGGGTGAGGATGTCCTGCCAGAGATAAGCGGTCTTGTGGCCGTCGGGATTCACCGGGTTGCCCTTGCCCTGCCCGTTTAGCAGGCCCTTGTTGAAGGGCAGGAAATACGTGCCCTTGCCGTCGAGCTTGGTCGTCATCCAAACCTCGTCCGGATCGACGGCGAAATGCACGAGGCAGCGCCGGAATTGGAACAGCGTTTCCTTGGGATCACGATCCTCGCGATATTGTTTCTTGGCGTGGTTCACGTTCTGGCCGGTCCACGGATTCTTGAGTTCCAGCGTGGCGAGTGGCAGGCCGTTGAGGAACACCACCATATCCACCGACTTGTGATCCGTCTTGGAGAAATACACCTGCCGCGTGACCGAGAAGACGTTGGACTCGAACTTGGCGGTGACGTCCGGGTTGAGATCGTTGTAGGGCAACCGATAGAACAGCGTGAGGTGGGCATTGTCCACATCCAGCCCTTTCTTCAACACCGCGAGGATGCCGTCCTTCTTCAGCTTGCGATGCAGCCGTTCGAGCACCTGACGCTTCCAGTCCGCTTTGTAGTGGAGCTTGGCGAGTTCCGGAGCTTGGGTGGATTCGAGAAATTGCCAGAACCGCGTCTCGTCGATGGCGAACTCGGTGTTGAAATCCGTGGACTTGCCGCGCAGGTAGCCCGCGCCTTTGCTGGTTTGATAAGGCGTGACATCGTCTCCAAATGGAACGCCGGGCCACGGCATCGCGCTCACACCGCCGGTGAGGTGGCGTTCGATGCAGGCCTCGAGGGCGCTCTCGTTGGTTTGACTTGGCATGGATCAGCGCTCGGGGTGTTTGAAAACCGTCACCTTGAAATAGCCGGTGCCATACTCGAAAACCGCCGGTGGATTTCCATTCTCCGCCAACAAGGCTTGGGCGCGGGCAATGCCGCGGCCAAAGCGGTTGGCATAGCGCATCACCATCATCACCTCCGCCAGCACCGGATTGCGGTAGTCGTTCACCCTGGGGAAATTCTCTGGATTGACGTCACCATACAGACCTCCGACGTTCTGGATCTCGATCCGGTCGGAGTGCTGGTAAAAGCGCACGGGCGAGTTGGACTGGTAATCGCGGTGCAGCACCGCATTCACCACCAGCTCGCGGATCGCGTCCTCCGGATAGTCCCAGATGTAGCGCTCCCGAAGGGCGCTCTCCTTTACTGGTTTCATGGTGAAACGACTGCCAATGAAGCGGTCCAAGGTCCACATCATGTCCAGCAGATTACCGTTGAACACCTTGCTTTCGAGCACTTCGGAAGCAAGCGACTCGCCGCCGAAACTCACGTATTGCACATAGGCCCCCGGAAAACGGGCGAGCGGATCACGTCCGAAAACGATGCAGCCCGCGTTGGTCGGACAGTTGCGGTTGAGATGATAAAAATGCAGGGAGGAGAGTTGCAGCACCAATTCACGGCCATTCTCCTTGATCACCTCCGGATCGATGGCCTTGCCACGGTAGGTGTTCTGGAACAAGCCCAGATCCAAATCCTCCAGCGTGGCGTCCGGACACGGGGTGATGTCGAAGGTCCGGAAACGCGAACTGCGGCGCTCCAACAGGCGGCGCTCCTCAGACTCGCTCGCCGTCGCCTTGCGCGGTCCCACGCGGATATGCACGCGGCCCCGGTAGCGCACCGGCGTCAGATCACTGGGATGCACCTCCACCACCAGAAACTCACCGCCATCCGGATGCGGTTGCTTGAATACGGAAAGCATCGGTTGCGGCAGAATCTGCCCGTCATCCCGATACGAGGCGAATTGCTTCTGAAGCTCATCTGTGATCGCCAGATCCGGCGACAGGGACCCATCATCCTCCACACCCACGAGCAGGTAGCCCGGCTTGCCGTGCCCCGGCATGTCGTTGGAAAACGAGCAGATCGCCTCGCGAAACTTGTCCGTATTTGTCACCGAGCGGGTGCGCTCGATCCGGTCCGCCTCGGTTGAGGTCAGCACTTCCTTCACTTGTTCGATACTCAACATGGATGGCGGCAGAATAGGACTTTTGAAATTATTGTCACGGCGGGTTTCAATTCGTCTTCGCCCCCAGAAACTCGTGAATCCTATCCGTCTCCTCATACGAGCAGAATAGCGAGCACACCTCCTCACCGATGGCGCGGCTGTCGGGGTCGATCTCCTGGTGGTGGGGATCGTAGATCATGGCGGGGCGCAGAGCCGGGTGCGCGGCGCGGAGATCGTTCCAGCGCCAGCCCCATTGCTCCATGGTGCTGAGGATGCGGCCGTGACGGCGGATGATCTGGAAGGCGATCGGGCTTTCCTCGGCGATGTAGTAATCCAGCCTCACGTTTTTGCGGGTGCGGCCGTTCAGCGTCGTGCCGGGCAGGGCGATCACGCCGTGGTCCTTGAAGACCCGTTGCAGCGTCTCGTCCGGGATGTCCAGCGTGCGCGGCTTGAGGTCGCTCAGGTAGTGGAGATGCGCGATGGCCACCAGCGCCTCGGCGAAGACGTGCAGGTCCACGCCCTCCATGCCTTTTGGGAACCAGTGGAACAGCTCAAGCCCGTCGCGCTCGATCCCGCACTCGTCACAGATCTCGTCCAGATACCGTTGCACGGCGTCAGTCTCGATGTTCTGTCCTTGGGCGACGAGCCAGCCGAGCGTGCGGCCACGGTCGGTAACCTTCAGGCCGGCGGGAAGATGGTCTTCCAGATCCACCACGATCTGCCAGCCGTCCGGGTAGGTATGCGGCAGCGCGAGCGATAGCCCTTGGCGGGTCTTGGCGATTTCCAGCGACTCCTGCCAAAAGGCGTACAGGAGCTGGCGGACGGATTCGGGTGTGAGTGGCGCGGCGAAGGTGCTCACAACAAACCTCCTTCCCAGCCCAAGTCAATGTTCCAAATCACGGCCACCTTGCGGGTGAAGTCCGAGAAATCGCCCGGATCGAAGTCCGGCAAAGGTTCGTGGCGGTTGTAGGCCGCGGCGTTCGTCGGCAGATTCGGATCGACGATGTTCTGGTGCCAGCCCGCTTCAATCCGCAGCTTCGCACGGAAATTCCGCCGACCCACCGCACAATGGCCGATTCCCCTGACCCGCTGCTGGTCCAGCCGCAGCGTGGCGTCGTAACTCGTCGGATCATGGCTCACTCCGGCCACGCCGTGGTAGCGGATGTCGAGAAATGACCCACCTACCAGCTCCACAAACGCCTCGAAACTCAGGCCATGGCTGCCGCGCTTCTTCGGCGACACGCTCTGCCCCGCGACCAAAGCCTTTGGGGCTTTAACGATCTCGTGGATGCGGGCGGCGGTGTGGCGGTAGGGCATTGATGTTATCGCGGAACAAATGGATCGGCGCGGCCCACGGCGGACAATAAGTCTGCAAATTGAACACCATCGTCAAATTTCATCTTTTTGAGAACGTGTTCAGCAACTTTGGAAATCTCGTCACAATCGACCGGCTGGATCCCTCGATCAATCACACCTCCCAAATGGGAATACTCATTTGTTAGGCGATTCACCAATTCCCGCGCCGGATCGTCCCCCTCAAAGTATTTGTCGAGGCGCTTATTCCCGTCGCCATCATCAGACGAGAAGGGAAACTTAAAGAACAGAAACACCTCCAGGAATTTCCTTAGATTATTCCCAAAGTTATAGAATGAATGGTGGGATTTTGTGGCGTTGGCCGAATCAAGACACTCGCAGATTTCATCAAACAAAAAGTGAAATTCCGTGACATAGTTCCTCAGGTAGTCAGGCATCAACTCGATATCGCTTAGGTCTTTCTTTCGAATTACCACAAACTGCTCGTGATTCTTCTTTGGCTTCGAAAGCTTTTTCAGAAACTTCAGAAACTCCAAGCTATGAGTCGAAATAAAAAGCTGCATGTATCGGTAAGTTTTATTCCCCGAGCCATCGGTCACAGCTCTTGCAATTAGGCTTTCAATGAGTCCATACACAAAAAATACATGGTTCCCATCCAGACTGGAAACTGGATCATCAATGTAGATGATGAGGTCTTTTCCTTCGGAATCGGCGCCTTGAAGTTTGGCCATGAAGTAACAAAATGCGATCAAGCTACATTCGCCATCGCTAAGATTGTAAGCCTTTGCCTCTCCTCGCAGGATTTCGAACCGAACTCCAGCCTCTGGGCCGACACCAGTATCGATAGCGACGAGTTTTAAACTTCCGTGCCCGAAGTAATGCGTCAGCAGATTGTTCACCTTTTCTGCGCCACGACGCTCATCCCGCAACTGTTTGCGCAAATCTTCGATAGCGGCTACTTCCAATGCAACATGCTTTTGTGCCGAAGTGACCTCAGTCTGGAGAGCAATCACTTCGCCACTCAACGTCGCGATATCTTTGTCGATTTTTGGCAGGTCAATTGTCGCAATGAAACTGCTGATCGCACTCAATAGAAGTTTTTTCTGTGCCGAGTTTTGTTCGGAAGATAGCCCGTTGGTCTTCTGTAATTGTTTTTCTAGAAGTGGTTCGAGTCTCGCAAAGGCCGCCTCCAATTTCGACTGAGAATCTGCAAGGTCTCCGATTTTACGAGCTTTGAAGGGATCAGCTTGACGAGATTCAACTTCGTCCGCCAACCATTTCAGTTCAGCAAGATACTCTTTCAGATGTGTCTGAATATCTCTGTCAATCTCGACAAAGTCTTTATGAAGTGCTGGATAAATCTCCGGCTTCCCAAACGGGACAATTTTCTTCATTCGATCCGCCTCAGCATTGATCTTAGCTAATAGTCCGGACAACTCAGTGTCTAGAGCTTGCGACTCCTTACTAAAATGTTGATCGATCTTCTCCCACAAATCCCGAGGCAATGGACTGCCACAAAAACCGCAGGTCTCCCTGCTGTCGCGATGTAGTGGAATCCCTTGCTTGACCCAGGCTTGAAGTAAAGCGTCGTCGAGCAGATCCTGAATGGGTTTCGTCGGCTTGATTTCTCTTCCGAGAATTTCTACCGCGGAAGAATGCAATGTTTGGAGATTCGGCTCAAGTGGCACTAGAGGAGCGATTGCCGGTAGCGCTTCCTGCCGGAGGAGCGAGCGAAGTTCGACTTCTTCCTCGTCAGACAGCGGGGAGATTCCCTTTTTTTGCACGACCTGGATATCGCTCTCGATTTTCTGGATGTTGTAATTGATTACATCCCCATAGAGGTGTGGACTTTGCTTGATATCCTGATTTGCCTTGTTACGCAGAGTTTGAGTCCGGTCGGAAGTCGCTTTGTCTCGCGCCGTCACTTTTTGAACCCACTTGGCCTGTTTTTCCGCATGTACATGGCGAAATCCGGTTTTGCTTTCTACGCTGCCAAGATTTTTCTCCTTTTCTGCAATCTCTTTTTCGATCTTGGTGTTGTCTCCTCCGAGAACTGCGAATGGCTCAATGTCACCGTCCTCATTCCGAAGAAAACTAAGGTGCTCATCAACAAAGTCCTTGTTGAACACCCGGACGTGAAGTCCCTGCGAGCCGAGTGATGCGGGCGAAATCAACCCTGCGTCAGTCTTGATCGAGAAATCTGGATTCTGGAATTTCGAAGGGAGTGCGCCCGTTTCCAAACATCGGACCAATCTTGAAAGAGTTGTTTTTCCCGAGTAGTTTCGCCCATATAGAATGTTCAGTTTCTTAAAGTCGACGGGCTGGCCGTCCTTCTTCACCTGATTCGCCCAGATGAAATTACTGAAACTCCCGAAGTTCTTGATGTCAACTCGTTGAATCATGGAAGCACTTAGTTGATCTTGATTCTACCGGTGACGGCGTGGGCGATGAGAGTGCTGCGGAGGGATTGGAGAGATTGAATGTTTTCAGCGACCTTCGCTTGGACTGCTTGGATTTTTAGAACGAGATCCGCGCAATACGCTGCAATTGCCTCCTGCTCTGCCTTCGATGGAGCGACGACAGAAAGGGTCGCGGTTTTTGATCGGTTGAGGATAGGCAGCGTTGTGAAGTCGCTGGATGAAAAAATGTATTCTCTACCGGCATTCAAAAGGTGAAGCATGTATTCTGCGGAATGTGCCGAGGAATTGATGACGATTACGTTGATCTGCTGGTTGCATCCCGCTTCGTGGAGCGAAAGATTTACGCGCCCGAGTGTGGCCCCGATGCCGATGTAAAAGAGGGAACCCGCAGGAAATGTCTCCACAGTCTCTAAACGTGTGCTTTTTGCACGCCTCTCCGATGCGTCAAGAAATCCGGAATCGCGATAGTCACCTGGGGTATACCAGTGGACGCCATCCGGCAGGTCTTCGGCTTGTGCTACAGTGCCAGGGGTTCTTCCTGTGCCGATCTTCGTCGATACGTATTTCAGGTTCTTCACCTCCCAATGCTCTGGAATCTCCCCGATCCATTCGATGCCGGAGGGTTTGAGTTTTGCGTTGGGATTGAGCCCTCGGGTGACGGCGCGGTTGATGAGGATGGCTTTTTGCTCGTCGAGGAGTTCGATCTGGCGCTGCTTTTTGGCAATCAAGGCGTCGATCTCCGCTGTTTTCTGATCGAGGAAGGCGACGATGCGGTCGATCTCATCATCGGGCGGCAAAGGTGTGTAGCTCGTCTTGAAATGCTCGTAGCGGAGACTGTTCATGTCGTCGCACAGCCCGTAGGAGAGACGATTTGCCTCGGTGATGAATTGAGGCGTGCGGTACAGATAATGGAAATACTTTGATAGCTTTTGATTGCGCGGAGTCAGAACGACATACGCCGGACTGACGATTCCGTTGAATGCGGAAATCCCAAGTGCCCCCTGCCAAGCTCGCATCTTGTTATAAGCAAGGTCACCAACCCGAACGACTTTGTATTTCGACTTGTCGTCGTTTGAAGAGTCTTTCTTGGCCGTGATCTCAGACTGCCGAATGATTCCTCGGCTCACGGTAACTGATAGCAGCTCCTCCTCGGGCTGATTGCATTCTTTCCTCTCATCGAAGACGCCGAGATTGCGACGAACATTCCAGTGCTCAGGAACCTCCCCGAGCCATTCGACACCGGAGTCCTTGTAACGTTCGTATTTCGGAAGGGTGGTCATTTAGAAAGAGAGAACGAGCTGGCATGATCATCCCGCAGGGATTCCATCCTGTAGCCGGTGGTTGAGCGAGGCACGAGCGACACCACCGGACGATGGAGGGAAAATATTTCCGCATCCCGGAGGGATGCCAGCAGGTGGGTGTGGATCGGGGAAATCAATCGAGATAACGCTCGTCGTATTCCACGCCGGATTTTTTGAGGAATCCGATGAGTTCCTCGCGGAATGATTTCATCCGGTGATGTTCCTCCTGATTGGTGACGTATTGTTTCACCGATTCCCGCGCCGACGCGCTGACGGTGAAGGCTGCGTAGCCTTCTTGCCATTGGAAGGATGGCAGATGGGAATCGCGGATCCATGAGGAGGAGGATTTTTTCAATTCCCGCATGAAATCGGAGAGGCAATGGGTGGATTTCAGGGAAACGAGAAGATGGACGTGATCCGCAACACCTCCGACGCCCTGTGGCTGTGCGTCGAGGCCTTTGACGATTCCGCCGAGATAGGAATGGAGTTCGGCACGCCAAGGGGCCGCGATGATGGGTTCCCGATTTTTTGTCGCGAAGATGAGGTGGTAATGAAGGGAGGTGTGGGTCGAGGGCATGACGAACGATGGCTGGCACCCCTGCCGGGGTGCGGATTTCGGGGGGCATGGGTTCCGGTGGTGTCGCTGTGCTCAACCACCGGCTACAAGATGGGAAGCCTCCAGCTTCGGGATTCGTAGATCGCAAGCTGACGCCGGCGAATTCGCTACGCACTGCGTAGCGAATCTGAGGATCGGTGTTGTGAGCGGCTGCGGGCATGTCTCGGCGAGCTACTAATTAAAAAAGTAGGGCAAAATTTAAATAGCGGGCGTCACTAATAAAATTCAGGCGGAAAAATTGAGGATCTGTTCGAGCAGGCCTTCGGTTTCGGCCTCAAGATCGCGGATTTCCTTCACCACCTCGGCGAGGTCGCGAAGCGGTTGGTGGACGTAGAAGTATTTGTTGAAGGAGATTTCGTAGCCGATGACGGTTTTCTCCTCGTCGATCCAGGCATCCGGGACGTGGGGCAGGACCTCCTTGTGGAAATAGGCTGCGATCCCACCGGGGTAGAGCAACGGGATGTTTTCGGTATCGCGGAGTTCGCTGTCCGGTTCGTAGAGGGTGGCGCAGGAGTCTTCGATAAGTGGATACCAAGTGCGGGCAGTATCGAAATTGAAATCCGCATCCACCTCCAGATAGAGCTCAGCGGCGACGATCGGCAGGGCCTCGGGATCACGCCAGGAAACGGCGTCGAGGATTTGTTTGAACTGCGGAGCGCCGGGCTTGAGCTTGAGTTTCTTGATGGCTGCTCGGACGTCCTCGGTGAAGAGCGTGAAGTCGTTCCACGTTTCCTCGCCGAGCTGCTGGTGGAGTTTTCCGGCGATTTCCAACAACTCGCGGCGAGCGGCCCAGAGCTTGGGATCGAGGAGTTTTTTCAGGTTCGCGCCGGTGAGTTCGATCTGTTCGTGGTCGAGCCAGCGCTGCACAGCGTCCTTTTTCTCGGCGAGGAAGTCCTTCTTGTAAACGTCGGCGCCCCATTGGGAAAAGATCCACTCCATTTCGGTGGCGAGGGATTTGTCGAAGCGGAGCGGGGCGATGCGCTCGGCAGTGAATTGGGCGGACTTACGCAGCGGGCGCTCGACCGTGACTTTCCAGTAGCCAAATTCCTTGTTGTCGAAGACCTGGGATTTCAGGCCATCGACGGACTGCTTGCCGGTGTCCAGCAGGTCGAGGTAGGCGCGTGTGATTTGGGAGATGTGGTCGCCGGTGAAGGCGCAGTTTTTCGCACCGAGGTTTTTGCGGAGCTTTTCGAAAAGCTGGGAGGCATCAATGAGCTGGACCTTGCCGTCGCGGCCCTTGGCTTTTTTGTTGGAGAGCAGCCAGATGTAGGTGGTGATGCCGGTGTTGTAGAAGATGTTGTTGGGAAGCTGGATGATGGCCTCCAGCAGGTCGTTCTCGATGAGGTATTGGCGGATGTTGCTGGCACCGCCGCCGGCATTCCCAGTGAAGAGGGCGGAGCCATTATGGACGGTGGCGATGCGCGAGCCCGCCGGAGAATCCTTGAGCCGTTTCATCTTGCTCACCATTTCCATCAGGAACAAAAGCTGGCCGTCATCCACGGCGGGCGCGGCGGAGACGGTCTGTTCTTGGCCAGAGGCATCGGGCAGGCGGACCTCGAAGCGGGGGTCGATGATGACGGTGTTCGCGCCGTTTTTCTCAAGGATCTGGCCTTGGTCGGTTTTCCAACTCTTGCCGTAGGGCGGATTGGAGAGCATGAAGTCGAAGCGGAGGCCGGAGAACTCGTCGGTGGCGAGGGTGGAGCCGTAGCGGATGTTCTCGGGGTTGTTGCCCTTGATCATCATGTCGGACTTGCAGATGGCGTAGGTCTCCGGGTTGACCTCCTTGCCGTAGAGGTAGATGGCGGCCTGCGTGCGGATGGAGCCCTCGGGATCAAGGATGAAGTCCTGGGCCTCGGTGAGCATGCCGCCGGAGCCGCACGCGGGATCGTAGATGGTGATGACGGGCGGCAGCTTTTTCTTCACCGGCTCGAACAACAGGTGAACCATGAGCTGGATGACCTCTCGGGGTGTGAAATGTTCGCCAGCCTCCTCGTTGTTCTCTTCGTTGAACTTGCGGATGAGTTCCTCGAAAACGTAGCCCATGCCGAGATTGGTCAGGCCGGGGAGCTTCCGCCCGTCCGGACCGATGGCATCGTGGTGGGAAAGGTTGATGTCCGGGGCGACGAATTTCTCAATGACGCCATGGAGGGCGTCCGCCTCCGCCATTTTGCGGATCTGGTTGCGGAGATCGAACTTGGCGATGATCTCGCGGACGTTGTCGGAGAAGCCGTCGAGGTAGTGGTTGAAGTTGGCTTCGAGCTGGGAGGGATTTCCGAGCAGGCTCTTGAGTGTGAATTTCGAGGTATTATAGAAAACCTGGCCGGATGCTTCGCGGAGGCCGTCGGGATCGAGCACCGCCATCTTCGCCTCGGTTTTCTGAAACTTCACCTCGGCGAGAACCGCCACCTTGGTGTCTTCCAGCAGGCAATCGATCCGGCGGAGGACAAACATCGGGAGAATGACATCGCGGTATTTCCCGCGGACGAAAACGTCGCGGAGGCAGTCGTCCGCGATGGACCAGATGAAAGAGACGATTTTGTTGTGGGTGGCGTGATCCATGGCAATCCGGAATATGCCATCACGATGGCTGGAAACAGCCGTGTTCTAACGATTTACTCGCGGAAGGAAAGTTAAATTCATGTACAGACTGAGTTTTGCAGACCAGTTGCAAGGAAGACGGGACCATTCTTTCCCAAAGAACAGGCATACGGTCCCAAGGATCCTGCGTCCGGTCCCAAGAATCGCCCATGCGGTCCCAAGGATCGTGCGCCCGGTCCTAAGGATCGTGCGTCCGGCCCCAAGAATCGTGCTAGCGGTCCCAAGGATTGCGCGTCCGGTCCCAAGGATCATGCGCGCGGTCCCAGGGATCATGCATCCGGTCCCAAGGAACATGCGTGCGGTCCCAATAATCATGAGTCCGGTCCCAAGGAAAATGCGTCCGGTCCCAAGGAACATGCGTGCGGTCCCAAGGAAGGGACGCGCGGCACATCGATAGGCAGATTCCAGCAACTGCGGGAAGCGCGGCAAAGATGTGTATCAATCCGGAAATCAGGGCAAATGGCGACCCATCAGGAGACCCATCGTGGTCAAAACGTAAAATTTTATATGCGGATTTGGTGGATCTCCCGGACACCTCAGGGAAGGAAGGCCCCCTCCCTTCCGAAGAGAAATCCAAATGCGCCCACCCTGACGACTAGGTAAAATGGCCGAAAATCATTTTAGTGTTTTTTAATAATACTGAAGAAAATATAATCTTATTTGACAAATATTAAAGAGAACCGAGAGAAAACGTCCCTCAATTGCGTTGAGCACTGGAGGATTATCCCGCGAAATCCGGATAATTTTTAAAATTTCGGACAAGCGGCCCTCAATTGCTAACAGTTGGGGTTTTCTTTTGCCCCTAGACTTGGATTGGTTCATCGGAACATCTGCAAAATCCTCCTAGTTTTATGCATGATTTACCATGTAATCGCCAAGATAGACTACCATATATTGTGTTACGAGTTATTTGAAGATACCACATGAGTAAAAATTTCTTTTAAGAGATCCGAAATTAGGCCAAATCTTAAGGGCTCAGGGGAGACGGGCACGCGTGTTTAAGATCGCACCCGCTTTCCCGGGCAAACCAAATACCAAGATGCCTAAAATAAGCAGCAATGTTGTATCGCGGCGGCGTGAACTGTTCCTTGCCTCGTGGCAGGAACACGCGCCGGAAGCGACGTTCGCGGGGTTCAGTCTCGAGCAATTCGAGGTGGAGTCTCAGAAACCGTTGGAAGTCCGCAGAAGGATGACGCAAGCCAGGGCAATCCTGGCGGGGGTGATGCTGGAACGGGACAAGACGGATGAAGCCTACACGCGGATGCTGGTGGCGATCACCAACGGGGTGCGTGCGGATCATCAGAACTTCGGCCCTGACTCGCCGCTATACCGGTCGCTCGGATTTGTTCCGCGGAGCGAACGGAAGCGTCCGCGACTCCGGAAGAAGGAGAGCCCCACCGCGGAACCCGCCGAGGATGCGGGCGCTGTCTGATCCAAGGCCGTAGGAAGCAAAACCAGCACAGCACCCGCACCGCGGGATATCGAAGGCCGCCGTCCCGCAAAGGGCGGCGGTTCTTCTTGTGAAACACTAAAGACCAGGACGCCGCGGACTGCAAAGCGGAAAATCGCCGATGGCAGCCCGGAGGGCGGCAGAGGGAGGAGCGTCCTCTTTCCCCAAAGCGGACTCATCCTGCGTCTTCCTGCACGATGCTTTCGATTTCCGCCACGCCGAACTCCAGTCCCCGCAAGCGGAAGCGGGGCGGCGCATTCCGATTCTGCCGCAGTCCCGGCAGCCACTCCAGAATGCCGCTCAAGGGCTTGGCATGGTTCGTCAGCCACACCGTCACGCGTTTTCCCATCACCACTCCCCAGCGCGATTCGAAGGCCCGCTTCGCCTCCTCCAGATCCTCGCGCCAGCGCCGGTAGCCATCCTCCGGCCCCTGCGCGTCGAAGTTGAATTGTCCCTGATCGAAGTTCATGTGCGCTTGAGGAGTTGGATACTGGAAGACGCGGACGATGAAAAGTCCGGAAATCTTGCGGCGGTTTTTCCCAGGTGGCCGGGAATGGCGCGGACGCGTTCACAACGATGCGCATTGCTGAATTCCCCGACAAATCCGGTTGTCAGGTGGGTTTCAACCTGCTAAACGCTTTCAAAGTCCGTGCAGAACCGCTCCCTGAACTCCTTGCTGCCGTTTCGTTCCGCCATCCGCCTGCTAGCGGTGTGCTGCTGCGCATTTTTCGCAACACCCATTCTCACGGCCGCCACCGTCGCCGGTTGGGACATCGCGAAAATTGAAGGCCGCGACTATGTCTCGGTCGAAAGCATGAAACGTTTCTACAATTTCACCAAACTCACCCGCTCGGGAAATTCCATCGTCATGGAAAACCCGAAGGTCGAGATGAAACTCAAAATCGGCGGCAACGAGTGCCTGATGAACGGCGTCAAATTCGTCTTCACCCACACCGTCGCCGCCGTCGGCGACAAGGCCTATGTCTCGCGCATGGATCTGGCCAAACTCATCGATCCGGTGCTGCGGCCCAATTTCATCAAGAACGCGGCGGATTTCCGCACGGTCATCCTCGATCCCGGTCACGGTGGCAAGGATCCGGGGGCCACCAACTCCCTCGGCACCGAGGCCTTCTACAATCTCAAGGTCGCCGGACGCACCAAGTCCCTGCTCGAAGCCAAGGGCTTCAAGGTCATCATGACCCGCACCAGTGATCGCTACCTATCACTCCAGGAACGGGTCGATCTAGCCAATGCCGTGGCGGAAAACGCGATCTTCGTAAGCATCCACTTCAATTCCGGCGGACGCGCCGCCCGCGGCATCGAAACCTTCACCCTCTCACCGCCCGGCGTGTCCCACTATGGCCGGGGCGTCATCGCGGCGGACAGTCAGAAGCGCGCCGGAAACGAGCACGACTCCGCCAATATCGCCCTTGCGACCTCGGTCCATGGATCGCTCCTGCGCCGGCTCCAAAAGCACACGTTTGATCGCGGCATCAAGCGCGCGCGCTTCAGTGTGCTTTCCGGCGTGCGCCATCCCGCGATATTGCTGGAGGGCGGATTCATGAGCCATCCTTACGAGGCCGGTCTCATCCATAACGAGACCTACCAGAACACCGTCGCCAACGGCATCGTGGACGCGGTCATGAAGTACCGTTTCGCAGTGGGCCCGAAAACCACGGTGAGCACCCCGAGGTAGGCGCCCTCTCCTCACGGCTCCAGACCATCGCGAATCGCCTCGATCATCCGCAGCGCCTGCACATTGGGCCGCACCTCATGCACCCGGTGGAGCATCACACCCTGTTCCCGCGCCCGCGCGGTGATGGCAAGCGTCGGCCAGTCGCGCAGTGATAAATCGCCATTTCCCAACAAGGCCCCGATGAAGGATTTCCGGGAAACTCCCAATAACAGCGGTCTGCCCGCCGGACCGATTTCCTCAAGAACTCTCAACAACGCGAGGTTGTGCGTCAGATTCTTGCCGAAGCCGATGCCAGGATCAAAACAGATCGCTTCTTCCGCGATTCCAGCACCAGTGAGCGCGACGAAACGTTCGTTGAAAAACGCCCGCACCTCGGCCACCACATCCTCATAACTCGGTGCCTGCTGCATCGTCCGCGGCTCGCCAAGCATATGCATCACCACCACGCCGCAGCCAGCGGCCGCGCAGACACCGGCCATTCCGGGGTCCGCCCGCAGGCCGCTCACGTCGTTGACGATGTCAGCCCCCGCATCCAGCGCGGCCGCCGCAACACGCGCCTTCATCGTATCAATGGAGATCAGCCCATTCCACTCCGCCCTCAGCGCGGCCACCACCGGCACGGTGCGTGCGATTTCCTCATCCGCGCCCACCGGTGCGGCTCCCGGCCGGGTGGATTCGCCGCCGATATCGATCAAATCCGCCCCTTCATCAATCATCCGGTGCGCGTGATCGCGCGCGTTTCCCGGATCGGCATGGCACCCGCCGTCGGAAAACGAATCCGGCGTGACGTTGAGGATTCCCATCACCCGCGCACGGCGAGTGAGATCGAGCGGGCCGCTTCGCGTTTTCCAAATCATCGGGGAATTGGCGGCTTGCAGCGTCCGCCGGGGAAACCTAGTTTGCCCGGCATGAAGATCCTGGCAACTTGCAAAATCATGATCCTTGCTCTGGGCCTGTTGGCCCCGCTGCGAGGCGGCGCCCAACAAGTGTCCAAGGATTTCGATACGGTGGACGGCCCGAACGTGCGCGTCATGCGCCATGAGGACGGTTCCCGCACCTTGTTCACCCGCACTCCCGACAACCGGACTCTCACCAAGAAAAAATTCTCGCCCACCGGCGTGCTGAGCATGCTCACGGTCTATCGCATGGACTCGAATGGAAACCCGATCGGCTGCCGGATTTACGATGGCCGCAACACCCTGCTTTTCAAGGTAAGCTACGGCTACCGAAAAAGTGACGGGCAACTTGTCGAAGAGCGCATGTTCGACGCCCGGACCACCCGCCGGGATCCGAACACCGGCAAGGAAATGCCCTTGCAGCGAATCTGTTATGTATATGACGCACAGGGCAACCGCAGCGCGCCGATCGTTTACAACCTGCTTCCCGGCAAAACCTTCGAGCAGGTGTTCGGCGTGAAATCCTCGGCACTCGATACCAATCCGTTCAAGGAAAACAGCGGACCGGTCAATCCCAATGCCCGCCCGGTCGGACGCTGAAACGCGATCTCATCCCCCCTCATCGTGCCAGCTCCAAAAACATTGCTCCCCCTGCTGCTCGGCGGTGCCGTGGGACTCGGCGGCATCCTCCAGGGACTCCATTGGCGGGCGTCCGCAAACTCCGCCGGCCTTGCGGATCTGGAGACCCAGCTTCGCATCGCCACCGAGGAAAACGCGTTGCTCAAGCGCGAAAACGAATCGCTTCGCTCCCTCGCCCAAGGTGGTGGAGAGCTCGCCGTGCCGCGCGTGGCGATCGACCGCGTGGAAAAGGAATTCGGCCTCCACTTCCTATCCAGCCCCGTCGTCCACCGCATCGCCAGCGAGGAACTCCGCGACCGCGTGGCAGCCGCGCTCGAAAGCCGCTTTGGTCCGGCCGGCATCGACGATCGCCAGGATGCCTATCGCTTGATCGGCTGGCTTGCCCCCGGCGATGACCTGCTCGCCCAACTGACCGTCGTGCGCGCCATCGGCGC
>JAUYNL010000082.1 GCA_030696085.1 Luteolibacter sp.
CGCTCCTCGTCGGCTCCACCGTCCCGTCCCAGCACGGGAGAACCTTCGGAGCTTGCAAGTGAGATCGGATTCTCCTATCGAATGTCCATCAGCCAGACCGCTGAAATTCTAACGATTTAACGGAAAGAAAAATTTCCCCCCGGCAAATGAAACCTCACTATTCTGGAAGTCCCCGTTCTATCTTTCAGAAATGGAAGAGAGTGTCTCCAAGCTCGCCTTGCGGGTGATTGCTGCAAGCGGGCCGTCTCCCTCCGCTACTCCCTACACGAAGAGAATGGCGATCATTTGTATGCGGAGTGCCTCAAAAAAGCATTTTGCTGAGGCACTGCCAAAGATGGCAATGCTCGTATCGGGGGAAAACGACCTTGTGATGCAACTCTTATATGATGCACAAACCTATGTAAACATACATGGCAATCGTCCCGCCTATTTTATCGAACCCTTGCTTAAATCACTCAGGGAAATCCAAAAGGCTAACATTTTTGTGCATGATGAGCATCGCGAGTTGCTTTCTCAACTCATTGGTTTGGCACACCGCAAGCTCATGAGCGCAAATAGCAGTCGCGACCCACACCACCAATGGCAGGCCCTGCGCGATATTATGGATGAACTTCTGGAGTTTCGTCATCGTCAACTTCCTCGTTTTCAGAAGAATTTGAACAATAGGGCAAAGGCGAAAAAGATTCTAGATATAAATGGAAAAAAAGAATGGTGGATGGCGGTTCTCGAAGAGTGGCAGACGGTATGGACCACAATCAGCAATGAGATCACGCCACGTCTGGGCGTTCTTAGAGAAATAATGCTAGGAAGACAGGCCACAGAGTTTTTCGGCCAGACCGCAGACCTTTTTTCGGGCTCAGATCTCATTGCCAAACTGACGAATGCTGACGAGGCAATTGCATTTCAGCGCGAATTTGGGCGTATGCTGAAACTGGCTGCCGACTCACCAGATAATTTTACACACGAAGAGACTCGCTTCGATCTTCTATGCAAAGTTCTTAGTGATGTTCTCCTTTGTCCATCCGTTTCTAAGTTTGATCCCTCTGCCGCGTTACTTCAATTTCTTCATGCCTGCCCATGTGATCCACATGCAGAAATCCGGCAATGTCTCGCTGTATACCGAAATACCAGCTTAACCGACATACAATGGAATCCGGAAGGCTGGAAAGGTTTAGTCTTTTGTCATAAGCTCGCACTGAGAGTCGCGATCAACGAAGCCCTAAATAATGCCGTGCTGACCCACCGCCGCAATAATTGTAAAGTCACAGTCCGAATTTCCGTAGTATTGCGCAGCAGAAATGCCGATAAAGTATCGCGTGGACGACCGTGTATTATGATTGAGAGCCAGGGCGTGTCTCCGACCGCCTTGTATGGTGGCGTGGCGGAACTCGGTTCACTCGTCACACTTGTGGGTGCAGGCTCGGCAGGCACGTTAGCGACCGGCCCCCGCCCGAATTCAACGCCTTTGCTCTACGCCACCACCAATGTGATCGACCGCGTGATTTCAACGCCAGGGATGTCATCTGGGGGCCTCTTGGGCTTCGATTTCGACGATGGAAGCGCCCTGCACAACTCACTCGCCGGGTCTGCCATCTTCAACACCTTAGGCGGGCAAGTTGCATTGTCCGACGGGTTGTCCATCCTTGCTCAGTCAAGCACTGCGGCATTGTCGATGTTGGAGGGGACCAGCGCCGCAGGCGATAGCGGCGCTCCCGCATTTGCAAACTTCGGCAACGGGCCGGTCGTTGTAGGTTTGGTGAGCTGGGGCGTGAATCCAACAAACCCCACAAATCTTTATGGAAGCGGAGCAGGTGACATCACCTATCTTACCAGGGTGTCATCAGCCTATGACTGGATCTACGCGACGGTTCCGGAGCCGGGAATGTTTTTTTTCCTGCTCATAGCGATTCCGATCTGGTGTTTGAGACGTCGATGAATCTCGCGGGGTGTCGTCGCTTTGCCTCGGCATCCAAAGAATGTCCAGGTTCTCAAATTTCCCCATTGCTCAATTGGATAAATCGGATACAAAGCGGGTGTCGGATGACGCATGCCCCGCTGATCACCCCGGAAATGCTGCACCTGATCGCCCAGCTCGATGAGGCGAAGGGGCAGTGGCAGGCGTTGCGCAACCTCGCTCCGGAGCGGCTGTTGGCACTGCGGCACAGCGCGACGATTGAGAGCATCGGCTCTTCGACGCGCATCGAGGGCGTCAAGCTGTCCAACCACGAGGTGGAACGGCTGCTGGCCAGCCTGAACCAGACGTCGTTCGCCACACGCGACGAACAGGAGGTGGCGGGCTACGCCCGGGTGATGGAGCGGGTTTTTGAAAGCTGGGCCGATCTCACGGTGAACGAGAACCATCTGAGGCAGCTCCACGCGGAATTGCTGCAATTCAGCGACAAGGACACGCGCCACCGTGGAGAATACAAGACCCACCCAAACCATGTGGCCGCATTCGGTCCCGACGGGAACATGCTCGGCATCGTGTTCGAGACGAGTTCCCCCTTCGACACACCGTTCGAGATGCGGAAGCTGCTGGATTGGCACCGGGAGGCCGAGGTGGTGCCCGATCAATGGCACCCGCTGTTGCGGATCGGGGTTTTCATCGTCCGATTTCTGGCGGTGCATCCGTTTCAGGATGGCAACGGGCGGCTGTCCCGGGTGTTGACCACGCTGCTGTTGCTGCAAGCGGGCTACGCCTACGTGCCATATTCCAGCCTGGAAAGCGTGATCGAGGCGAACAAGGAGGCTTACTATCTGGCCCTGCGCCAGACCCAGACCACGCTCAAGGAGCCGGACCCTGCATGGCATCCCTGGTTGTTGTTTTTCCTGAAAGCGCTCAAAACCCAGAAGGACCGACTCCTCAGCCGTCTGGATGCGGAACAACAAGCGCTCGCCACGCTCACGCCGCTGGCCCGCTCGACCAGCGAGCTCCTCGCCAGCCAGGCGCGCGTTTCGGTGGCCTCCATCGTCGCCGCCACCGGAGCCAGCCGCAACACGGTCAAGGCCACGCTCAAGCGAATGTTGCAAACGGGTTTGCTGGTCCGCCACGGGTCTGGCCGCTCCGTTCATTACACCAAACGCTAACCGGCCTCCAGATACTCGCAGCATCGCTCAACCCATAAAGTCACGGCTCAGCCAGTTCTCGACGCCGCTATACCCTGTCGGCGGCAATGCTTTTGACAACCACTCCCATGCTTTGCGCTCGGTTGGCAGACACGTCGATCTTCGAAGGCTAGATACTCTCTGCAATGACTCTCGAAACGACAGCCCTCGTGGCGGCATCAAGCTTTCGAAGGATAGGGGCCAATGCCTTGAGTAGTTTGGAATCTGGACACAGACTGAAATACTCTTCGATTTGGCAGGTGTGGGAAGAGGCGAGGCAGACCAACTGCGCAGGTGGCAACCGGTCCGGAACGTGAATCAACGCCGACCAAGGATCTTGGCGAACGCATTCGGCGAACCGCACTGCCTTCATCATGCGGGGCGCATGCTTCAGCGCGGCACCAGGAGCAAGGAGGCAGCACTGGTCGAGCAATTTGGGGTTGCTCTTCAACAATGCTTTTTCAAACGCGAAATCCGGGTATCGCAGACAACAATAGCGAAGCAGTCCGCCCTTGAGTCGGGAACCGCAGTACTCCATAGCTTCGAACGGTGCGCGACGGGTACAATACTCGAACTGAGCGTCAGTAATCAAGTATTCAGCATGCTCCAATACACTCTGAAGGCATTCTCGGATAAAGTACTTCAGGTGTTTAATCGTTAGCCGGTGGTGACAAGGGTAATACTCCAAGACAACGATGGGATGCTCTCTCACGCAGCGATCAAACTGCTTATTGGTTAGGCGGTCAGTCTGCCAAACGAGGGCACTCGCAGGGTCATATCGAAAACAGATTGCAAACAACTCGTCAGTCATGATCTCGCCGAAACACGCGAGACTGCGGTGGGTATCCCGTTGACAACAATAGTCAAATTGCTCGCGATTCAAAAGATTGACCGCGAACTGGAGAGTTTGCGATGGATGGAACAAACAGGAGTATTCGATGTCTTCGGATTTGAACCTGTGAAGGTGGTTGGTGAACGCGTCATCGGGGTCCCTATCCAAGAGCGTTTTGATGGGGATTTTCGGAACGTCCGTCTTAGGTGGTGCAGCAAGGATGGTCTTCATTTTTTCAGTGGTCTGGTTAGTTGCGTCATAGGTCCTGCGCCTCGGGGATCACAACCGCTCAAAGAAGTCATCGTCTTCTCCAAACTCATCACCGGTCCACATCCAGCCTTTTCCCATGTTTACGATTGGCCTTAATTTACCAAGACCCACGAGGCCATAGATCTTATTCGTCGAGATGTTCCACACTTTGGCGACCTCCTTCGTCTTGTAGAGACGCCGGGGACCTGGACCTCCCTCGCCTCGTGGTTTGTTGTTTGCTTTCATGGGTTCCATCCTACTAAATCGCAGGTAGAATCCAAGCACATACATACACATAAAAACGCCTCTCAGTATATCTCTAACTGATCTGCTTGCGCAGTTTGTTCTTACGACACAGGAAGTCAAGCCCATAGAATATTTCGCGAATTTTGTTGCCAAGTTTCGGCGGATTTAAGCAAAAAAGAACTCCCTCACAAAAAAGAACTCCTGTAAAAAAGAACTCCTGTAAAAAAGAACTCTGAGACGTAACCCGAAAAAGTGGCCGGTAGCTAAAGATATCATTGTGGTGGCCGGGGGCGGACATTAACCCTAACCCGAACCACTCAAAATGTGCCACCGGGATCTTCGGTCCCGGCCGGGAGAAGGCGGACACCGTGGATTTCAAGTGCCAACGCGACGAGCTCCACGCCAAAACCGGGCAGTAGACCGTGGAAGGTTCCAACACCGTGGAAACCGCCCTCTGCCTGGAAGCTCTGGAGAACGCCCCGGCCACCACCGGCCGGGTTCCGGAAATCTTCCACCGAGAACCAATTTCCAAGGGGGCACATTCCGCCCGCGCTGGCACATCAGTCATTCCTGTGACACCCTCTGGTGATTGATCCGCCCCGTCGAACGCCGTCGAAAAGGAAAGGGGAGCTATTTGGAGACTCAAACCCACCTGCGAGAATCGCGAGAGGGATGGGGAAAATGCCCGCATCAGCCTCCTCACCGGTTAATGCTACTGGTCAGGAATTCCCCCGATTGCATTGATTTCCGTCCGTTTGCGCGGCGTTTTGTTTTACGGAATTAATGCGTTTTTAATGCACCAGAAAGGCGAAAGCCGCTCAACTCCTTGAAGTTGAACGGCTTTCATTGGTTGCGGGAGTAGGATTTGAACCTACGACCTTCAGGTTATGAGCCTGACGAGCTACCTGGCTGCTCCATCCCGCGATTGAACCATGCGCCTTTCGGCGCGGGGCGGCATCGTTAGTGGCGGAGCGGGCTTGAGGCAAGGGAAATTTTGCCATTTTCCGAAGATCGTGATTTTCTGGCGGCGCGATGATCCTCCATGCGTCCAGTCCTGTTCTTGCACCCGGCATCTGGCTGGAGCGCGCGGACGCGCACCGGGCGCGGGCGGAGCGGCACACGGGCCCAGCACGCGAGCGCCGGGACCGGGGACTGCCGCATCCGATCGCGGATTTCCTGTTTGAGTATTATCCGTTTCCCTTCGCGCTGCTGGAAAACTGGCAGCCGGGGACCGGGGTGGCTTTGGAATGGGAGTCCCCCACCCTGCCGGCGCGGTTTCCGCAGCGCTGGTATGCGTGGGCGGACGGACATATCATGACGGATCCTGGGAAAATCGGCGGCAGGGAACGTCAACGCCTCGGGTGGATGATGGAGCTGCTGGAGGCGACGCGTGATCGTGCGCCAAATTTCGCCTGCCATGGCATGCACGAATGGGCGATGGTTTATCGCGGAAAGTCGGTGCGGCATGAAAAGACGCTCAAACTGCGCCTGCCACAGGCGGAAATCGATGCCTTGGTGGAAACGCGGGCGATTTGTTGTTCGCACCATGACGCGTTCCGATTTTTCGCCGCGGCGGCACGTCCGTTCAACCGCGTGCAGCCTGATCTGGACAGCCGTGTTCTGCTGGAGCAGCCGGGATGCCTGCATGCCAACATGGATCTTTACAAGTGGGCCGCCAAGGCGATGCCGTGGACCGGTTCGGAACTGCTGTTGGACTGTTTCGAACTCGCGGTGGAACTGCGGGAACTGGACATGCGGGCCAGTCCTTACGACCTAGCAGATTGGGGGCGCGAGCCGGTGTGCATCGAGACAGCCGACGGCCGCCGGGTGTATGAGTGCGAGCAAAAGCGGCTCGCTTCCATGGCCCAACCGCTGCGGAAGCGTCTGATCGAGGTGTTATGCGCGACGCTTGCGGAGGCCGGATAAACCCGCAGCCTCAGACTCCCTGCCAGCCGAGTTTCTGGCGCAGCGCTTCGTAAAACGACCGTTCTTCAAACCGCAACAGATGGAAGAATTCCGGGGATTTCCGCACTTCCACACGATCTCCGGGGGCGATCCGGACGCTGTCCCGGCCATCGACGGTGAATAGCATCGGCCCGCTCCCGGGATCCTCTGAGGAAAGTTCGACCACGCACGAATCCGGCAGCACCAGCGCGCGCTGGCTGAGGCTGTGCGGGCAAATGGGAGTGATGATGAACACGGCCGATCCGGGCGCGATGAGCGGACCGCCTGCGGAGAGCGAGTAGGCGGTGGAACCGGTGGGAGTGGCGACGATCAAGCCATCGGCGCGATAATCGTTGAGCAACTCGCCATTCACCCGGGCGCGCAGCGAAACAAGCCGTCCGGTATCACCACGGGCAAGCGTGATTTCGTTCAAGGCGGTGAAGGTCTCCAGCGGATGGCCGATGCGGTGGACGGTGGCCGATAGCAGGGTGCGCACGCTCGTGGTAAAGCGCTCCGCCGCCACGGCCTGGGCGAATTCATCGAGCTCATCATCGGTGCAACTGGTCAGAAACCCCAAGGTGCCGATATTGATTCCGGCGACGGGTTTCCCGAAATTGCCAAGGCGTGCGACTGCGTGGAGCATGGTCCCATCGCCGCCGATGACGGCCGCCAAATCAACATGGAGGGAAAAAGAATCGGCGGGAATGCCACCGTCCTCACTGGCCAGTGCGGCGGTCTCACAATCAAGCAGGGTATCGATTCCGGCCCTGCCGAGAGCCGCCTGGAGGGCGCGCAGCGTGGGAATGGATCCGGGCTTGTGGGGATTTGCGAGTATTCCAACGGTCACGATGGGGAAAAACTAGCGCACGATTCACCCGGCTGGCAAGGCGGCGCGGAGATTTGGGAGGAATTTACGATTCCAGTCCGGCGATTTTCCATTTACGCTCCAGCCATGCGCACTGCGGTTTATGCCGGATCCTTCGACCCGCCCACCAATGGGCACCTCTGGATGATCGAGCAGGGCGTGGCGATGTTTGACCGCCTCATCGTGGCGATCGGAGACAATCCAGCAAAGCGCTATTCTTTCACCGTCGAGGAGAGGCTGGAGTTGTTGCGGGCCTCCACGGCATCTTCGGAAAACCTGGAGATCACCCATTTCGACAACCGTTATCTGGTGGACTACGCCCGCAAGACAGGCGCGAAATATGTGCTGCGTGGGATCCGTTCGCCTCATGATTATGAGTATGAACGGGTGATGCGCCACATCAACGCCGACATGGCGCCGGAAATCACCACCGTGTTTCTGATGCCGCCGCGCGATATCGCGGAGGTTTCCTCCAACATGATCAAGAGTCTGATCGGCCCCAAAGGCTGGGAAGACACGGTGAGACGATACGTTCCGGATCCGGTTTTCCGCAAGCTCACACCGCAGAATGATGACGGTCATACCCGGGATCTGCGCATCATGCAGTGAGCCGCTCTGATGCGGTTCACAGTTCCGCCAGCTCCACGCGGCTCAGCGAGTATGCGGCAAGATCTTCCACACCTGCCACCGAGGCGACGTGGCAAAGCCGCTGCCGGAGATCCTTCGCGCCGGGAAAGCCCTTGCAGTAGGCCATCAGGCGGGAACGCATCACAGTGAGCGTTTGTGATTCGCTGCCATGGCGGCCGCATTCGACGGCCATCCGGCAGTGGTGAAGCACCAGTTCCCAGCGTTCAGCGAGTGTGATACGCGGAGATTCCCCACCGGTTTCGAGGAAATGTTTCACCTCACGGAACACCCAGGGATTGTGCATCGCCGCACGGCCGATCATCACACCGGACACCGCCGTTTCATTTTTCCTACGTTGCACATCCGCGCCGCAGGAAATGTCGCCATTACCGATCACCGGAATGGAAACGGCACGGGCCACGGCATCGATCACCTCCCAATCCGCCGCACCGCCATAGCCTTGGGAGCGCGTGCGGCCGTGTACCGCGATCACGCGGATGCCGCTGTCTTCCAGGATTCTTGCGACCTCCGTGGCGTTGATGGTCTTTTCGTCCCAGCCGATGCGCATTTTGGCAGTCACCGGCACCTGATCGCCCACCGCGCGGACCAGTTCCGCCGCGACTTCCGAGAGCAGGGGGCAATCCTTGAGCAGGGACGATCCGCCGTTTTTCGCGACCACCTTGTTCACCGGACAACCGAAGTTGATGTCGATGAAGTCCGGGCGTTTCCAGTCGATGATCTTTTTCGCCGCCTCGCCCATGCGTCGGCCGTCGGCACCGAACAACTGCACACCCACCGGACGCTGCTCCTCGGTGAACTCGGTGTATTTCCGCGTCCGCGAGTCGGCCTGCATGATGCCCTCTGCGGAGACGAATTCCGTGACCATCACATCCGCCCCCATCTGCTTGCAGATCTGTCGGAAAATCACATCCGTCACCCCCGCCATTGGCGCGAGATACAAGGGGAAACGAGCATCGGAAAACCAGGCGGGCACGCGCGGACCCTAGGACCGGCCGATCCGGCGCGAAACCCCAAATTTCCTTAAATTAGCCCCCCCCCTCGGGCAACTCCCACCGAATTTCTTGCCCCCTGCCGCCGCGTCCACTACACCCCCGGCGTGCTCACGATCAAAAAGCTTACCAAGACCCTCGGCGGTCGCACCCTGTTGCGCGAGGCCGAGATGTCCATCAACTGGGGCGAACGCGTCGCCCTCGTCGGCCCCAACGGTGCCGGCAAGTCCACTCTCTTCCGCATGATTCTCGATGAAGACAGCCCCGACGAAGGCACCATCGAGCGCGACGACTACGCCATCACCGGCTACCTGCCGCAGGAGGCCGGCGAACCGACCGATGAAACCGTCATTGAGATCGCCATGGGTATCACCCCGGAAATGATCGGCATCCTGCGCACGATGCGCGAATACGAGGCCAAGGGCGATCACTCGCACCCGGATTTCGCCAAGGCCCAGGACCAGTTCAACCACCTCAACGGCTATCAGCTCGAACCCAAGGCCAAGAAGATCCTCGCCGGTCTCGGTTTCAAACAGGACGACTTCCACAAGCCCGCCCGCGAATACTCCGGCGGCTGGGTCATGCGCGCCCACCTCGCCCAGCTCCTCGTCATGGAGCCGGACCTGCTGATGCTCGACGAGCCCACCAACCACCTCGATCTGCTCTCGCTGCTCTGGCTCCAGCGTTACCTGCTCAACTATTCCGGTGCCATCCTGATGATCTCCCACGACCGGGATTTCATGGATACGATCATCGAAACCGTCGTCGAGATCGATCCGGACGCCGCCCAGCTCGTTTCCTACACCGGAAACTATTCATCCTTCCTCGAACAGCGCGAAAAACGCTTCGACCAGCAGACCCAGGCCTATCGCAATCAGAACAAGGAAATCGAACAGCACCAGGAATTCATCGACCGTTTCCGCCAGGTCGGATCAAAAGCCGCGCAGGTCCAGTCCCGCATCAAGTTCCTCGAAAAACTCCCCCGCATCGAAAAACCGCGCGCCGCGCGCAAGCCCTTCAAGTTCACCTTTCCGCAGCCGCCGCGTTCCAACCAGAAAGTCATGGAACTCACCAAGGTCGGCCAATCCTATGGCGACAAACGCATCTATAAGGATCTCGACCTCACCATCGAGCGCGGCGACCGCATCGTGCTCGTCGGTCCTAACGGAGCCGGCAAGTCCACGCTGTTGAAAATCCTCGCAGGCCTCCTCCCCATCGATTCCGGCAAGCGCGAACCCGGCTACGCCACCAAGCTCGGCTACTACTCGCAGCACCGTCTCGAAACTCTCAACGAAAACAACACCGTGCTCGAGGAGGTCATGGGCTGCTGCCCCACCCTGCGCGATGAGGACGCCCGCTCCATCCTCGGCACCTTCCTCTTCCGCCGCGCCGACGTGGAAAAACGCTGCGGCATTCTATCAGGTGGTGAGAAATCCCGCCTCAATCTGGTGAAATTCCTCGTCGATCCGCCGAACCTGCTGCTGATGGACGAGCCCACCACCCATCTCGACATCCTCTCCATAGACTCGCTCGTCAACGCGCTCAAGGGCTATGAAGGCACGCTCGTCTTCATCTCCCACGACGTGCACTTCATCCGCACCCTCGCGGAAACCACCCTGCACATCACCCGCAACGCCGACGACAGCGCCGCCGTGCTCACCCGCTACACCGGAGGTTATGATTATTTCCTCGAAAAGAGCGGCCTCAACGACGACCGCGGCGCAGTGACTGCGTGAGCAGCGACGATGCCCCTGCCGTCCTTTTCGACAGAACAATGCGCTTTCCGTGATGTTTGTTGAGTGCTTCGTGCCGCCTCTCGATAGAGGCCCGATAAAGTCAGCTCACACCTTCTCCTCCACCAGGATTTTTGGAAACACCGGCTTGGGCTTGCCGATGGTGTGACCCTCGGGGATGAGGCCCCAGTGAAGATCGGAGAGGCTGATTTCGGTCAGGGAGGGCAGGTTGAGCTGGGCGGCGAGCTTGGCGGCGGCATCCGGCAGGATGGGAGAGAGCAGCACGGCGCAATGGGCGACGCTTTCGGCCAGGTGCTGGAGCACGGTGGCGAGGCGGGCTTTCATTTCCGGGTCCTTGTTGAGTTCCCAGGGTTTCATGCGCTCGGCATATTGATTGCAGTGGCCGACGTGGCGGCCGAGCGCTTCGAGACCTTTGGAAACATCGAACTCGTCCATCGCGGCGCGGTAGGCGTCGGTGGATTCGGCGAGCGAGGTTTGCAGGGCGAGATCGGCATCGGTGAAGATTCCGCCACGGGTGATGATGCCCTCGGTGAAGCGCTGGCTCATGTTGAGGGCGCGGTTGCAGAGGTTGCCGAGCTCGTTGGCGAGCTCGGTGTTGTAAAGCATGATGAGGCGCTCGACATCGAAATCCGAGTCCTTGCCGGTGACGATGTCGCGCACGAGATAGTAACGCAGCGCCTCGACGCCGAATTTGTCGGCGAGTTCGGCGGGATCGACGATGTTGCCGAGCGACTTGCTCATTTTCTCGCCGCGCATGTTCCACCAGCCATGAACTAACAGCCGCGGGATGAGTTCATCGGGGAAACCCATGGCATGGAGCATGCAGAGCCAGTAGATGCCGTGTGCGGGCACGAGGATGTCCTTGCCGATGATGTGCACCGGGCGCTCGTCGGCGGTCCAGAGTTTCTCGAAATCCGGCAGCTCGGCATCGGGCGCGGCGCGGTATCCGGCGAAGGAAACGTAGTTGATGAGCGCATCGAACCAGACATAGGTGACGAAGTCGGTGTCGAAGGGGATTTCGATGCCCCAGCGCAGGCGTTCCTTCGGGCGGGAGATGCAGAGGTCGGTGCCGGAATTGCGTTCCAGCGCGTTGAGCAGCTCGGATTTCCGGAAGGCGGGCAGCACGGCGTCGGGCGTGGCGTCGAGGTAGGATTTGAGCCAATCGGTGTGTTCGCTGAGTTTGAAATACCAGTTTTCCTCCTCGATCTGGACGACCTCGCCCCATTCCGGGCCGAAATTTCCGGCTTCATCGCGGTCGCGGTCCTGGAGGAATTGTTCCTGGCGCACCGAGTAGTGGCCGGAGTGGGCGTGCTTGTAGAGCTGGCCCTGATCCTTGAGGGCGGTGAGGATTCCCTGGACGCAGGTCTTGTGGCGGTCGTCGATGGTTTCCGCCCAGCCGTCGTATTTCACGCCGAGCTTGTCCCAGAGATTGAGGAACTTCTTGGTCGTGCGTTTCACGAAGGTTGCGGGATGGACGCCTTCCTTTTCGGCGGTTTGCTGGACTTTCTGGCCGTGCTGGTCCACGCCGGTGAGGAAAAACGCCTCGTCGCCCCGCAGGCGGCGGTAGCGGATGATCACATCGGCAAGCACTTTTTCGTAAGCATGGCCGATGTGGGGAGAGCCGTTGGTGTAATCGATGGCGGTGGTGAGGTAGAACATGATCGGGAAGCGGGTGGATGAGCTGCTTACGGCGGGCGAGAAGAGCAGAGCGCCGGGCCGGGTGCAAGGCGGAGTGCGGGGAAGGAGGATTGTTTGCAGGATGCTCCGGGATCCTTTAAACCGCTTGCCGCATGCGGGACATTTCAGGATGCTTGGCAGGCATGAGCGAAAACCCATCCAGCGATGCCGGCTCCGAGGAGTTCGTGAGGGAGCTGACGAATCACCAGACCTCGATGCTGGCCTACATCCGTTCATTGGCAGCGGGAAACTCCGGTGCGCGCGATTTGCTCCAGGAAGTGAATATCACGCTCTGGCAGCGGCGTGACTCGTTCGAGCTAGGCACGAATTTCAAAGCCTGGGCCTTCCAGACGATCCGCTACCACATGCTCAACCACCGGCGGCGGCTTGTTTCCCAAGGATGGCTGATTTTCGACGATGACCTGATCCAGCGGATGTCCCCGGGATTCGAGGTGGAGCCAGAAGAACTGGAGGAACGGCATCTCGCCCTGCGGCAATGCCTGCTGCGCCTGCGCCCGCAAGACCGGGAACTGCTGCACCACCGCTACGCCACTTCCGGCTCCCTGCAGGAATATGCGGACAAAACCCGCCGCAGCTCCGGCACGCTCAAGGCCGTTCTTTTCAATCTTCGGGCGGCCCTGAAACGCTGCATCGAACGCAAACTTCAAGACGCATCACGCAACTCCAGATGAAACGAGCCGACCACGACATAGTCCAGCAGGTGCTGGATGGAGAAATCGACCGCGAATCCTTCGACGGCTTCCAGCAACGCCTTCGCGAGGAACCGGAGCTGGTCGGCCTCTACAAGGATTACGCCTTGTTGCATCATTCGCTGAGCGAGGAATTCGAAGGCGGCCATTCGCTTGCTGAAACCGAGGAAATTCCCGTCCGCCGCTTTTTCGGCTTTCCCATGTTACTGGCCACGGCGGTGGCACTCATGGTTCTGGCGGCGGCGCTGTGGTGGCTGCGACCGCATTTCCCGCCGAGCGCCCGGCAGGATGTGGCGGTGCTGACTTTCTCGGTGGACGCGGTTTGGCGGATCGAGGGGGCTTCGCACAATCCCGGTGGGGCGACCGCCGTCACCAGCGGAGCCGCCCTGAGTCTGCTCCAAGGCCGGGCGGGGATCGCATTGGGCCCGGCCGTCACCGCTGTGATCGAGGGCCCCGCCGAGCTCACCATCGTCGCCGCGGACGCCCTCCATCTTGAGCGTGGCACGGGCTATTTCCATCGGGCCGGCAGGGGTGGCGGTTTGACGGTGACCACGCCGAAGCTCACTGCGGTGGATTCCGGCACGGAGTTTGGATTGGAAACACATCCGGATCGCCCCGACGAAATCCACGTCATGTCGGGAAACGTGCGCATCGTCTCAGAGGCTGGCGGGGAAACCCTCGATCTCACCTCCGGCGATGCCGCGCGGGTCCAGGAGAGCGGACGGCTCCAGGGATTTCCATCGGACGGCAGACATTTCCCCAGCGGACTGGGCCACTTCACCTCGCTCGTGACAGGATCTTTTCACAAAGAGGAATGGCGCGTCGAGTATGGCAGCCCGTCGTTTTCCGAACAACGCATCGAGGGAGTGAATTACGCGGCTTTCCTGCGCCTGCCGGAACCCGAAGCCAACGTCCGCGTATTGCTTGCCACGCTGGAGGTGGGCAGGGCCGCTGATGGCGAATTCCATACCGATGGCTGGGCGGGCATGAGTTTTTTCAGCAAGGGCTACGAAGTGCTCTTTTTCGGCGATTCCTTCGGCACAAAGCCGACCTGGTCGCTGGATGTGAAACAACGGATTCCGGTGATTTTGCCGGAACATCCGGTGGTGGGGCCCCGTGCGGTGACCCTGCGTTACGATTCGCGCAGCGGCGATGTCAGCCTGCATGACGGCGGCATGCCCCTTGGAATCCCGTTCTGCACGGGAAAACTTCCCGCAGGCAGCCGTTTCGATGAGATCCGAATCGGCGCATCCGCCGGCGCGTGCCTCGCGGTGAAATCCCTGCATGTCCGCGCAGGTGGCGACTGACGCCCGGGTGCGGCGGATACCTTCGACGAGGTATTTTTTTAACTCGGCGGGATGAGTGGACATATGGAGTTTGCATAAACCCCATTCCATGATCCCTCACTCCGCCTGCCGCCTGCGGCTGTCATCCTCCATCGCCGGCCTTGTGCTGCTAGGCTCCATCCTCCCCGCAGCCGCCAACGACAAGGTGCATGTGTCACGTTTCTGGCACAACCACCAGCCAACCTATTGGCCGGAGTGGAACAGCAACGGCGCTCAGATCCAGCGCGTCCAGTATGCCTGGGATTCCATCGTGCTCAAGCCATCCCAGAACTACGGCGGACTCAGTCCGAAATACCACCCGGAGAACAACCTGACGGAAATCTTCGGCATCCAGGACCGCGTCACTTCCTATCAAAGCGGCCCGCGCAACTCGTTGGCCGGCCTCGCCAGCGAGGCGGGTTTCGCCCTCAGTTACTCGGGCTCCCTGATGGATGGCGTGCGCCAGCTCGGCTCCGTGAACCAGCTCGGCTATGGCCCCGGATGGTGGGACGGCTACCGCGAATCCCGCAACTGGCTCACGCCTTCCGGTTCGCGCCGCATGGACCTCGTCGGCTTCACCTATCATCACTCGCTCGCGCCACTGCTTCCGAAATCCGTCCTGCGCAAGGAAATCCAGACTTTCAAACAAGCCTACTGGAAGGCATGGGGTGGAAATTCCAACCTATCAGACCACTCGAAGGGATTCTTCCCCACCGAGATGGGCTACTCCCGGCACATCGTCGATGTGCTCGTCGATGAAGGCTACGAGTGGGTGGTCGTGCCCAGCCACCACATCAGCCGGACCTGTCCTACTTATAACACCAAAGCCAACCCCGAGGGAGCCTACAACATCTACTCCAGCCCGCCGAACAGGGCCGACCAGATCGGGCCGTCACCTGCCGACGGATGGTGGTATGGCATGCCGAATCCCGGAAACGCCGCATGGAATGTCTCTCCCCACGCCTATCAACTTCATAGGGTGAAGCATGTGAACCCGGAAACCGGCGCCGAAAAGTCGATGATTGCCGTGCCTTCCGACGACGTTCTGAGCTATCGTTTCGGCTATGCCAACGAGGGCATCGGCAAGATCCAGCAGTTCATATCGCCCTTCGCCAGCGACCCGGCCCGCCCGGTGCTGGTCATGCCCGCCACCGACGGCGACAATGCCTGGGGCGGTGGATCGAGCTCGTGGTTCGAGGCCACGCCGCAGTTCTTCAACGATTCCCACAACGCCGGCTACCTCCGCAGCGCGCCGCAGGATTTCGTGAACGCTCATGGAGCGGCGGCCCAGATGGCCCACATCGAGGACGGCGCATGGATCTTCCCTGAGTCCTGCTACGGCTCGCCCTATTTCCTCAAGTGGATCGAGCCGCCCGTCGCGAATGCCGCCATCGGCGCCACCAACCGCTACCCCGGCACCATCGTGGACATGGAGACTCCGGGTTTTGCCCTCAAGTTCTACAGTTATGCCCCGCTGATGGCCGGTGCCAACTGGTGTGAAACCGCCGAACAAATCCTCAGGGACGAAGGTGGATCAGTGGAGGCATGGAAAATCCAAGCCCCCTATGATTGGAACGGCGCGTGGAGCAATCCCAACGATGTCGAGCTCGCATGGCATATCTTCCTCCACGGACTGGACTCCGGCTTCAACTACTATGGCGGCCTCGGCAATGATGATGAAATGAAACCCGGCCTCGCCACCCGCCGCGCCGTTGAAAAACTCCAGCCGTGGATGACCAGCACCCGCCGCAACAACGACCGCACCCCGCCCACCGTGCTCAAGCCACAGCGCTTTCCCTACAATCCCGGCGCCTACACCTTTGGCTGGTTCAACAGCATCCCCGGCGGAGACAACCGCTACCTGAAGAAAATGCCTTCGGAGTTCTATCTCTGGACGCATGCTTATGATCTTTCGGGAATCCCCGAAAACGGCGTGGTCGTCAAAGTGCGTGTCGATGCCGATGGCACGAATCCACTCGGTTCCAACCAAAACGAAACGTACGCCGGTGGTCCCGAGGTCGGCTCATGGATCAACATCCCGATGATCCGCCGCGAGCTGCCCAAGACCCGCCAGGCGCTCAACCCCGCGGCCGCAAACTCGCAGATCGACTACTTCCTGCCCGCCAATGAGGTTGCCGATTATTATTTCGCTAAAATCACCGATAGCAACGTCGCCGGCTTCCGTGACAAGCTGCTCGATTATTACATTGAGGCCACCGACCTCCGCGGCAACGTCCACAAATCGGAAATCCAGCAGGTTTTCGTCGAGGACGATCACGGCGAGGGCGGTGGCGGCACCGACCCCGATCCCGTGGTTTCGATCTCACCGGCAGCTCCGACCGACGCGCAATCGATCACCATCACCTACAATCCCGCCGGGCGAAACCTCGCCGGAGCGTCCCAGGTCTATCTGCACGCGGGCCGCAACGGATGGCAGAACCGCATCACGCCGCGCCCTGCGATGGCCCTAACGGATGGCAAGTGGACCCACACCCTCAGCGCCTGGCCCGGAACCACCGTGCTGGATATCGTTTTCACCTCCGCTCCGGAAAATGGCAGCGGCACCTGGGACAACAACGGCGGCCAGGACTGGCACTTTGTCGTGAGCGCCACGGGTGGCGGCACACCGCCCCAAACCCCGGCAAACCTCGTGGCCGGCGTCACCGGTCCGACCACAGCTTCCCTTTCCTGGAATGTGACGCCCGACACGGATTCCTATCTGGTTTTCCGCAATGGCGTGCTGGTCGGCAATACCGGAGCCAATTCATGGGCTGATCAGAACTTGCTGCCCGCCACCCCCTATGCCTACACGGTGTCAGCCCGCAACGCTTCCGGTGACTCCGCGCCCACCGCCACCGCCAATATAACCACCGACAGCCTTGGCGATCCGCCCGCCACACCCACCGGTCTTGCCGCCAGCGCCACCAGTGACACGAGCATCCGGTTCTCATGGTTTGAGGCCGCGGGCGCGGTGGATTACATCGTCTATCGGAATGGCGAGGAAATCGGAACCACCGCCAGCCTTACATGGAATGATTCCGGGCGGGTGCCGTCCACCACCTATTTTTATTCGGTGGCCGGCCGGAATCCCGCGGGCACGTCGCTGGCTGCGGAGGTCGTGCAAGCCACCACCCCGGCGTCTCCGCCGCAAAACCCCGGACCAATTCCATTCATCATGGATGGAATCGTGGATTATCCAAGCTATCAACTCTCCAGCACCGGCATGGTCATTCATGCCGCGCTGCGTGGAGACATCCTCTATGTCAGCACCTGGGCGCCCGGCAGCGAGTTCAACAACGATCATTTCATATTGGTCGGAAACATGGCATTGCCAACAGCGTCCACCGCCTCGCCCTGGAATAAGTCGGGATCTTCCGCACTGCCGCCCGGCTCGCCCTTCCTGGGAGCCGAGAGTTCTAACGACTACATCGGCTGGTTCAATACGGCGGGAGCCGGCAGCCAGGCGGCGCGCGCGGCGGGCGGGCGCATCGAGGGAACGCTCAATGTCGCCGAGGCTTTCGGCAGCGCTCCGGCGAACCTCCATCTTGCCGCGCTCGCCTATCAGACGGCCGACGCCGGGCTGCTGGGCGCGCAGGCGCCGGCCATGATGACTGATAATGGCGACGTCGATCCCGAAGAGTTGTTGGTGATGCCCCTGGAAGCCTTGCGCGATGAGGATGCGAATGGAATCCACGACCGTCTCGAAACCGGCGGCGGTTTTGTGATCACGTCACACCAGCGGAATGAAAACACCTTTTTCCTCGCATGGAACGCCTTCCCCGGCAGGTCCTACATCGTCCAGGGCAGCACCACCATGGCCCCGGCCTCATGGCAGAACCTCGAAACCGTCACGGCCTCCGATATCGCACTCTCCTGCTCCGCCACTCTGCCCATCAATCCCATGGAAGAGCCGGTGAAGTTCTTCCGGGTTGTACTCGTCCCCTGACCGCACTTGCCACTCCTATCCCGAACACCCATGCGTCCGCTCCTGCTCCTCGCCTTTCTATCCTCCCTCTCCCAGGCCGAAGTCATTCTGCAATACTTTGAAGCCGAGTGGGATGAAATCTACCGTCGCACCCCCGAGATCGCGGAGATCGGCTACGACGCGCTCTGGATTCCCTCGCCCTGCAAGTCGCCCGTCGCAGGCAACAACAAGTGGGCCAACGTCGGCTACTCGCTCTATGACCGCTTCGACCTCGGTGACATTCCGCAGCGCGGAACCGTGGAGACCCGCTACGGCAACCGCGGACAACTCCGCCAGATGGTGGATCATCTGCATTACTCGGATGTGAAGGTATATCCTGACATCATTTTCAACCACAACGGCAACGGCCCCAACTTCCTCGAATACCCCGGCATGAAGCCGAATGACTTCCATGTCTGGCTCGATGGGGGCGCCCCCGGCGGCTGGCGGCGCGCCCCCCGCATGAACGCCTACGACGACATCAGCAACGGCTACGGCGGCACATTCAAGGAAGAGCTCGTCTCGCTCATCGACATCGTCACAGAGCCGGACGCCCGCTTCACCACAGGCCCGCCCAACTATGCGGCGGAGCCATCGCCCTTCGTCCGCCATCCCGGCCAATACGACAAGTATCCGTTTCATGCGTCAGGCACGCTGCCTGACGAAAACGTCCGCCAGATGCTCGGCCGCTGGGCGCATTGGCTCGGCAATGCGATGGATTATGACGGCTTCCGCCTCGATGCCGGCAAGCACGTCGTCCGCGAGTTCTACGGCGGCCCCGGCCAATCCGGCGCCTTCCTCCACGAGGCCCAGTGGAACTTCGACCAACGCCGGGGCAACACCTACGACCCACAAGTTCCGGACCTCTACAAAAACGAAGTTCGCCGCAAGGACATGCTCATGTTCAACGAAATCTTCGCCGGTTCCTCCAGCAACTTCGACTACTGGCGGCAGGGCAACGTAAAGATGCGCTACCTCGATTTCCCCGCGAAGCAAAACATCGTCGGCAACGCCTTCAGCAACGGAAACCTCGGCGCGCTCGCTTCCATCGGCGTCGCGCTCGATCCCACCGAAGGCGTTTCCTTCGTCCACAGCCACGACCAGCCCGGGCCGGACAAAATCGACCTCGCCTACGCCTGGCTGCTCACCAAGACCGGCGTCCCAATCGTCTATTTCTCCGGCAACAACATCTCGTGGGATGATAAGAACTCCAACCGCACCTGGGTGCTGCCCGGCACCGGCAACGCGCTCGGCGATTATAACAACATCGTTCCCAACCTCATCTATATTCACAACCAATTCGCCCGCTGGCGCGAATGGAACCGCTGGTCCGACAATGATTTCCACTCCCATGAGCGCTACGTCGATGGCAACTCCAACTCCTCCCCGGACAGCGGCGAGGGAGTATTGTTAGTCGCCCTCACCGACAACGGCGCGGATCAAACCAAGACCCTGCAAACGTCCTTTCCCTCCGGTACCGTCCTCAAGGACTACACTGGAAACCAGCCCGCCAACGTCACGGTCAACGGCTCCGGACAGGTCTCCATCACCGTCCCCGCCCGCGGCGGACAGGGCTTCGTCTGTTACGCGCCACTCGTCGCCGAAGGTCCTGTTAGCGGATCACCTCTGCGGTTCACCCAGGGCGGAACCGCCGTGGGCACCATGCCGTGGGTCGTCCCCGGCGGACGCGATGCTCCGGCAAAACCCCGCACCATCCCCCGAATCACCGGCAACTCAGTGGACATCGAAATCCACCACGCCGAGCCCGCCGGCGCCAGCGTGGCAAACGTGCTGGTCAAATGGGGCCAGGGCAGAAATCTCAACGCCTCCGCCACCGATCACACCGGCGACGACATGGTCAGCGGAGGCTTCGAGCAAGCGATCTTCACCGGCGGCATCTGGAAGCTAAGCGCCGACCTCACCGACGTCCCGGACGGACTCCACACCGTCAAGGCGCGCCTCTTCAACTCACGCAGCGCCGGACTGCCCGCGCTCTATCAAACATTTAGCAAAACCGTCTATGTTGACCGCGCCGGCCCGGGACTTGTGATCGAATCGCCCGCCGCCTCCGCCACCATTCCCGGCGACGTGCTCGCTCTCATCCGGAATGCCGACCGCACCGCCAGCCGTGTAGAGACCCGCATCGATGGCGGATCGTGGGCGGACGCCGTGCAGACCCAGCGCGGTCTCTGGAAAGCCAATCTCACCGGAATGGACGCCGGTTCCCACACGCTCGAAGTGCGTGCAACCGAGAACGATCTCGGCGCAGCACCAGCGCAAATCAACAACTCCACCGCGAGCCGCTCGTTCACCGTGACGACTCCCTCGCCCACCTTCGCCATCAACCACCCTGAAGGAGCGGCCATCCAGCTTCCTTTTTTCACCACCAGCCTAACCGTTCCCATCGGAACCACCGCCAGTCAGGTAAAACTCTGGTGGGATGGATATGAAATGACCGGACTCAGCGTGGAGGGAGCCACCGTCAGCCACACCTTTGACGGCCGCTACATCTCCGGGGGAGTCGAGCAGCGGCTTTCCGGCGCATTTATCAACGGCACCCATTTCTTCGAGGCGGAACTCTCCTCCGGCGGCGAAACCAAACGCATCAGTCGTCGTGTCACCCTCAATCTATACGGCCAGAACATCACCGACTCCGACGGCGACGGACTGCCCGACGATGTCGAACTCCCCGGATTCACCAGCGGCGGATACGCTGCCCAGGCATTTCCCGGCGACAGCAACCAGGACACCATTCCCAACAACGGGGAAAACTGGACGCGCACCAATCCCCTCAACGAAAACACCGACTACGCGGGCACCTGGGACAGTGACGAGGATTGGGACAACGACGGCTTCACCAATCTCCAGGAAGTCATTCGCGGCTTCACGGACCAGGGCAACGCGTTTTTCTATAACATCTACGACGCGCTATCGGTCCCTCCCTCCAGCGTGCCCTCCAGCGCCACCTGGACGCTTGCCCCGGGCGGCGGCGGCACCCAGAGCATGGCCATCAACTACCGGCCTAACAACGGACCGCTTTCCTCCGCTCCCACCATCGAGCTGAAGCTGGTCATCAACGACGGCACGCCCCAATATTTCGCCATGACCAACGCGGGCGGCGGTCTCTGGACTTACACCGCCACCCTTCCGTCGGGCAGCACCACCACCACGCTTTCCTTCCAGACACCCGGCGGCGGCACCACGGATATCAACTCCGCGTGGGCGGATGTGGACGTCACGTTATCCACCGAGGCATTCACCATGAACGGCCTGCTGGACAGCCCGCACTACCTTGTGGCGGACAATGGCATGCGCATCTGGGCTGCCGTGAAGGGGAACAAGCTCTACTTCGCCACCTGGTCATCCCAGGGCGGCACCAACGACCACTTCCTTCTTCTCAGTAATAACTTCGGCAATCCTTCCGCCCATCCATGGGCCAAAACCGGCCAGGCAAATTTCTACTACGGCGGCTGGCCGTGGCTCGCGGGCGAGGGAGACCCCGGTGGCTCGCCCTACTTCACCCTAAACAACGGCGGCACTCCCGGACGCAGCGCGATGGGTGCCAGCGGCAACGTGCTGGAAGGAGAAATCGATCTCATCGAGCGCTTCGGCAGCGTGCCGAAGATCATCTATCTGGCAGCCCTCGCCTACGGTGACAACGACGGCGCGGGCATCCTCTCGCAATGCCCCGTCCCTTGGTCCGCCGACAACAACCTGAACATCCCGGAATACGCCGCCATCCGCGTGGACTCGATCCGCGATGAGGATTCCGACGGCTACCATGACGGTGGCAACCCCACTCTGGAATCCGAAGTCGATGGTGCCGTGGCCGACGCCAACTACGGACTGCGCCGCTTCTTCATCGACGAACTCGCCGCCGAAACCGCCAGCTTAAGCATCCGTTTCATCCCACATGGAAATCCCGCCAAAGCCGTCACCGACGTCGAGGTCATCACCAACTTGAACCGCCGCGACCACGCCGTGATCCAGGAAAATCTCGCTGCCGCCACCACCAACTCTAACACCTATCACCGCGCCTATCCAATGACCGAGACCTCGGGTGCCTGGTCCGCCACCCTGCCGGTCTCCCAGTGCGGAGCCTACCGCGCCACCGTCCGCTATTTCATCGGCGGCGAAGGACCGTTCTACTTCACCGATGCCGGCCAGCGCCGCGATCTCGCCATCGTCGTCTCACCGAAGTCCGCGCTCGATCTCAACATGTATGAGATCAATCCCGCCATCGTCGAAGCCACCACCGACACCAAGAGCGGGCGCTCCACGTTCCGCGATCTATGGATGGCCAACACCGATCGCCCCGACATCGTGAACTTGGAGCATTTCACCTCGCTCGGCGTGAACATGCTCTGGCTCCAGCCGGTTCATCCCGTAGGCATCGACAGCCGCGGCACCGATCCCGCCACCTCCGCGCCCTATGACCCCGGTTCGCCCTACGCCGTGCGTGACTACTGGAAAATCGCATCTTCACTCGGAGCGGCGGACACCGAAGCCGGCGCACTCGCCGAGTTCCAGACCGCCGTCGCGCAGTTCGACGCCGCAGGCGTGGGCATCATGATGGACGGCACCTTCAACCACGCCGCTCCCGACGCGGTGCTTGGCGAGGGCGCGGCCGACCTCTTCGCATGGGCCACCGATCCGAACGCGGAAATACGCAACGCCAAGCCCGGCTGGTTCTCCAAAACCGACAATTATCTATCACCCGCCGCCAACGCCGCCGAGATCGCCGTCGCGCCTGATCGCTCGGATTTCGGAAAATGGACCGATGTGCGCGATCTCTATTTCGGCAACTATGACGCGCTGGTGAAATACGCATCGCCCTCGCACGAACAGGAATTTCTGTTGGAACGAGACGATGTGGAAGCCCTGAGTGCCGAAACCCGCGAGGTGTGGGAATACTTCGCCCACTATCCGGCCTACTGGCTGGCCAAAACCGGCCGCCCTGCCGGCACGCCCGCGAGCCAGACCCAGCTCGGCATCGACGGCCTTCGCTGCGATTTCGCGCAAGGACTACCCTCCGAGTTCTGGGAATACTGCATCAACAAGACCCGCAGTCTGAAGTGGAACTTCGTCTTCATGGCGGAGTCGCTCGATGGCTACCGCGAAGTCGGCGGCTCAAAGCGCCATGGCGTCGGATATCGCTCGGCGCGTCATTTCGATGTGCTCAACGAAAACATCGTCTTCCACTGGCGCGACACCCACTTCGGATATCCCGCCAACGGTGTCGGCACCGGCAATGCCACTCCGGACAAATCCACCGGAGCCACCTTCAATGCCTATAACAACCGCCGCCAGGCCTATGAGGGCGTCGTGCTGCTCAACAACCTGACCTCCCACGACGAGGTCTTTCCGTCAAACGACGCCTACGCCCTGATCCAGGCCTATGCCCAGATTGGCGCGCTGGATGGCATTCCGATGCTGATGTACGGCCAGGAAGCCGCCGCGCGGAACGACTTCGCCAGCTACGGCTTCTCCGGCATCACCGACAACAGCCGCAACTTCGCGCGCTACGAATCGAACTTCGGGAAATCCATCCCCAACTTCAAACGATGGAACTCGATGGCCGGCGTCTGGCAGAACCGCGATTGGACGGCGCAGGATCTCTACGGCCGCATCAACCGCGCCCGCCTCGCCAATCCGGCGCTGCGCGGAAAAGGCGAGTATTTCCTCGCCCGCACCGGCGGACTCGGCATGGATCCGGATATTTTCGCCGTCGCTAAATTCCAACAGGCCGGCCTGCCCGCCTCGGCACAAAACGTCGTCTTCGCGTTCGCCAATACAGACTACTCCGCCTCATCCAGCAGAACCGCCACCTTCGATCTCGCCGCCAGCCTCCCCGGAGGCGCGAACCGGTTCGGCATCGAGCCCGCCAAAACATACAATCTAACCAGCGAGCTCGCCGATGATCCCGCGGCCCTCGTCTGGGCCACCGCTCGCACTGGTGTGGATCTCATCGCCAACGGTCTCACCGTCCTGCTCAGCGGCCCCGTCACCGGCATGAACCAGGCGCAATACCTCCGCCTGGTGGACACTTCCGCGCCTCACATCACCGACGCGGATGAAGATGGCATGCCCGATGACTGGGAGGATGCAAACGGGCTGGATCCCGGGGATCCCTCCGATGCCGCGCTCGATGCCGATGGCGACGGGCAATCCAATCTGGCCGAGTTTCTAGCCGGCACCGATCCGCAGGATTCCGCGTCACGCTTGGCGATCATTTCGATCGATCGCACGCCCGCGGCGGTCACGCTCACCTGGTCGAGTGTTCCTGGAAAATCATATCTCATCCAGGCCTGTGATGACATGCGGAGTTGGCAAAACCACCAGTCGTCACCGGGATTGGATCTGGTGGTTCCAGCCGGACCGGGTGCGAGCACCTCGCAGGAGATTCCGGTCCCCTCGCTGACCACGGATCCGAAACGATTCTTCCGCGTCGCCGTGGTGCCGTGAGGAAATCGTGATCAGCCTCTGGCAGCGCGGCGCGCCATCCAGGCGTTGCAGGTATTGCCGGCTGACCAGGCCGCCCATGCTGAAGGCGACGATGGAAATCGGTTGCTCGGGACCGAGGCGGCATCGATATCGCGCTTGAGCCCCTCGGCCAGGGCTTCCAGGCCGCCACGGCCGTCGCTGGGCCGCAAGCGCGGGACGAGGCACTCGTAGCCACTCTTCTGCAGGCGTTTGCGCATCGTGTTGAAATTTACGCCGGTCTCCAGGAAACCATGCACCAGCACCACCCGCCCGATTTGTGGGGCCTGCGCCGGAAAGAGTGTCGATGTGTCGGCAGGGACACGCAGCACGCGGGTCTCACGGGCTCCCGCAGGCAGTGCCGACAACAAGCCGGCCAGCAGGGCGATGCATTTGCATTTCATGATATTCCGTCAGCCCGGAGGCCAATCAAGTTTTCTCCCGCCGAGCAGGTGGATGTGAAGATGGGGGACCGCCTCGCCGCCATCCGGGCCGTTGTTGATGACGAGCCGGTAGCCGCTCTCCGCGATTCCCTCGCTGCGGGCGATTTCAGCGGCGGTGAGCAGCAGGTGGCCCAGCATGCCTTCGTCGGCGGCCCCGGCCAGCCCGATGCGCTGGATCGGCTTGTTGGGGACGACCAGCACATGGACCGGTGCCTGCGGCGAGATGTCGCGGAAGGCGAGGCAATGCTCGTCCCGATGGATGATGTCCGCCGGAATGTCCCCGTCGCGGATTTTTTCAAAGAGGGTCTTGTTGGCCATGGTTTGGGAATACAAGAGGGAGTGAATCTAGAAAAGAATCCGAAAACCACAAAAATCATGATAAGGGCACGAAAACGTAACTCTTCAAGTCATCAAGAAACCCGCATGCTTTCATGATCGAAAGCCGCTTCAGGAAAAATTTCCGCAGGCTGCGAATATTTCCGGGTTGCCCGCGTCGAAGCCGACGCAACCCCAAACACGCAAGACCATGAAATCATTGATCATCACATCCGCCGTCGCCGTTCTCGCGCTATTCGGTGCCACCACGCAGGCTGAAGCTCGCTCATACAGCGGGCATTCGTCCAGTCGTGTTTACATCAGCGGCTACCGCTCCTGCGGCACGCCGATCTATATGGAGAGGTATGTCGTGCGGTACAAGCGCTGCGGCGCGCCTGTGTGGGGATACCGCGGGGTGTCCCGTCCGTATCGTTACGCGCCGCACCCGGTGCGTGGCTATCATCATCGCCCCGCGGTCTGCCCGCCGCCCTACCGTCCCTACGGTGGTGGATACCGGAACGGCGGAGTGGTGATCCAAGGCAGCTTCCGCCTGTAAGACCACGCCGCTCCGGATTCCGGACGTCCCTATCAAAACCGCCACGCCGCGTCCACGGTGCGGCGGTTTTTTTGGCTCTCGACGCACCGATGCCGCCACGCTGGAATCGCCCTGCAATCCATGAGCATCGCCACCACCGCCTCCCGTCTGGAATCCGCCGTCTGCTCCGTGGTCCGAGGCCAACCCGAGGTGGTGCGGCGGGTTCTGGCCTGCATGATTTCCGGTGGTCATGTGCTGCTGGAGGATTTTCCCGGCACCGGCAAGACCACACTTGCCAAGGCGATCGCCAAGTCCATAGACGGAGCGCTTTTCAAGCGTGTGCAGTTCACGCCGGACCTGCTGCCCTCCGACATCCTCGGCATTTCAGTGCTCGATGCGCACACCCAGGAGTTCCGCTTTCATCCGGGACCGATCTTCACCGACATCCTGCTGGCCGACGAAATCAATCGCGCCTCGCCCCGGACGCAGAGCGCGTTGTTGGAGTCGATGGGCGAGCGCCAGGCGACCATCGAGGGCATGCGCCACACTCTCGACGGCCTGTTTTTCGTGATCGCCACGCAAAACCCGGTCGAGTTTCGCGGCACTTATCCGTTGCCGGAGGCACAGATGGACCGCTTCACGATGCAATGCGCACTGGGTTATGTGAGCGCCGCCGATGAGGCCGCGATACTGGCCGACCAGGCGGAAAGCCATCCCGTGGATTCTCTCACGCCGGTGGCGACGCGCGATGAGGTCCTGGAATTGATGGCGGCGGCGCGCAAGGTGCGTTTCAGCGAGGAGCTGCGGCATTATGTGGTGAGCCTTGTCGGGGCGACCCGCGGCCACCCGAACGTCCAGCTCGCGGCGAGTCCGCGGGCTTCACTGGGGCTGATGAAGGTTTCGCAGGCAATGGCCGTTTTCGAGGGCGGCGACTTCGTATCCCCGGAGTTGATCCAGGCGGTGGCGGCGGATGTGATCGCACACCGGATGGTGCTGGCGCCGGAGGCGAAATACTCGGGCGTCACCACCCGCCAGATCATCGCCGATTTGATCGAAAGCACGCCGGTGCCGGTTTGAAAACCCGTGCCATGCATGCGACTCCACCAGAAGCATCCGTGATCGGGAATTCCTCCCGCCGCGACAAGTTCGACCGCTGGCTGCACCGCACGTATTTCCGCAGCTCCGGCATCCACCATTTTCTCCACCGGCGGCTGAGGCCGGCCGGCGCCGCCATGGGCATCGTGCTCATCCTGGCCACCTGCCTCGGAATCGGCCATTCACGCAGCTCGATCTATCAGCTTTTCGCGCTCAGCCTGGTGATGATCCTCATCGGCCTGCCGTGGGCCTTGCTGCGGTGCGCCAAGTTGGAGGCGACGCGCGAGCTTCCGCGCCATGCGACGGCTGGCGAGCGGCTGCGTTTCGCGGTGCGGGTGCGCAATCGCGGCGGCAGGAGTCTGGGCCGCGCATGGCTCATCGAATCACCACCGGATCCGCGCCCGGAGCTCGAGGAATTCTCGCTACTGAGGGAGCCTGGAGAAGAGGAACGCAATCGTTTTGACCGGACTTTCGCGTATTTCCGCTGGCGCTGGCTGCTGCTCCGCAGGCGACTCTTCACCGATGGCGTCTCGCACGAGGAAATCCGGCTGAAACCCGGCGAGCAGAAGCGCTTTTTCATCGAACTCACGCCGATGCGCCGTGGAGTGATCCGCCTGCATGATATGCGGGTGCGGCTTCCCGATCCCTTCGGACTGTTCCAGAAGTGCTCCAAGGTGAAAGCCCCATCAGGCACGATTCTAGTGCTTCCAAGCCGCCATGCCATCCCGCCCATCGAACTGCCCGGTGGCGCCGCCTTTAAAATCAGCGGCGAGACCAACACCAATGCGGTCGGCACTTCCGGAGAATTCGTCGGGTTGCGCGAATACCGACCGGGCGACCCACTGCGCCAGATTCACTGGAAAAGCTGGGCCCGCACGAGACGCCCTATCGTCAAAGAGCTCGAAGACACCTTTTACCCGCGCTACGCCCTGGTGCTCGACACTCTTGCCACCGGGCGGACCGACCAGGGTTTCGAGGAGGCCATTTCCGTGGCAGCCTCGTTCGCCGAGACCATCGACACCAGCGAGTCGCTTCTCGATCTGATGTTCATCAAGAACAAGGCTCACATCGTGACCGCCGGGCGCGGTGTGGAACGCGCGGAAAAACTGCTTGAAGTGCTCGCAGGAGTCACCCCCACCCGCACCGGCGACCACAAGCTGCTGGCCCAACTCGTTCTGCGCCATAGTGATGATCTGACGTCCTGCGTGGTGATTCTCAATGGCTGGGACACTTCCCGCGCGGATTTGTTGCAAACCCTCAGTCGCGGCGGGATTGTCTGCGTGCCCATCCTCATCGGCCATGGCCCGCGACCCGCCGGAGCTCCGGGCTACTGGCTGGAAAGCGGCCACATCGCCCGCGATCTCAAGCAGCTTCCGTCGCGTCTTTGAAATCCCCAATCCCGCAATCCCCCGTGCAATCGGCCCACCAACCGCCCCGGCTTGTGTTAGGAACTTCGCTCCTGTTCTGGGGAGCGATGACGGGGGCCCCCTTGCTCGGCCTGCTGCTCGCCCTGGTGGTCGAGGCACGCTTCTGGACACGGATCCGCTGGGATTTCGATGACGAATCCTGCGGCCGGGTCTGGCAGTTCACCTCAATGGGCATCGCCCTGGCGGCCGTGCTGATCTGGCTGGACGGCAGCCGCTACACAGCCCTGCCGAGTCTGCTTTCGTGGTTGCCGGCCTTGCTGATTCCGATGCAGTTTCTCCAGTCCTATGGCCTGCGTGACGCGCTGCCGCTAGGCATCTTCTCGTTTCGCGCCAAGCGCCGCCGCCAGCGAAACCAGCGGCTCGGCCTGATCGAGGACAGCACTCATTTCAATTTCGGAAACGTGCTGTTCGCAACCATCATGGTGGCGGCTTCGGTCGGTTCCAAGTCCTCGACCTGGTTGTTCCTGCCCGGAATGGTCGTGCTCGGCGGATGGATGCTGCTTTCGGCCAGCCGCTCCCGACCGTTGGTCTTGATTCCCGTGCTAGTTGTGGCGGGCCTGCTCGGCCTGAGTGGCCGCATCGCCCTGGAAAGGGCGGAGGATTGGCTCAACGGCGCCATCGGATTCCAGCGCGGACGCTTCGATCCCAACTTCGTCTCCACCCTGATCGGCACGGCGGGCACGGTCCAACAATCCGCCGATATCGTCTGGCGCATGAAACCCGGGGGAAAATTTGCTCCGCCGCGGCTGTTGCGCAGCGGCACCTTCAATACCTACCTCGGTTCGAACTGGCAGAACCAGCGGATCTCGGCCACCGACTTCAAGGACCTCACCACCCGCCTGATCGACGGCGAGCCCTACTACCTGCTGCAGGAAAGCGAGCGCACTCAGAAACCCGACGGCTTGCCGTATTTCAGTCTGCGCGGAAGCATCGCGGCGGAAAGCCCGCTGCCGCTACCCGGGGATGGCACCTTGCTGCGGGACTTCGAGTTTGATGGCATCGACCGCAACACCTTCGGCACCGTCCGCGTTTTCCCCAAGCACCCCGTCATTGAAGGCACCGTGTTCTGGAATGGCGGCACCAATCCGGATAGCCCACCCCTGCCCCTGGAAGACCTGCGCCTGCCACTCAACGAGCGGGAAGTCATCCACGGGATACTCGAAGAACTTGGTGTGCTCGGAATCGGGTCCCCGGGAGTAGTTAACTCCCGGGTCCCACACCACCCTGCGTACGGCTCCGTACAAGGCGGTTCCAATCAGACACGGGCATCAGGCCCGTAGTGAAGCACGATCCAGATGGCTCGCAGATCGGGAACTCCTT
>JAUYNL010000087.1 GCA_030696085.1 Luteolibacter sp.
TGCCATCCTCGCGCTCATCAGGCCGGAAGAGCACGCCTCGCTCAACCATGCCTTCCTCCACTACGCCGACCACCGCCCGGATGCCATCCGCCTCCTAACCCAAACGCAGCCTTACAATGCATAACCAGCCAATCGCCCTGCCTGCCTGTTCCCCCCATGAATTCATTGCTTGAATCCTTCCTCAAACACGGCCTGCTGCTGGATGCGGCGGGAGTGATCGGTCTCGGCCTGCTGGGCTTGGCTGCGGTGAAACTCGCCCGCCGGGACCAATCCTGGGGAGGCACCATGATGGCCTCCGGCGCGATCGCCCTGCTGGTGGCCCGGCTTTACATGATTCTCTCCCCACATTTCGTGAATGACGAAATTCTTCATCGAATTGGTCCGATCGGCATCAGTCTGACGTATGGCTTGCCGCCGCTGCTGCTCTCGCTCGGTCTCGCCGGCATCGTCTGGGGTCTCTGGGGTCACGAGCGCTGGCTCAAGGAAAACGGCTGAAGGTGAATTGGCGAAGCAGCCGGGCACCACGCCCAAGAGCAGGAAGGAAACCACCGCCATGCCGAATCCATACACCGCAAGCGATCTGTGAAATCGGCTCAGCGAACCTCTTCCGAGCTGCCGAGAGCGATGTTGAGCTGAAGCCAGAGCGAGTGCTCATCGTTATGACTGGCGATCGAATCGTAGTTGTATTGGGCGCGCAGGCCGATGCGGCGGGCCTCATCGAACCACCAGGAAACCGAGGGGGAGACGCGCAGGCGCTCGTCCTGGCCGAAGTCATCGACGCCTTCCACCCAGCCCACGCGCAGGCCGCTGTCGAGTCGCGCGTTCCAAGTCCAAACGGCGTGTGTGTAAAACCCCCACTCCTGATAGCTGCCGCGGAAGGTTTCATCGTCGTCCTCATGGTAGGTGAAAGCCTCCACATCGCGCCAAAGGAACTCATTGCGCCAGCGGAAGGCGCGCCCCCCCGGTTCCAGGCCGCGCTCGCGCCAAAGGTATTCGGCATCAAACCCGAACACGCCGGTATCCCGCCCGAAGCCATTGGTTCCTCCCGCATAGGAAAACCCGCCCGTCAGCGAGTGGAAATCATCAAAGCGGTAGCGGCCCATCACGCGCGCCGTCCAGACATCATCCGCCAGCGCGCCTTCCTCGCCTTCATGCGGTGTTTCCTCGCCTTCGTGCTCGTGATGACCGTGCTCATGATCGTGGGCCCGGGCATTGCCGAATCCCAGCGAAGCGATGCTCACAAAGGCCGGATCCATGCCGAAAGGCAGCGTCCAGCTAAGTTCGCCGCCTTGCAGCAGCAGACCGTCATCGCCCAGGAAACGGCCCAGCACCATTTCAGAATCCACGAAATCCCAGGCATGCAGGTGTTTGTCATTCAGTGCGCCGAAACGTGAAAGATACTGGCCGCCCTTGATCTCGAAACCGCCGGGGATGTTGAGGATTTTTCCAAAGATCTCCTCCAGTTCACCATCCCAGTCACCCCCGCCATCCTGGAAAAACAGGTAATTGGCGAAACCCTCGAAATATCGCGTCCGCATCGAAAGACCCGGCTCGAGCGCCTGCGCGGAAAACGGCCCGCGCTGCGGATCATGCCCGCCGGATGCAAGTTCCGCCTGCTCGCCGGTCGTGAAACCGCCCACTCCATGGAGATGCAGGTTTGGAAACAACACTTCGCCGATGTCCCAGTCGTTGGCGCGCTCCCATGCGCCCGAGGACTGGAAACTTTCATTGGCGGCAGCGGTCAGTGACAGGGCAAACAGTGGAAGGAGGCTCAGTTTCATGGATGGGTGGCAGGAATTTGCCGGGACATCCTTTTTAATCGCAAAGAATATGCAAGAGCAGATTTGGTTGTTTTGCGCCATGGCAACTTTTCAACGCCTCAAGCGTCGGGCGATGATTTCAAGAGCGTCGCTGGCTTCCGTGACTTTGAGCAGACGCGCTGCCGCGAAGTAAACGAAGGCCGCCACGCCCACCGTGACGCACAGTCCGCCGGCCCGCAGCCAGAACGGGACCTGCGCCGGATCGAGGAACAGGATGCGGTTCGCCGCCAGGCAGACCGCCGCCATCGCCGCGCCCGCGCCAGCCAGCTTTAAAAGCAGGACTCCCAGATCCGCCGTACCGATATCACCGGCGAATTTCCGCATGGCGACATAAAGAATCAGAAAATTCAACGTCGCGCTGATACTCGTGGTCAGCGCCAGGGATTCGTGGCCCCAGTGCATGACGAAAACGAAGAACCAATTGAAACCGATGTTGATGCCGAGCGCGCAGATGCTCACCATCATCGGAATCCAGCGCCGGTCGATCGCGTAGAACGCCGGTTGCAGAACCTTCAGCCACGCATAGCACAAAAGCCCGTAGCCATAAGCGCGCAGCGCAGCCGCGGTCTGCAGGCGGTCGTGCGCATCAAAGGCGCCGCGTTCGTAGAGCACGCTCACGATTGGTCCCGCCAGCAGCACCAGCCCGAGCGTGGACGGCAGGACGAGGAAAGCCACCAGGCGCAGGCCCTTGGCGAGAGTCGGCTTGAAATCCGTGCCGATCCCGCCGACCGCCGCGCGCGAAAGCGCCGGCAGCGTGACCGTGGCCACCGCCACGCCAAAGACCCCGATGGGAAGTTGCATCAGACGAAATGCATAACTCAGCCAACTTACCGCCCCCTCGCCCACACCGTAGGCGAACATCGCGTTGATCACCACATTCACCTGCACCACCGAAGCCGCGATCACCGCCGGACCCATCAGTTTCAGGATCTGCCGGACGCCGGAATCCTTCCACTGGAAGTCCGCCACGAAATGATAGCCCGCGCGCCGCAGCGCCGGAAACTGGCAAACGAGTTGCGCCAGACCGCCGATCACCACGCCGATGGAAAACCCGACTAGGCTTTGTTTCCCCCACGCGGGATCCATCCACCAGCCGAGCGCCGCGCCGCCAATCATCGAGCCGAGGTTGAAAAAACACGAGGCCAGCGCGGGCATGCCGAAGACATTGCGGGCGTTGAGCATGCCCATCACCAGCGCCGCCAGAGATACTAACAGAATGAACGGGTACATCACGCGCACCATCGTGATGGTCAGCGCGATCTCCTCCGGATTGTAGCTCCGCGGCGAGCTGCCGGCGCGTGAGAGCGAGGTGAGGAACTCGACGATCCACGGCGCGATGCCGATGCCGATGAGCGTGACGATGCTCATGAACACGGCGGCCAGCGTCATCATCTTGTTGGCCAGCGCCCAGGCCGGGGCCTCGCCCTCCGTTTTGAGTTTCTTGGAAAACGTCGTCACGAAGGCCTGTGAGAGAGCGCCCTCGGCGAACAGATCGCGCAGCAGGTTGGGCACCTTGAAGGCCAGATAGAAGCAGTCCATCCACTTGCTGCCGCCGAAGAGCCCGGCGAACATCATTTCGCGCAGCAGGCCGAGCACGCGGCTCGCCATCACGGCGGCGCTGACTTTTCCAGTGGCTTTGGCGGAGGACATCAGAAGCGGATTGCCGCGGCGGACGATGCGGCGGCAGACCGCCTCATAGCCGCATGACCGAACCATACAAGCCAAACCAATGGCCTTGGCCGTACCAACCCAAAAGCAAAATGAAGCAGGAACGGCTTCTCGACGCTAGAACTCCCTTGGACTCACGGGAAAAGTCCGCCTCCATCCCACACAACATGAGCCTACGCTGTCAGGACGGCATGGGAACACCTGGTGGAAGAAAGTGCCGCACGACACGCATCATCGACGACCACCCGCGCTCCATGAAAAAGCCCGGCATCATGAAGGACGAAAATTCCCACTGGAGGAAAAAAGCGACAAGCCCTATCCAGAACTCCGACATGGAGCCTTTCAAGAACGCGTTTTCCCATCCCAATGCCGTCCTCATCGCGGAGGCGGTCAAGCGCGCGCATCCGGCGTTTTCCCTGCCGCGATTCAGCAAGGGGCTGGAGGACGCGCTGGAGCCGCTGGAACTGAAACAGCGCATGCACTTCATCGCGGACCGCATCGAGGCCGGGCTGCCCGCGCATCCGCCGGAGATGTTTTCCATTTTCGTGAAAACCCTCGCCAGCGATGAGGCGGACACGCGCGGCCTGCGCGGATTTCTCGTCTGGCCGCTCACGGAAATCGTCGCGCGGCGCGGGTTGCCGCACTTCGATGAGGCGATGGCCGCGCTGTGCGAAATGACGAACCGATTCACCGGCGAGTTCGCGATCCGGCCATTCCTGCGCCATGACCCGCAGCGCACGCTCAAGCAACTCCACGCCTGGTGCGCCCACCCGGACGAGCATGTGCGCCGTCTCGTTTCCGAAGGCAGCCGCCCGTTGCTGCCCTGGGGTGGAAATCTTCCCGAACTGCTGGAGCCGCCTCACCCGACGCTTCGCTTGTTGGAAAAACTCCACCGCGATCCCAGCGACTATGTGCGGCTCTCGGTCTCGAATCACCTCAACGATTTCAGCAAACACCACCCGGAACTGGTCATCGGCACTCTCGCCCGCTGGCGGAGTGCGAATCCCGGCGATCCGCGCCTGCAAAAGCTCGCCCGCCACGCCTGCCGCACGCTGCTCAAAGCCGGTCATCCGGGCGCATTGGAGATGCACGGTTATGGATCGGCCAAAGCACTGGCACTCGATTTCACCGGCCTCGGCGCGACCACCGTGAAATCCGGCGGGTTTCTCGAATACCGCCTCGTCATCCGCAACACCGCGCGCCGCCCGATCAAGGTGATGTTCGATTACGCCATTCACCATCGCAAGGCGAACGGCAGCCTCAGCCCCAAGATCTTCAAGGGCCGCATCCGGGAGCTCGCCTCTGGAGAATCCTGGGAAATCACCGGCCGCCATTCTTTCAGACCCGTCACCACCCGTGTCCTTCACCCGGGCGGCCATGGGTTCGAGCCGCGCCTCAACGGCAGGGTCTTCCCGATGTGCGACTTCATGCTGGAGCTCTGAGAAATCACGCGCCCTGAACCTGCCGCTTGTGATCTTTGCCCTTTCCACACGGCGGATTCCACTGTTGGTTCTGTCCGGCATCATGCGTTGTTTTTATTCGGAGGAACTGGAACTTGAACTGCCATCGGGCCACCCGTTTCCGATGGAGAAATTCCGCGTTTCCAAGGACATGCTGCTCGATGGCGGCGTGCTCCGGCCCGAGGAAATCATCGAGGTCCTCAGCGCGGACACCCATCTCCTGCAGCGCGTCCATGAGCTCGATTACATCCGTAAAATCGAGTCCGGCATGCTCGGGCGCAAGGAGCAAATCCTGCTAGGCCTGCCGGCCACCCCGCGGCTTTTCACCCGCAGCGCCACCGAGGTGGAGGCCACCCGCCTCGCCTGCCACGCGGCGCTCGTCGAGGGCGTCGGCGTCTGCCTCGCCGGCGGCACCCACCACGCCTTCCGCGAACACGGCGAGGGCTACTGCGTGTTCAACGATGTGGCCGTCGCCATCCGCGACCTCCAGGACAAGCAGCCTAACATCAGAATCATGGTTGTGGACACCGATGCCCACCAGGGCAATGGCACCGCCGCCCTGCTAGCCCATGACCCCCGCGTGTTCACCTACTCCATCCACGTCGGCCGGAATTATCCGACCCGGAAAACCCCCGGCACGCTCGACATCGAGACCGTGCGTTATGTCGAAGGCGAGATGTATCTGCACCAGCTTTTCACCAGCCTTGCCAACGCGCTGGACGCCTTCTCGCCGGATCTGGTGATCTGGATTTCCGGCGCGGACAACCACCGCAACGACCGTTTCGGCCAGATGCATCTTTCGCTGAAGGACATCCAGCGCCGCGACGAAGTCCTGCTAGGAGCCTTCATCAGGAACCGCATCCCGGTGGCCGTGCTCTACGGCGGCGGATACAACCGCCAGGCCGATTTCACCGCGAAACTCCATCGCAACACGATCGCCACCGCCAAGAAACTCGCCACCGAATTCCGCGGGCTGTAGCGCGCTGGAAAAATGGACACGCCGACCTTGGATGATTTCATGCCGGGAATGGACGCGAATCAGGATTCATGAATCAATGCCCGAAGGCCGCTGCCGCCCCCCCGGCGACATCGCCGGAAGCGGCTCCTTCCTCTCCTCCAAGGATGCGGACCACCTCAACGGCACCATCATGAATGTCGTGCTCAGCCGCTAAGGCGCGACTTTCCAGCTTGCGTTGGCGGACCTGCGGCACTTGCTTTCCACCACGATGGCGGAAGCGCTAACGCAAACCCGGATGCGGCCCGCGCGGCTCGATGGCATGACACCCATCGAGGTGGCGGCGGGACTGCGCCATCTGCCGGGCCTGGTGTTTTTTGACAGCGCCGGAAACCTGCCGTCCACCGCATGCCAGCCGGCCTCGGTGATCGCCGCGCGGCCCACGCGGATCCTGCGCGGATCGATCCACGCGGAGGCGGACCGCGCCGTGTTGCGCACGGCGGTGGCGCAGGGCCCGCCGGCACATGGAGATCAAGGATTTCCGCTAGGCGGCTTGTGCGGGTGGCTCGAATACGAGGGCGATTTCGTATTCGGGGATTTTCCCGAAATGCTGGTCTTCAACCATCGCGACCGGACATGGTGGGAATGCGGAGGACTCTCGGAATGCCTGCGGCACACGACGGACGCGCCTGCGGTGATCGGCGGTTTCAGCGCAAACACAAGCCACGAACAGTATCTCGATGACGTCGCGCGAATCAAGGAATGGATCACGGCGGGTGATATCTATCAGGTCAATCTCTCGCAGACCTTCGAGGCGCGGGTGGCAGGCGGCTCCCTGTTCGGCTTGTATGAAATCCTGCGCGAAGCCTCGCCCGCGCCGATGGCCGCATGGCTGTCGCTCGATGGCCGGGAGCTGCTGGGCTCCTCACCGGAGAGTTTCCTGAAGATCTCCGGCCGCGGCATCGAGACCCGTCCGATCAAGGGCACCCGCCCGCGCTTTGAGGATCCGGATGAGGACCGCCGCTCGGCCTATGAGTTGCAGACTTCCGCGAAGGAAATCGCCGAGCTGGTGATGATCACGGACCTGCTGCGCAATGATCTCGGGCAGGTCTGTGAATTCGGCAGCGTGGAGGTTTCCGAAATGCTCCAGCTCGAATCCCTCGCGCAGGTCCACCACCTCGTTTCCACAGTCAGCGGCACGCTGCGCGCCGAAACCGATGCGATCGACGCGCTGGCGGCCTGTTTTCCCGGCGGCAGCATCACCGGTGCGCCAAAAAAACGCGCCATGGAGATCATCCGCGAGTTGGAGGATGCGCCGCGCGGCAACTACTGCGGCGCGGTCGGCTGGCTCGGCTACCATGGCGAGAGCTCATTCAACATCGCCATCCGCACCCTGGTCCGGAGTGGCGGGCGGCTTGTCTATCAGGTAGGGGCCGGCATCGTCGCCGATTCGGAGCCGGAGAAGGAATACGAGGAAACGCTTCACAAGGCGACCGGCATCCGTCTGGCGGTGGAGCGCTGGCCGGGCAATCGGATGGATTGAAGGCCAAAGTCCGCACATGGATGATTCCCCCTGGGAAAGGCTCGCCATCGCTGTTTCCATCCCGACCTACCGCCCCTGAATCATTCCCGCATGTGCCTCACCAATCATCCGTAAAACCGCATCCCGTTTCCCAAACCGGATGCTAATGATGAGAAACCATACGAACTGCTGCCGTGCGCCTATTCCAATGGCGTCATTTCGCGAGCTGGCGCTCCGCTTCCAGCCAATCCCCTCGACTGTCGCCGGGAAGCCCCTGTTCGACGCGCCGACGGTAATTCAAATACGCCGCGCGGGCGATCGCTTCGGTGCTCGCTTTCGGAGCGGTGGGTTTGACGGGAATAGTGGGAATGGCGGTTTTTGCAGCAGATGAGGTTCCGGTTTCCGGAGTGCTTTTCGCAGGGACGGCCTTCTTCGCGGCTTTTTTAGCGGCAGGTGCCTTGGTGGGAGTGGATTCCGTCGATTTTTTCGCAGTCTTTTTCGCAGCCATAGTGTGTGGGAGGTTATTGAATGATACAGCACACGCGGTGCCAGGCGCAGAAATAATCGCTCATTCCCGTGATTGCCAGCACGTTAGAGCACCGTATAGTGGGGCATGGCCGACGGCTATTCATGGAGCGAGCTTCGAGACGGGGGGACTTACCGCCTTCCTGGTCCGGAGCATATCGGCTGGTGGGCCGCGGTGGCGATGCTGCTTTCCATCCTAATGCATGTGGCGGTCTTTCTCGTGCTGGATCGGATGAAAATCGCGCTGCGTTTCGAGCAGGCGCGTGAGCTGAGCACCGGCTCCATCAATGTACGCCAGGTGGAAGTGCGGCCAATGGATGCCGAGCAGGCCGCACCACCCGAGGACTTGATCATCCCGCCGAAGGATGCGGCCTCGCTGCTGGAAGAAGTGGATTTGCTCGATGCGCTGCCCAAGGATCAGGAAATCGACATCAAGCCGGACATCGAAGAGGCGCAATACGCGCTCAAAATGCAGGCTCCGGCGCTTGCAGGAGATCCGGCGGCCATCGCCATGGAAGTCTCCGCAGGGCTTGAGATTGATGCCGATTTGCCCGAGCTCGGGCGCGAACTCGAAGCGCTCAAACCTGCGGAAGTCGGCCAGGTGACGGTCGATCCCGGTGCCGTGCGGATGGACGACAGCGAGCTGGGCAAATTCACCGAGGAAATGATCAAGCGCGGAGCCAACGGATCCGTCGAGCGCGGGGCGCTGGATGGGATCGCCTCGCTCGATGACCTGCTCGACCTGCCGCCGAACATCCTGCTCGCCAGCAAAACGATGTTGCCCAGCGATTTGTTGTTCGAGTTCAACAGCACCGAACTTCGCGAAAGCGCCAAGGTCGGCCTCATGAAGCTGGCATTGCTCATGGACCGCAATCCGAACCTGTTCTGCTGGATCGAAGGTCACACCGACCTGGTGGGCGGCGATGAATTCAACCTCGATCTTTCAATCCGGCGCGCCGAGACCGTCAAACGCTATCTGGTGGAATCGATGCGCATGAATGCATCAAAAATCATCACCCGCGGTTTCGGGCGATACGAGCCGCTGGTGATTGCAGGCGGCGCCGGGGAACAAGCGGCCAATCGCCGGGTGGAAATCCGGATGCGCAAAACCCCACCATCCGAGGGGCAGATGAAAATTGCGCCTAAAAAGGCCGCCGTGGTCGTCGAGGCACCCGCCCAAAAACCGAGGATTGAAGAAGTGCCGCCGGTGGCTCCCGTCGTGGTGGAGGCACCACCGCCAAAAGCCGTGCTGGTCAAACCCCAACGCGCCCTGCCGGTGGAGGAAGCACCCGCGCCACCCCTCCGTGCCCAACCGGTGGAAGAATGAGTAAAAGGGAAGCGCTGGCTTCAGCCGACATCATTTTCAGAGGATTTTTCGGTACCGACTGAGGACGATGCATCTTCACCTGGCGTTTCATCGGCGTCCTCGCCATCCGGGATGACGATGGAGATATCCTGGAGTTTTTCTCCTGCCTTGAGGGTAAGGAGCTTCACGCCCTGGGCATTCCGGCCCGTTTCCCTGACTTCGGCGGCCCGGATGCGGATGCTCTGGCCGCTGGAAGTCATGAGCATGAGTTCGTCCGCTTCGGTCACGGCGACCGCGTTAACGACCTTGCCGGTCTTGTCGGTGACGTTGAGTGTCTTCACGCCCATGCCACCACGGCGAAGGGCTCGATAACTGGAGAACGCCGTGCGTTTGCCGAGACCGTTTTCCGAGGCGACAAGCAACATCGTTTCCTCCGAAGCGATCGCCATGCCGACAACGTAGTCGTCCTTACGCAGGCGGATCCCCGTGACCCCGGCGGTAGCGCGCCCTTGCGGGCGGATCTGCGGCCTGCCTTCATCTTCGGCGGCATCCTCCCCTGCGGATTCCTCTTCGACAGGCTCTTCCCCCTCCGTCACTTCGCCCTGGGGCTTTTTGTAAACGCCTTCTGTAAATTTGATGCCCATTCCGTCTCGCGTGACGAGGACGATATCGTCTTCACCGCTGGTGAGGTTCACGCCAATTAGAGAGTTTCCTTCCTCAAGGTTGATGGCGATGATGCCGTCCTTGCGGTAGTTGCGGAAATCGTTGACGGCGGTTTTCTTGACCTTGCCGCTGCGGGTGGCGAAGAAGACATAACCGGCTTCTTCGCGGAATGTGATATCATTTCCGTTTTCGTCCACCGTGCGTTCGAGACGGAGCAATGCGGCGATTTTTTCCTCGGGCTTTAGGTTGAGAACATTCTGGATGCTGCGGCCCATCGCGGTGCGCGAGCCTTCCGGGAGTTCATAAACCCGCTCGACATACATGCGGCCGGTGTTGGTGAAGAAGAGCAGGTAATCGTGCGCCTGGACGCTGAAGAGGTGCTCGATGAAATCGTCCGGCTCGTTCTTGCCGGTTGTGCGGGTTTCCATGCCCTTGAGCCCTTTGCCGCCGCGGCCTTGGAGGCGGTATTCGGTGGAAGGCGTGCGTTTCACATAACCACGGTGCGAAAGCGTGACGATCATCGCGTCGTTGGCGATGAGGTCTTCCATGGCGACCTCGCCGGCTTCGGCGACGATGGTGCATTTGCGCGGAGTGGCGTACTTGTCTTTGATGAGGCGGAGCTCGTCCTTTATGATGACGAGCACGCGCGACTCGCGGGCGAGGATATCCATCAGGTCGGTGATGTCGGCGAGCACGCCGTCGTATTCGCCTTTCACCTTGTCCTGTTCGAGGCCGGTGAGTTGATAGAGCCGGAGTTCGAGGATGGCGTTCACCTGTCGCTCGCTGAAGGTGTAGGTGCCGCCGGAAACGGAAGGCTGCGAACGGATCAGAATGCCGAGTCCTTCGGCGGTGGCGACCGGGAAATTGTATGCGGCCAGGCGTTCGCGGGCTTCGTCGCGGTTTTTCGAGTTACGGATGATCTTGATGAAATCATCGAGGTGGCCGAGCGCGAGCAGGAACGCTTCCAGCAGCTCGGCGCGTTCCTCGGCTTTACCTAACAAATAGCGCGTGCGTCGGATGATGACTTCGCGGCGGTGCTCGATGTAGGCGTCGATGGCTTCCTTGAGCGAGAGCTGCTTGGGGCGGTTCTTGTGAATCGCCAGCATGTTCACGCTGAAGGAAGTCTCCATCGAGGTGAGCTTGAAAAGCTGCGCCATGACCACCTGCGGGCGGGCGTCGCGTTTCAACTCGATCTCGATGCAGGTGTCCTCGGCGGATAGATCCCGCATGCCGGAGATGCCGGTGAGGGTCTTTTCGTTGACGAGTTCAGCGATGCGTTCCTGAAGCGTCGCGCGGTTCACGCCATAAGGCACACCGCGGATGATGATGAACGAGCGGCCGGCGGCGTTTTCCTCGATCTCCATCCTGCCGCGCAGGCGCATCGAGCCGCGGCCGGTGGCGAAGTATTCCTCGATGCCGCGGATGCCGCGGATTTCGCAGGCGACGGGAAAGTCCGGCCCCTTGATGTGCTGCATCAGCTCGTGGAGCGTGATCTCGGAGTTATCGATCTGCGCGCAGATTCCGTCGATCACCTCGCCGAGGTTGTGAGGGGCGAGGTTGGTGGCCATGCCCACGGCGATGCCGGTGCCGCCATTGACGAGGAAGTTGGGGAAGGCCGAGGGCAGAACGGACGGTTCTTCCTGCGAGCCGTCATAGTTCGGTTGGAAATCGACGGTGTCCTTATCGAGGTCCTCCATCATCGCCATGCCAAGATGATGCAGACGGGCTTCGGTATACCGCATGGACGCCGCGGAATCGCCTTCAACGGAACCGAAGTTTCCCTGGCCGTCCACAAGCATGTCGCGCATCGACCATGGCTGGCCCATGTTGACGAGTGTCGAGTAAATGGATTGGTCGCCGTGCGGGTGGAAATTACCCATCGTTTCACCGACGATCTTGGCGCACTTGACGTGGGGTTTTCCCGGTCCGACGCCGAGCTGGCGCATGGCATAGAGCACGCGGCGCTGGGAAGGCTTCAGGCCGTCCCTAACATCAGGAAGCGCGCGGGAGATGATCACCGACATCGAATATTCCAAGAACGATTGGGAGAGTTCTTCGGCGACGTTGATGGGTTTGATGTGTTCTTCGGACATGGGAAAAAGGTAATGCCAAGGGGCGGAGTTTATACCTGGATGAAATTTATTGCACTGGTTTGATACAGGAATTGACTAGCGGTTTAGAGTTTTAAATGCCGAGTTCGATTTGAGTGCTGTGGCCTTTGCCTGCCGCTTTCATAGCGTTTCCGCTGCGTTGGGCGCTTCCAACTGTTTTGAGGAAATTTCCGATTCTTAGTGCGAACTGTACGGGAACCGCATTGCCGATCTGCTTGTGGATGTGGCGCTTGTTTCCACCATGGAAAAACCAAGAATCAGGAAAAGTTTGCAGTCTGGCATACTCCCGATCAGTAAAACTCCTCAAACGACTGGCCTTGATTCGCCATAGTTTCAAATTCGTGTCTTTATTCCTCACGAATGAACCATTCACACGGTCTTTTTCCAACCGCTCCGCAACAACATTGCCCTGTGCCCAACCCCAGATGGTCGCCGTATCGATAGCTGGAAAGGGTACATCAAGTGAGCGAATCGGGTGGCCATCCGAACCTGTTCTGGAGAATCTACAGGCAACTGGCGCTTCGGACGGATCGAACTCTTCGGCAGTTTCATCATGCACCCGGCTTTTGAAGCCCCACTCCGGAGAATGATTCGGCAGGGAAATGTCCGTGCCGTCCCTAACGTCGGATAAAAACCCGGATGCCGGGGTATCATTTTCTGGTGAAGGCCAATGGAAACCCTTCGGAAAGGGATCGCGGCTGGCGATGAAGATGAATCGCCTTCTGGTTTGTGGCACTCCGTAACCGGACACCCTGAAAATATTGTGCTTCACATTGTATCCAAGGGCCTCGAAATGCTTGGATATGACATCGACAAACGGCTTGCCGCTGATTGGTTCAATCATCGTGCGGAGATTGAGCACGTTTTCGATTAATACGAACCGGGGCTTCTTTGATTTTGCCAACCTGACGACTTCCTTGAACAAGTAGTTCCTCTCGTCGTCCTGCTGGCGGTTGCCTCCGAGTGAGAATCCCTGGCAAGGGAAACCGGCAAGCAATACATCGGAATCAGGGAGGTCAGATGGTGAAATTTTCCTTACGTCCGACTCGGTGGAAGCCCATTCAGGACGGTTGTCCTTCAGTGTGCGGACGCTCCACGGATCAATGTCAGATGAATACAGATGCTTGAAACCGGCCATCTCGAAGCCGAGGTCCAATCCTCCGGCTCCTGAAAACAGTCCTGTGAACGACATCGACATCTTATGCTAGGGAGACTTCCGGTCCGTTGGAGTTTGATGCTCGAAACACGCTGAATGAATGTTTCTTGCCGGCGTCCGGGTTCGTAACCAGGGAAGCCTTGAGTTCGTGGGTCATCATGTCGAAGCTGTAGCCGCGAATGAGGTTGGCGGATTCCGTGCGGCTGATTGCACCAGCCCGCTTCAGTCGTTGTGAGGGATTGAAATTCCGAGACGCAATCAAAGTGACCTGCCGTTCCGTCCCGAGAGTCAGCGCGTAAGGCGTGGGAGCCACGTACATCTTTCTATCCCGAATCATCATGTCTCCGTAACTCCCGAATCCTTTCAGGTTTTTGTTCTTGTGGACGTAGCTGTGGTCGGCGTTCAAGAAATCACCGTGGCACATCACCAGATCGTAAACCGGATAGGATTTGTCACTGTATTTGGCCGGGTAGCGTCCAAAAACATAGTAGATCTCCCTTCCATTGTGGCGTCCGGATGGAATTTGACTGTTGCAGTCATAGTTGGCCTCTCGTCCGGGAAAACCCAGACCCTTGAGTTCGAATTCTAATGCATGATCTACCAATCGGAAATCCGGGCAGGCATTTCTTGACGGCTCATCAAAATTCAGCCTGATCGAGGCAAGACGATCAGAAAACCAGTTTTGGAAACTGTATTCCTTGTCGGTCGTGGAGACCTTGTCAATCAGGACACTTGAGTCAATTGCTCGGGCACATTCCAGGAATATATTCTCGATCACAGCTGTCATTTGGTTTTCGACGTTATGGTGTGAATGTCCATGTGCGTAAATGGCAAATCACGCCCGCGACAACGCATTGGCGGAAACGAAAAGATTGCGGACACGAAATTCCGAGGGGCTTTCCTGGAGTAGGAGCATTCGAAGTTTATGGCTGCGAGCCGCGAACCATGGGGATTCGAGAGCGCGGGACGCACCTTTGGCCCATGCAGGAACTGGGAGACGATTCTTGTTGGCGAGCCAAGCGGCGGTGGCAGCCAGGTAGGCATCCGCCAGCCCGTTGTCATTGAGGACAGTGGCAAGAGGCACTGGTTCTTCGGCGATGAGGAAGGGGCTTGGCTCGTCTCTAAAACGATCCAGAAAATCGCGGATCATGTAGCCGAAGTCCTCGCCACTTTGGATCGCCGCAAAGGCTTCTTTCATGGGGACTGCGACAGCGATCATCGGGAGCCTCCTTTCAATAGCTCCACGATTTCCTCCACGAAAAATGCGGTCTTGGCGGGAATCAGATTCGCCGGATAGTAGCAGGAAACCACGTCCAGGATCTGTTCCGCCTGCGTGAGATTGAGTTCGTTGCAGAGGCTAACGATGTCGTCCTGATCACCGCCGGTGTCATAACCGGCGACACGGCTGGCCATGCATTTCATCGCGAGAAGATAGCGTGAGGATGGCCTGAGAATTCGAAGGTTAGGCCACTGGGGCATCCCTTCTTCTGTCAAATCGCCGGTGGCCGAGACGAAACCTTTGACTCCGTCGTTTAACCATGAAACCGGAAGATCGAGCTCCTCCGCAACCTGTTCCGCAGCTTTGGAAATTTCGCACTTCGGGACAAAAACCGCATCAACGTCACGAGTGGAAGGGCGTGCGTTGAAGGCAAGAATCATGGTGGCTCCGCCGAAAATACAAATCTCTCCAATGACCCCCTTCTGTTCAAGAAGGAGGTTGATCGCATCCAAGGCAGCGAGAATCTTTTCCTTGGTCAGCTTTGGATCAGGATTAGACATCAAGATTTCTAACATTCAGCGCGTTGTCTTCGATGAAGCGCTTGCGGGGTTCAACGACGTCACCCATAAGCACATCGAACATCTTGTCGGCTTCTACGGCGTTGTCCTCGTCGAGGCGGACGCGGAGGAACTGGCGGACGACGGGGTCCATGGTGGTTTCGAAGAGCTGCTTGGCGTTCATTTCACCAAGACCCTTGAAGCGTTTGATTGCGACGCCGCGGCTGGCGATTTCGAGAACCTTGGCAAGGATTTCCGGGATGGCGAAAACCGGGGTCACTTTCTGTTTGTCGCCATCGCCTTCCAGGATTTCGAAGAGCGGGGCGTCGTCGTTGAAAAACACCGTGGTGTCGATGCCGCATTCGGTGAGGCGCGAGAAGATGCGGGTGATCGCGTGGGACTCGTGGAGTTCGTGAAGGTTGGCACGGCGGGAAGGACCCGTATTGGCGGCGAGTTCCTCGTCGGTTAGAACCTCGTCGAACATGCGGAGGTCGCGGTTTTCCGCTGCATAAGAGCGGAGATCCGCCTCGGTGGAGAAATACATCACGCTCTCATCATTGCCGATGCGGATGCGCACCATGTATTCCGGCAGGGCACCGTTGTGGCGGGCTGCGAGATAGTCCCTGAAATTTCCACCGTTGCCTTCGATGGAATTGGTGAAGCGCGAGAGAGATGACAGGTTGTCGAGAATGACCTTCAATTCGTCGGCGGTGAAGCTGCGGGTTTGATCGCAGGTGCGGAGAATGACTTCACCGGCACCGAGTTCGATGAGGATCTTGTTGAGCTGGTCGTTGTCCTGCACGTATTCGGAGCGCTTCTTGCGGGTCACCAGATAGAGCGGCGGCTGGGCGATGTAGAGAAATCCCCGTTTTACAAGTGCGGGCATGTGGCGGCAGAAAAACGTCAGCAACAAGGTGCGGATGTGCGAGCCGTCCACGTCGGCATCGGTCATGATGACGATCTTGTGATAGCGGACCTTGTCGATGTTGAACGAGCCTTCCTGCTCGCCATCGCCGATGCCCGCGCCGATGGCGGTGATGAGGTTTTGGATTTCCCGGTTCTGCAGGGCGCGGTGGAGGCGGGCCTTCTCGACATTGAGGATCTTGCCGCGCAACGGCAGAATCGCCTGCGTGCGGCGGTCGCGGCCTTGCTTGGCGGAACCACCGGCGGAGTCACCTTCGACAATATAGAGCTCGGATTTCGCGGGATCGCGCTCGGAGCAGTCGGCGAGTTTGCCGGGCAGGCCGCCGCCGGAGAGGGCGGACTTGCGGACGGTCTCGCGTGCCTTCCGGGCAGCTTCGCGGGCACGGGCGGCATTGACGGATTTTTCGATGACCTTGCGGGCGAGCGCCGGGTTTTCATCGAAGTATTGCATGATGCCCTCGTAAACGATTGAGGAAACCACGCCTTCGATCTCGGTGTTGACGAGTTTGTCCTTGGTCTGCGAGCTGAAACGCGGGTTCGGCATCTTCACCGAGATCACGCAGACAAGGCCTTCGCGGACGTCATCGCCTGATAGAGCGGGGTCCTTGTCCTTGAGGATCTTGTTGACCTTTGCGTATTGATTGATGCCGCGGGTGAGCGCGCTGCGGAAGCCGGTGAGGTGGGTGCCGCCATCGCCGTTGGGGATCGAGTTGGCGAAGCAGAGTATGTTGTCGTTGTAGGAATCGTTGTATTGGAAGACCACGTCGGCGAAGACATCATCGGTGGTTTGCTTGCCGTCGTAATCGAGATCGATCTGGCGCTTGCCGTTGAGGATGACGGGAGTGTCGTGGATGACGGTTTTGTTTTCACCGAGTTGGATGACGAATTCCTCGATGCCCTTGGCATAGTAAAACGTCTCCTTTTTCGCGGATTCGGGGCGCTCGTCCTCGAGATCGATGATCAGGCCGGGGTTGAGGAATGCAAGCTCGCGCAGGCGGGTGGCGAGGCGGTCGAACTTGAACTCGATGGTATCGACGAAGATCGTCGCATCCGGGAAGAAGGTGATGGTGGTGCCGGTTTTGTTTGGATCGACCTCGCCCACGACATGGAGCGGCTCGGTGGTCTTGCCGCGCTCGAAGCCGATGCGGTGGACCTTGCCGTTGCGCATGATGTCGGCGCGGAACCAATCGGCCAGAGCGTTGACGCATTTGGCTCCGACACCGTGGAGGCCGCCGGAATATTTGTAAGCTCCCTGGCCGAACTTTCCGCCGGCGTGGAGGTTTGTTAGAACAAGCTCCACGGCGGGCATGCCGAACTTCGGATGCATGTCCACCGGGATGCCACGGCCGTTGTCGGAGATGGAAACCGAGCCATCGACATGAATGGAGATCTTGATGCGCGAGCAGTAGCCGGCGAGGTGCTCGTCGATCGAGTTGTCCAAAACCTCGAAAACGCAATGGTGGAGGCCGCGTTCATCGGGATCGCCAATGTACATTCCGGGACGCTTGCGGACGGCCTCAAGACCTTCGAGTTTGTCGATCTGCGCGGCATCGTATTGCTGCTCGGTTGCGACCTTGGTCGGGGCTTGTTGGGGCTCGTGCGGAATCTCGGACATAGGGCGGGGAAAAGGTCTGAAATCCGGACCATGGAAACAAGGAACTTCTTTCAAAAAAGACCTCTTTTCCGACCACCTTCCGAATATCGCAACCTATTCATGGAAAGCCGCTTGCGAAACCGCTAGCGAAGCATCCAATCCTTCAAAAACCAGGCCGCCGCGAGGCAGCAACAAATGACCATAACAAACAGGGTGAGAATTCTCAGGGTTTTCAAGGATTCCCGGTTTTCGAGGTGTGCATGATCGATGCCCGAATCGGCTTGAATCCTGACTCTTTTGCGGATGTGGGTGTGGTCCCGGGTCTGGTGGGATTGCCTTGGGACGGTATGCGGTGACGCCAGTGGGGAGGTGATCCATGTGCCGCAGGACGGGCATGGGCCGCTGGTTCCCGCTTGTGAGGGATCGATCGAGAGGAGGATTCCGCAGGCGGTGCACCAGAATTTCACGGTCGAAGCCTGGGAAGATTCTTTGTTGGAACGCGCTGGATGCACGGGCGGTGGAAAAAAGGTCAATCCGTCAGGCCGAGGCATTCGAGTTGCCATCTGAGCAGCAGCTCGGAGGGCATGGCATCATCTGCGGCGATGGATTCCAGCACCGCGCGCGATGCGATCAGCGAGCCCTCGATGTCCAACCTGGCGGAGGCTTGCTCGCGGTCGCGGATCAGGGCATCCACCCTGCGATCGAAATCGCGGTCCCGTTTCCGGCGTTTGCCTGCGGGGCGTTCCGGCCATTCGGCATCGGAGAGCGCTTCCACGGCGGCGACGGTGCTTCGGAAACGTTTCAGGCGATCCGGACGGAAATGATGGGGCAGCGTGACGCATTTTCCGGAGGCGAGATCGTGGCTCCATTCGAGCAATTCGCGGTTGGTGACGACCATGAAGGAGGGGCGGTCCCATGTCTTGGCCTCGGCATCCCGCCACTGCCAAAGCGCCCGCAGGCAGGCCAATCCTCGGCGATCCAGCTTGCCGGAGCCCTGGATGCGCCACATTTCCTCCTTTGTGTCGTCGCGCTCGAGCACCTTCCGGCGGGCGGCCACGCAACTTTCCTCAAACCAATCGTAGCGCCCGAGATCGCGCAATTGTGCGACGATGATATCACCCATTTCGAGCAGGTAATGCACGTCGTTGAGCGCGTATTCGACCATCTTGGGCGAAAGCGGGCGATTCCCCCAATCGGCTTTCTGGGAGGATTTCGAGAGTTCTACCCCGAAATATTGTTTCACCAGATCGCCGAGGCCGAAACGCCGGACGCCGAGCAATCTGGCACCGATCTGGGTGTCGTAAATGATCGCGGGAAGCTCGCCGAACTGCCGTTTGAACATGGTCATGTCGTAATCCGCTCCATGCATCCAGACGGTGGCCTGGGAGAGGTATTCGCCGAGCGGCGAGAGGTTTTCGATCGCCAGCGGATCGATGAGCACGGAACCATCGCGGACAGCGAACTGAACGAGGCAGAGGGACTCGCGGTAGCGGTGGAGGCTGTCGGCCTCGGTGTCGATGGCACAGATCGGAGTTTCGGCATCGCCCCGGCTTTTCTCCAGGTGGAGAACCAGGTGTTCCGTGGTTTCGATCATGTTCTGGCTCATCTTCGATGCAAAAGCTAATGTCCGGATGGTGCTGCGGTCGGCTGCAGGGCTGTGGCTTGTTCCCGGCTTAATTCAACCCATTTCCATGGCAGCCCATGGGCGTTGAGGTCGGCCATGAATGTGTCCGGATCGTGTTGTTCCATGTTCCATACCCCGGGTTTGCGCCAGGTGCCAGCCAGCAATTGCTTGGCACCGATCATGGCGGGCACGCCGGTGGTGTAGGAGATCGCCTGGGAGCCGACCTCGGCGAAGCAGGCCTCGTGGTCGCAGATGTTGTAGATATAGATCGCCTTGAATTTGCCGTCCTTGAGGCCGGTGATGATGTTGCCGATGCAGGTGCGGCCCTTGGTGGATTTCCCAAGGTCGCCGGGGTCCGGCAGCACGGCTTTGAGAAACTGCAGCGGAATGATTTCCACGCCGTTGTAAATGACCGGATCGATGCGCGTCATGCCGACGTTTCCGAGCACTTCGAGGTGTTTGAGGTAGTTGGGAGAGAACGACATCCAGAACTGCGCCCGCCTGATGGCGGGGATGTGTTTGACGAGCGATTCGAGCTCCTCGTGGTACATCCGGTAGATTTGATAGGTGCCCACCTCGTCCGGGCAGGTGAAAGCCTGATGCAGGGACATCGGCGGGGTTTCGACAAACGCGCCGTCCTCGAAGTGGCGGCACTCGGCGGTGACTTCGCGGATGTTGATTTCCGGGTTGAAATTGGTGGCGAAGGCCTTGCCGTGGTTGCCGCCATTCACGTCGATGATGTCGAGCGTTTGGATCTCATCGAAATGGTGTTTCAGCGCCCAGGCCGTGAAGACGTTGGTCACGCCGGGGTCGAAACCCGAGCCGAGCAAGGCGGAAAGCCCGGCCTTTTCAAAACGCTGCTGATAGGCCCATTGCCAGGAATACTCGAATTTCGCGACCTCCTTCGGCTCGTAATTCGCCGTATCCATGTAGTCGCAACCTGCTGACAGACAGGCATCCATGAGATGGAGATCCTGATAGGGAAGGGCCACGTTGATGAGCAGCTTCGCGCCGGTTTTGCGGATCAATTCCGCAGTTTCCACGGGATTGTCAGCGTCCACCCGGGCGGTGGCGATGCTGCGGCCGGTGCGTTGTTTCACCTCTGCGGCGATGGCATCGCATTTCGAGAGGGTGCGGGAGGCGAGGGTGATTTCCCCGAAGACCTCGGGGACCGTGGCGCATTTGTGGGCAACAACCTTGCCGACTCCTCCGGCACCGATGATCAGGACTTTATTCATGTTCTTTGCTGGACAGAGCTTTAGGGATAGCCGTCCGGCTGGCAAGGCGGAAGAGCGGAGTGAAAATCCAGCGATTGCACTGCGCCCGGCGAGCCCCTAGCGTGGACCGCGTGAGCCGCCCCGTCGATGCCGTGATTGAGTTCCTCGAAGCCGAAAGGGCCCGCGGTGTGACTCACATTTTACTCGATGACGAGGCGCGCGAAGATTTACGGGATCTCCACCGGCGTGCCCAGGCGGGCGGCGAAACCCGGGTCGCGGTGCCGGAACCGGCGAAGGCCCCTTCCCCACCCGTGGCGGTCCCGGCAAACGTGACCTCCGAGGGCGAATCGAAGGCGGAGCGCCTCGCCTCGCTACGGCGGCAGGCCGAGAGCTGGGCTCCCGCTAAAACGCTGGGCACGCTGCGCGAAACGCTGGTTTTCGCCACGGGAAATCCCGACGCGCGGATCATGTTGGTGGGCGAGGCGCCCGGCTACGAGGAGGAGCGGAAGCGCGAGCCCTTCGTGGGTTCCGCCGGACAGAAGCTCACCGTCATCCTCACGACGATGGGCCTCGCGAGGGAGGACGTTTATCTTTCCTACATCGTCAAATTCCGTCCGGCCACCGCCCGCCAGGCGACCAACAACCGCACGCCAAGCCCCGAGGAAATCGCGGCCTGCATGCCATTCATCCGCGCCGAGGTGGAAATCGTCCGGCCCGCGTGCATCATCGCGCTTGGCGGCACCGCCGCGGAGAGTTTGTTAGGCACCGCGGGCACGGTGGAGGGCCTGCGTGGATCCTGGCACGAGTTCGCGGGCATCCCGCTGCGTGTCACCTTTCATCCGAGTCATCTGTTGCGCAGCCAGGCGGACCTCACGCCCAGGCGCCAGTTATGGGAGGACATGCTCGCGGTGATGGAGCGCGCCGGCATGCCCGTCTCGGACAAACAACGCGGCTTCTTCCTGCCGAAAGCATGAGCCATTAGGTTGTTAGAGCGCGCCGCCCTGTACGACGCCGCGTCGCTCGATCTCGCGGTCGATGTGTTTCTGGATCAGGGATTTGCTCAGGCCCCAGTCGGGAGCGATGAGCAGGTCGCGGTCGGCCAGGCCGAAAAGCCGCTGGATGACGATGTCGGCGCGCAGCAGGGGCAGCAGCTCGCAGAGGAAGTCGGTGTATTTCTCAAGGGTGAAGAGCGGAAAGGGCTCCTTCCGATACTTCGCCGCGAGGATGGAGCCTTTGACGATATGGAGGTGGTGGAGCTTGATGAAACGGATCTGCGGAAAGCGGTTCACCTCCGCGGCCTGGGCCAGCATCATTTCACGGGTTTCCCATGGAAAGCCGAAGATCGTGTGGACGCAGAGCATGAGCGGGCTGTCGCGCAGCGATTCTAACAAATCCGTGAGTTCGGCATGCGTGCATCCGCGGTTGATGCGTGCCAGGGTCGCTTCGTGGACAGATTCCATGCCGAGTTCGAGATCCACATCGAGGCGGGAGGCATAACTTTCCAGCAGTGCGATTTTTTTCGCATCCATGCAATCCGCGCGGGTGCCGATGGAGAGGCCCACGACATCGCCCGGCGCGCTGTTCAGTGCCTCGTCATAGACCGCCTTGAGATGATCGACCTGCGCGTAGGTGTTGGTGTTAGGCTGGAAGTAGAGGATGAATTTAGTGGCCTTGTAGTGATCCCTGGCGCGCTGGATGCCCTGGATGACCTGCTCGCGGATGTCATCGAGCGAGCGGGGCAGCGCCGGGGTGAAGGAATCGACGTTGCAATACGTGCAGCCTCCGTAGCCTTTGTTGCCATCGCGGTTCGGGCAGGTGAAGCCGGCATCGACGATGACCTTGTTGACACGCTCACCGGCGTATTTCTCCCGCAGCCACGGGCCATAAGCGTGGTAGCCTTTCACGCCGCGATCGAGGGGAGTGCTCATTTCAGCCGCAGGCAGGCCGCGAAGGCTCCGTCCGTCAGATCGCGAAATGGCAGCGCCTCGCGGGTGGATTCAAGTTCGCAGTCCGCATGATCGGCTAGAAAAGCCTCGACCAGTTGGAGGTTTTCCTCGGGCTCGATCGAGCAGGTGGAATACACCAAACGACCGCCGGGCCTGAGGCAGGGCAGGGCGTTTTCGAGAATCCTGCGCTGGGTGAGCGCGATCTTCGCGATGTCCGGAGCTTGCAGACGCCAGCGCACATCCACGCGGCGGCGGATCACGCCGGTGTTGGAACAGGGAACATCGAGCAGGATGCCATCGAAGGCGCCGTGCCATGCGGGCGGCGCGGGCTTCGTCCAGTCGTGCATGGCTATGGTGGCGCTGCCGGCGTGCAGGCGCTGAAGGTTTTCCCGCAGTCGCGGCAGGCGCTTTTCATTCGAATCCGTGCATGCCAGATGCTCCGAGGAACCGCAGGCGGCGGCGATCAGGAAGGCCTTGCCACCGGGCGCGGCGCAAGCGTCGAGGATGCGTTCTCCGGGTTTCGGATCCAGCAGATCGACTGAATGCCGGGTGGCGGGATCCTGGATGTAGAGCGCTCCGGAGGCAAGCAGCGCGCCAGGCAGAGAGCCTTCGAGTTGATAAAATCCGGGCGCTCCATCGACGGGTATTCCCGGGATTTCGGCGGGAATCTCGATGAGCGGATTGATGCGGAAAAAAGTCTCGGCCGGCCGGTTGTTCCACTCCATCAGGGCGATGGCCTCGCGTTTGCCGAAGGCGGCCTTCCAGCGCTTGAACAGCCAGTCGGGATGCGAGTGGGCGATGGGCGGCGGGAGATCGGCGACATCATCGAGCAGGCGCTTTCGCGAAACGATGGCGCGTCGGAGCACTGCGTTCACCAGGCCGCGCACGCTGGCTTTTCCGGATTCCACCGTTTCATTGACCGCGGCGTGCTCGGGGATGCCGAGGATCAGGAGCTGGCAGAGCCCCACACGCAGCACATCGCGGGTTTCGGGGTCCACCGTGCCCTCGCGCAGCTTGCCGATCCAGTGGTCTAACAAACGCCGCTGGCGCAGCACGCCGAAAAGAATGGCCTGTAGCAGGCCGCGGTCCGCGGAGGAGAGCATGCGGCGGTGCGCGTGGCGCTCGACCAGCGATTCGGCATAGTCATGGCCTTTCGCCCATGCGCGGAGGGCGGAGACGGCGGCTTGACGGACGTGAAAGTTTTTAGCGGGCATGTGTGGAAGGAAAAGCACCCGCGATCACGTAATGGCGGGATCCGGGCCGGGGGAGTATCCCTAGGATGCTGCCCGACGAAAGGACAGCACAATCCTCAAGGCAGGCCCCGGGAATCTCCCCCCCCCGGAGCCAGCCGGTGGAAGGGACGACGCATCGAAAATGGATTTCAGCGGAACCTGAAGATACGAAGCCCGGTCACCGCGCGCTGCAAAGCCAGTGTATGAGCCGCCGCTTTTCCAACCGTGATCGCCTGCAAAACTGAAATCGCCGCTTGAGAATCGGTACGCAAGACCCGGGGCACCGATTCATTGGCGCTTCATCAATGAAAATGCCAGAATCAAACCGACTCGTCTGAACCTGAAAACACATGCTTGAATGGAATGCGAATGCCATGCCCGGCGCGGGGCTGCCACCGCTTGGTGATCGGCCTTGCATCGGCCCTGCATCGGGATCAGAAAGCCCTCAGCCAGTCAACGGCGCGGCAGCCCGTCCGATGGGCACGGAAGGTTTTCATGAAAGGCAACGACTCATCCCGGAAGCTGCTGCAATGGCGGTTGGAGTGCCTGGGCCACTCGGCCATCGAGTGGCTAGCGGGCCTGCTGCCCGGGCCCTGGGTGTTCCGGCTAGGTGAGGCTCTCGGCGGGCTGATGTGGCATCTCATGCCGCTGCGGCGCAGGGTGGTTCTGCGGAACCTGCGCGTCGCCTTTGCCGGGACAAAAGACCCCGCCGAAATCCAGCGCATGGCGAAGGAGTCCTTCCGCCGCAGCGGCGCGAACCTCATTTCCGCCGCCTTCACCGCCCGGCTCCCTCCGGAAAAACTCGGCAGGGTGATCCACATCGAAAACCTCGAACTGCTCGAACAAGCGCTCGCCACCGGCAAGGGCGTCGTCCTGCTGCTCGCCCACATGGGCAACTGGGAAATCCTCAGCCGCATCGTCCACCTGTTCCCCAAAGGCAGCAAAACCGGAGCCTTCTACCGCCCGCTCAACAACCGCCTGCTGGACGAACGCATCCTCCGCCGCCGCCAGGCCGATGGCACCCGCATGTTTTCCAAACGCGATCCCTTCCACCAGGTCACCGGATTTCTCCGCGAGGGCGGCATTGTCGGCATCCTCGCCGACCAGCGCATCGGCATGCAGGGCGAGGTGGTGTCGTTTTTCGGCCGTCTCACCCGCGCCAGCCCGCTGCCCAGCCTGCTGGCCCGCCGCTCCAAAAGCGTGGTGCTGGCCCTCTCCGTGACCACCGAAAGCCCCGGAAAATGGAAGGCGGAGTTCATGCCCGTGGTCCCGCCGCCCACCACGGAAAACTGCATGGCCGCGCTGGAAATGGCCATGCGGGCCAGCCCCGTCGATGTCTTCTGGCTGCAGGAACGCTGGAAGGCGTATGTGCGCCGGAGACGGCCGATCACAATGTGGCTCGGATCCGAAACCACCCATCACGACAAGCCACTGCGCGCCTTGTTGTGGTTCGACGGCCCCGGAATGGATTGGCGGCCACCCGCGGAATGGATCCACCCGGAAGTCATCTATGAAATCGCCATGCCCATGGATGCCGCGCTCCCGGCGTGGGTGCCTCCATCCGCCACGATCCACTGGCTTTCCCTGGATCCACCCGCAAAACAGCTTGTGGAGATCGACGCTCTCACCGCACTGCCCCTGGACTTCGTCCTGACCCATGGCAAGCCTGCGGAACTCATCCGGGCCGGCCTGCGGGAGGGGATTCAGGTGATTTCCTTGCCATGGCCGAAGGAAACGCACCATCCTTCCCCACCGACACCCATTGGGATCTGAGTTGTGAAACAGTCCGTCATCATCAGCACCTACAACCAACCGGAATGGCTGGAAAAGGTCCTTCACGGATATCTTTATCAGACATTCACGGACTTCGAGGTGCTCATCGCCGATGACGGCTCCGACGAGCGCACCAGGGCGGTCATCGAAAAGTTCCGCCCGCTGGCCAAGTTCCCCATCAAACATGTCTGGCATGCGGACGAGGGCTACCGCCGCCAGACGATCCTCAACATCGCGCTGATGGAGGTGGAGCACGAATACATCCTCATGACGGATGGCGACTGCATCCCGCGCCCGGATTTCCTCGCGGTGCATGCCCGCCACGCGCGCCCAGGCCATTTCCTCTCCGGCGGCTACTGCAAGCTGCCGATGGATCTCAGCCGCCACCTCACGCCGGACGATATTCAAAACGGCCGCGCCTTCGACGTCTCCTACCTTCGCGAGCGCGGCCTCAGGGAATTCTCTCCCAGCTTCAAGCTCGGCCTGCCGGTGTCGCTGGGACCGCTGATGGACATGCTCACGCCGACCAAGGCGACCTGGAACAACTGCAACGCCTCCGGCTGGACCGCCGATCTGATCGCGGTAAACGGCTTCAACGAGGACATGCAATACGGCGGCGCGGACCGCGAGCTCGGCGAGCGCCTGGCAAACCGCGGCATCGCCGGCATCCAGATCCGCTACCAGGCGATCGTGCTCCACCTCGATCACAAGCGCGGCTACAAGACGCCGGAAACGATGAGAAAAAACCAAGCCATCCGCGACGAGGTGATCGCGACGAAAAGCACCTGGTGTGCTAACGGAATCAAGAAGGATCTCCCGTCATGATCAAACGCGCGGGAAAAAACCTCGAGGAGTTCTTCCGGCGGATGCGTCCGCATTTCTCGCCCTCCCACCGCCGCGCGTATGGACGGATGATCGCGCGCGGGCTATCGGATTACCATGAGGGGGACCCGATCGTGGTTTGCGATCTCGCCAACGCGGCCATCGACGCTGTGGGCGGCCGCTACTACTCGGGCATGGTCCGGGACATCATTGAAGCCGGGTTTTTCCCCGTCTTCGTGGCTCACCTGACCACCGTCTCAAGCTTCGTAACGAAGGGAAAAAAATCCTTCCTGCTGGAAAACAGATTCGGAGTGATCCGCTCGCTCAAGGAGCTTCAGAAGCCGTACTTTCTGATCACGGATCGGGAGGGACCGGCACCGGAGCAAGCCACGAAAGTGGTGAGAATGATTTATGAACACCGCTTGTGTCAGAGCGGGGAGGACATGGAAATGCCGTTTTTCGTGCATCCATACGTGGGAGCCCGAATCAAGCTGCCCCATCCCTATCGGATCGAAGACCCGCGCATGGCCAGGATCTTCTTCGGCGGAAACACCACCGAGGACCGCTACAGCAAGGACTCGATAGGCAAAACCTATCGCATCCTCACCCGCCGCCAGGTGCTCGCCGTCGCCACGGAAACCGCCGGTGACGGAATCCACCGCCCCACCAACGCCGTCGAGTGGCTCGCCTCCAGCGAAGCGCATCCCTTCGTCATGTTCGAGACCCAGAAAGGCGGCATCCCCCGGGACCGCTGGATCGATGCCCTGGCGAATTCCGATTTCTTCCTCGCCTGCCCCGGCGTGGACATGCCGCTCTGCCACAACCTGATCGAGGCGATGGCCGCGGGTGCCATTCCCATCCTCCAGTATGCGGCCTATCTGCCCACCCCGCTGGAAAACCGCGTCAACGCGCTGACCTTCGACAGCGCCGACACGCTGCGCGAAGCGGTGGAAAGCGCCCTCGGAATGTCTCCCGGAGAAGTCGTGCAAATGCGTGCGAACGTCAGCGCATACTATCAAAAACACCTCGCGCCGGGATGTTTCGCCCGCCGCCTGTTCGATGGAAACTCCACACGGAAAAACCTGCTGTTCAACGCATACCGCGTGCCACGCTGATACCCCAATACCTCCAAGTGAACTCATTCACCCATCCCCTTTCAGACGTCCAGTCATCCCACATCGGCGAAGGAACCCGCATCCGTCAGTTTTGCGTCGTGATGCCGGGCGCGAAGATCGGCGCGGAGTGCGACATCGGCTCCAACGTCGTCATCGAGAATGACGTCGTGGTGGGCGACCGGGTCACCATCCAGTGCGGAGTCCAGCTTTGGGATGGCGTGCGCATTTCCGATGACGTCTTCATTGGTCCCAATGTGACTTTCACCAACAATCTCTTGCCGCGTTCCCGCGAGCATCCGCGCGAGATTCTGAAAACCGTGGTTCGTCAAGGCGCGGTGATCGGAGCCAACGCGACAATCCTCCCCGGGTTGACGATCGGGCGGCATGCGCTGATCGGTGCCGGCGCGGTGGTCACGCGGGACGTGCCCGCCCACGCGATTGTCAAGGGCAACCCGGGCCGCATCACCGGATACACCCACGAAACGGCCCTCGCCAGTCATTCCGAAGTGGTCGAATTCATCGGGGAGCCGATGAAGGGAGTCAGCTTCGTCCAACTGACCGCCGTGTCCGACCTGCGGGGTGACTTGCTGGCCGTGGATCTGGCACGGCAGGTTCCATTTCCCGTCCAGCGGGTCTTCCACGTGATGAACGTGCCATCCCATCACATTCGCGGCGAACACGCGCACAAGCAATGCCATCAGTTATTGGTTTGCCTGCAAGGATCCATTACCATCGGTGCGGACAACGGAACGGAACGGAAGGAGTGGGTGCTGGATCGGCCCGACATCGGCATTCACCTCCATCCGATGGTCTGGGGCATTCAGTACCGCTACACCAATAACGCCGTGCTCGCGGTTTTCGCGTCCCATGCCTATGATCCGCAGGATTATATCCGGGATTACGAGGAGTTCACCCAATCCATCTGAAAGAACATGCCGCCGGAATTCGATCTCAAGCTGGGAGACACCACGCTTCATCTCGCCGGAATTCCGGATGCGGAGTTCATCCTGGAGCTTCGCACGGACGAGAAACTCAACCGCTATATTTCCGAAACAAAGCCCGATGTCGCCGCGCAGATCGCATGGCTCGCCGCCTACAAGCAGCGGGAAGCAAGGGGCGAGGAGTATTATTTCATCATCAGGCATCAGTCAAAACCGGTCGGCACCATCCGCATTCATGATCTCAACGAGGATTCATTCACTGCGGCGAGCTGGATCATCAAAAGAGGCACCCACCCATACGTATCGGTCGCCTCGGTGTTGCTCGGCTACCACGCCGGCTTCGATTTTCTTCATTACAAACAAGCCCGATTTGAAGTTCAAAAGGGCAACGAACCGTCATTCCGGTTTCACAGGAAAATGGGAGCTGTTGCCATCAGTGAAGATGATCATAGCATCCAGTTCCAACTCGCCTACACCGACTATTGCAAATATCTCGATAAATTCAGGCGCTTCGCCGGAATCTGACCAAGTCTCCAGCGCCATCACTCGATACACCCACCCGCCGAAATGAAGGTTCCGTTCCAGGATTTCATCGCCCCCTATCATGAACTGAAGACGGAACTGGATGATGCGTATTTCCGCTTCATGGAATCCGGCTGGCTGGTGCTCGGCAAGGAGGTCGCCTCGTTTGAAGAGGAATACGCGGCCTACTGCGAGGCGGGCCACTGCGTCGGGGTGGCCCACGGGCTCGACGCGCTCCACCTCGCGCTGAAAGCGCTTGATTGCGGTCCCGGAGACGAGGTCATCGTCCCCTCCAACACCTATATCGCCACCTGGCTGGCCGTCACGCATGTCGGTGCGGTCCCCGTCCCTGTCGAACCGGATTCCGCCACTTATAATATTGATTGCACGCGAGTCGAAGACGCCATCACGCCGCGCACCAAGGTCATCCTCGCGGTGAACCTATACGGCCAGCCCTGCGACTACGACGCGCTGCTCGCCACCGCCCGCAAGCACGGCATTACTGACAAGTCTTTAGGATAGACTACAAGTCAATACTCTGTCATTGTCTTCCGCATGCCGAAGATTGATGGGAGAAAACTGGATCATGGGACAAGCGAACACATTAGGATTTTGGCTGTTCGTCGTGTGAGAGAGGA
>JAUYNL010000096.1 GCA_030696085.1 Luteolibacter sp.
GGCGCGCGCGGCTGGTTTGATGATGTCACCGGAGAGGCCTGGGTGACGGATCGCTACGATCCGGAAAGCATTCCGGACCAGGCGGCGCTCGTCCGCCTGATAGCACGTATCCTTCTGCACCAGCATTTCCCGCCCCCGCCCGCCTATCCGGGAGACGACGCGGCCCGCGCACGCGAGGCACTCCACCAGGGGGCCGCATCCGGCTCCGAAGCGCGATTTTATGCGCAAAGCGCCCGGGCCATCGGTTTCATGCCGATGAATGAAAACAATGAAGTGGCGCAATTGCTCAACAGCCTGCCTGCATTCATTCAGGGACTCACCACCTTTCCCGTGATGGAAGGCAAGGGCCTTGCGGACACCCTGCATGTGCGGGGCAACGCTGCGTTCCAAGCCGCATTGCGCAATCCTCCGCAAACCACCCGGGCCATCCTGCTGCCCGCCTCAGCCGCCACCGCTCCCGCTCCGCTGGAAATGCCAGCGCCGCCCGAGGACCCCTATCTAACTGAATCCGCGGGGCAGCTCGGTCTCCGCCTGTGGCTCGAACCGATGGGCGATGTCGGCGCAGCCATGGAAATCGCCTCCTGCTGGGAAAACGACCGCTATCTCCTTGTTCCGGATGGCGAGGCCTCCTCCGCGGTGATCTGGGACATCGTGCTCGACTCCAAGGACGCCGCCGGACACCTCGAGTCCGCCGCGCTTGATCGCATCAGCGCCATGGCCGGCCTGGCGGAACGCGCCACATCAGGGAAAATCCTCACCACTCCCGAAAAGCGTCTTCTGCGGGTGTCCCGCCCATCACCAAAGCGCGTCCGTTTCCTCAACACCTCCACCACCGGGCTGGCGGAAACCATCGATTGATCCGCAGCTCATGATCGCCAAACGAGTCATCTTCGAAGGTCGCGTCCAAGGCGTCGGCTTCCGCTACACGGTGAAAGATCTCGCCCGCGGATTCGACGTCCGCGGCTGGGTGAAAAACCTGCCAGACGGCAGCGTCGAACTCCAAGCCATGGGGGAGGCCGGCGAAGTGACAGCCTTCATCCGCGAAATTGCCGAGGAGTCTGCGGTCGCCCATCACATCAGGAGCCATCGCATCGAGACCATCCCCCTGCTGGATGGCCTCACCGGTTTCCGCATCGAACGATAAAGGTCACTTCCCATCAGCCTTTCCTGGGACGCCGCTTTGCTTTTCATTGCAAAAACTGCAATGCAGGCGACACTCCGCGCACGCTGATGCATTCACAGGACAACATCCACTACGCTCTCGAAACCACCCGTGTCCTGCGCGAACCGGATCGCCGAATCGAAACTTTCGGCGAGACCCGCTTTGAATTCCAGTTGATCAGCGAGTTGATGGACCGGGTCGGCGAAGTGCGCATCCGCACCGGAGAGGTGGAGGCGCAACGCCCGCGCATCCTGCGCCCGGACGCGTTCCGCGAGATCGAACTCGAAGGTTTCAATCCCTCTGCCCGAGCCCGTTTTGACAAGATGGTCGACAAATTCCGCGACGAGGGCAAGGACCTCGCGTTTCTCCAATACGGTTTCCAATTCAAACGTGGCGATGTCCACGAGGAGATCATCCACGACAGCATGGATGCCGTCCGCGAGCGGGTGCTCGAGGACATCCGCCGCTCCGGCAATCCCTCACGCGCCATTATCGAAGGCGTGGATGACGCATGGGAAATCTGCATCCTCAAGTTTTCCTTCGATATGATCCTGCGCTCGCATGAAATCAACGCCTTCGATTTCAAGCGGCGCGGGCTGATTTGAGCACATCCGGATCCGGCCCATGAGTCTCTGGACGCTCTTCAAACTGCTTGCCGCGCTCTGTGTGATGGCCGTCATGGCCTTCACCGCCATGCTCGCCTACCATGTCACCGTGGAACCCCTCGGCGGCATCTTCAGCAAAATCATCCCAGACCCCATCCGAGTCATCGGAGCCCAGTCGGACGACGACCTCGCCAAAATGCTGGAGGCCGCGGAAATGCCCGACATCGATCCCGGCGAGAAAGCCTTCCAGAAAGCGCACGAACTGCTCGCGCTGGGCAGAATACCCGAGGCCCGCGAGAAACTCAGCGCCATCGTCAACGTCTATCCGAGTTCGTCCTCGGCTCCTATCGCCCGCCGCATCGTCGGCGAGATGAACCTCGATGAAATCCTCTCCACCTCGCACATGGAGGGAAAACAAATCCACATCGTCAGGCGCGGTGATTCATTCATCGGCATCGCCTCGCGCTACCGCACGACGATCGACTGCATCATGCACCTCAATTCGATGATGGAGCTGCGAAACCTCCAGCCGGGCGATGAGTTGGTCGTCATGCCCTTGGATTTCCGCCTGCTCATCGAGCCGGGGCGGCACTCGGTCTCGCTCTGGTCAGGCGGGCGCTTCATCCGCGAATATCCAGCCCTGCACATCAGTGCGGCGGCCTCCACCAAGCGGCGCACCACCATCGGCTCGAAATCCGCGGAATTCGGCGATCGCCGCGTGGTCCCGCAATCCAAGGATTACCGCGCCGCCGCAAAAATCATCGCGATCGACAAATCCCCGCTGCAAATCCGCGGCTGGGACGGCGCCGGTGACAGGCCGCCGGGCGGCATCCTGCTCCGTCCCCAGGACATGGAGGAGATCGCCCTGCTCACCCGCACCGGCAACGAGGTGGAGATCCGTTGATAGCAGCCATGGATTTCCAATTGGTCAGCGATTATCAGCCCGAGGGCGATCAGGCGCAGGCGATCGCCAAGCTGGCGAAATCGCTGGATTCCGGAAACCGCCATCAGACGCTGCTGGGCGTGACCGGATCCGGCAAAACCTTCACCATGGCGAATCTGATCGCGCACTGCGGCAAACCGACGCTCATCATGAGCCATAACAAGACGCTCGCGGCGCAGCTTTACTCGGAGTTCAAGAACTTCTTTCCACACAACGCGGTGGAGTATTTCGTCTCCTACTTCGATTACTATCAGCCGGAAGCCTACATCCCGCGCAGTGACACCTACATCGAGAAAGACTCGTCCATCAACGACGAGATCGAACGGCTGCGGCTCAGCACGATGGGATCGCTGCTAACACGGCAGGACACGATCGTGGTGGCCTCCGTCTCATGCATCTACGGCCTCGGCTCGCCCGAGGATTATGAAAACATGATGGTGCCGGTGCGGAAGGGGCAGAAACTCACGCGCGAGGAATTCCTCAACTCACTGGTTGGCATGCTTTTCGAGCGTAACGACATCCAGTTCGGCCGCGGCAAGTTCCGCGTGCGCGGCGACGTGGTGGAGGTCCACCCCGCCTATCTCGATGAAACAGCGATCCGTGTGGAGTTTTTCGATGACGAGGTGGAACGCGTCAGCAGCATCCATACGCTCACCGGCCACCTGATCGAGCGGCTGGAAAGCCACACGTTTTTCCCGGCCAAACAATTCGTGACTCCCGGCGACAAGATGAAGCGCGCGGCCGTTTCCATCCGCCAGGAGGCCGACGAGCAGGTGGCGAAGTTCGAGAAGGAGGGCAAGCTGATCGAGGCCCAGCGCCTGCGCATGCGCACCGACTATGATCTGGAAATGATGGCGGAGATGGGATTCTGCCAGGGCATCGAGAACTACTCGCGCCACATCACCGGCCACGAACCGGGCGCGCGGCCCTACACGCTGCTGGATTTCTTTCCGCGCGATTTCCTGCTCATGATCGATGAAAGCCACGCCACCATCCCGCAGATCGGCGGCATGTATGAGGGCGACAAGAGCCGCAAGACGGTGCTCGTCGAGCACGGTTTCCGCCTGCCAAGCGCACTGGACAACCGGCCGCTGCGCTTCGAGGAGTTCATGCAAATGACCGGCCGGCGGCTCTATGTTTCCGCCACGCCGGGGCCCTTCGAAATCGTCAACTCCCGACCGGAAAACAAAACATACATTCCGGTCGTCACCAAGGACGCCGCCGGCAGGCACATCCCCGCGAGCCTGAGGAAATTCCGCGCCATCCCCAGCGGCAACGCCGAGCCTGTCGAATCGTTCGATCCCACCAAACGCGGCACTCCGCTGGTCGTCGAGCAGATCATCCGCCCGACCGGCCTGCTCGATCCGGTGATCACACTGCGCCCGCTCAAAGGGCAGATCGACGAAACCATCGAACTGTGCCGCCAGCGTGTCGAACGCCACGAGCGCGTGCTGGTCACCACCCTGACCAAAAAAACCGCCGAGGACCTCAGCGAATACCTGCAAGGAACCGGTCTCAAGGTGCGCTACATCCATGCCGACATCGATGCCGTCGAGCGGGTGGAAATCCTGCGGCTGCTGCGCGCCGCCACCGTGGATGTGCTGGTGGGCATCAACCTGCTGCGCGAGGGGCTCGATCTGCCGGAGGTCTCGCTGGTTTGCATACTGGATGCCGACAAGGAGGGCTTTCTGCGCAATGAAACCTCGTTGATCCAGACCGCCGGTCGCGCCGCCCGGCATATCACCGGAGAATGCGTGTTGTTCTGCGATACGGTAACCGACTCGATCCAGTCCCTGTTGGATATCACCGTGCACCGGCGCACGCGCCAGGAAGCCTATAACAAACAACATGGCATCACGCCGCAAGGCGTGAAACGCGCCTTGCAGCAAAGTCTGCACACACATGAGCATGAGCGCGAGCAGGCGGAACTGCTCAACCGCTCGCTGGTGGCCGACGACGTGGCAACCTATGACAAACTCCGCGTGATCGCCGAACTTGAAGAGGAGATGCGCGAGGCATCCTCGCGCCTGGAGTTCGAGCGCGCCGCCCACCTGCGCGATCAGATCGCCGCCTTGAAGAATCCATCAGCGCTGCCCGCACGCCAGCCTGTGAAATACCCGAGCGGAAAAAGCAGCCGCAGGAAGTGAGTGTCTTCTTGACCACGGAGGCCGCTTGCCGCCAGACTTCGCCAGAAATCAACGTCATGCCCGATCGCCCCTACTTCCAAGCATGGCTGCGCCGCACCAGGCGCCAGTTCGCGGCGAGCGGCCGGCTGACCCAGACGGCGGTGGTTCTTGCCAGCGAGAATGGCGGCACCTCCGAAGAGTGGAGCCTGCGACTGCGGACACTTTTGGAAGGTGGAGATGCGCCTTCACTCGATCTGCTCACCAGGATCGATGCCGTATTGGCCGGCCCCCCGCGTGATCGAAATGATAACATAACACAGGAATTTCTTTTTTAAAAAAATCCATCTGTTGGATATAAAATCATATATTTTCACGGAAACATGGGTTTTTAGGTTGCGTTCCGGATTGCAATTGGTTAGTCATCCGCCCCCTACCCAAATGCCTTCTTCTCGATCCAAGGTTCTCCGGAGCTATTGGTTTTGACGGACGAATACCCAATGCACCGCCTCCCCACGAAATCCGTCGTCCACCGTCTCCGCGTGGCCGCCCTGCTGCTGCTTTCCATATACCTGCTAGCTCCCGCCACGGCAGCCGTGATGTTCCACTCCATCATGGATCGCGATATGGAACTGACGTGGTTCGGAGTCGGACTGATCGCACTCACCTTGCTGGTGATGATCCTGCAGTGGCTGGTCTCCCAGCGCACGAACTGCCCGCTCTGCATGACGCCGGTGCTCGCCACCAGGAAATGCGAGAAACACCGGAACGCCCGCACATTCCTGGGGAGCCACCGGCTGCGCGTCGCATTCGGGATTTTATGCATCAATCGCTTCCGCTGCCCGTTTTGTGGCGAGCCGACGATTCTCGAGGTCCGCGCCAGCAGACGGCACTGAGTGATTCATGGGGTTGACAGGTCCGGCGGATTGAGCTGAGTTCCGCGCATGCGTTTCATTTCGAAATTCCTGCGATCCATCACCCCGCACGCGGCCGGGCTGACACTTGCACTCTCCATCACCGCCCGCGCCGAACCGACCATGCCTGAAACACCCACCGACGTCCAAGCCGCCCCAGCCGATGCCCTGAAAACCGCTTCCGGGCTGGCTTCCAAGGTTCTGCAAGCCGGCAAGGGCGAAAAGAAACCCGCCGCCGCCGATACTGTGACCGTCCACTACTCCGGATGGACCACCGATGGCAAACTCTTCGATAGTTCCGTAAAACGCGGCCAACCTGCGAGTTTTCCGCTCAACGGGATGATCAAGGGCTGGACGGAAGGTCTGCAACTCATGGTCGAGGGCGAAAAACGCCGCTTCTGGATTCCCGCGGATCTCGCCTATGGAGAAAACCCCGGCGGCGGACGTCCGGGCGGATTGCTCGTATTCGACGTCGAATTGCTCTCCATCAAGACCGCGCCCAAACCGCCGACCGTGCCGGAGGATGTGGCCGCCGCACCGGAATCCGCGGAAAAAACCGCCTCGGGTATCGCCTCCCGTGTGCTCACCAAGGGCAGCGGCAGCACCCACCCGCAAGCCACCGACCAGGTGAGGGTGCATTACTCCGGCTGGACGACCGACGGAAAGTTGTTTGACAGCTCCGTGATCCGCGACGAGGCGATCGTTTTCCCGCTGAACCAAGTGATTCCCGGCTGGACGGAAGGTGTGCAACTCATGGTCGTGGGCGAAAAGCGCCGGCTGTGGATTCCGGCGAAGCTCGCGTATGGCGACAACCCGCCTCCCGGAGCACCGGCCGGCACGCTGGTGTTCGATGTCGAGCTGCTCGAAATCGTCAAATGATACGCAGCGGGAACAAGAGCCTTCTGCTCGCCGCCGCATGCGCCATCCCGGCGTGCGCCCCCACTCCTCGCGACGCGCCACGCTCGAATCCAGCACCGCCCACCGCGGAGGCACCCGCAAGGCCCGGGTCCTTGCAAACACTAACGGAACCCGCGCCCGGCAAGCTTTCCTCCATTTCGATGGAGGATTTCTTCCTGCTCCATGAATCCGGGAAAACGCTGCTCTTCGATGCCCGGCCGAGTCTGATCTATCGAATGGGCCACATCCCCGGCGCGATCAACCTGCCGAAGAGCCGCTGTGATGAAAGGATCGCCGTGCGCGGCGCCCAGATCCGCGGAGCCCTCGCCGCCGGCAAAACCATCGTCGTCTATTGCACCGGCATCACCTGCCCGGACGCACACACCGTCGCCATGCGCCTCTCCAGCTCCGGCCATCCCGCCAGCGTCTTTTCCGGCGGCTGGGACTCCTGGAAAGAAGCCGGAATGCCCGTCGAATAAACAACAACCTAACAAGAAAACCATGTCCTCATTCCCGAACGTCACTGTCGATGCCAAGGCCAACATCTATTTCGATGGCAAGGTCGTCTCCCACACCGTCCGTTTTCAAGATGGATCGAAGAAAACCCTCGGCCTGATCTATCCCGGGAAATTCCATTTCGGCACCGCCGCGCCGGAACGCATGGAAATCATCGCCGGCTCCTGTGTAGTGGTGCTCGATGGCAGCGCCGACACGCTCGTGCTGGAAGCCGGATCCTTCTTCGATGTGGCCGGTAACAGCGGCTTCACCATCACCGTGGCCGATGATATCTGCGAATACATCTGCTCGTTCCTCAGCGCCTGATGCCCCCCCCGGCGACAGTCACGCACCTTGCATGCGGCGCGCTTGCAATGGCGCTGCTGGCATCTTGCAGCCTGCGCCTGCCGGTGAACTCGCTGCCCGTCCAGCGGGTAGAGGTCAATACCGAGGCGCGGATGCCGGCGAGGAAATCACAGGACCCGCATCTCCTCATCTGGTTGATCGCCGACAGCTATCACACCGGCCTGGTGGTTCCATACGACTGGTTGCTGGAGTCCGGCTTCGTGCCTCCCGCAGGCTTTGGCCATCCGCGCTCCGTCACCATGAGCTGGGGCAATCGCGATGCCTATTCCGCACAAGGCTTCGATCATCCTTGGAAGGTTTTCCGGGTGCTGTTCACTCCCACCGACTCGGTGATGGAGTTGATTCCCACCGACTGGGATGTGGCGGAAGTGATTCCCGGCCAGCGGATCTGGCGGAAACTCGTCCCGCGCGATCGCGGTCCGGCGTTGGCCGCGTTTCTCAATGAATGCAGCGCGACCGATGACGAAGGCCAGCCGGTGGTGGTCTGTGCGTCGAGCTGGGGCAAAGGTGTGCAGTTGGAATCCCGCCACCGATATTTCATTCCGCGGGTCTGCAATGTCTGGACCGTCCAGGCGATAGAGGCAGTTGGCGGCGAGTTCAACCCGTGGTTCGCCCTCACTGCCGGCGGTCTCATCCGCCAGGCTGAAAAACCGCCCAATAATTTCGAACTCATCTGGCCCGGAAGAAAACATGAACCATAGGGCGGCGTGATGATAAATGCCAAATTGTGGAGTCCATGACCGCCACCACACTCCAAACCATGACCCGTCCGGTCCGGTCCAATGCAGGATGGATCCGGGGACCGGCGCAATCCATGCCGCTTTCCCCTCAGATCATCGCGGCGATCACCAGGGCGACGACACTCATCAACTTCAGCAGGATGTTGAGCGAGGGACCGGAGGTATCCTTGAACGGATCACCCACCGTATCGCCTACCACGGCGGCCTTGTGGGCGTCGCTGCCTTTGCGGAGCATGACACCATTCAGCACATAACCTTCCTCGATCATTTTCTTGGCGTTGTCCCACGCGCCGCCGGAGTTCGCCTGGAACAACGCCATCAGCACGCCCGTCACCGTTACGCCGGCGAGCAGACCACCGAGCATCTGCGCACCGGCGCCCACCCCTAACAATCTTCCGCCAAACCCAACGATGACCGGCGCGGCCACCGCGAGCAGGCCGGGTTTGACCATTTCCCGGATGGCGGCCTTGGTGGAAATTTCCACACAGGTTCCGTATTGCACCAGGCCGTGGGCGTCGTCATAGAACTTGCGGTCCTCGGCGGACCAATCCTCCACATCCGCCCCTCGGTTGCGGTTCATGGCGTCGAGGCCGGCCTTCAGCCCGGGGATGTCGCGAAACTGTCGGCGAACTTCCTCGATCATCGCCATCGCGGCGCGACCGACGGCCTCCATGGCGAATGAGGAAAAGAGGAAGGGCAGCATTCCGCCCACGAACAGCGCCGCCACCACCTTCGGATCGGTGAGCTCGATGATGAGCCTTTTATCATGAGTGGCCTCCCATGTGGTCTTGAAGGCGGAAAAAAGCGCCAGGGCCGTTAGAGCGGCGGAGCCGATGGCAAAACCCTTGCCGATGGCGGCGGTGGTGTTTCCCACCGCGTCGAGCTTGTCGGTGCGCTGGCGGACTTCCTTGGGCAATCCGCTCATTTCCGCGATGCCACCGGCGTTGTCCGAGATCGGGCCGTAGGCATCCACTGCCAATTGCACGCCGGTATTTGCCAGCATGCCGACAGCAGCGATGGCGATGCCATACAATCCCGCAAAATGATGGGACGTGAGAATGGCGGTGGCCAGGACCAGGATCGGCAACGCGGTGGAGAGCATCCCGACACCCAGCCCGGCGATGATGTTGGTGGCCGATCCGGTGACCGAGCGCTCGACGATGCCGATCACAGGCTTGGAACCGGTGCCGGTGTAATGTTCGGTGATGTAGCCGATGACAATGCCGGAAGCGAGACCGATGCTGATGGAGATGAATACCCCCATGGAGGTGAATTCCCGGCCATCGAAAGTCCATTTTTCCGGTAACATGCGCCGCACGATGAACCAAGTGCCGAGCACCATGATCAAGCCCGCCGCGATCTCGCCGGTGTTGAGCGCCCGATGGGGGTTTCCCCCCTCCTTCACCTTCACAAGAAACGTGCCGATGATGGAGGCCACAATTCCCAGACCCGCCAGCAACAAGGGCAGCAGCACGGCACCCAGACCGTCGGTGGCTTCAAATCCTGGAACCGATAGAAACGCCGTGCCGATCACCATCGTCGCGATAATCGATCCCACATAGGATTCAAACAAATCCGCACCCATCCCGGCCACGTCGCCCACGTTGTCCGCGATGGTGGCCGGATTGAGCGGATGATCCTCCGGAATGCCCGACTCCACCTTGCCGACAAGGTCCGCGCCGACATCCGCCGCCTTGGTGTAGATCCCGCCGCCGACCCGCGCGAACAAGGCGATGGACGAGGCTCCGAATGAAAAACCCGTGATGATGCTCATGACCTCGCGGGCCGAGTCCGCCCCATTGATGGAGGGACCGAACATGGCAAACAAGCTGCCGAGTCCCAACAATCCAAGGCCGACCACTCCGAGGCCCATCACCGAACCTCCCGCGAAGGCGATCGCCAAACCATCGCCCAGACTCCTGCGGGCCGCCTGGGTGGTGCGGACATTGGCCTTGGTGGCCACGCGCATGCCGATGAAGCCCGCCAGGGCGGAACAGAACGCACCACTGACAAATGAACCCGCAACCAGCGGGTGACTGTTCTCCGAGACCAAACCCCCGGCTAACAGCAGGATGGCTACACTGCCCACGAAGATGCCGAGCACCTTGTATTCCGCCCTCAGGAAAGCCATCGCCCCGACGGCGATGGCATCCGCAATGCGCTGCATCTTCTCGGTTCCCGGATCCTGGCGGGCAACCCACGCCGCGCGCCAGAACGTGCATGCCAGAGCCAGAAGACCGAAGCCAGGAATCAGCATCATGAGGGCTTTCATGTTGGATCAGGGTAGGGCAGACGATGAAACCGACTGCTCCATTACCCAAGACCGGGTGGAAAGGCAAGATTCCTCTGACTCGTATTTGCGAAAAGGCGATAGAACCTGATCGCCACCGCCCCCCGCTCCGGGACGCCGCCCGCTATCATGGGAACGACAGATCGTCCGCCGGGCAACTCATTCCCCCGGACCCATTTCTGCCAGACCTTCGGCGATGGCTTTGATCGCCTCGCCGGACTCCGTTTCGACAAGCGGCCGCTCAAGCATCTGCTCGTAGATCTCGATATAGCGGCGGGCCACTTCCTTGTGGCTGAAATCCCGGGCGCTTTCAATCATGACGCGGCGGATCTCACGCTCGCGAATGGCGGCGGGTAGCGCATGAAACTCCATCGCCTGATCGATCGCCCAGCGCAGCCCTTCCGCACCATAGTGATCGAAGCGGAAGCCGTTGCCCTGCGAGTGCTCCACATCCAGCGGGCGGACGGTATCATACAAGCCGCCGGTCGAGTGGACGACCGGCAGGGAACCGTAGAGCGGAGCCGTCATTTGCGGCAGGCCGCAGGGCTCGAAAAGCGAGGGCATCAGCATGAAATCGGAGGCCGCGTAGGCGAGGCGGGACAGCCGCTCGTCAAAATCCACCACCGAGACGCGCTCATGGAGATCGAAGGCCGCCAGGATATTATCGAAAAATGCCTGATGCGGACCATTGGCCACCACCACCACCTGGAGATCCCGTTCCCAGTATTCAGATACGATCTGATAGAGAATGTCGGTCAGCAACTGCGGCCCCTTCTGGACCGGATCAAGCCGCGATGGCCAGAAGAAAATGGGCGCGTCGGGATCCACCTTGAGCTGGAGCCCGCGCTGAAGGGCGAGCTTGTTGGCGGTCTTGCCCTCCATCACATCCTCTGCGGTGAAGGTGCGCGCCAGCGAGTCGTCGGTGGTCGGATCATAAGAAACGTCGGGCGCGTTGAGAATGCCTGCGGAGCAACCGGCGAAGTATTTGTTGCGCAACTCGGCGCGCACCGATTCAGGCACCACCGAGTGCCAGCCCTCGACGATTTCCCACAGGAAGCGCGGACTGACCGTGTTGATATAGTGGGCCGCGAAGATGCCGGAGGTCAGGAGGTCCACAGGCACCTGGGAGCGCGCGTGGTAATAATTGGCTGGCAGACCACAGAAATAGAGATTCATCCAGAATTCCGCGGCATCAATGCCGAATTCCTCCACCTGGGCGAGCGAGACCTGCCGAGTGTGAATATTGTGTACGGTGAACAGGCTCTTGATTCCCCGCCGGCGGGCCATGGCGGGAATCAGCGCGGTCATCCAGTCATTGCAATGAATCAAATCCGGACGGACGCGCGGGACGACATGGTTGATCACTTCCCGCTGGAAAACCAGGGCGATGCGCATGGCCTCTTCGTTGTGGTTGCTGTAAACCTGATCCCGGTAATAGAAGATGCGGTCCTCCGCCAGATGGATGTGGCTGTCCGGCAGCACCTCATGGTATTTTCTCAATTCCTTGTCGTGGAGACTGAAGACGTCGCCTTGGAACATCCTGCGGTAGTTGGGTAGCGCCACATGAACATCCGCCCCCAGTTCGAATAGCGCGGAGACGAGCGATGCCGAGACATCCGCCATGCCACCCGCCTTGGCGGACATGCGCTGGGTCATGTTGCCCATGCCGGAGGGTAGATACGTAATCTCCGGGGTAACGATCAGGATCCGGGGCTTGGTTGATTTGGTTTTCACTGGCATCGGCTTGAGTGTTTGGGTGTTGGGGACAAACTAGGCCAAAACACACTGATCAAATCACAAACCATGCGCCACACCAATCTTGCGATCCGGCTGAAATATTTCCATCAGAAAGCCTCCGCATCGGGTCAAACGGCGGTGGTTTCCGCCAGATAACGGATGCAGAAGCGTGACCAGGTTTCGAGGCTTTCAAAGCATTTCCCGTTGAGATCCTCCAAGGCCATGAAGCCCATGTCTGTGAGCGCGTCCTCGCGGGACGCGACCGCGTCAGACTTCAGGTCGATGAGGTGGACGATGCCGAGATGGACCCGCCCGACCGGGTTTGAATCGTCGTTGAGCAGGGCGATGATGCGGTGGCCGTGATCCTCGGGCAGCTCGAGTTCCTCCTCGATCTCACGGGTCACAGCCGCATGATAGGCATCCGCTCCGGTCCTGCCGCCACCGGTATCCACCGGGTTGACGTGCCCCCCCACACCCACCGAAATCTTCGCGTGGAGCCGGCTTTCCCCGCCGGACTTGCCGCGGGTGTAGTGCAGGATGCGATCTCCGCAGCGGAACACGCAATACGGGATCAACTGCTTGTGGGACGGATCCTCCTCGGCGGCCACCCGGTCCATGAAAAAGTGATTTCCGGGATCCAGGAGACGCGCCACGGCCGCCTCCAACCCCTCCGTCCGGATACCCTCGAACGAACCAATCTCGTCCAACAGTGCGCGTGGCACCACCAATACCTCTTCTCCTGCATACTTCGACATGCGCACAGCATAAGGAGACACCACATGTCCGAAAAGCGTTTTATGGTCTCTAAACCAACCGTGGACTCACCTTGACGATTCTTCTTATTGCATACCTTACCTTACGTCTTTGCGTAATTGCGGCGGCTTGGTTATTTTTTCAGAGTCTCCGTGTTGACGGACGCTATCCGCCCTCCGGTCACATGCCCATCCCAGATGAAAATCACACTATTCCTTTGTGCTCTCGCCCTGAACGCCGCCGCCGCCGCCCAACCAGTTCTGGTGCGCGTGACCCCAGCCACCCTCGCCAGGCTCCTGGCCAAAGACCCGATGATCCGAGTCGTGAATACGGATGAAACCATGGCCGTGCGCCCGGTCAGCCGCGCGATCAACAATGAATCGACGGTTCTCCATGACGGCGAAAACTGGACTTTGGTCCCCACTGGGGCGCTGGTGCATCTGCCGGCTGCCATGAAGTCTCGGATCAACGCCAAACCCGTGGGCACCCTGCTGCCTTGGAATGAATTTCTCAACGAGAACCAAAGCTGGATCACCATCGCCGAGCTGACCTTCGATCAAGCCGCCGGAAACGAGGAGTTTCCAGTCAATAGCGAGGAACTCCGGGCCAAGCAGGACAAGGTGATCGTGACGGTACATCAGAACAATCCGGCTCCGGTTCGCATCGCCCCGATATTTCCGGCTCTAACGAGCCGTTGACACTTCGGCACAAATCGTCGCCCGCGCAGCGCCTGAAAATCGCCCGGTCATTGCCACCGCGCTTTCGGTACGCTCCACGATGCATGGGACTGGAGGAAGGGACCGCCAAGTCACACGACTTGAGATCCCTTGCTTTTTTGATAGGCGGTGCCCGGAAGTGACTGGCTTGAAGTGATCAAATATACGTAAAACCTATTCTTACGCGATCACGTGATATCAAGCGTCCGAATTTGTGACATGATGCACCTGTCAGCCGATCGAACCCCCGATGGCTAAGCGCTCCCCCACCCCCCTGCCCCCCACCAATGAAAATTCCCACTACTTTTGTATCTTTGCTGGCCATCTGCGGCTCCATGGTCGCCGCCCCGCAGGCCGGAGCGCAGACGCTGCCTGGTTCGCTGGGCTTCAGCATCAGCGGTTCCTTTGTCAATGGCACCGCCCAAAGCTCGAACAGCATCCTGATCACCGACAACGACTTGAGCAACGGCTACCATTCGGAATTCGACACGACCGATGCTCCCGACGCATTGAGCACGTCCGGTCCTGCGGGTTCAGCCGCATTCCAGTGGGGTGAGGCGGCCACCTGGGAGGCATACCCGCACAGCAGCGCGCTGTGGTTCCAGCCGCTGGACCTCGGAGTGATCGCGCCGGAAGAATCGTTCGAACTCGGACATCTCTTCTACCGCAACGGCACCATCAAGTCCGGCACCGGCGCCACCTGGGTGGACATCGCGCTGACGCTCTCGTTCAGCCAGCCGCTGGGGCTCGACCCGCTCTCCGTAGTCTTCGGCACCGAGTTGATCAACACCCTCAACAGTAGCGACCCCATCGCCAGTGCGGACATCGTTTCGCTGCGCGAACTCGCCGCCCCGGTCAACTTCACCGATGCCGCCGGCAACCGATACTTCCTGGAGCTCACCTTCCAAGTGGACCGGGAAACCATCGACGGCACGCTCTCCACTCAGGACGAATTCCGGGTATTCGAGGGTAGCCAGGGAAGTGCCACGCTAATGGGGCGCTTCACCACCGATCCGATTCCCGAACCATCCTCCATGCTGCTGGGTCTGGCCGGAGCACTGCTTTTCCTCCGCCGCCGGCGCTGAAGCTGCAATGCGGTGGGTATTTTCGGAATTCACGGAATTTCCCGAAAATCGTCTTGCCCACCCCGGAGTCCGCGAATAAACCTCCGCCCACCCGTAAGGGGCGTTAGCTCAGTTGGTAGAGCACCTGCATGGCATGCAGGGGGTCAGCGGTTCGAATCCGCTACGCTCCACTTCTTTGATTTCCGTAGAGTTGCGAATCAAAAGCCTCGCAAAATGGCTTTTTGAGAACAAAAATGGGAACAAATCCGCCAAGTTCTTTATTCTCCCACAATTCGCCTAGCGCGTAACGGTCCATCCATGCGGAGAGATCTTCATGGCTGAGTTGGTGAAACGTGCTTTGATCCTCTTCCCGGTTCACCGTCCAGACTTGATCTGGTTCCAAGTGGTTGATCAAGGTGACGGACTGGCTAGCCACGAGAATCTGAGCTCTTTGGGAAGCGGAAATCAAAAGGTCCGACAACAGCGCTACCGCTGCCGGATGAAGCCCGAGTTCGGGTTCATCCAACAAAATCAATCCCGGCAGGTCAGGTTGGAGTAGCAGTGTGACCAGACAGATGAAACGCAAGGTGCCGTCGGAAAGCGATGTGGCGTTGAAATAGCCTTCGTGGCCTTTTTCCAGCCACTCCATGCGGATCTTCGATTCGTTAAGCCGCGAGGGCTTCAGGACGAAGTGAGGCGGATCCCGAATGGATTTGAAGCCCTTGATCGTGATTTTCCCTAGTGTCCGCATGGTCGCCAAAGGGAAGCTGCCGGATTCCGATCCTCTTGGCCAGCCCAAGAAATGACCGCTCCGTCGATGCCCAAGTTCCCGCCGGTTCCCGCAATCCGCTTGCCAAATCCTGCTCCCCCAGCCTAGTCCCTAAACCCGCATCCGCAAAACGGAGCCCTTTCACCATGGGAAAAACACTCATCATCGCCGAAAAACCCAGCGTCATGACCGACCTCAGCCGGGCGCTCGCCAAACCCCTCGGCAAGTTCGAAAAACAGGGCTCCGGCCGCGATGTGTTTTATGAAAACGACCAGGCCGTCATCACTTCCGCCGTCGGCCACCTCGTCGAACTCCGCATGCCGATGGGCCCGAACGGCAAGAAACTCCCATGGAATTTCACCGTCCTGCCCGCCATCCCGGAAAACTTCGACCTCGATCCCATTCCGGATTCCGAAACGCGCCTCAAGCAGGTCCTCAAGCTCGCCAAACGCAAGGACATCGACCGCATCGTCAACGCCTGCGACGCCGGCCGCGAGGGTGAGCTCATCTTCCGCTACATCATGGATATCGGCAAAATCCAAAAGCCCGTGCAACGTCTCTGGATGCAGTCGATGACCAACAACTCCATCCTCGAAGCCTGGGAAAACCTCCGCAGCGACGAGCAGATGCGCCCGCTCGCGGATGCCGCGAAGTGCCGCTCCGAGTCGGACTGGCTCGTCGGCCTCAATGCCACCCGTGCGCTGACCTGCTTCAACTCGCGCCACGGCGGCTTCAACATCACCGCCGCAGGCCGCGTGCAGACGCCCACGCTCGCCATCCTCGCCGCCCGCGAGGCGGAAATCCAGGCTTTCAAACCCGCCCCCTACTTCGAAGTCCACGCCAGCTTTGGCGTCCAAGCCGGCGAATACCCCGGCAAGTGGATCGATGAATCCTGGAAAAAGGACGATGCCAATCCGCACGCCAAACCCGAGCGCATCTGGGATCAAGCCACCGCCGAGGCCATCAAAGCCCGCTGCGAGGGGAAATCCGGCATCGTCACCGAAGAGAAGCGGGCCCAATCGCAGATCGCGCCGCAACTTTACGATCTCACCACGCTCCAGCGCGAGGCACCGTTTTCCGCCAAAGGCACCCTGCAGATCGCCCAGGCGCTTTATGAAAAGCACAAGGTGATCACCTATCCGCGGACCGATTCCCGCTACCTGCCGGAAGACTACACCGCCAACGTCCGCGAAACCATGCAGGACATCGGCAACAGCGACCTCGACGTCGCGAGATATGCCAAAGCCGTGCTCGCCGGCAGTTCCGACAAGGGCCCGCGCCTGCATAAATCGCGCCGCATTTTCGACACCAAGAAGGTTTCCGATCACTTTGCCATCATCCCCACCGGCAAGACCTCGAAGCTCAGCGATACCGAGCAGAAAGTGTATGACATGATCGTCAAGCGCTTCATCGCCGTCTTCTATCCGTCCGCCGAGTTCGAACAAACCACCCGCCTCACCCGCATCTCGCAACCATCGCTGGCGGATACCTTCAAGACCGAAGGCCGCATCCTCGTCAAACCCGGCTGGCTCGAAGTCTATGGCCGCCGCCCGGGTGTGGCCTCCGGCAAGGATGAACTCATCGCCGTCACCGCCGGGGAAAACGCCTCCGTCGAGTCCATCGAAGTGCTCCACGAGGAAACCAAACCCCCGGCGCGTTTCACCGAGTCCACCCTTCTATCCGCCATGGAGGGCGCGGGAAAACTCATCGACGACGAAGCGCTGCGCGAAGCCATGGCTGAGCGCGGCCTCGGCACGCCCGCCACCCGCGCGGCCACCATCGAAGGCCTCATCGCCCAGAAATACCTCGCCCGCGACGGCCGCGAACTCCACGTCTCCGGAAGCGGCATGCGCCTCATCCAGCTTGTCCGCGAGATGAACATCGAGGGCCTCTACTCGCCCATGCTCACCGGTGATTGGGAATACAAACTCCGCCAGATGGAACACGGCCAGCTCAGGCGCGAGGCTTTCATGAAGGAAATCATTTCCTACACCCACGACATCGTCACCAAGGCCCGCAAACTCGCCGACGACACGAAAAACCAATCCTTCCCAGATCTCAAGGTCCCCTGCCCCGTCTGCGGCGCACCGGAACTCCGCCAGACCGACGCCACCTACGAGTGCCGCCAGCCGGAGTGCAAGTTCAAGGCCAAGAAACACATCGCCGGCCGCCTTCTAACCGAGGCCGAGGCCGCCGAACTCTTCACCAGGAAGTTCGTAGGTCCGCTCACCGGCTTCAAATCGAAGTTCAACAAACCCTTCGATGCCGCCCTGCAGATGGATGAGAAGTTCAAGATCAACTTCTTCTTCGAAAACGACGACCGCGACGCCGTGGTCGAACTCACCGAGGAACAACTCATCGGCGAGGTGGAGATGCCCGACGGCCGCCGCGTGAAGCTCTATCAGAGCGAGAAGTCCTATCATCTTCCCGAAGTGATCACCAAGAAGGAGCCCAACGGCATCCGCATCGGCAAGTCGATCCTCCACCACGACATCACCCCGGAGCAGGCCGTGAAACTCGTTTCCACCGGCAAGACCGACGTCATCAAGGGCTTCGTCTCCAACCGCACCAAGCGCAAGTTCGACGCCCACCTCACCTTCGATCCCAAGGAAGGCAAGATCGGCTTCGACTTCCCGCCCCGCCCCGCCAAGAAAGCCGCGGCGAAGAAGGCGGCGAAGTCCGTGGAGGAGTGAGGCGCTGGCCGAAGGGGAGCACACGCGCCCCCGCGTGTGGTTTTCAGCGCCATCGCTGAAAACATGCGCCCCATGCCTTGGAGCACCACGCTGGTGATGCGTGCCGCCCATGCCGCGAGGCGCGACATGGGACACGCGAGGGCGCGTGTGCTCCCCGTTCGTTTCGACTCTCCCTGCGACTCCCTTTGACGGAACATCGGAATCCTGCCAGCAAGGGGCCGCGCCATGAACGATGAACTCCCACGCCCGCCGAGGCGCAAGCGCTACAGCGGGAAGAACCCGCGGCATTTCGAGGACAAATACAAGGAACACGATCCCGCCCGCCATGCGGAAACCGTGGCCAAGGTCATCGCCTCGGGAAAAACCCCCGCCGGATCCCATGTGCCGATCCTGGTGGACGAGTGCCTTGAGGCGCTGGCCCTCAGCCCCGGCATCACCGGCGTGGACGCCACACTCGGCTATGGCGGCCATGCGCTGCGCATTCTGCAAGTCATCACGCCCGGAGGCAAGTTGATCGGCCTCGACCAGGATCCGATCGAAGTCCCGAAAACCGAACAACGGCTGCGCCAGGCGGGCTTCGGCGCGGATGCATTCGAAGCCGTGCGCTCGAATTACGCGGGCATCGCCAAAGTTCTAACCGAGCGCGGGCTCGGCGGCGTGGATTTCGTGTTCGCCGATCTCGGCTGCTCGTCGATGCAGTTCGACGATCCCGCGCGCGGCTTCAGTTTCAAACACGCCGGCCCGCTCGACATGCGGATGAACCCGCAGCGCGGCCTCTCCGCCGCCGAGTGGCTCGCCCGCATCACGCCGGAAAAACTCGCTTTCGTCCTGCACGATCATGCGGACGAACCGCGCGCCGAGTCGCTCGCCAATGCGCTGGCCGGGAAAACCTTCCGCAACACGATGGAACTCGCCCAAGCCGTGCGGGCAGCCGTCCGCGCCGATGAGGAGGTGCTGGATCTCACCGTGCGGCGCGTGTTTCAAGCCATCCGCATCGCGGTGAACGAGGAGTTTGTGGCACTGGACGCCTTTCTCCGCGTGCTCCCGGATTGCCTCCGTCCCGGCGGGTGCGCCGCCATCCTCACCTTCCACTCAGGCGAGGACCGGCGCGTGAAAAAAGCCTTCCAGGCCGGCCTGCGCGACGGAATTTTCCGGGAAATCAGCGACGGCGTGATCACCGCCAGCCCCGAGGAACGCCGGATGAACCCGCGCAGCAGCTCGGCGAAGTTGCGCTGGGCTCGTGCGTGTGAATGAAAAAAGCGGAACCTCGCGGCTCCGCTTTTTGGAATGTGTCATGGAAGATGCGGACCGCAGGCGGCGCTCCATGAATTTCGATCAAGCCTTGCCGAAGATGGTTTGGCCGGTGGAACGCAGGTCGTCGCAAGCGGCTTTCATGCGCTCGCAAAGGCTGGTTTCACCCTTCTTGAGATAGGAGCGCGGATCGTAATGCTTCTTATTGCCGACTTCGCCGTCGATCTTGAGCACGCCTTCGATGTTCTCGCACATGTGGGTGACGATGGGACGGGTGAAGGCGTATTGAGTGTCGGTGTCGATGTTCATCTTCACAACGCCGTAGTCGAGGGTTTCGCGGAGGTCGCTCTCGGAAGTACCGGAACCGCCGTGGAAGACGAGGTCCATTTCCGCTGCCGCTCCGTGTTTGTCCATGACCGCCTTCTGGCCGTCGCGCAGGATGGTGGGCTTGAGTTTCACGGCACCGGGCTTGTAGGCGCCATGCACGTTTCCAAAGGTGGCTGCGAAGAGGAAGCGACCGATCGGTTGGAGGGCCTCATAAACTTCAAGCATGTCCGCAGGCGTGGTGTAGAGCTTTTCGATCGGAAGGCCCGAGGTGTCGTGGCCGTCTTCCTCACCACCGACGCAGCCGGCTTCGACTTCGAGAATGATTCCGAGTTCGGCACACTCCTTGAGGAGATCCTTGGAAATTTTCAGGTTTTCATCCAGCGGGACGACGGAGCCGTCGAACATATGGGATTGGAACAGCGGACCTTTGCCTTCGGCGATGCGCTTGCGGGATGCTTCGAGCAGTGGCTTGAGGAAACCATCGACCTTGGCCGGGTGGCAGTGGTCGGTGTGCAGGGCGATGAGAACATCGTATTTCTCGGCGAGGAGATGGCAGGCTTCGGCCAGCACGATGGCACCGAAGGCTGCATCCTTGACTGCGGTGCCGGATGCGAATTCGCCTCCGCCGGTGGAAATCTGGATGATTCCGTCGGATTTCGCTTCGGCGAACGCGCGAAGCGCACCGTTGATGGTGGGGAGCGACGTGACGTTGATGGCGGGGTAGGCGTAGCCACCCTTCTGGGCGGCATCCAGCATGGCGCGATATTGCGCGGGTGTTGCGATTGGCATAACGCGCCTCCAGTAAACATGAGGAGCACCGACGACAAGCCGTAATCGACGAAAACTTGAGATTCCGTTTGCCTTGCAAAAGACATCCTGGCCGCCAAGGTTTGCCCGGACATGAGCACGCCCGCCCCGATCATTTGCAAGCCGACTCCCTGGTTTCTCTTCCGGGCACTGGTGATGCTCCTGATGTTCGGGGTGTTCGCAGCGTTGTTCTACATCGATGGCTCCACCGGCTATCGCAGGAAAAACGAGGTATTTTACCTATACCAGACCTTCGAGCAGGCGAGTCAGGAGTTTTCCCGCTTGAACGCCGATGGCACGCTCACTCCGGAAGCATGGAAATCCCACGCCGCCGCGCGATCGGTAAACTTTCCAGAGGATCGGGCGCTGCTGCCAGCCACCCTGAAGCTGCCAATGCCGTGGCCGGAAATCCTGCATGACTACGAGCGGATGAAACCCCTGCAATGGAAGATGCTGTGGCTCGACTATTCCAAAAAACACGGCCTCGATGCCGATCCGGGCGAGCAAGCTTATGACGCCCGCAAGATCGCCGAACAATGGGTGGTCTTCTGGTTCTGCCTCGCGCTCGCGGCGGGAGCCCTGTTCATGTTGCTGCGTACCCTCCGCCGCCGGATCACTGCCGATGGCGAGGCCATCACCTCCCAACAAGGCCGCCGCATCCCCTACACCGATCTGAAAACACTCGATCTCCGCAAGTGGGAGACCAAGGGCCTGGCCTTCATCGACTACGAGGGGGCTTCCGGAAAGGGCCGCATCCGCATCGACGGACTCACCTACGGAGGCTTCAAAACGGAGGACGGCGAGCCTGCCGAGCGGCTAATGCGCCTCATCCGCTCGCATTTTTCCGGTGAAATCCTCGAATACGCGCCCCTCACGGCAGACGCACCCTCCAGCGAATCCTCCTCCAGCGCCTCCTGACCGGAAATTTTCCTCTCCACACCTTTTCCTCTTCCGTTTTTTTTTCGGGGTTGCAAAGTCCCGCCGTCAGGCACTAATCACCTCCAACGCCAACCACCAACCATTGCAACTCATGTCAGATAAAAGCATCGAAGCCCGCGTAAAAGACATCATCGTCGATCAACTCGGCGTCAACGCCGATCAAGTGACCACCGAAGCCAAGTTCGTCGAAGATCTCGGCGCCGACTCCCTCGACACCGTCGAACTCGTCATGGCCTTCGAAGAGGAATTCGACATCGAAGTGCCCGACGAAGAAGCCGAGAAGCTTCAGGCTGTCGGTGATGTCGTCACCTACATCACCAGCCAACAGGGTTGATCCGTTAGGCGGATAACCTTTAAAAAGGGCGGGTTCCCCCAGTGGAGACCGCCCTTTTTTTGCGCCCACTAGCCAGGGCGTTTGGCGTCAGACGATCTTTAGGCGCGCCAGATCCTGGCTATCGATCAGGCCGACGGGTTTCCCATCTACATCCAGCACCACGATGTCATCAACGCGGTTCTGGCCGAGGGTCCGGAGCACTTCGACGGCAAGCGCGTCGGATCGCACCGTGATCGGTCGCCGGGTCATGAGCGAGACCACCGGTTTTTCGCCTAGCAGAGGATCGACCCGGAAACTGCGGGCGAAATCACCATGGGTGAAAATGCCGGCCAGGCCGCCCTTGGCATCGAGGATGAGGCAGGCTCCGGCGCGGGCGCGGTTCATCGTGTCGAGAGCCGCGAACACATCGGCCTCCTCACCCACGGTCGGCAGCGCCTGGTCGGAGCGCATGATGTCGGAAACCCGCGTCAGCAGCGCCCGGCCCAGCGAACCTCCCGGGTGAAAGCGCGCGAAATCCTCGTTGGTGAATCCCCGCGCCTCCAATAGCACCATCGCCAGCGCATCACCCATGGCCAGCATGGCCGTCGAGGACGAGGTCGGGGCCAGATTGAGCGGGCAGGCCTCGCGTTCCACCGAGGTGTCCAGCGTCACTTCGCTCAGGCGCGAAAGGGTGGAGCCGGGCTTGCCGGTCATCGAGATCACCTTCACCTCAAAGCGTTTGATGAACGGCATCAGATCGAGCAACTCGCGGGTTTCCCCCGAATAGGAGAGCGCCAGCACCGCATCGCCATCCGAGAGCAGCCCCAGATCGCCGTGCAGCGCGTTCTGCGAATCGAGCACCACTGCGGTGGCCCCCGTCGAGTTGAGAGTGGCCGCGATCTTTTGGCCGATGTTTCCCGACTTTCCCACGCCGATGACCACGACTTTTCCGCGCTGTTCGAGAGTGCGGCGGAGAATTTCGATGGCTTCGACAAATCGACCGTCGAGCAAACCGGCCATGCGCCTCATCCCCTCAATTTCGGTTTCGATCACGAATCGCGCGCTGGCCAGATGGTCCATGCGCCATGACAAGCGCGGAGCGGCCCGCTTGGCAAGCGCGGAGCTGGAATCTCCCGGTGCCACAAGGACGCTTGCTTTGCTCTGGCCATCATCCCGCCCATGAAGCACAGTGCCGCCCATGAAAATGCTCATCAGCGCCTTCTTGTTCGCGGGTTTCATGGCTTGCGCCGCAGTCCAGGCCACCACCATCATGGTCGTTCCCGTGTTTGAGCCGCTCAGCCTCCATGGCACGGATGGAGATGAGGCGATCTCCGATACCGGCGAGGCCCTGCAAGCCTGCGTGATGTCCCGTCCCATGGCCCTGACCGGAGCATTTCCGGAAGTGCTTGTCGATGCCATCCGCAGCCCGCATTTGGTCCCCACCAACAATCCCAACTACAAGATTCAGGAAACCAACCTGCTCGTGATCGCCAATATCGGCATCAGAGCCGAAATGACCACCGAGGGCCTGATCGTGAACCTGAATGTCGCCCAACTCTCCATCCCCTCGGAAATCGATCTCACCGCCCGCCAGATCCTCAAACTCGCCATCGTCGCGCTACGCAAAACCCTCGAAGTGTATCAACGCCCGCAGACCGACCCACTCGTCGTGAACCTGCTCATCGAGGGAGCCGACGAGGGCAAAGCCGGCCTGCGTGATCTCAATGTCCGCTTCGTGATCGGAGAAAGTCCCCCGGCGGGTAACTGAAACGGATTGAAACGGGTTTTTGCCTTTCCAAGCGGGTGGTATATCGGCTTCGATCTCCCAGCCCCCATCCAGCATGCCACTTCGTCCCAAAGATCCACGTCCCTTCAAGCGCGCCATCCTCAAACTCAGCGGCGAGGCCCTTCGCGGCACCGACTCGCGGGACAATATTTCTCCTGAAATCGTGGACCGCATCGCGCTTGAAATCCGTGAAGCCGTCGATTCCGGCATCCAGCTCGGCATCGTCGTGGGAGGCGGTAATTTCTGGCGCGGAGCCAGCGCCTCCGCCCGCGGCATGGATCGCGCCACCGCCGACTACGTGGGCATGCTCGCCACCGTCATGAACGCCCTCGCCCTCGAAGGCGCGCTCGAACACCACGGCGTCTCATGCGTAGTCCAGTCCGCCATCGAAATGAAAAACGTCGCGGAAACCTTCATCCGCCGCAAGGCGGAGCGCCAGCTCGGTGAAGGCAAGGTGGTCATCTTCGCCGCCGGCACCGGCAACCCGTTTTTCTCCACCGACACCACCGCCGCCCTGCGCGCCAGCGAAATGGGAGCCGACGTCATCCTCAAGGCCACCCAAGTGGATGGAGTCTATGATTCTGATCCCCGCCAGAATCCGAATGCGGTCCGTTACGAAAACGTCACCTTCCACGAGTGCATTTCCAAACGGCTCAATGTGATGGACACCACCGCCTTCAGCCTCTGCATGGACAATCACATACCCATCATCATTTTCGACCTCGCTCCCAATGGCAATCTTTCCCATGCCCTCCGCAGCCAGCCGATCGGCACCCTGGTGCACGGCGACTGAGGCTTGAATTTCAAATTTCAAATCTCAAATTCCACCCCACTGACCGCCATGAACCCGGACGAAGCCATCCTCGAAGTCGAAGAAGCGATGATCAAAACAGTCGAATACCTCATCCACGAGTTCACGGGGGTGCGCACCGGCAAGGCCAGCCCCGCGCTCATCGAGAACATCGACGTCCATGTGCAGGCCTACGGCGGCGTCAGCAAGCTCAAGAGCCTCGCCGTCATCAGCTCGCCGGAACCGCGCATGCTGATGGTCCAGCCCTTTGATCCGGCGACCACCCGTGATATCGAACGCGCGATCCGTGAGTGCAAACTCGGCCTCAACCCGGCCGCCGCCGAGCGCTCCCTGCGCGTCCCCATCCCGGAGCTCTCCGAGGAGCGCCGCCGCGAGATGGTCAAACTCGTCAAACAACTCGCCGAGGAGGCGAAAGTCCGGCTGCGCGCCGTGCGCAAGGAAGGCATGGACGCCGCCAAGAAAATGAAGGCGGAAAACCTCATCACCGAGGATGGCCAGAAGGATTTCGAGGAGGAGGTGCAAAGCCTCACCAACAAATACGCCAAGAAAATCGACGAGCACTCCACCGCCAAGGAAGCGGAGCTCATGAAGGTCTGAGCCATCCGGATGCTTTGATGTTTCAAAACCCCGCTCCGGGCTGGTGACCCGCCAGGCGTTCCCGTCTTCACCCCATGCAAACCCACCTCATCACACTTGCGCTCGCGGCCGCCGCGTTCGCCCAGCAGCCGGATTGGGAAAACCAGGCGGTTTTCCGCATCAACAAGGAAGCGCCTCGCGCGACATCGATGCCTTTTCCCACCAAGGAAGCGGCAACGACGAAGACCCGGCTGGAATCGCCGTGGTGCAAGTTGCTGAACGGGAATTGGAAATTCCACCACACCGGAAATCCCTCGGGAAAACCCGCGGGATTCGAGTCTCCGACGTTCGATGACTCGGCGTGGAAGGAGATTCCCGTGCCGTCGAACTGGCAGATGCACGGATATGGTCACCCGCTCTACACCAACATCATCTATCCGTTCGCCAAGAATCCGCCGCGGGTGATGGGCGAGCCTCCGCAGCACTTCACGAACTTTCCCGTCGGAAACCGCAACCAGGTTGGCTCCTACCGCCACAAGTTCACCCTCCCGGAATCATGGGCGGGCCGCCGCACGGGCATCACCTTCGGCGGCGTGGACTCGGCGTTTTATCTCTGGATCAACGGCAAAAAAGTCGGCTACTCCCAGGATTCCAGGACACCTGCGGAATTCGACATCACCCCGTTCCTCAAGGACGGCGAAAACCTGCTCGCCGCCGAGGTCTATCAGTATTCCGACGGCTCCTACCTTGAGGACCAGGACATGTTCCGCCTCTCCGGCATCTTCCGCGATGTCTATCTGCACTCCGCCGCCTCCCTCGACCTCGCCGACTTCTGGATCAAGGCGGGTCTCACCGACGACTATCAGACCGGCACCCTCGGCTTCAGCGCCAGGGTCGCCAACCACGGCGCCGCCGAAAGCACCGCCACCGTCACCTTCTCGCTCACCGCCAGTGACGGCACCCTCATCACTGCTCCCGCAGCGACGCTCAGGATTCCGGCAGGCAGCTCGTCCGAAGCCCTTGTGGAAACCGACAGCCTTCCCGGGGTCAAAACCTGGTCTGCGGAAACTCCGAATCTATATACCTATCACATCGCGCTGACGGACTCCAACGGCGGGGAGATCGCCCATCACGCGGGCAGGACCGGGTTCCGCCGCTCAGAGATCAAAAACGGCCAACTCCTCATCAACGGCCGGCCGATTCTCATCAAGGGTGTCAACCGCCACGACCATAATCCCGTCACCGGCCACTACGTGACCACCGCGGACATCCGCGCGGACCTGCTCCAGATGAAGCGCGCCAACATCAACGCCGTGCGCACCTCCCACTACCCGAACGATCCGGCGCTCGTCGAACTCTGCGACGAACTCGGTTTCTATGTCGTCGCCGAGGCGAATATCGAATCCCACGGCATGGGCTACAATCAGGAATCCCTCGCCAAAAATCCAGCATGGTTCGAGGCCCATCTGGACCGCATCGTCAACCTTGTCGAGCGCGACAAGAACCACCCGTGCATCATCATGTGGTCGATGGGCAATGAAGCGGGCGACGGTGGGAATTTCGTGAAATGCTCGGAGTGGATCCGCCAGCGCGATCCGTCCCGCCCGATCCACCATGAGCAGGCCCGGCATGCGCCGCATGCGGATTTGTACTCCCCCATGTATGATACCATCGATTCCTGCGAGGCTTACTGCCGTTCGCAGGAGAAAAAATCCATGGATGCCCAGCGCCCGCTCATCCAATGCGAATACAGTCATGCCATGGGGAACTCCTCCGGAAACCTCATCGACTACTGGAATCTCTTCCGTAAGGAGCGCCTGCTCCAGGGTGGCTTTATCTGGGATTGGAAGGATCAGGGAATCCAAGCCATGAAACATGCGGGCACCGATGTGGAGGATCGCTCCAGCAACAAACTGCCCGTACGCCTGCTAGGCTCGCTTGACCCGAAGGAAGGTCTGTTCGGAGGAAGTGCGCTTGTCGAAAAATCCGACAAGCTCGATCTCACAGGCCATCTCACGCTCGCGGTGGAAGCACGCCTCAACAATCCGGGCCAGAGTCCTGGTGGACAGCCATTGATTTCAAAAGGAGACACCGCCTACGGACTGAAAATCACCGAAAGCGGTGATAGTCTGGAATTTTTCATCCACTCCGCCGGCACCCGGCACAGCGTCACCGCCAAGCTGCCGGACGACGCCGCTTCGAAATTCCATACCTACTCCGGGACTTACTGATTAGTCCTTGGCATAGGCTACACTTGGCGCGTGAAAAAAGGATTTGACGAGCTTTGGGTTTGATTTGATTGCCGCCAAGTCAGCTATAACTCGTTCCTTTAAAGACTCATTTTGCTTCAAAGGCTTTTT
>JAUYNL010000107.1 GCA_030696085.1 Luteolibacter sp.
CCGCCGGCGATCACCACGGCCCCGGTTTCGACCACGATCAACAGCGGGGGCACGGCGACGTTCACAGTCGCCGCCACCGGGACGACTCCGACTTTCCAGTGGTATAAGGGTGCGTCCGGGGTGACCACGACTCCGATCACCGGAGCCACGGGAACGACCTATACGACTCCGGCGCTGACCGCCACGAGCACCTATTGGGTCCGCGCCACGAACGCAGCGGGAGTTGCGGATTCCGGGACGGTCACGGCCACGGTCAATGCGCCGCCGCCCGTCATCACCACGAGCAAAGGAAATCGGGAAAAGAGTGAAAGACCTAAATTAAAAAGGGTCGGAAAAACCGGGCCGCGGAGACTCCGCGAATGATCCGCGAACCCATCGCGAATCACACCTCAGAGGGGAGGAAGGCCGTGAGGAGCCCGGCACATGTTGCAGTCATCCACTCGCTTGGCCGCCTCGTAATTCCGGCAGATCTGCGGGCGGTTTTCGTAAATTGAGCACCGCGCATCCAGCCCGACGGTTCCGACCAGTGCCACGCATCGGTTTTCCACTTTCGCCATTTTGTGCCAGTTGCCCCAGCTCGGCACGGTCATCTCGGCCGGCACGCGAGCCAGATCCTCCAACGTCAGATCAATCGTTGCCCACGGCTCCGGGTGATCACAGCAGGCCGAGCATGTCAGACATGGATTTGCGGGATCGCTCATTTCACGGGTTGATGACGCGCCCGCTGGCCGGCCTCTGGAACTGGCTGAGAAGGGTGGCGGCCGCGGTGCGTTGGGATGGGCCGAGGGTGAGAGCCGCAGCTCCGGTTTGGAGGTTGATCCGTGTGCCAGAGATGGGGGCGCGCATGGTCGCCCATTCAGGGCGCGCGCCGCGGATGTTGGTGGCGTCGCCGGCGAGTGGAATGGGGGAGCCTGGGTGAAGTGGAAACTCCCCTGTCCACACGGGCCAGTCTTGAGCGGCGAATAGGTTTCCCGCGAGATCCGGGACCGGAGAGACGAGGGCCTGATCTTCGGGATGCACGAAGACCGTGAGGCTCGGATAGCTGTTGTTGATCGTCGGCACCACGAAGTCCACGTAAACGGCGAGGTTGTAGGTGCCGCCGGAGAATCCGCTGAATGCCAGGAAGCGCTCCCGCAGCGCGGTGACGGCTGCGCTCCAGCCGGTGACGTTGTCGTAGGTGCCGAGCACCCAGCCGGAGATCCGGGTTTCCGATTCCACGATGGAAAATTCCGTCTTGAGGAAATCCACCACTTGGCCGCCGATGAGCCGATAGCTTCCCACGCCAGTGAGGCCGGTGGGATAGCCGCCGTTGGGATTGTTGTGGCCGTTGTAGCCGTAGTCGAAAAAGCCAACCGCCCCTTTCTCCGCCTCCACCTGCATGATCACCGGATCGAATGCCTGGGCCAGCGGGAAGATGTCCTGATACAGCGAGGGAACCACTGCCGTTTGGAGGGTGGCCACGCGCGGCTCGTAGCTGCGGAAGTCTCCGCGGCCGGGGCCGGAAAGGGCGATGAATTGCCTGCCCAGCGGAGTGCCGCCGGCATCTCCGGCGACTTGCTCGCTGTAGATCACCTCGCCCAGGCTGTTGACTTCCATGGTCTGGACGCGGACTTCAGAGGGCCGCAGATCGCGCTTGAGTTTGAGCCTCGGCACTCCCGTGAGATTCGAGTCCGTGCCGAGCTCGAACGTGTGCAAGGGAGCCGTCGCGCGGCGGGTGACATTCAGGCTTGGCAGGCCGCCGGTGTCGTAGCGCACCCAGGTGGAGGCATCCGGGATCCAGCCGAGCATGGTGAGCAGGGCGGAGGCCGCGGACTGGCCTTGGAAAACCATTTGCGGCACCCGGAATGTGGGATCGATATCGCCGCATTGGATCGGGCATCCCAGGGCGGCCATGCGATCGATCAGCGCGCGGATGGAGATGGCCAGATCCTGCGATGGAAAAAGGTAGCTGGCCCGCTCCGCCTCCGCTCCGGTGGAGTCGGTTTCCAGGGCGGTGAGCTGGGCCTGTTCTAGCCACCACCAGGGACCGGAGATCGTCACGGCGCAGGGCGGGTTTTCCGAGCCATCCCACTCCGGATCCGAGACGGTGCAGGTGCCTGCGAAAACCCGTTTCCCATCCGCGTCCCAGATGGCGATTTCCTGAAGGTATTCCGGGGCCGTGCCGCCGCGTTGAATCCACTGCACGGTGTCCGCCTCCATGCTTCGGAAATCCGGCGTCAGGGCGGTGATGCCGAACTCTTCCAGGGAGATCCGGGCCGGCCCCAGCGCCTTGCCGGACTGGCCTGAAATCGAGTAGGGCGGGCGATGGTTGAAAACGCTCATTGATTCGCCTCCAGATCCGCGATGCGGCGCTCCAGATTTTTCATTTTGGCCTGCGCCGCGAGACCCTGAGTCACCAATTTGTCCACACCGGTGAAGACTTGCGCATAGACCTGCTCATTGGAGTTTTTCAGCAGTTGCATCGTGGTGCCGATTTGAGCGATCTCTGCCTCACTGACAATGCCGTCCGCGAGGATGGCGTTGAGCTTTTGATAGGCGGTGCGAGCGCTTGCGGAGAGCTCGCCGCCCTGCGCCTCTGCCTGGGCTGCAATCTCATCGCGGGTCTTCGTGAGTGCCGCCTTCAAGCTGGTGTCCACTCCGGTTTTCAGATCGCTCAATCCGGCCTCGGAATTGGCGATGATGGCGGCCTTTTCCTGCTCAAACTTTGCCGTCTCATTTACCAGATCCAGCTTCGCTTCGGAGGCCACCTTGGCGGTATCATCGATCCGCTTGATGGACTCCAAATACTTGTCGGAATAGAAGTCCTTTTCCTTCCGCAGTTCCAAATTATAGGCCACGGCCGCGTCCGCATCCGCCTGGGCTCTTACGGCGCGCGCCTCGGCTTCGGTGCGCTTGGATTCCAGGGCATCGAGCTCGTTTCGCAAGCCGGTTTCCAGAGCGTTTCCTTGCGCGCCTGCCACATCGCCGCCGGTGTTTTTGGCGATCGTCACATCGCGCTGGGCCTGCGCCTGCTCCGCGCTGCCCTGGGCTCCGCGTAGCTCGTTGATGCGGGTGAGTGCGGCCACCTGGCGTTCCAGGTCATCGGCCACGCGCGCGGAGTTGTCCGCGACTTCTTTCAGCGCTTCGGATCGGGCGAGTTTGGCCATGCTATCGGCCATGAAAACCTGTTGCTCGGCCGCGCGTTTCCCGGACTCCGCCAGATCCTGCTGGGCCTTTTTCATGTCGCGCCACGCGTCAATCACCAGCTTCGATCCGATGGCGAGCTCAGTGAGCACCAGAGAGAAGAAGGTTCCACCGGAAACGACGGCGCTCAATGCTCCTTTCAAGCCTCCAGCGCTGCCACCCATCTGCTGCATCGCGCCGATGGCCTGCGGAGCCTGCATGGCGAATGCGGTGACCGCGCTGGTGCCCATGCTCACCTGGGTCGCGAAGTCGGTCACCTGATAGCCCACCTGGGTGGCCACCATGCCGAGGTTCTTGATCTCGCCGCTTTGCATCGTCACGCCGCGCGCGGACACCCGGCGTTTCGCTTCGATCAGATCGAGGGCGGCCTGTTCTTTGGCGAGGGCTTGCGCGCTGGCGACGATGGCCCGCGCTTCCTCCTCCTTCGCGATGGCCATGCGATTTGAGGAGGACACCATGCGCTCCACTTCCGCCACTTCCGCCTCCGCGGCGGTGAGGAACTGGGCCTTGCGGGCATTGTGCGCTTCCTCCGCGGCGGTGAGTTTGCGCACGCCGGCTTCCGCGGCATCCGTGCCGCTGGTGTTGGCCGTCGTTTCGACTCCGATCTTGATCTTCCTGTCCGCGCCGTCTGCCATGGGATCAGTTGAGTTTGCGGAAGCGCATTTCGGATCCTGCCAGCAGGGTCACGGCGGAGGCTCCCACTTCGGAGAAGAAGTTGAGGTTCACGGTGGATGCGGGGAGGGTGCCGGTGGTCTTGCACACTCCGGTCACGCGGATCCGGTAGGGAGTGTCCACGCCGGGAGCGTTCACGGCGTTGGCCACGGCGGTTCCCCAGGCGGTGTACTGCGCGTTGCTGGCCCCCAGGCCGAGGATCTCATAGCTCACATAGCTCGTCTGCGCGGTGGGGCCGTTGAGCGTCCAGCGCGGGCTGGTGCTGGTGGCGGCGCTTTTGACGATGAGCAACAGCTCGAACTCATAGACGGCGTTGGCCTCCAGGGATAGTGCCAGATCCGTCACTGCGGCGGCCGTGGTGGTGGAGTTTGCCAGATCCGCGGAGAGGGTGGCCACCATCTCGGGGCGGAGCTTGCCATCGCCATCTCCGAAGTTGAGCGTGCGGGTCTTGGTGGCGGAGGATTGCACCTTCGCGACGAAGCCGCCGGCGCTGCGCACGCCGATCCCGGCATTGTCCAGCCAGAGGAAGGTTTCGCTGCCGTCGCCCAGCGCCACCTGGAAGCCGGTGGCCAGCGCCACGCCTCCGGTCTGGAGATACCAGGTGAATGAATTATCGGGCGGTCCTACGGATTTGGTGGCAAGAGAGGTGGCCATGGTTTTGGAGTGTTAGTGATGATGAAAAATCAGACGTTTTCGGTGGTGAGGAGCTGATCCTCGTGAGCGGTGAGAATCCATGCGTGCGGGATGCCGGCGTAGTGGGCCAGGCCGTAGACGGGAAGGGTCTTGCCGGCCTCCGCCTTGTAGCTGGTGAGGGTGGCGAAGTCGCCGCCCTTGTCGGGTCGCGCGCTGGCGCTGAGCAGCACCGCATCCAGCAGATCCCAGGTCTCGCCGTCCTGGATGGTCACGCGCAGTTTTCCGGGCCGGGTGAATGGCAGGCCGGCGGGGTGGCGGATGCACCAGGCGGCGGCCGCGGCGTGGTGCGCATGCTCGCACTGGCGCGTCCATTCCAGCGGCCGGCGCGCGCCGCCCAGCGCCTGCGATTTTCCCCAGTCCGATCCGATGGAGGCGTAGCCTTCCGCCTGCTGGGAAAAGGAGAAGTCGATCATCTTGTCCAGCAGCTCGCCGGTGGAGAGCAGCCGCGTGCTACCGCCGGTGGCGGTGTCGATGAAGTCGATCTGGTAGATGCTTACAAGCATTGCGGCGTGATGGTGTAGCGGAGGCGGGCGAATTGTTTTTGAACGAAGGTGCGCGTGCCGGCGGAGTTCACCCACGCGCCGGCGAAACTGCGGCCGGCGCTGTAAACGTTTCCTCCCAAGGGGTCGGTCCCGGAAAGGTAGGAGGTCCAGGTGATTTCATTGTTCATGCCGAAGCTGGAAGCCCGGACATTCGGAATCGTCACGGCCCACACCGTGGCGCTCGATGCGGATACCGTCGCGCCGGTAAATCCGAGTGCCACCAGATCCGCCTGCAACACGGCGGCGTGCGTCGGCATCGTGTAGGGTGCATTAGGTAAAGCCAGCGCCACTCCGTTGAGGGTGATGCCTTGGAACGGGTTATTGTTCACGTTGCCATCCGCAGCCGTCGAGGCGCACACGAGCTGCCCCGTCTTCACCGCCGAGTCCACCGGATGGATCAGCCGCGCCCAGTAATCATAGGTGCCGTCACCGACCGGGATGGCGGTGGCGGCGCAGTCGATCATTTCGCCCTCGGTCCAGGTCACAAGGTCTTCGGAGCGTTGCAGGTCCAGGCGGATGAAATGGTTCGCATCCGTCCAGCCGGTGGCGGCGCTGCCCACCAGAAGTTCCGGCACGTTGAAGCCCACCTCAAAGCGCCTCTCAGCACCCACTCCATCATGATCATCGGTGATGCGGTGCTGCAGCGGTGGCAGCGGCAGGATGCCATCCGGGAGCGATCCGTCGTGATTGATAAATCGCTTGGCATGCGCCAGCAGATCCCAGCGGTGGGGAATTCCGCAGTAGAAAGGCAGGCCTTCCACCGGCAGCGAGATGCCCACTTCCACCCGGTAAGTGGTGGCCGTGGCGTGGGTGCCGCTGCGTTCCCGGCGGCAGGTCACGCCGGTGAAGGCAATGTCATGCAGATCCCAGATCTGCCCGCCGGGGATGGAGACTCGCAGGATGCAGAGATTGTCCCCATGACCCACCTTGTTGGTCCAGGCGCAATAGGACTCTGCCGCGCCATGGCTGGCATGCTCCTGGATGCGCGTCCATTCCAGATTCTGGCGCAGGCTGCCTGGCAAGGCAGCGGTCTTGCCGAAGTTGCCATCGATCGCGCGATGGTCCGCGGTCATCTGGCCGGTGGTGAATTCCAGCGGAGCTGTGACCAGATCGCCCGCATCCAGCAGCCGGATGGATGCGCCGGCGCGGGGGATCAGATCGATCTGGTAAAGGCTGGTTTCCATATGAGCGATCGCTGGATCAGGGACCTTCGAAGGCGGCCAGCTGGACCCAGGAAAACGGAGTTTCCATCCAGCAAAGGAACAGCCCATAGCTTCCGTAGTAGATGCCACCGGCCACGCCGGGCGTGCCACTGATGCCGCCCGTCAAGGCCACGGGTCCGACCGCATAGACCAGGCCGGTCGAGTACGGACTGCCATCTACTTCCACGAGGGCGGAGACGGCCGACGATGCCAGCAGCGCCTCAAGCACCAGATTGGCCGTGGTCACCGCATTTCTGATATGCACGGTGATCGCGGTGCCGACCACATCCACGGTCACCGGCTCTCCGGTGCCGCCTGCAAGGTTGGTTGCAGCCACGGCCGCCACCGATCCTGTGACAACTCCGGAAGCCTCTGCGGTGACGAGAGCTGATGCGGCTGGGGATGCGTTGACGGCGTCGATGACTTGCGCGGCCGTGGAAATTGTAGAAACCCAAAACTGACTGGAGGTGTATTTCATCCCCGCCACTTTCAATCCGTCTCCAGAGAGCCCGGAGTAATTGATGGCTTGATACGGGCCGATAGCCGTCCAGGTGACTCCACCGTCCGCGCTCAACTCCAAGCCGCCGGTTGCCCAGCTTGAAAGCATCACATTGCCGTCCGTGGAAACTTTGCACTCTTTCCAAGTGCGGTTGGTGCTCCGTGCCGTCCAGGTCGCGCCACTGTCCGTGGAGGTGTAAAGTTGGCCGCCGTTTACACTGGCAAGCAATTTTGAGCCATCGCCGGACGATGCCACGCTCAACCAATAACTCACTGACCCTTGAGGTGTCCAAGTAACTCCGCTATCCGTGGAGGTATACACATTTCCGCCAACTCCGACTTCGAAGTTGCAAGCCACAAGCTTTGTGCCGTCTGCGGATGATCCCACCCCCGTCCAAGTGCGGGCGGAATCCCGTGCAGTCCATGTCGCGCCACTGTTCGTGGAGGTGTAAATCTGGCCGCCGGAGACAATCGCCACAAGCTTCGTGCCGTCTGCGGATGATGCCACTCCAGCCCAGCTACGGGCGGAGTCCCGCGCCGTCCATGTCACGCCACTATCCGTGGAAGTGTAAATCTGGGTATTATAGCCCACCGCCACAAGCTTTGTGCCGTCCGAGGATGATGCCACGCCAACCCAGCTGCGGGCAGAGTCCCGTGCAGTCCATGTCGCCCCACTGTCCGTGGAGGTGTAAATCTGGGCTCCGGAGGCAATCGCTACAAGCTTTGTGCCGTCCTCGGAAAGAGCAACCCCCCGCCATGATCTGGCGGACTCCACGCTCAAGAAATTAGCGGAAGCAAACGCGGCGGGAATGATTGTAATGGCTTTTGTGTCGACCGTGACGGCAACCGATTTTGTCGGCTCCGGAGCGGCATAGCCGATTGTAATGTCATTCCCGTCCGGGCCGGGGTCGATGGCTGTGTAAAGCACGGCGTTATCCGCTCACGTATTGATCGTCCTGGACCTCTTCGAAGCCGTCGAAAAGCAGTTCGTAATGCACCTCGGAGCGGCCCAGGGGATCGCCTAGCAGGCGCATCACGGTTTCCTCCCAGCGGCTGTCCTCATCGGTGGCGGCGTCATCGGCCGGTTCGTCCGGATCCACAGTGGGCAGTTCCATCAGCGTGACCGGGATGGTCACCTCCATGAGGAGCTGCTTGCTCTGGGGATTCTGTTTGCCGGAAGGACTGCCCTTGGCGATGCCCACCACCAGGCACTGGCCCGCGGCGCTGGCGGCGGTGGCCACGGCCACGTTGTTCCAGAGATCGCCGCGGCGCTTGATGATCACTTCCTCATCATTCCACAGTCCGCCCTGCAGCAGCAGTGCCTTGACTTCCTTCCGGAGTTGATAGAGCGCGGACATGTCAGTGGAGATCCTTGGCCCAGGCGTTGGCGGTTTCCTGTAGGGCGGAGAGAAGTTTTTCGGCGGGAGGCAGCGCGGCCGGATCGCGCTTGATCGTCACGGAGGTCTTGAGCGCATAGACGGCGCGCAGCTTCGATCCGCCGCCGATGGCGATCTTGCGGTAGCCGGTCTTGCCGCGGATCACGCCGCTGGAATTCTGTGCCAGGAAACGCTCGCCGCCGGCATCGCTGCGTTCCACCAGCACGCCGGTGCCTGGCAGGCGGAAGAGCTTGCGGCCGGTCTGCTTTTCGTAGTCCGCCACGCGCAGCGATCGCGCTTCCTTGATCAGCGGGATGGTGAGGAAACGCCGGCCGCCGGTCGGCTTGATCGTGCCGCCGTAGAGATGGATGCGGTAGCGCGTCTCCGCGATGGAAACGACGGCCGCGTTTTCCGTGATCTCCTCCACCTGGGTGGCCTCCGCCACCTGCTCCCAGAAATTAGTCTTCATTCCGCCCATGCGGTTGGGCTTGCTGTTACGGCTGCGGAAGTGGCTTTGCAGCTCGTCTGCCAGGCGCGCGCCGAGCGCCGCATTGAGTCCGCGGCGGTCCGTTAGCTCGCCCTCCACGGCCACCAGGAAATTGCGGGTGGCCTCGGCATCGCTGGTGATGGTGATTTTCACAGCACACCTCCCGCCCTGAAAAACCGTTCCACATCCGCGAAATCCGCAGGACACCAGAAGGCGTCGCGCATGCCGGTATTGCGGATTTCCATCATCGCCTGGCGCGCTTCGGGAGTGGCGGAAAATTGTGCCAGCGCGCGGATCATCGCCTGGGTGGAGTGCGTGCTGGTCACCTCGCCGGGCAGGGCGGCTTTGTAGCGTTTCCAGGCCACGGTGTTTTCCAGTGCTTCCAGCAGGGAAGTGAGTTTGGTTTCCGACCATGCGGAGAGCACCGCGGCGGCCTTGCTCATCGCACCGCGCACCGGCTGCGGAATGTCCACAGTGGACACGGCTGGCGGCCGGATGATGCGCATCACATCGCCCTCCAGTTCCACCTCGCCGGCGAAGGCATCCAGCAAGCGCTGGCGGCCCGCTTCCGGAATATCCTTCACGCTCATTTGCGTGGCCTCGTTGAAGGGCGCGTCCAGCGGTTCGATCGGCGGAGCCTCCCGCTCGATCAAGCCCAGCTCGATCGCTTCCTCACGGCGGATGTTTCGCAGGCCCATGCCGCTGCCCCAGTCGAAGGGCGGCCATGGCGTGCCGAAACGCGAAATCCTGCGCCAGATGGAATCCGTCTTGAGCGCGATCATGCGGCCCTCCGCACGTGGATAGTCCGGGCCGGGAGTGCCGTAGAACTCGCCGCCGTAGTCGCCCCACACCAGCGGCCAATCGCGGACCTCCACCTTGTTGCGCACGCGGACCAACTCCTGGGCCGGCGCGGCTTTGAGCAGATCCGGATCCATGTCCTTTTTCCACCTGGCGAAACCCTGTGCCTGGGAAACATTCATGTCCCAGATCAGGCCGAGGCGGCGGGAGCTCTTGAGATCCCGCAGGCTGCCGCGCCTGGCATCGCCGCGCTTGTAGCCGGCCTGGGTGAGTTCCGCGCGCATCTCCTCGATAAAGACTCCGCGATCCATCGTGCGGCCGTCCTTTTTCGCCAGCTCCATGCGCACTTGCAGGCGGCTCTGCATTTCGGATAGAAGCCGCTCGCTTTCCACGCGGGCGGAGAACATCGCGCGCAATTTGATCTCCGCGTGCATCCCATCCCAATCGCGCGAACTCATGCCACTGCCAACCGGAGCTTTCCGGGTGAGCATGTCCACCGCATCTTTCAGCGGCCGGTCTGTGGCAATGGCGGGCATCAGTTAGGAGATTCTTCCAGGGCTTTGAATGCGGCTTCGATCATCGCCGCTTCCATCATCCGGGCGGCATCCGATAGAGGGTCTTCGCGGACCGGCTCCTCCTTCGCGGAAATCGCCGCCACCAGGGCGCGGCCTTTCGCCGGTGGCAGTTTCGCCGCGGCTTCCAGGATCTGTTTCACTCGGGTGGTTTTCATTGGGCGTCTGCGGGGGCGTCATCGTTGGCATAGCGGCCGGTGCCTTGCGGGCCGGGCTTCGGTGTCGGATTCATCCGCCCCACGAACTTGTTTTCAGAGTTCCAGCGTCCCGCGCTGGGCGTGGGGGCCGGAGCATCCTCCGCCACTTCCGCGCGCGGCCGGCGCTTGCCTTCCGCCACCTGCATGAAAAACGTGTCCGCCTTTTCGAAGTCCAGCTTGCGCGCCTCATTGGGCTGATAGCCGGGAATGGAAATGAGCACGCGCCACCGCGCGATGGAAACCGCGCGTGCCTTGAACTCGCTGGGGATCACATCCTCCGCCGGCGGCGGCGGATTGTCAGCCCGGCTGGCGATGGTGCCCTGGATCTCCGCCACCAGATCCGCCAGGATCGGCAGGATGCGGTCCGTCACCGTCGTTCCCACGGAGGTCTTCGCGAAGTCATCGCGCTCCCTCTGCGTCATTCCGGAGAGGACATCGTCTTCAGTGAGTGTTACCCAGGTGGCCATGATTAAATTTCAGCGTTTCAGTTTTCAGCGTTTCAGCGTTTACCATTCAGATCCCCGGTGATGCCCCTGGGTGGGTGACAGGTTCCACCCAGGGACACGGACCGGAGTCCTGATTTATCGATAGACGAATGTCACATCCGCCGCGGTTCCGGAGGCTGTCACCGCCACCAATCCATTCGCAAAAGCGACGTTGTAGGTGATGGAGTTTTGAATCGCACTCGTCAGGGTGGCGATCTTCGTCCCACTGGCCGCGCTCGCATTGTCATAGAGCGTGATGGTGGAACCCGCTCCCAAGGTGTTGATGACGATGCGCTCCAAGACGCCCGCGCTCGCCTTGACCACCGTGGTGGTCGCGGTGGTCACGTTCGCATAGGAGCAACCGGCGGCCAGACGAGCCTGCGAGACCGCAGCCTTGTTGGCGATCACCGTAGGAGTGTCACCCGTCTGCGGAACCAAAGGGCTGTAGCTCAGGGTGACGGCGTGAAGCATGCCGATCATGGCAAGCAGCGCGGTGATGAAGAATAGGAATTTGTGTCTCATGATGTTATTTTCTGATAGGTTGGATTCTGTTTTTTCAGGATGGGACACGCGGGAAAAAGGGATCGGACCTTTCACCCGCGCGCCGGATGGCTTATTGCGAGGTGAGCACCAGGCCCGTGCGGCGGTCACCCACGGCCACGCCGGCCATGACTTCCGGACGCCATTCGGCGAACCCGCCCTGCATGTTGTAATAACTCACCAGGGCCAGCGAGAGGCCGGTGGAGGGATCTGTGATCGTGGCCACCGTGCCGGGCATGGAAGTCCCCGGCAGAGCGCCGGTGAGATCCTGTGGTAGGCGGGTCTTGATCACCAGCGAGGCGCGGTGACCGCAGAAACCCACGCGGTTGGACGAACTCGGCATCCACGGGCTGTTTTGCAGCTCGAAGTTGCTGATCATCGGCAGCTTGCGCTCGGTGAGATACTGCGCGTTGCCGGTGCCTTGCAGCAGGGCGTTGATCTGCGAGTCGCCGCCCAGCTTCCGATAGTAGCTGGAGGAGAGAATCGCGAAACGATCCCGCATCGGCACGTTGTTCGTGTCGAACGCCGCGGCGATGAGGTCCAGATCCGCCACGCTGAAGTCCGCGAAGGCGCGGGCATAACTGACGTAGGCATTGGCGATCACACCTTGGCCGGAGATGGTCAGCGTCAGGCCGGTGCCGTCCGCTGTGGCCGCCTTGCTCAAGGTCAGCGTGGTGGCATCCACCACCGCCTTGATGAAGGTGCCGGCGGGGATGCCGGTGCCGGTGATGGTCGCACCAGGGAAGGCGGAGGCCGTGCTGGTCACCGTCACCGTCTTGCTGCCGTCCGTGGTGGCTCCGGCCGCGAGGCTGGTGCCGACGAAGGCGTTGAAGTTGGCGGGAGTGATCAGCGCGCCGAGGAGATCGACCGCATAGTCACCCATGGCCTGGATGGCTTGCGGAGCGCTTTCCTCAAACAGCTTGCGGCCGGTGCTCGCCAGCGTGGTCACGCCGAACACGATCGGCACGCCGTAGTAGTTATCCAGGGTCACCGGGACATCCACCGAGCGGGCTTCGCTCGCCGTGGTCCAGCCGAGCGGACGGCCATCGGTGCCGTTTGCGGAGTTGTAGGTTTGCACCGCAGGCTTGAGCACGATGCGGGTGTTATCCGTGCGGCCGTAGAGGCCCGGCTCCGCGGAGAAATCCGTGGTGATCGTGCTGAGCAGCGGGTTTTCGCGCAGCAATGCCGGCAGAGTGGCCTGCATCGCCAGAGCGCCGGTGAGCACGCCGAGGTTGTCGCTGGTCACATCCGCGGCCATGATCGCGCCGTGCAGCTCGCCCTTCGGCAGCTTGCCCAGGCCCGCGGCGAAAACCGCCGAGGCTTCGATCGCGAGTTCCGCCTTTTGATCGGCGGTGCCGGAGGTCATCGGAATGGCCGCGTTCTTGGCGAGGATCGCGCTGTATTCCTTCACGGAATCCTTGGCGGAAACGCCCGTCACTTCCACGCGCGAGGCGCTGGAGCTGGTAATGCGCGTCGTGCTCAAGGCCGGGCTGCCGCCCATGCGTCCATTCGCCGCGCGCATAGATGCCGGGCTCCGGACCGTCCTTCCAGACAAACGAGGTCACCCAGAAACTGGCACCGTCGTCCTGGTGTTCGAAATCGAAATAGACTCGCTTGCCCTTGGCGGCGATGGCCGCGCGCTGGCGCTCCACTTCCACGGCACCGGACGGATCCACCAACACGGTGATCGGTTGATCAATCCCGCCCGCGAATGGCGTGATGGTCTGGACGCCGCCTGGCATCCACATCATTTCATTGGTCGCGATCGGCGCGAGTTGCACGCCGCCGCGGCAGAAGATGGCTTCGTTGTCTTTCATAACAGTGAGTGGGTGAGTTCAGTGAGTTGTTTCGCGAAAAGCGCGTCGTCATCAATTCCTGCAAGGGCGGACAGCTTCGCGGAAATATCCTCTTCGCTGATCACTGCTGACTGTTCACTCGGCACTTGATGGAGAGTCGTGGTCTCTTCACCCGCCCCCGCCTCCGGCACGTTGTATTTCGAGCGCAGGTAGGACATCGGGATCGGCATCATCCGAGAAAGCGTCTCATCGCGCGTCGCCTCTTCCGGCCCAGCCTCGCTGTCCGGCACCAGCGTCATCACCGGGCATTCCTCGCGGTCGCCATAGTTGATCTCCACAATGCTGGGGATCATCTGCGTGTTCATCGCACCGCAGATATACTTTCCACAGGCATCCACCCGCATCGACTTCACATCCGCCTCCACGCTGCCGAACGCCTTGCCGCCGCCCTTGCTGCTGTCCTGGCTGCCGCTCATCGTCTGGCCCAGGATCACCATCCGGGCATAACGGTCCGCCCGGTCCAACAGATCCGCTTGCGGGCTGTTATCGCCCTTCGCGCCGGCGTCTTTGAGTTCCAGCGTCGTGCCAGCCGGGAATGCGGCCCAGCCCGCGCTTCCCATGTTTTGGAGCATGTTGCAGATAGCATCCACCGTCCCCTGGGGAGCGTTCGGATCGTAGTTCGCCCAGCGGAAGGGAAGGCCGAAAAGTTGCGCAAGATTCAGCACCCAGTCGCTCGCGAAGTTGCTCGCACACCACCACCAGGCCAGCGGCCGGAGCAAGGCACCGCCCAGCGGGCTGCCGCTCTTCGCCTTGTGGACGCCTAGCAGGAACTTGTGCGGAGGAAATGGCGCCACACCCGCGCCGCTGCGCAGGCCGATGCGGCCGTCATCGCCCCAGGCGAAATACGAAGGATGCGCCCAGAACGTGGCGCGCGGAGCGATCAGTGTGCCGAGCTTCCCGGCATTGATCCGGTGCCAGTCCGTTTCCAGACCCACCACGCCGCGGAACCAGCCATCCGCCAGATCCCGGATCGTGCCGTCGAAATCGTTCTCATCCGCGCAAACATCCGGAGCCATCCGCCGCAGGGAGGAACTCACCACCTGCTGCCGTTCGATCGCTCCCGGCGTGGGGGCCTCGCCCTCTTCCGCCCAGGGAGTGAACACCGGCTTCATCGCCATCACGCCTTCCGTGAGCTCCGCCTGGCAGCCTGCCAGCTCCGGCCATGTGTCCAGCATCATGTCAAACAGTTCCCACTGCTGGACATGGTTGCCGGATAGGGTACCGCGGAGGATCTGTTCCACGTATTGCGGAGTCATGGATGCCACCATCGGCATCGTCCAACGCTGGGCGGCGGCCGGCCGCAGAATCCTCGCCAGCCCCGAAGGCTCCTGTGAGGCTATTTGAGAGGGGGTCTTGGCCGAGACGGATGTTTCCGCGTCTCCGGCGGAAAGAGGCCGTAGAGGCAATCGCGACGCGTCGCGACGGCCATGCGCGGCTTCAGCCACGAAATTTTTGCCAACCCGATTGGCCTTCTTCGATGATTTGGAGGATTTTGCCATGTTAGCCGAGTCTTGCCGGGGTGAAAATCGGGCGGGTGAGCGAACCGCCACCAAGGCGGATCGCCGATGGATCGGTGATGAAGTTGGGAACGCCTTCACCGGCCGCCCGCAAGGCCAGCGCATAGGCCGTGCAAATATCAGAGTGGCCTTCCTTCGTCCGCGGGCTCCAGTAGTTATACTCGTTGCCGCTGAACTGTTGATACATCGCATGCAGATCCTCGCGGATCGCGCGGCTGATCGGGATCAGCAGTTCGCGCTGCTCGAAGGCCCTGCGCAGCCGGGGGAAGATCAGCCGCTTGAATCCGGCACTGAAGGTGCAGAGTTCCACCTTGCCCATCAGGTGCTTCTCCGGCTTCCATTCGCCGTGTTCCTTCACGAGGAAGTCCCCGAGTCCGATGCCAGGGCCGGTGTAGTCGAAGCAAGTCCGCTGGCTTCCCTTGATCGCGCCGCGCATCTTGTCCTGCTGATCCGGGCTGGAAATCTGTTTCATCACGTTCACCTCGCGAGTCACCAGCAGGCCTCCCACCCGTTGCAGCGTCACCGCCACCGATGGATCATTCTGCCGGCCGAAATCGATACCCGTGAAGCACGGACCGCCGCCGATGGCATCCGCTAGATTCCATGCTTCAGTCGCTTCGAAGCTCTCGCAAGTCGCGATCAGCTCATACGGCAGCAGCACGTTCGATCCGTCCAGAAAGCGGCATTCGAACTCCTGAGCCCAGCCGTCCGGATCGTCGAACATCTCCTTGAGCTGCTCGATGTCCACCGGCAGACCCATCAGCACCGCATGATAGATCGTCACCAGGTGCTTGCTCCAGGTGGTCTTTCCGATGCCCGGCTTGCTCCAGATCTTATCCGCCGCTCCGCCCTTGCCGTTAGGCGTGGTGATCAGCCGCACCTTCTTCTCCCCGCCTTTCAGCGGGTTGGTGATGCTCGGCAGGATCGCCCGCCACGTTTCCGCGGGATTCTCAAAAAAGTCGAACTCGGTGAGCAGCAGGTTCGCGCTGCGTCCGCGCACCGTGTCCGGCCGCCCTGGCACCGCACGGTTCTTGCTGCCGTTGCTGTAGATGATCTCCGCGCTCTTGAGCAGGGTTTCGCTGCCACCCTCGCGCTGCTCGATATAATCATCCACCACCAGGCCGAATGCCTCCGCCCAGGTCTTCCCCTGGTCCAGCGAATCCAGCGCCTGCCGTTCCGATGGCCCCGCCGTCATCCATTCCGTTCCCGGCCGTGCCAGGCAATCCTCCGCCGCCTCGCCCTGGCTTTCGAAATCCTTACCGCTCTGGCGGCTTTGCAGCGAGATCTTGAAGCGGCTCCGGTCATGGAAATTATCAAACTGATATTCCAGCAGCAGCGTGCGAGGATCGGAGGTCGGATAGGGATTCTTCCATCCGTTGTAATTATCCCCCAGCTTCCAGTCCGCCGTGAGCGGCCGGATGTCATCCAGTGCCATGTCCCACAGCGGGTTTGCACGCGCGGACTTCGCCGCCGCCTCCACCTGGGAAGCCAGCTTGTCCAATGCCTCGCGGCTCTGTGCGGTTTTCACTGCCATGATCAGCCCATCCGGAAAATCTGTTTGATGCGTGCGGCCTTCTCCTCCTCGGTCAAAGCCCCGTCGTTGGTCACCTCTTCCGCCGCGTCCGCTTTCGCCGCCTTCGCTTCCAGGATCTTGAGCTTCCGTTCGTCCTGATCCACCCGCTGCCGGTTCAGGCGCAGCGTTGCCAGTTTCACGAACGCCTCCACATCCCCATTCTCCACCGTCTCCGCGGTGAACACCGTCTGCGCGATGCGTTCCAGATCGTCCGGAGTGATCGTGGAATCCTTCGCAAGCTCCAGACGCACCTGCGTCGCGCGCCGCGCCGCATTCTCGATCCGATGCTTCAGCCGGAGCCACGAGTAGAATTCCGACAAGGCTCCAAGCGAGGAGTCGATGCCATGTTCCGACTTCAGCCAGGCGAGCACCTCTACGTAAGTGTGCTTCTTGTCGAGCTCTTCGTCCGGATTGCGGAGACGCCAGAGCGTATCCAGAATGTCCGGAGGGAGATTCTTGAGCTTTGCGTCGGCGCGGATTTCCTTGTCCATTCATCGGTGAGTTAAAGGCTTGCCAGCGTGTTGCGGCCGAGTTCGGTGATCACCCATTGCTTCAGGCCGGGATCCATGCTGTCCGGCACCAGGCGGATCCATCCCTCGTCATCACAGAACTTCGTGATGACGGTGCGCTCCTCGTTTTCCAGAGGAGGTTTCACCAGGTCATTCACAAACCCGAAAAGCAGGCTGTCTTCCAAAGCATAGCCGCCGGCCATCGCCAATGCGTCTAGCAAGGCACGGATGATCTGTTTGCGGCGCATCGGATTGATAGGGCGGTTCATGATTCGTCTTTGCTGTTGGCGGCGTTATGGATCTCACTGACGAGCTGGTTCACCCGGGAATGAAAGCCCGTGGCCACGCGGTTGAATTCGTCGATGATCTTGTCTTTGCGCTCCTCACCCACTTTCAGCAGTTGGATGTATTGCTCGGCCACTTCGCGCCGGAGCTTCTGGTGATCCGTCTCCAGCGTCTCCACACGGCGCCGCAGATCCATGTGCTGGGAAAAACTCGGAGGGGAATAAACCCGTTCCACCGGAACCTTCGGCATTGGATCCTGCAAGGTCACCTTGTCGCCGCGGCCCTTCGCTTCGCCCTTCTTCCACGCGATCAGCGCCGATGCGATCGCACCGATCACCGCCACCACGAAGGCTGTCAGCCACTCGCCGGAAATCATCGTCTCCGCCAGCACGTTCACTGCGCCACCTCCTTCGCCAGGGCTTCCTGGACCTCGCCCCATACCTGGGCGGCGATGCCTTTCGGCTTCAGCCCGGAGAGATAACCGGCCACGGCCGTCAGATCCTCGCAGGACAGCGCATTCACCGCGGCCCGCAGATCGCCGGCCTCGCAGAGTGCATGATAGATGTCTCGCGGCTTCATAGTTGATTTGCCAGTGAAAGGAGTTCCGTCGCCTTCGCGATCATCGCGCTCTTGATGTCCACGCCGGGGATCAGATCCGCAGGCAGAATCCCGAAATGCTTGCGCAGCCCGGCCGCCAGCGCCTTCGCACAGCGGAGTTGATTCTCCGCCTTGCCCAGCCAGGCCTCGCCCGCCGGCGTGTGGATGAACTCCAGTTCGAACAACACCGCGCGGCACAGCGTGCGCGTCAGCACTGTGAACTGCGCCTCCTTGTCCACGTCGCCATCGGATAGATCCATCCGCTTGCGCTTCTCAGGAAACTCCGCGGCGAATGGCCCGAACAAATCCGTCGCCATCGCGTCGCTATTGGTTTCCCCAGGGGAGGTGAACACCTCGAATCCGTCGCCGCTTCCAGGCGAGCCGGAATTGCAATGCACCGATAGAAACGCATTCGCACCCGCATCGTTGGCGATCGTCGCGCGGCGGCTCAACTCCACGAACGAATCATCCCGCCGCGTGTAAACCACCGTGAAATCATTTGCGATCTCCACTCCCAGCAGCGTCACCACATTGAGAACCACATCGCTTTCGCGGAGCCCGCGCGGACCCACCGCGCCGCTGTCTTTCCCGCCGTGGCCGCCGTCCAATACGATGATCGGTTTCTTCATTGCTCGCCGTCCTTTCCAAGCCAGTGGCTGGCCGTTTGCCGGCGTTTCAGAGTGTGCATCGCCTCGTCGCTAGGACGCCTGCGCCTACGAAGGCACAGCAATCCGAGGATCACTGCGACGATCGCTCCTGCGTAGGCTGGTTCCATCTTCGGGTGTGTGTGGTGATATTGTTAGGGAAAGGGGTGGGGCGGCGGGTGCTTCGGGCGATCACTGTTGTCTCTAAGTGGATCTAGGCTGAGCCATTGGCTCCCCGGCCGCCCCAGGTCGTATGTATGGGGTAGGTCTCGAAAGTCACTTCGTGCCGCGGATCCTCGCGTTGATCTGGAGCCCGCCCTTGCTTGAATAGCTCGCCTCCGCGTCCGGCCCCTGGATCCCGATCCGGATCGGGATCGCCCGCGCCGCCTCCCACTGCGCGCTGGAGCACGATGGCAGTGTCACCACCGCCACCGTGCCAGCAGCGAACCAGGCTACAGCCAGCAAAAAGCCATTGATGTTCTTGGGTGTCTCACCCGCGCTGAAAATGACGATCTTCCCATTCGTCACAAATCGCACCAGCACGTTGAGCGCCCCCAGCACGGCGACGAAGGTTTCCGGATTCGCATCCAGCCATGCCCGCACTTGCGGAAACGCCAGAGACAGCACGGTGACGACCTGGAGCCAGAACGTCTTTGAGAGCAGAATCGATTTCGTGTTCATCGGGATATGGGGTGTTAGGTTGGAGTGGACTCCATGAGCGCGGCGGTCATTGCCATGAGTGGATGGCATCGCCACCATCCGCCGCCGCGCTCCGAAGAGGCCCGCATCACATCACCCTTTTCCTGTTCCGTCCCCCCGCCACGGTCGCCGTTGCCGCCGTTGTCACCCTTTTCCATTAGCCTTAGCGGCGGTCTGTGACCGTCGCAGGGCCTGTGACCAATACGGACACGCCCCCGAAATGGGTATTTCCCGTTAAAAGAAAAGGGTGCTCCTATCCCGAAAAAGACCCCAAAAAGCCACAACCCATTGAAAAACTCTCATCCGTCCCACTGTGGACAGACAATCGCCACCCACTTCCCGCCGTGTCCACACTGGCCACGATCAATTCCCGACATCAATTCGGCCGCTCAGATCATTTCTCCGCGTCCGTTGCGGCGCGATGCCGACTCATCGCTTCTTCAAGATCCCTAGCCACTTTCGTTAGCGTCATCGCCTCTTGCGCCTTCCGCCGGGTTTCTAGCAGCAGCGGCATCATCTCCTCGTGGCCTTTCTCGGAGAGGGCGATCGTTTCCTTCGCCAGCGCCAAGGCCTCTTTCTTCACCGCTTCCGCCCGCTTCACCTTTGCCTCCATCTCGGCAATCCGTTCATTCCGGTTGCCGATTTGATCAACCGCGATCGCGATCGTCAGTACGTAAACCACTGCTGCAACCATCCACCCAATGATCAATCTTGTTTTCATAATCGTCCCCTTTCTTCGTTAGAGTCCGCGTTTGATGTCCGCCGCCAGACTCTCAAGTTTCTCCGCCATTCCCGCCAGCAAACTTTCCATCCGCGCGACCTTCTCCTCAAGGCTCAGCTCCGGCCTTGCCCGCGTCCGGTAAATCGCCGGATCCTCTCGGACGATTGCGCCGGACGCCAAATCATCGCCGCCGAAAACAAGCCACTTGGCCGATACCCCAAGGAATCCCGCGATGATCTCAAGCGTCTCCGCTTTCGGCACCGATCCCGCCAGCCAGCGAGAAACCGTCGATAGCGCCACTCCACAATGCGTCGCCAACTCACCTTTCGGCTTGCCTGATCGTTGGATGGCCTCTTCGAGCCGATAGGAGAAATTTTGCACCGGACGCTAAATAAATCTTGATTGTTTTAGCGCGAGACGCCAAATTCATTGGCGTTGCCCGCAACGCATCGCGGCAGTTCATCACGATCCTCCATTCATGTCACCCCGGAAATCCAACACCCTTTCCTCGATCTTGCGACGGTTCGAAGCCAGCGGCTGGTCCTATGGCCGAGCCGCCGCTCACCTCGCGGTCGATAAGGGCCATCTGCATCACGTCCTCCACGGCAAGCGCGAAAGCGCCTCGCATAGGCCACACACTTGCGGATTGTGGCGTCATCATTGGTCGCGTCGGCAGTCGATGGATTGAGCATGATAAAGAGCACATGCGGCCCCTCTGCCCATCTCCGCCAAAGCTCGTAGCGATACTGTCCGCAGCTCGAAAGAACCGCTGAACAATACGGTGATCCCAAGCCATTCGCGGCTGGGTCTAGGGTGAAAAGTTCGTCAGTGGCGCTCATGGCTGGGATACCTCGTCGGTTAAGCCGGTCGATTTCGGCGGCGATCAGAGCGCCAGCTTTCGAGAGATCGCGGACCGGGTCTTTGGACGGTTTCCACCAATAAGTGGACCATGGCCATATCCGCACTTTCACTTTTATCAGCGGCCGAACGGCTTCCAGCCATTCGGGCTGGTCAAATCCGCAAGCGTTCAGAGCATATACGGCAGCGGCACCCGCCATCTCTCCGAGTTTATGGCAGTCGTCATGCTGTTCGGTTCGTCCTTCTTCGGTTATTTGCCGTTCACGCTCGGCGGCGATTAGTTCGATTCCTGTTTTCATGGTTGGTTCAAAATTCAGAGGCATAACAATGGGCTGGTGGCGACGGCGAGCAGCTTACAGTTCGGACTCGTTGGTTGTTCGGCCGCGGGATACCTCAGCGTTGAGAATGTGGACTTTTTTGGCCATGGCGGGACGGATCAGAGGGCGATGTGGGTCCGGTCTTTCAGGGTGGAGACATCGCAGCGCAGGATGCAGAGCTGATAGGTCTGCGGAGCGGTGAGGATCCAGACGGCGCGGGCGGGATCCCGGTCTTTTCATAGATGTCGGTGGTGATGGAGACGTAGCCGGCGAAGTGGGCCTGATAGGGGTGGAGGACGAGCAGGCCGTGGAGGGTCGGCGGGTGATCGTCGGTCCTCATGAGGGATAATGCGGAGAGCGGCGAGAGGAGTGATTCGATGGACATGGCGGTAGGCGGTAGGCGGGAAGAGGTGTTAGCGGAGTTCCTTGGGGATGTTTATGACGAGGGCTTTCCAGGCTTTTTTGGCTTCGTTGCGGGCGGATTCGTCGAGGTCGTCCCAGCGGGCGAAGGTGTTTCCCAGGGTGATGATGCACTTGGGGAAGAGGCCGGTGAGGCGGCCGGTGCCGCCATCGATGTCGAGATAGACGGGATCGTGGCGCTCCTTGTTTTTGGTGACGCTGCCGCCCAGGGCGCGGATGGCCTGGACCAGGGTGAACTCGCCCTTGGCGACGCGGTCGAGGATGGCGTCGGCATTGGGATCTCCGGATTCGGCGGCGCTGATGAGGCTGTCCAGGCGGGATTCGTCGGAGGTGGCGGCGGAGCCGATGAGAAGGCGGCGAAGGGACATGCCCTTGGTGCTATCGGTGATGTGTTTTTCGAGCTTCGTCCAGGCGGCGGTGGCGGGATCCGGGAGGGTGATTTCCTCGGGGTCAAAACTACCATCTTCGGCAGTGATGCCCTGGGCTTTGGCGATGACGGCGGCGGCGGCGTTGAGCCATCGGTAGGCGGTGGAGCGCGGGAGGCGGACGGCCAGGCGGTCCAGGGCGGCGCGGAAGCCGCCGGGGGTGTCGTCCTCTCCGGTCTGATGGTGGAGATAGAGCAGCCGCAGGCCGATGCGCAGCGCGTTTGCGATGCTGGTGCGCATGGAGATCTCTACCTCGGTGCAGATCTCATCGATCTCGCGGAACATGGGCGAGAGGTTCGCGGAGGCGTCGCGGAGGGAGTCCGCGCGTTGCTTGAGGGGTGATTTGGTGATGGTGGTTTTCATGGTGAGAGACAGAAGACGGTGAGACAGAAGACAGAAGATTAGACGGAGAGTTGGGTGTCTTGGTTGGAGAGGGCTTAGCGGAGTTGCTGGCGGGTTTCGTGGCGTTCGCGGCGGTGGATGATGCGCTTGGCGCTGCGGCCGGTGCAGCATGCGCCGCGGATGTGGGCCCAGGCGGTGGAGCGCTTGCGCTCGGGTGAGTTGAAGAGGAAGGATTTCATGGTGGTGGTCGGTAGGCGGGAAGCGGTAGGTGGAATGCGGTGAATAGGTTGGCGGGGCGGATGGTGGCGTTGTCATGAGCGGCCATCCGCTCCGCGGGGGTTCCTTGGGGGAAAGTGCGTTAGGCTTTGGCGGCGCGGTGCTCCTTGAGGTTGAGCTGGGTGCCGATGGCGGCCTGGAGTGATTTACGCAGGGTGACAATTTCGGGTTGGGCGAAATCGACATCACAGACGGCTTCGTAAAGCCGGGTGGCGAGGCTGGGATTGATCAATGGCAGATCGGCGGCGGCTTTGCGCAGCAGGCTGCCACGGAACCGGAGTTCCTCGGGGTCCTGGGTGACAACCTTGAGGTTGGCTTCGACGGCGCGGACGAGGCGGGTTTGTTCCTGTAGGAGCGGGTCTTTGGTGGTGGTAGGTTTGGCGGGCATGGCTTGGTTGGTTGCGGTGGTTTGGCGATGGGATGTTATTGTTTTTCGGCGTAGAGTTTGGCGTAGAAGAGGCGGGCCTTGTTCCAGGTGTGGCGCTCGATGCGCTGGCGTTTCGCGCCGGTGAAGAAGGCACATGTGAGGTAGCCGATGGAGGCTCCGATGAGTGAGGCGGCGATGATGAAGGCTTCGACGGGGATTTTCATGGCGGTGGTGGTTATTGGTTAGGCGGAACGTGGCAGGCGATCAGACGGGGATGGTGAAGGTGGTGAGGAGTTCTGGGGAAAGCAGGCGGAAGGCGCTCTTGAGGTCATCGGCGGCCTGGAGGGCGGCGGCCTCGCCGGGCCATTGGGCGGCTACGGCGCTGACGGCGTGGAACTCGGCGCGCTCGGGATGGGAGCCGACGAAGATTTCGCGGCCTGATGGGTAACGGAGTCCGGCAATGTGCCATTGGGTGGGAGTCATGGGGTGGCGGTGGTTTTGGTTAGGCGGTGAGTTCGCGGCGGGTATCGGGATTGAGGAACCAGACGGTGAGTGGCGGGAGCGGGCGGTGATTGATGAGGCCCTGGCGGGCGAGACGCTTGAGAATGGTTTCGGCGGCTTCGGTGTTGAGATTGAGGCGGCCGGCGATGGAGTCGGCGGTGGATTGGCCGGAGAGGAGATCGCGGAGGATGTGGCGTTCGATGGGCATGGCGGCAGGCGGGAGAGTTAGAGGCCGAGATTGAGCTCTCCGCTGCCGGGGATGCGATAGAAGGAGTTTTTGCGGCGGCGGTTTTTGGGATCGCGGGTGAGCTTGTTTTCAATGGTGTAGCCGAAGTCCTTGCGCAGTTCGTTGACGCGGGAGTGGATGTTGTAGCTGCCGCTCAGCTCGGCGAGGCGGGGCATGGGCACCCACTCGCCGTTGGCTTCGGTGAGTGCCTGGAGGATGAGGTCGCATTGGGTGTCCATGGTGTGGAGAGTTGCTAGGGGTCAGGGGCTGGGGGTCAGTGGGAAGAGGAAGAGGCGGGGGTGGCGCGGCGCATGAGTTCGAGGCGGCGGTCTGCCACCGTCCGCCTCACCGGCGTTCCTCGCCGGATCCTGAATGCGCTCGCCGAGTGCGGCCTGATCACCAGGGAGAAACCCAGCCCTCTCACCAGCGTTTTCTTCCCTGGAGAAGTTCACGATCTGCTGCGCCGGACCGCCGATGATCCGGCCTTTTGGAATGAGGTCCGAATCAAGGCCTACCTAACTGGCACGGATCTCCGAAATTCCAAGCCAAGGTGACCTTCCCCAGGTCCAATCCTAACCCTTCTCTAGCGACCTGCTGGAGAGGGGTTCTTTTTTGCCCCAAAACCCCTTATTTTCAGGCACATTCAGGGATCTTCAGCCTTTTTCAGCCTTTCCGTTGCTCGTGTCACGCCGCCGGCGATCACCACGGCCCCGGTTTCGACCACGATCAACAGCGGGGGCACGGCGACGTTCACAGTCGCCGCCACCGGGACGACTCCGACTTTCCAGTGGTATAAGGGTGCGTCCGGGGTGACCACGACTCCGATCACC
>JAUYNL010000108.1 GCA_030696085.1 Luteolibacter sp.
GGTGATCGGAGTCGTGGTCACCCCGGACGCACCCTTATACCACTGGAAAGTCGGAGTCGTCCCGGTGGCGGCGACTGTGAACGTCGCCGTGCCCCCGCTGTTGATCGTGGTCGAAACCGGGGCCGTGGTGATCGCCGGCGGAATCCGCACGCTGATGGAAGCGGCGGTGGAATTCGCCGAACCGGAAGCATTGGTGGCCCTGGCCCAATAGCTGGCGCTGGCCGTTAGAACCGGTGTGGTGAAGGATGCCGAGGTAGCGCCAGAAACCGGACTTGTGATGACTCCGGAAGCCCCTGCATACCACTGGAAGGTCGGAGGGGGAGTCCCAGAGGCCGCCACGGTGAGAGTGGTGGTCGCGCCGCTGTTGATGGTGATGGAAGCCGGGTTCGTCGTGATAGCCGGAACGGTCCCCGTTGATGTCCCACCAGTGACATTGATGGTGAAATTCGCGGTGAAGAATTTCCCTGTGTAGCCCGCCTTTTCCCATGCTTTGACAATGATGGGAAAAGTGCCGCTCTGGGTGGGAATCCCGGAGATGGCGTCCGTAGCGCTTCTTGTGGCGTTTGCATGCACGAGACCGGGAGGAATGGTTCCGATCACCTCCCAGCTTGCGGGTTTTCCGGGTGCTCCTAAAAGTTGAAACACGAAGTTGAGGCTCGTTCCGCTCGTTGCGGGAACAGTGGAGGAACCGGCGACCGGCGCCACCTGGGTGAGTGTCGTTGCTCCGGCCACGGAGTCAAAGACCCCCAGTCCGGCAACAGTCGCGACGGACCATTTCGTCATTTCAGCCAGCGCCGAACCGCCAAGTATCCGGGCTTCCGGAAACAACATTTGCACCAGCGGTGAGCGCTGAAACAGCAACAATAGGGAACCTAATCGCGAGGAAAGCACGCGAGGACGCAAGGATGAACGTAAAAAATAGCACATAAGGAAACCTTTCGATTGGGTGTGAACGGGACAGGAGATGAAAAAACCAGATGATTAGTTGCAGCCGCAGCCACCACCACCGACTCCGCCGCCACCGGAACTGGCCTCACGGGAAAAATACCCGTGCTCAGTCATCGCTTGCAGGAGCGGATCGAGGCTTTCGGCCATCACGGGCCTGGCCAGATTTCCGCGCTCGTAGGGCTTTACCCTCACAAGCGAATCGGAACAGGCGCTCAACAGAGGATATGCGATGGCGATGATAACAAAAATGGCGGGACGTTTCATGATAGTTGGGTGCGTTGGTGCTTTGAAGTCTCAGGGCTTTGCCGCAAGCAGGGCTTCGATTTCAGTCACATATTCGGCCTCGGTTTTGGCACCGCGGAAGCCTGTATGGACGCTGTGGATGACGCCCTTGCGATCAACGAGATAGCTGGACGGCATGGTGGACGGTCCGAAGAATTCGGCGGCTTTATGGCTGGAATCATGGACGATCAGGAACTTTGCCCCCATCTTGCCTGCGAAAGCCTTATATTTCGCCGCGTCATCATCAACACCGACGCCGATAATCACAAGACCCTTGGATGCATACTTTTCGTGCAGGCGGTTGAGGCAGGGAAACGACGCCTTGCACGGTCCGCACCAGGAGGCCCAGAAATCGACGAGCACGACCTTGCCGGAAGTGTTAGGAACGCCGGCTCCGGGCAGGAGTTGCGGGAGTTTCGGCATAGCTTGCCCGGCTTTCGCCGAACCGGCGGCGGATGACAGGAGAGTGGAGCATGCGAGGGTGAATACGGTGAGGATGGTTTTCATGGTTCTTGTTTGGTGTTTGTGATTCGGATTGGTTAGGGACACGGTAAAATTATGCGGCTTGAACGAGATAACGGCTGAAGCCGCGGCTGCCTTCGATACCGGACTCGCTTTGGGCGCAAACCTCGACACCGCGGGCGAGGGACGCAAGATGGAGCCCGGCTCGCGGACCGAGCACGAACACCGCGGTGCTATAGACCCCGGCTTCGAGACAGGACCGAGCGATGACCGTGACGGCACGCATGCCATTGGCCACTGGCCAACCGGTCCGGGGATCGAGAATATGACCATAGCGGACCCCCTGGTGGCTGAAATTCCGGGCATAGTCTCCAGAAGCGGAAACCGCATGATCCGTGACGGCCAGTCCGCCCCAGCAGTTTCCCGGCCGATTGCCGTCCTCGATGCCGATATGCCAGAACGGGTGGGCACCATTACCGCCCAGCGCGAAAATGTCGCGGCCAAGGTCCACAAGAGCATCGGTGATGCCATACTGCCGGGCAATCCGCGCGAGGAAATCCACGGCATATTCCTTGCCGAAGCCGCCGAAATCGAGGCCCATGCCGATTTCCGGCAGCCGCACGGCACCGGGGCGGCGGCGCACCTTCTTCCAGCCTGTCAGGGCGAGAGCGGTTTTGACTTCTGCCGCTTCCGGGAGTTTTTGGTGAACTTTCTTCCAATCCCAAACTCTCAGCAAAGGCAGGATGGTGGGGTCAAGAATTCCATCCGTCCGTTGATGAAGGTCATCCGCGAGATTGAGCATGTGCTCCATTTCGTCGTCCACCGGAATCCAGTCACCGCCAGCGGCCGCATTCACACGGGAGACCAGCGAGCTGGGACGGAAACGTGAAAACTTGGCCTCGAAGCGGTCCAGCCACGCCAGAGCATCCGCAGCAAAACTCAGCGCCTTGTGCTCATCCCCAAGTCTGAACTTGATCAGGCAATTCGTGCCCAGCGCCTTGAATTCCACACGCCGGACACCATGGGCGTCGGGTGGAATGACAGAGGGCCTGGTAACGGTGGAAGTCATGGTTTGAAGTTGTGGATACTCAGAACTGCGCACTGACACCGATGGTCCAGATATCGGCGCTCGGATAGGATTGATCCGGCGAATGTTCCGATGAACTCCCGGTGGGAGACATCACATAGCGTTCATAGGTCGCATTGGCGGAAAACATCTCGTTGAACTGATAACGCAGACGCAGACCGCCGCTGATGGCGTTGAGTGACGAGAGGCGGTAATCGGCAGAGTAGTTGGGATCTCCCGAAGTCGGAGCTGATGGATCACTGATGTTCATGCCGTTGAGCGTATTGACAAAGAAGTCGGCCGCGCTCTGATGGTAATAGCGGAAAAAGGGAATGACTTGAAGGCGCTCGCCCACCTCCTGCCGCCACTCGAGCTGCACCGTCTGCGACAACACCCCGAAGTCGTCGTTTCCGAGTCTCAAGACGCCGTCAATTACGCCATGGGCCGCTTCGACGTAGTGTCGCGCTTCAAATTGCAGCACCTGCCGGAAGCGGCTGTCCGGTCGGTTTTCCGGATAGACATTCACCACCGGAATGCCGAATTCGAGTTCATCGCGCTGCACCCATTTGTAGGGATCGTTCAGGTAACCGTCACCATAGCCCAGCGTGAGGTTGAGGGAAACCACCGTGTTCTTATCAATGATCTGGCTGACGCCGGTGAACAAGTCATAGGCATTCTTGTCCTCCTCGCCTCCGGCGGGCAGCGACACGACGTCGTTCAGGTAATTGACTCCGTATGAGAACGTGGTGTTCTTGTCGTTCAACTCCCAGGAATCACTCAGGGCGATGCCATCCGAGAGGTAATCGCTCTCTTTGCTGCGGGAAACCTCCAGTTCAACCCGGTGGTCACCGAACTGATGGGAAAGCGCGGCAAGAATACCGTGGCGGGTATCAGGATTGACCTCGGCAATGTAGGGCTGGGTGGTACCCGGCAGGGAGCCCGTCGGTGAGGCTCCGCTGATGGCGTCACTCAGCGCCTGGAAGCGGAAGGACGTGGCGTCGTCGATCTCGATCTGGCCGCGGATGTAGTGCGACTCGATGCGCATGCGGTCGTCGTCTTCCTGATAGAGCTGATAGCTGTAATCATAGTGCTGGGGCGGGATTTCACCTTGCGCATACACACTGGGGCACAATAACGAAGCAAGTATCACGGGTTGGCGCGGTTTCATGAAAATAGGAATGATTGATATGTGAGAGACGTCATTCGATTGCCGATTTTTTTTAAATTGGTCAATTTATTAGAACCATCTGGAACTTCTGAACGTTGATTTTATGTAACAATTTGGTTACAAAATGTGACTTATCGCCTTTATGGCCGGATTTGCTCCCCCGCGCCTGTTCCTGACCGCACCACGCAGGGCAGTCGGTTTTCTTCCCGTGTGTCTTCATGAACGCATATTTTCAGTTAGAGTTTTTTGATTTTCCCAGATGCCGTGGAAAAGGCATCGCGGTTTTTGGGCGTCGCCGCCATTGGCGGGGAGCGACAGCGCTTTTTCAGTTCCTCAGTGGAAGCAGCCACCACCTCCCCATCGACAAAGGCGCGATTTTGCCTACATTCCGGTCTGAACACCCGCAGCGGCAGGTGACCGACAAACAGACGCCATGAACGCCACCATGCCACCGACCCTCCCCGCCGAGTGCCCCGAACTGGGACTCGAAGTGCCCGTTTCCCAGATCGACAAGGAACTGCGCAAGCTCTGGGAGCAGGATGAGGCGCGGACCAACGCCTCATTGATGAATCTCGTCGTCTATTCCGAGAAACCGGGGGCTCTGCTCGAAAACACCGCCATCATCCGCGGGTTGACCCGCGAGCATGCCTGCCGCGCCATCCTGGTGGAGATTGATCGCGCCGAACCGCTGCCCGGCCTGCGCGCGTGGATCACCGCCCACTGTCATCTCGCCCATGGCCAGAAATCGGTCTGCTGCGAGCAAATCGCGTTCTACCTGACAGGCAAAGTCACCGGGCGCTTCCGCAACACCGTGTTCTCCCACCTCAACTCGGATCTGCCGCTGGTTTTCTGGTGGCAGGGCGAGCTCTCCGATATCCTCACCGAGCGCCTGGCCAGCGTGATGGACCGGCTCATCATCGACAGCTCGACCTGGGCAGACCCGGCTACCTCGTTCCAACGCATCGAGGAGGCGGCCATGTCCAATACCGACCTCATCCTGCAAGATCACGAATGGACGCGCACCTGGCAGTTCCGCCTCGGCGTGGCCGGCATTTTCGATGATCCCACCGCCCTACAGGCACTGCCGGAAATCGATCAGGTGGAAATCATCCACCACCCCGCGCACCGGAATTGTGCGCTGCAACTGCTGGCGTGGCTGGCCGTACAAACCGGCTGGAAGGATGTGGAAACCGGCGGCTCCGCCATTGCCTTCACCTCGGCATCCGGCCAGGTGATCCATGTCACGCTGAAGCAGGACAGCACGACACCACCGGTTTCCTCGCTGGTCCTTCGTGCCGGCGAGCGGTCCGCGCACATCACCCGTGCCGCCGGAGCAAGCCACGTCGAGCGCCGCCTCGAAGCACCCGGATACCTCGTCACCTCGCTCTCGCCAGTAGATCCATCCTCACCCGGGGAACTCGTGGGCCTGCAACTCGCCCGTGGCGGCAAGAACTCGCTGTTTCAGAAAATCCTTCCGCGATTCCGGAAGTTGTTAGCATGAGTTCCGTGCCATGATCCGCCCTTCCACCAACCACATTCTCAGCCATGGCAAGGGAACCCTGGAGTGATCGCCCCATTCCATTCCGTATAAACCTCGTAAAGGTCACCTTCCACGGCAAGCAGGCCGGGGATTTCCTGCGTATCAACGAGCATCAGCGCGGTGGACCAGATTTCCGCGAGAGCGGCCGTGGCGGAGATCACCCAGATGCGCTCGCAGGGCGCGGCGGGCATGGCGTCCGCGCCAGCGGGATGAACGATGTGGCTGCCCTGAATGCCGGTGCCCGAGGCACTGAGCGATTGGTCGCGGAGGTGGATCCTGATTGATTCCCGCGCACCACCAAGCTCGACCGGCCAGGCGGTGGGGCCATAGGCCAGCAAGGAACTGGCTCCTGCGGACAAGAGCGCGTCCTCCGCGCCCCAATCGGCAAGAATCCGCTTGAGTTGATCGAGAGCGAAGCCCTTGCCGATGCCGCCGAGATCGAGCACGCGGCCAGCCTCGGTGCAGGTGACGGCCGGGACATCGGGATGGATGATCAGGCTGCCGGTGAGCTGCGGGAGCGGTCCGGAATCGCAGGATTTTCGGTGTTCGATGCGGCTGCCCAGCGTGATATCGAACAAGCCGCCGGTGCGGGCGTGGGCATCCAGCGCGAGCAGCAGGCATTGGTGACAGGCCTCGCTGATGTAGAGCGTTTCTCCAGCCCGCATTTGGTTGATGCGCGAAACGTCACCGCCCTCGACGAAGCGGCTGAGCTTCGTTTCGAGGGAATCGAGCAGATCGAAACACTCGCGGGCGATGTCGCGCGCGGTGTCCGCATCCACACCGCGGAGACGCAGCGAGAAGGTGCTGTGCATCGCGTCATGGCTGAAGTGACGCGCATCGGCAAGCGATCCGGCGGGTTTCATCGTTCTTCGGTTTTCATCCACAGTTCCCAGAGGTCGCTCCTGACAAACACATACACCGGCACTCCGGCGCGCAGGCCGCGAGGCAGCGGCATGTGGCTGCCGCCCAGCGCGGCCATCACCTCCTCCACACTTTCCGGCATGGCGAAAACCAGCGGCATCTTTCCGAGATCCGGCGGCGGATCGTACCAGTAACCGGTTTTTTCAAACGACCGCAGATACCATGGCAGAGGCCAGTATTCGCGACCGATCACGGCGACGCGCTCCAGCGTCCCGCTTGGAGCGACCGTTCGCAATGCGCCTAGCCAGGCCTCCAGTTTCTCGATGTCGGGGCGGGTGGGGACGTAGGCAAACAGGTTGCGCTCGTCCGAAGCAAGGCGCCCGGTGGCCACACGCGCTTGTTGGAACTGCGTGATGACGGAGGCCCCCGCCAAAGCGACCAGCACGATCCTGGACGCCATGGTTTGCCGCGACAATCCGGTTAGAGAAAAGCCCGCCAGCACGCAGACATGTGCCCAGGGCAGGCAGGCGAGCCATGGGGTTTTGTAGGCGAAAAGGCTGTAGATCAGCAGATGTCCCGCCGCCGACCAGCCGAGGAGGTGGATGAACGGACGGCTAGCCGCGGCCTCCGGATCCTTGCGGAAAGTGGCCGCGACCGCCCACAGGGCGAGCAGCACCAGCGGTGTGCCAAACCACCAGTGACCGGCGGATTTTTGCGGCAGGGCGAGCAATTGGAGATAATAGGTGAATGGTTTGTCGTGCCCCTCCACCGTTTCATAAACGAAGAAGGTGCGCACGGCATCGAGCGCCCCGCGAGGGTGTTGCAGGCCATCGGTATATAAAAATCCGGCGCTGAGAATGAAGGCAAGCAATGAAAGCGCCGCCGGAATCCACCAGGTCCTGATGATGGCGGTGAAATCGAGCGACCTGCGGTTTTCCCACGCCAACAGCACGGCCGCGCCGGACCAGGCGAGCACGCTGATTGCGAAGGTTTCCTTGGTCGCGAACATCAGGCCTAACAAAAACCCCGGAAGCCCGCGGCGCGCCGCGGTGCGCGGCATGAACCAGAGCGCCATGCCGAAAAACACCAGCAGCGACTCGTGGATGAACATCCGGCTGTAATAAACCAGCAGCGGCGAGGTGGCCATGAACGCCGCTGCCAGCAGCATCGGACCATCGCCGAATCGCTTGCGCCAGAGCAGTGGAAGCAGCAGGACCAGCGTGCCGGCGATGGCCGGGAGCGCGCGCAGGGTGGATTTGCTCATTTCCCGCCAGCCGTCTTCGCCGCGTGATTTGCACAGCGGAATGGCGAGATCGGCGAGCAGCGGGCCGTGGTAATGTTTGGGATCGAAAGTCACCGAGCCGGATTCCATGCGACTGGCGGTGATTCGTGCGCCGGTGGCTTCATCCGCATGAAACGGGCGGTCGGCGAGACTGTCAAAACGCAGGAAGGCACCGGCGGCCAATACCCCGATCCAGCAGGCGGTGATGAGGATGCGTTTCGTCAAGCGGGGGGATACGACGAAAGAATCCACCGCCCCGCAATGTCAATTCAGCGTCCTTGTTCCAGGCCGTCCATTTCCTCACGCATGAAATCCATGAGCCGTTGCATCTCGGTGAGGTGGCGGCGCAGGTTCTCCCCTCCGTCGGCATGAGGACGGCCATCCTGCTGCGGTGTCATCCCCCTGACGGACAAGGCGGGGGGCTCCGCCGCCTGCTTCGCCTGTGCCAGCGCCGGGTCCTGGGGCTCGGTTTGAAGAAGTTTCTCCACCGCTGCTGCGGGCATGACAAACGAGCGGGTGCGATCGGCGCGGGCCATGGTGATGCCGATCACGCGGCCCTTGAGATCCACCACAGGGCCGCCGATCTGGTCCGGGCGCGGGCGCATGTCGGTCTGGATCACGCGGGTGAAGGAATCGCGCACGCGGCTGATCGGTCCGCCCATGCGTTCCATCTGGCGCAGGCGATCGCCGGGGAAATTCGGCAGGTCCGGACGATTTCCCAGCAGGACATCGACATTCCTTTCGGTTTTTCCTGCCGCCCGTATCCTCAGCGTAACGGTGGAGCCCGGGCTCACGCCGACCAGCGAGTTTTTCAGTTCCAGCAGGCCGGAGATCGTGCGATCACCGACTTTCAGGATGATATCGCCCGCTTTCAAGCCGGCGGCGGCAGCACCGGACTCGGGTGCGATTTCCTGGATTTTCACACCTGGACCGCTGAAATCCATCGAGCCGACCACTCCGAGAAAGGCACCGTCGGTATCACGCAGGTTGCGCTCCAAGACGCTGACCACGCCGAAGGCGGCGGGCCGTCCGTCCGGCTGCGGGGCTGCCAGAAAAGTGCCGAGTGCGGGGCTTTCGAGCACCCAGCGCACCGGTGCGAGGGTGCTGCCGGTGGTTTCCAGAACCGCGAGGTCCTCGTCCGCATAGACCCCGGAAATCCGGGCCGAGAGAACCGCGCCGCCCGCCCCCTCGACGCGGAGGTTTCCACCGGCGGCGGCCACCTCGCTCCATTTGGTGAGGATACGGTTTTCCGCAATAACCGTGCCGTAGGCGAGGCGGCGCTTGCCGGACCAGACGCGCACGGTGGACTTGGCGGCCTCGGTGAGGACGGGCGCGAGCGAGAGGTTGAATTCATCGGTCTGCGCCTCGACGGCCTGTCGTTCGTCAGGGCGGAGCAGCGGAATGTCATCCTGGGCCACGGCCATGGCATGGAGACAAAGTGTGGCAAAAATTGGAGTGATGGCTTGTTTCATCGACGGGATTCGTTTCATCGTTCTTCGAAAAGTTCGTTGCGGCGTTTGAGGGTGACCACCATTTCCAAGGGCTTGCCGTCACGAGTGATGCCGAGTTTCACCTGCTCGCCGGCCTGCCGTTTGGCGAGGATTTGCAGGAGTTCTCCGCCGTCGCGCACCTCACTGTCATCGAGACTGCGGATCAAGTCGCCGGTCCGTACACCGGCCGCCGCCGCAGGCGAGCCATGGACCACGCTTTCGACGATCACGCCGCGCGCGCCGCGCATCATCGCCATGCCGATGCCCAGCACGGGCATTTCCGGGTTGGCGAAGGGATTGAGGGACAGCGAGCCCCATGTCTCGCCGTTGAGGATGCGGTCCCAGTCCTCGCGGAAGCCGTCGATGCCCGCGTGGTTGTTGTTGGTGAGGGATTTGCCGATGGAGGAATGGATGGCGACGATGTTGCCATCGAGATCAAAGAGCGGGCCGCCGGAATCGCCGCCGATCAACGTGCAATCCGTGGTGAGGAAATTGCCGGGGCCTTTGGAAACAACGCGGCCGAAACGCACCGGCGGCGTGCGAGCGGCATCGAAGCCGGCCGAGTGCCCGAGCGCGACCACCCAGTCTCCCGCCTCCAGGTTTCTGGAGGCTCCCATGCCGACAAATGGCCATTTGCCCTTGTCCTGGATTTTCACCATGGCGATGTCCTTCGAGTAATTCGCGCCGAGCACCTTGCCCTGGACTTGCTTGCCATCCGGGAAAACCACCAGCATCGATTCCGCACCCTGCACCACATGGGCGGCGGTGAGGATCAAGCCATCCTCAGTGGCGATCACGCCGGAGCCCGAGGAACCGGTGCGATCAGAAAGCAGCGCCACGGTGGCCGGCAGTACGCCCCTGGATACGGCGGCCACCTTCGCTTCGAGTTTTTCCAGGTCCTGGAGGTTGCGGGCCGGTTCGCGCGCCTGCAAGGGCATGGCTGCGGGGATGAGCCAGAGACAGAGCCCGATGAGCGGTGAAATGGGAACGGGTTTCATGGTTTCGCGGTGGGTAGCGCCGCCAGCCGCGGCTTTTGTCTGAGGCCGGCATGTCACCGCGCGAATCTTGCGGTTCCCCACGCTCGGCTTGCCTCGTTTTGGGAAACGATTTGCACCGCGAGGGCGTCCGCCTTAGGAAACAGCCGCAAACCATGTCCGACAAACCGTTTTCCTACCAAGACCCCTTCCCGCTCGGCCCAGACACCACCGAGTATGAATGCATCAGCACCCGGCACGTCACCGTGACCGAATTCGAGGGAAAACCCGTGCTCAAAATCGCGCCGGAGGGCCTTACCCTGCTCGCGGACGAAGCCATCAAGGCGATCAATTTCACGCTCCGCCCGGCCCACCTCGCGCAGGTCGCCGCCATTCTCGACGATCCGGAAGCTTCGGAAAACGACCGCATGGTCGCGCTGATGATGCTCAAGAATGCCGAAATCGCCTCCCACGGCATCCTGCCTTTCTGCCAGGACACCGGCACCGCCACCATCGTCGGCAAGAAGGGCCAGCAGGTCTGGACCGGCTGCGACGACGCCGAGTTCCTGTCCAAGGGGATCTATCAGACCTATATCCGTGAAAACCTCCGCTACTCGCAGACCGCGCCGCTCACGATGTATGACGAGGTCAACACCAAGACCAACCTGCCCGCGCAGATCGATCTCTACGCCACCGATGGCGACGCCTACAAATTCCTCTTCGTCACCAAGGGCGGCGGCTCGGCCAACAAGACCTATCTCTATCAGGAAACCAAGGCCCTGCTCAATCCCGCGCGGTTGAAGGAGTTCTGCACAGAGAAGATGAAGTCGCTCGGCACCGCGGCATGCCCACCCTATCACCTTGCGTTCGTCATCGGCGGCACCTCCGCCGAAAACTGCCTCAAGACGGTGAAACTCGCCTCCACCAAGTATCTCGACGAACTCCCGACCACCGGCAACGAACATGGACGCGCATTCCGCGATCTTGAGCTGGAGAAGGAACTGCTCGCGATCGCCCGTGAGACGAACATCGGCGCGCAGTTCGGTGGCAAGTATTTCGCGCTCGACGTGCGGGTCATCCGCCTGCCGCGTCACGGCGCGTCCTGTCCGGTCGGCATCGGTGTTTCCTGCTCGGCCGACCGCCAGGCGAAGGCAAAGATCACCAAGGACGGCATCTTCCTCGAAAAACTCGAAAAAAACCCCGGCCGATTCATTCCGGAAAAATTCAAGGATTGGAAATTCAAGGGCGTACCCGTGAACCTCGATCTCGGCATGGAGGAAACCTTGAAAACCCTATCCAAGTATCCGGTCACCACCGCGCTGGCCCTCAACGGAACCATCATCGTCGCCCGCGACATCGCCCACGCCAAACTCAAGGAGATGCTCGAAAAAGACTGCGAACTGCCGGATTACTTCAAAAAATACCCGGTCTATTACGCCGGTCCCGCCAAGACACCGGCCGGCATGGCCTCCGGTTCCTTCGGCCCCACCACCGCCGGACGAATGGACAGTTATGTCGATCTCTTCCAGCAGCATGGCGGCTCGATGGTCATGCTCGCCAAGGGAAACCGCTCACAAGCCGTGACCGATGCCTGTAAAAAACACGGCGGCTTCTACCTAGGCTCGGCCGGCGGCCCCGCCGCGCTGCTCGCGCAAGACCACATCAAGTCCCAGGAAGTCGTAGCCTTCCCGGAACTCGGCATGGAAGCGGTCTGGAAAATCACCGTGGAGAATTTCCCCGCCTTCATCCTCGTTGATAACAAGGGCAACGACTTCTTCACCCAGCTCAATTCCTGCCCGGTCTGCAAATGATGGTGCCGGGCGGTCGCTCACTTCAGCACCAGCCCGAGCGGTTTGCGCAGGCCGATGGCGATGGGCAGGCAAGCCAGGATTCCGCCCAGCGCGGCTCCTAACAGCAATACCTGTCCCTCGCTTCCATACAAGGAACCCGCAGCCCCGAGCCATGACATTTTCAAAGCATCGAGATTCATCCGCGAGATGACCAGTTGAAGGAACCCAAAACCTAACAAAACCCCTCCAGTTGCGAGGATGCAATTCTCGATCAAGGCATGGGCCAGCAGAGTCCAGCGGCCGACTCCGAAAGTGCGGATCAAGGACAGCAGATAACGCTCCTCGCGGAATTCCATCCACGCCAGGCTGCCGAATACCAGGCCCAGGACGGCACTCGATCCGATCGTCACCCACCACAGGGATTGTGCCTGGATCGAACGGACCTTCTCCAGTTCGAGCAGAATCCTCAGATTGCTCTGAATCACCAACTGCCTGCCCTCGACCCTCGACATGGCCATCCCGATGTCATGGGCCGTCCGCACATCGGCCAGCGAACCCGCGTGCAGGATCGTGGACCGGGTGAAACCATTGGAAAGCACTGCGGACAATCGCACGACGTCCCCCATGAGGACATCCCGACCGCCCATGAGAAGATTCACGTCGTCTGGGGGCAGACGGGTCCATGCCTCCGAGCGATGCTTTCCGACGAGGAATTCGACGGCCTGGTTTTCGGGCAAGCGCCGTGTCAGAAGGTAAAAATCATCCACCAGTCCATGGCGCTCGGGATTTGCCACGGCTACCACCGGCACCCTCGGCCCGTCCCCCACTTCCGCGGATGCGGCGGCCTGCAGGAAGGTGGAGACCCCGTTTCCGAGCAAGCGCCACGAGTCGCCTCCGGTTTCCTCCGATGAAATTATGCCCGCCGCAGCGCTTTTGGGGATCGTCTCGGATATGACCACCGCCAGGGTTTCCCGATCATTGAGGCGCCGGTCCAATTGCGCGCCAAGTTCCCTGAGCCCGAGGATCACGAAGGCGCCCAGCATGCCCAACAAACCGGCCACGACCAGCTTGCTCAAGAGCGAGAGCGGCTGCTCCCACCAGCGCCTCAGGCTATTCTGCCAGAGATAGAAATGAATGAAAATCCACCAGGTCATCGGCAATTTCGTCCAAACGTTGATCGTGTGTCGCGATGACACAGACTGTGGCACCGCTTGCGGTGAATTCCTTCACAGCGGTCTTGATGATGTTTGCGTTATCCACATCCAACCCCGATGTCGGTTCATCGAGGATGAGCACCTTAGGTTGTTTCGCAAGCGCCCGGGCGATGGCCACCCGCTGGCGTTGCCCGCCCGATAGGCGTTCCACCGGGCGTTTCCGCAAGTCCCAGAGACCGAGGATTTCCAGCCATTTGCGGGCGAGTTCGACGGGAGCCCCGGCGATCTGGGAGGACAGGTGCAGATTTCTCTCCACCGACGCGAGAGGGAGCAGGTTGAGGTCCTGAAACACGAACGACAGGTGCTTGCGGAAAAACTCGCGGGTCCCCGGCTTGAGCAATCCCTCCACCTCAACGACGCCTTCCGTGGGTTTCAAAAAACCGGCCGCCAGTCTCAGCAAGGTGCTCTTGCCGCAGCCCGAGTAGCCCCGCAACAGGGTCACATGGTTGGGAAACCCGATGTCGAGGCTCTTGAACACGCAGTGCTCCGCCCCGGGATAGCGGTAACTGAGGGACCGGCAGTTAATTTTCATTCGCCGGATTCACGATGATTTCCCTCGGTGCCACATAGGTGACCCGAACTCCAGGCCAGCGTTTTTCGAAAAACTCGGCCCAACCTTCCGAATCGATTTCCTTGGGGAACTTGAACACGAGATCCTTCTTCGGCACACCGCGTCCGGGCTTGGCTAGAGTCCGGAACACCCGGATCATGCGACTCCCGTCCAGTGCCGGAGGAACGGGTGTCCGCTCATCCGCGCCGCGCACATCAAACACCATGATCTTCGCGTTGCGGTCCAGGGAGGTTTCCTCCAGCACCCTGAGATACGCGCCGCGATAGGTCCGTCCGTCCTCGCCATTCACCTCGATCACAAGTTCTTCTCCGGGCACATTGCGCAGATGCACGTCCGCCACTTCCAGACGCACTTCCGCCAGGCCGTCCTTGATGACACTGCCGACCACCGTGCTTTTCCGGATGGGATCGCGCACTTCGATGGCGAGCTTGCCCTCCGTCGGCGCGAGCACCTCGGAGCTTCGCCGTAAATCCTCGTAATCGAGCCTAGCCCGCTCAATCTCCAGGTCCAGGGCCTTGCGTTCCGCCGCCGCAGCGAGTTCAAAATAGTCGCTATCCAGCCTGTCGCGGGAACTTTTCAACTCCTTTTCCAGAGTGGCCCGCTCTTTGGTGAGCCTTTGTGCGAACTGCGCTCCCAGCAGGCGGCGCTCGGTTTCCGTGAGCGTCATCCGGGCGAGTTTTTCCTCCATCTCATCAATATTCCTCACGAGCGTCTGTCGTTTCTCCGAGTTGGCCAACTCCAGATCGATCAGGGCATTGCCAAAGCGGCTTTCCTTCAATTCCAGCTCGCGTTTCAACAAATCGATCTTCTCCACAGCGGCAATTCCAATCACATCCCCCTCGGCGACTGGTTGCCCATCCTCCACCATCCATTGGAATTTCCCGGGCACCACCACCTCGATGGAAAATTCCGGATTCACCCGCACCTCCCCCACCAACGAGCCCAGCCAAACCCTTGAAACCATCGGGTATTCCTCGAAACGCCCGATGTCCGGATGGGATTGCCCGTGCAGCAGCGGGCAAAGGGCCGCCATCCAGCCAAGCATGAAGGGGTGGAATGAAATTCTCATGGGGTCACTTCCACTTGTCATCATCCCACACCCAAACCTCAAGCTCCAACTGTTCCATGGAGGACTCAATCCCAGCCAGCATGCTCTGAGCCCCCCTCAGTGAGTTCAAATCGGCGAAGGCCGATCCCCGGTCCCGCTTCCGCATGAGCTGCAAACGCTCCCGGGCGATTTCCCGCTTCAAGAGCAGATGGTCGTAGCGCTCACGCAAGCGGATCCACTCGCGGGATTCCTGGTCCAGGCGCAGGCGCAGGCTCTTTTTGACGAATTCGGTGTTTTCCTTAGCGCTGTTGACGCTGTCCGCGTCCCGCCCCGTAATGTCGTATGTCTTGGCGAGGCCGGCGAAGAGAAAGATCCGCTCCGAGTCAAAGGTGTCCGCAGTGCCCTCCTGATTGCTGTTGTAAAGGGCAGGGGTCGTCCCATTGACCCATACGGAAGGCCACTGCCGCATTTCCACACCCTTTTCCCTCAGCAGGGCAGCTTCGATTTGATAGGCGGAGAGTCGCGTTGCCAGCATTCCGTAGTTCTTCCCGGGAACGAGCTTTCCGATGCGCTTCTCGTAGTTCAAGTCCGGCCGGGTTCCGGGGACAGGAGTCGGGCTCTGTCCGGGCAGATTCAGCAGTTGCGCGAGATTCTCCCGCAGGTAACCGACGGATTCCCGATGGGAAGCGCTGCTCTCCAGGCTCCCCAGGGCATCACTCACCGACTCCGCCCTTTCGTCCTGCGGGGTTCCGGCGGCCTCGCGTGCAAGCAGGGAGTCGTAGCGGGAGAATATTCGATAGAGCGCGCTCACCTGACGCCTGTAGTTCAATTCCAGGCTGTCCACGCCTTCCAGATAGGAAAGCGCGTTGGCGAATGCCTGCGCCCTCTCGGTCACCGGATTGGGGATATTGAGCGGAGCCACTACCGAGGCGTTCAAATCCCCGGACGAAAGGGAGCCGAGCTCGGCCAGGCTGCTAAGCAGATTCGCATATATGCCCACCCTGGGAACCCAGGTTTTCCATTGTTCATCCCTCGCCTTCTTCAAGTCCTGGATGCGGATGCGGGATTGCCGCAGGCTCAGATTCCGCTCTTCCAAAATCTTCAGGGCGGTCTTCCAATCGAGACTCATCGTGTCGCCCGCGCGATGGCTGTCGTCCAGCTCACGGATCTGCGCCGAGACCGAGGCGCGATTGGTTTCCAAACGAGCGTCAAGCGCCTTGGAAACGCAACCCGTCATCCATGGCAATCCCAGGGAACAGGCAAGAATTCGGCACCAAATCATTTTTGTTCCCGAATTTCGGCAACCTCCAGGCCATCAGGATTGCTTAATTCGGACCAAACAGGTTTTCACGGAAGTTTCCACTCACCCCTTTGTTATCGACATAAAGCCCGGCATCCAAGGATTCGAAATCCATGTCGTAAACCAGGTTCACGGTTGTGGTAGAGCCACCAACAGTCCGGTTGTACCGGATGGCCATCTTGGCCTTGTCACCGCCCGTGCGCTGGTAGGAATAAGTTCCACTTACGCCTTGGATGATGTCCACGCCATTGTCCTCATCCACCAGAATGGTGCCGGACTCCTCGGGATTGCCAGTCACTCCGGGGATGGGAGGACCCACTCCTCCGACGGCTTGCTGGTTGATTTTCCGGTTAACAAGGTCACTGCCACTGAAGATGATCACCCGGTCTTGCAGCGTGCTCCACACTGCGGAAGAGGGAGTAGTGGGTGTCATCGTCGCATAAGGATTGTAGCCTGCGGGGAGTGCCGCCCCGGAAATCAACTTGTAAGTGGTGTCAGGAGTATCGAAATCAAACGGAAACTCCCTATTGACCACGGCACCATCTGTGAATGTACTACTGTAAGTGTATCCAGAGCGGATGCGGGTCGTCGTATTTCCAATGAATCCACCTTGATCGGTGAACAGGATATCGACAACCAGGTTCACCGCGGCGTCGTTACGCCCCCCCCAAAACATGTCTCCGAGTCCGGCACCCACAGGAGTCGTGGTCGCAGTGGCCTCGGGGTGGGGATAGACCTGGTTATTATTGAACGTGAAAGTCACCCGCCCCGTATCGGTGCCGGTTCTCACATACTCATACTGCACGTTGGTCATGGCCAGTGGCAGGGCAATCGTCCATCCGAGGCTGCCGGCACCACCCACGCCACCGGGGATGTCATACCGAAATGAATCCCTGATCCGGGTGTAGGTGCATGCGCCCCGCTCATTGCCCGCCGTGCCGCTGAGGCGAAGGCAATCCATGGTGAACGCTTGGAAAAAATCGATTTTCACCTGATCGATGGATTCCGGCGCGATCACCGGACCCTCACTGCCACCGCCACCACCGCCGCCGCAACCCAAAAGACCGAATGCGGCGAATGCACCGACCGCAAGAAGCTTCAGCCGGGTGAGCAAATTATCAAAAAGCAGATGTTTCATCACGAAGGGTATGGTGGGAGAATCGGTTGGGGAATGTGAGGTGGGCAGTGATGCCAGATTTTACATGGAGATTAAAACTGCTTCATGCGGAAGGAAGCAGCCCGCCCGGCTCCATGAATGGGAGCGGGCGGGCAAAGCAGGATCAGAGCGGAGGCAGGACGGTGTCGAGATCGCCCATGCCACCCTCGGCGGCCGCCGGGATGGTGCTGGCACCGGCATCGGCTCCGCGGAGCGGGCGACCGGTGGCATCGATAATCTGCGCGGTGACGAAGACGATCAGGTTGCTCTTGATCCGGTTTTCCGACTTGGTCTGGAACAGGCGGCCGATCCATGGGATGTCGCCGAGAATCGGCACCTTGTCCTCGACGTTTTGCACGTCTTCGCGCATCAGACCGCCGATGGCCACGGTGTAGCCGTCATAGATGGTGAGCGCGGTGTTGACGCGGCGTGAGGAGAAGACCGGCATTTCAATGCGGTTTTCCGTGATGGTGATGGTGACCGGGTTGCCCGCCAGGTCGGTTCCACCGGATTGGATCGGGCTGCCGTAGTTGATGAAACCTTCGAATTCGACGATTTCGGGCACGAAACGGAGGTCGATCATGAAGTCGTTCTCACCAATGGTGGGCTCGATTTCCAGAGTAATACCGGTGTTACGGGTCTCAAAGGCCGTGGGAGTGGCCGGAGTGACCGGGAAGGTGGAAACTCCACCACCGATTATGCCGCCACCGCCTCCGCCGGACACATCTGTGGCACCGACCGTGTTCGGAAGTTCCGGGGGTTCGTATTCGGTGGGATAGATGAATTCGCGAATGATCTCGATGGTGGCCTTCTGGCCGGAACGGGCGGTGACCGAGGGCGCGGTCATCAGATCCGTGCCCTTCTTCTGGGAGAGGCCGCGCATGATGACCTTGACATCGCCGTCGGTGAACAACCCGGTCAGCGACATGATGCCAGGAGCCACGTTGGCCGTTTGGGCGGTGCGGTTCGGATTATTGAGGACGGCATCGATGTTATTGCGGTTGATCGCGGCATCACCGCTGCGGTTGCCCGCAGTGGAGATGTTCGAGACCTGGTTGCTCCCGGCCGGGACACCCGGGATGAGCGGCCCGGAGAAGTCGCTGCCAACTCTGGGAGTGCCATTGCCAGTGGTGCCGCCCGCACCGAAGACGGTGCCTTCGGAATTCGCGGAGAATGGTCCGATGACCCAGTCAAATCCGAGTTCCTCGCCGTTCTCCTGCGAGATTTCGACGAATTTGGTGGTGATCTTCACCTGCTTCGGCTGCTTGTTGACCAGAGCGGTCACAAGTTGTTCGACCTTGTCGAGTTCAGTCGGAGTGTTGGTAACCAGCAGCACGCCATTGGTGCTGAGGGTGGCGGAAGTGCCATCACCGAAAGCGACGCCGGAAGCCTTGAGCAGTTCGATGATTGGCTTGCGGGGCTTGAGCGCTGCCGAGCTGCCGCCAGCCGGAGCTTCGGCGAAGGGATCGGCATCCGCACCACCGCCACCACCGCCGCCGCCGCTATCGAGCGAGGATTGGAAATCAGGCGGCACGGTGAAGGTGCGGGTGAAGACATCCTCGCCGGTTTCGGTCTGTGGAACCAGAGTGACGGCGAAGTCATCCACCTTGTAGCGGAGCTTGGTTTGATCGCAGATGTATTTGAGGGCCACGGCCAAGGGCACGTTGCGGATGCGGAGTTCCTTGACCCGGAGGGTGCTTGGATCTCCTCCTGCCGCGGGCAGGGCATCAAGCCCGCCGGCGGCATCAAGTCCCGCATCAGCAGCAGCACTTGGAGCCGCGTTGGCTCTGGGGCGGCGGACGACGAAGTTCACGCCCTTGCGGGTGGGGTCGAGTTCGAGCGTATCGAGTTCGGCGGAACGCAGGCGGAGGAAATCGATGGCTTCCTCGACAGTGGTGTCCTCGAAATCAATCCGGGGAATGACGATGCGGCGGAGTTTTTCGGTGATGTAAGCGACTCCGGTGCCGATGTCACTGGTGCCACCAGGGCCGGTCTGCGGGGAAGGAGCATCGGCGGGGACGGTGAGTTCCCATGCGGCGTCCACCTGCGAGAGAAGTTCGGCGCGGGTTTGATCGTAGGCGGCGCGGTAGTAATCCGACTTTGCGGAGGCGACGCGCTCCATGCCGCGGCGTGCGGCGGAGTTGTGAGGATCGAGGCGGAGCACGTTTTCATACTCGCGCTTGGCGTCGTCGTATTTGCCGAGATTGAAGTTGCCCTCGGCGGTGTAGAGGTTGCGGCGGACCTTATCGATGTCCTGGGTGTGTTCGTAAGTGAGCGCGGGATTGGTGCGGATAGGATCTTCGAGGTAGCCGAGTTCGCGCCTGGCATCGGGGTTTTCGGCATCCACCGCAATGACATTGTCGAGCAGGGTGCGGGCCTCGGTGTATTTGCCGACCTTGCGATGCTGCATGGCGAGGGCGACGCTGGCATCGCTGAGGTGGCTGATGTAGCTTTGGCGGCGGTCGGCAAACATCGGTGCATCGGGCACCTTCTGCAGGGCCTGCGAGTATTTGTCCACCGCCTGCTGATAATCGCCCTTGGCATAGGCTTCGCGGCCTTCGGCAAGCAGGCGGTCGCCCTCGATGACATCGTTCTGGCGGCGGATCATTTCGCGTTGGGCGAGGCTGCTGTAGCCGTAGCCGCCTTCGCCGGCGTTTGCCTTGGTGATGATGACTGGCAGGGCGGATGCTGCGGCCATCAGTGCGACAGCGGTGCGACTGGATCGATACATGAGCGGATTTTGCATGGTGGGCTGAGGTTTTCTGGCGATGTTTTCGAGGTTTGGAAAGTGATTTTTGCGGAATTTACGGGTTCAGCGCGGGGAAGCCGCCCTTGGCGATCCGCACGGTCTGGCGGGCTCCTGAGGCATCGGTGAATTCGACGATGACGGATTCCGGCGAGACGGTCTTGAGGAAGTAATCCTTCTTTGCGGAATCCGGCGGCAGGGCGAAGGCGGTGTTTTCCTCAACCTTGAATTCCTTGCCCGCGCGGCCGAGAGCTTCGAGCGAGAACACGGCGCTGCGGTCGTATTTCAGATGCTCGTTCTTACGCTCGTCGGAGAGCGGCGATGGCACTTCGTAAACCACGCCTTTTTTGTTGGGCCGTTGGTCCTCGATGCGGACGATGGTGACGTCCATCTCGATGTTGATCTTTTTGTTGACCTCCTTGCGGACTTCCGAGCCGAGCAGTTTGAAGCGGTTTTTCATCGGAGCCTTGTTGAAGAACAACTCGCCTGGAGCGACCATTTCCGCAGCAGTGATCCGGTTTTTCCCGCCCTTGGCATCCTCATAGGTGAATGGGAACTTACCTTCCGAGCCGTAGCCCGGGCGGAGCACCCAGGTGAGGCTTTCATCCTTGGCAAACATGAGTTTGGCGATCAGCGCCGGGAAGGACCTGGCATTGTTCGGGTCGGTTTTGGCATTGAATTCATCAATGTTTGAAAAGCCATCACCGTCGGGATCGCGGTTCGGGGAATCGGCGAAACCGGGGTCGAGCCGATAATCGAGCCACCAGGTGTTGGGAATCGGCGGATGGATGGGCGGATCCTTCAACGGATCGACGGCTTTTTCCGGGGCGCTGCTGGCGACGAAGAGGGAGATGCCGGTGAAGAGGTCCACCGGGCGCTCGCCATCGAGCGCCTGTTTCCAAGTGCGGTCGAGCCCCAAGGACTGAAGAGCCTTGGGAATGAGGTCGGAGCCGGGAACTGCGGTGTTGTTGTTGCCGACACCTTTCAGGCCGGTTCCGAAATCCGCATCGACGCCGCCGAATTTGGACCATCCGAGATAACCGAGACCGAGAGCCACCACGACGGCTCCGCCCAGTGCGGCTTTTTCATAATTCTTGGCAAACCAGGACATGATGGGAAATCAGGGAAGTTTTTTGGCGGGCAGGAATTGCATGAGGTCCAGCCGGAGGAAGACGTTGACTTCCTCGTTGCCGAGGACTTGAGCGAGGATGCGGCTGGAATCCGGCGGCGGCGCGGCGGGGGCGACGGCTCCGCCCGGTTTTTCCTCAACTTTTTCCGTGCCATCCGATGGCAGGACGAAGCCTCCCCCGCCGAAGATGTCGTTGACGGCTGGTGCTGCGGCGGCGGGTTTGTCGAATTTCGCGTCAGCGGCGCGGGGTGGATCCTTTTTGGTGTTCGAGATACGCAGGGAGCGGACTACGACGCAATGGTTTTCCGGCTTGACGATGGAGGAGAGGAATCCGCGCAGGGATTTCTCCGGGCCGCGGAAGGTGATTTCGAGCGACAAGGGGCGCGCGACATCGGTCGGTTTTGCCTGGAACGGGCGGCCTTCTTCCTCCGAAAGAAGCGGACGATGAAGGTTCCTGAGCTCGGAAGCACCGGACCCGGCCAGGGCGAGCATCAGGCTTTTGATCCCCAGCAACTGGTGGTTGAGGATGCCGGTGGTTTCGCCGCGGGCGAGCGAGGTTTTGTATTTTTCAAAGCCGCAGAAGAATTCGTCGGGCAATTTGGTTGCGGAATCGGCAAAGGCCGCGTGAATCTCGTCATTGACGGCCTTGAGGCGATTGGTGAAATCCTGTGGCGAGACGTTGGCGAGATCCTTCGGGCGGAATGGCTCGAAAGCCGCCTGTAGCGATTCGGTGGCCTTGCTGTATTCATCGAGGGCCTTGCTTTTTCCATCGCGGTTCTCCTGGCGGGGGTAAAGGGCGAGTTGCTCGAAGTTGGAGGCTTCGGATGCAGCCGTATCGAATTGCTCCTTGGCGGCTACGTAGCGGTCGGCTCCCTTGGATCCCACCAGGAACAGCAGGACCGCACCCACGAGGGTGGCTCCGCCCAGGGCTACCAGAAACTTGTTATCCTTGATCCAACTCATATATCGGTGTGGCGAATGATTGCAGGCATCACTTGATGGCGACCTCGCGGGCCAGTGGCAGGGTGATTTCAAAGGGGAACCCGAGTTCACCCGGTTTGCCGGTCACGGTGATGTCGAGAATTTGTTCGTCGCTAAGCACGACCTCCGGGCCATTGGCGGGCTTCGTCTTGAAGCGGAAGCTGGTGGATTTGTCTCGCAGGTTCTTCAACAACACGGAAACCACATTCTGGCTGCGCGGGTTCTCACGCCAGAAACCCTTGATGCGCACGGCATTGGCAGTGGACAGATCGGCGAGCGAGGAGGCCCCGTATTTCGCGGCGGCGAAATCCGGTTTGATGACGGATTTACCGTTCGGAGCTTTACCGGCAGCTGGTTTCGCCCCTTGTTCGGCCTGCGGATCATAGCCGTTGATCGGTTCCAAATCCGTCAACCAGACCGCGTCACTGGCGAATGCGCCGCGCACTTCCGCGAGCAGGTCCATCCAGAACGCGTGATCGGACTCCACCCCGGTGTAGCCCCCGGCGATTTGCCGCAGGGCGGCTTCCCGCTTGAGCAGGGAGTCGATCTGGGATTTGAGCGGGGCGAGCGAATCCCGCTGCTCCGCCATGGTCCGGGCGAGGTCCGCGGCCTTGGCGGCGGCAATGTTCTGATAGGCGGCCCATGCGCCCATTCCGGCGAGCAGCACGGCGGCGGCGGCGATGAGGAATGGTTTCCTGCGATCAGCGGCACGAGTCTGCTCAACCACCAGGGGGACTAGATCGATATTGATTTCGGATTTGCCAATTCCGCGGAGTCCCAGACCGACTAGTTCGCCCATCAGGTGGCCTTCGCGCTGTACGGTGGAGGCTTCCACGCCCTTGCCGATGGTCAGATTGCGGACCGGATTGAAATATGCGACCGGGAGGTTGAGCTTCTCGTTGAAGAATTCCAGAGTGTAGGGGAGGTTCGCCCCGCCGCCGGCCAGGAGGATGCGGCGTGGCGCACTGCCGCCATGCTGGCTGCGGTAGTAGTTGGTGGTCCGGGCGATCTCTGCGGGCAATCGGCTGAGGGCATTGCGGATGACCATCGCCATGGCGGCGACGGTTTCGTCCATTTGCTCGGTGTGGCCTCCACCGAGGGCGACGAGGCCGTTGGAAATCTTCTGATGCTCGGCCTCTGCGAAGGAAATGTTGTATTCCTTGGCAATGGCGGCGGTGATGGCGGATCCGCCGATGGCGATGCTGCGGGTAAAAAAGCGTTTGCCCTCGATGTAGAGCAGATTGCTGGTCTTGGCACCGATGTCGATCAGCAGGATGGGCTCCTCGGGCTGTCCATACGTCGAACGGAACGCATTGTAGAGGGCCATCGGCGCGACATCCACCTCGACAGTTCCCAGGCCGGCCTCATTGACGGCTGCATTGATTTCGTCCAGCGAGTCGCTCTTGATGGCGACGATGACTACTTCCTTCTCGGCGGTGCCTTGGATGAGTTCGTAATCCCAAACGACTTCCTGAAGCGGGAAAGGCACATGCTGCTGGGCCTCGAAGGTGACCAATTGCTCGATATTGTCATCCTGAAGGGGTGGTAGTTTGACGAAGCGCGTGAACACCGCCTGGCCGGAAATCGCATAGCGTGCCTTGGTTTTCCCCACCTTGAGACGCTGGGCCAGATCCGAAATGGCCACCTGGGTCTGGGCGATCCGCGAGGCATCCATCGATGGGTCCGCGACGATGGACTCGGAGTCGTATGCCTTGAGGATCAATCCGCCGTTTTTCGAGACCTCGAATACGGCCATGCTGATGCGTTGGGATCCTATGTTGATTGCGACGCTAGTCTGAATGTCAGCCATGATGCGGAAGAATGGAAAAAGGAAATGGGAGAGATGCTGCGGGCAGGAGTTCCACAATCAACGACCGCTGCGGGAATCGGAGGTCTCGGCGTAACGGTCCCACCACATGTTTCCAAAGGGGGTTTCCGTCTTGTTAAGGAGAGGGACTGAATCGCTGCGTGAAATTTTTTCGGAAGCGGCATTCCACCAACCGGGGCGGAATTTGGTGGTTTCCTCGGCGACCTTGACGCCATTGATGAGAATTTCAAAACCGACGGCCTCGACGGCGGACTTTCCGCCTTTTTCGGATCCGGTGAGACGCTTGAGCGAGGCGGGCGAGAGGTACACCGAACAATAGACTTCCTCCTCGAGTGGAACATTCACATGCTCGATGTCTTTGGTCAGAAGCAACATCGAGCCGGATTTTTCCGGGTTTTTCACCGCAATGAACCACTTCACGGTGAGACGCTCACAGGTTTTGGAATTCGGTTCAGGGCTCATGGAAACCTTGATTTTGGTTTCGATTTCCAGCCACTCCTTGGGTTTGAAGGATTTCTGTTTGCCTCCTGAGAACTCCGGCGAGGGCAGATCATCGAATGTTGGCTTTTCACCAACGACCTTGGCGTTTTGGCCAAAGGCACCGCCTGTCGAGAAACTGGTGATGACTGCGAAGGCGGTGGCGGAGACAAGATTTCGGAGCAGGGCGTTCATGCGGTCGGGGTTTGAAGGAAGCTAGGGAATCGGATTTCGGGTTGGCCAGAGAAAATGACGATTTTTGAGAAAATTTCACCGGAAGTAAATACAGCACGGTCTTGGCAGAGCACAAGCGATTGACGAGCCGGAGCCGGCAGCGCATCACTCGGCCATGGCCAACACGGAATTTTCACTCACGGACCAGCGCCCCAAAGTGGTGGGAAGCTTCGGTGGAATTGGTGATTTGCACCAGGCGGAAGCCCTGTTCGTAAGGGACTCCTGCAATCTGGCAGAAATCCGCATGGACCTCATGGCGCAGTCATGCATGGGAGCAGAGTCCCCGCCGTGGCGGCATTTGTGCGACATCCCGCTGCTTTTCACCGCTCGGTGCGCGGAGGAGGGCGGAAACGGCAATCTGGCCGCCGCCGCACGCATCGCACTGCTAGAGACCGCTCTGGATGACGCGGCCTGCATGGACATCGAGGTGGCCAGCATTCCAGAAATGGGAGCCATGATAGAAACGCTGCGGGCCCGCGGGATTCCGTGGATCGCCTCGTTTCATGATTTCGAAAAACTGCCGGAAACCAGCGTGCTGGCCGCTGCGGCGAGCCGTGCGAAAGCTGCGGGCGCGAGTGTGTTCAAGGCCGCGGCGAGACTGCACGGCCCAGCGGATCTCGCCCGGTTGGCGGAATTCCAACTCGCTGATCACGGGATTCCAGCAGCCACCATGGGCATGGGACCGCTCGCCCCGGTCTCGCGCCTGCTCTGTGCCCAATGCGGAAGCCTTCTCAACTACGGCTACCTCGGAGAAACGCCAACCGCTCCGGGCCAATGGGATGCGGGATTCCTGAAGCAGGCGATCGGGCGGCTGACACACTACGACCTTCGGCATTGAAAGTTGCCAAGGTCCTCGCGGACTCCCTTGCCTGCAATAAAATCCACCACCGTTTCATCGGCCGGATGCCTCACGGGAAAAATAGTCGGTGACGATCATGATGACCTCCCGCATCTGCCGGGCAAAAAGTTCGTTTTCAACATCATGAATCTCTCCATGTTTGGCGCCCACGTTGAAAATCCCGCACTTCCCGGTGAGGCGTTTCATCAGGATGCTTTCATTCCCGGCACCCGCATTGCCAAGGCGGGACGAAGATCCCAGAATCAACGTGGGTCCATCATAGATGGGCAAGCGGTAATTCAGCAACGCGATCCTGAAATCCAGCGTCGCCCGCTGGCTGGCCATCATGGCATTCTCGTCATGCACATCGATCCGGATCCGTCCCTGTGACGCGCGCTTTGCGCATTGCCGGACAAATCGTCCATCCACCCCAAAACGACTCATGAACTTTTTGTAATGAGCGAGCAGCAGCTCCCTGGTCCGCTTGGAGGCGGAGCGATCTGCCGGAGGATTCGGCGGCGGATCAATCAGCAGCAAAGGCCCCAACTTTTCTCCCGCCTCACGCAACTGCCTGGCCATCTCAATCCCAAGCAAACTACCGATGCAGAGCGCCCCGATGAAATATGGGCCATGCGGCTGAACCTCCCGGATGGCTTTGACGTATTCTTCCGCCATCCGTTTGATCGACTTCATGTCCGCAGGATCCAATCCAGTGGCCTGCAAGGCATAAACCGGCTGCTCATCTCCCAGAATCGACAGGAAGTGAGGACTGACAAACGCCTGACCGCGCGCGCCGTGGGTGAGAAACAAAGGAACATTCGCTCCCGTTTCCCGAAGTGGCACCAAAACGGGCGAAATCTTCCGTGCGGAATTCCGCGTCGCATCTATCAGCACGGCGATACCCTTCACCGTCGGATCGGCAAACAAGCCGCCCAGCGGGATGTTTTTCCCGAAACGGACTTCCAAGTCCGCGTGCAGCATCAGTGCCTTCAGCGAATCCCCTCCACTGCGAAAGAAGTCCTCATCACGGCCCGCGCGCTCCAGTTTCAGGACTGATCGGAAAACCTCCGCCACCCGCTCTTCCGTGGCACCTAGCGGAGCCTCATGGGATCCGCCCTCTCGCTCATCCTTTACCTCCATCACAGCCAAACGCTTGCGATCCGTCTTGCCCGAAGTCGTGGTTGGCAGCTTTTCCAGGACCACCATGGAAGCGGGAATCATGTAGGCGGGTAGCTGTCCGCGCAGCGCAAGACGCAGTTCGTCGAGTTTCCCACCCAACGATGCATCACCCGCTAAAAATGCCACCAATCGCCCCGAATCCACGGTGCCCGGCTCTTCCTGAAGCACCACGGCGACATCCCGGACATCAGCCGCCACGCGAATGGCGGCTTCGACCTCCGCCGTGTCAACCGTGTGACCTCTTACTTTGACGCGGTCATCTTTGCGCCCCAGAAAGTGAAGCTCACCGTTTTCGGAAAAATATCCCACATCACCACTCCGGTAGATTCTCCAACCAGGTCGCGCCGGGTCCTCTCCAAAGGCTTTCGCGTTGAGTTCCGGCTGCCTCCAATAACCCGGGCTGATGTAGCGGCTCCGCAGCACGATTTCCCCGGCCTCGCCCAGGTCCACCGGGTGGCCCGCGCCGTCCAGAATATCGATCTCCATGCCATCCGCTGGCTGGCCTACCGGCAGCATCTCTCCCGCGCTCACACCAGAAACGCGGATGTTGCTTTGCGCGATCACGCTGGCCTCCGTCGCCGCCAGATGATTGATCAGCATACAGTCTTCACGGAAGTGGGCCCGGTGCAGCTCAAGGTCCGTGGCAAAAACCGCCTCGCCCCCGAGATCCACTCCCCGGATGCTTTTCAAGACCCTTCCTGTCGGCAGTTGCAGCGCAAGATGCCGGTAAACGGTAGGAACCGCATGCAGAATGGTGATATCACTTTCATCCAGCCAATCACCGAGCGCCGCCGTCCCCTGCTTGCGGATATCGTAGGAAAAAAGCGCCGCGCCATTCAACAACGCGCCAAACACATCCATATTGGACGCGCTGAAAGCCAGCGAGTATAACAAGGTGAGCCTGTCTTCATGAGTGATATCCAGCGTCCGGCTGTAAACATCCGCGAAGTGTTGGAGATTCCTCTGTGTTTGCCGGACTCCTTTCGGATTCCCTGTGGAACCCGACGTGTAAAACACATATGCCTCCGCATCCGCGCTGATTTCCTGAGATCGATTCCCTTCCGGAAAATCTCCCGGCAGATCATCGACACAAATGAGCGGAAGGTTTCCCGCATTCAAAAGCCGGACCGCGGCAAGATGCCGATGATCTGTCAGAATCGCCAAAGGCCGGCAGTCCTCGATGATATTGCGCATGCGCTCGCTTCCATCCGCCGCATCGAGAGGCACAAACGCATGACCGGTCTTGAGCACGGCCATGATCGAAAGGATCGCACATTCCCCCTGCTCGAACAGCAGCGCGATCCTGCCCGGCAACACATCTCCGAGGGTCCGCCCGATCGCCCGGGAGATCTTGTTCGCCTCAGCGTTGAATTCCCGGTAAGTGAGGGATCGCTCCGAAGTTTGAAGAGCCATCCGATCGGCGTATCGCTCTGATATCCGTTCGAATCGCGCGGAGATTGAAAGGGTCATGATGTCAGAAAAATGATGCGGAATGTTTCATCCCCCCGTCCAGCGAAGGATCCTCGGCCGCCCATCCTTTTCCTGATTTGACCAGCCATCGCAGATCCTGGTGCTGGAGCTGATCGGGGTCGGCCTGGCGGTCGCTGCCTGTCAAATTGATCATCACGGTGTCTTTGAGCGGGAAGTCGCCGGAGTGCGCGAGCTTGATCAGGCCGGCAAGCGCGGTGGACGAGGAGAAGCAGGCATTGACGCCCTCCAATTCCAACAGGAGTTTTCTGGCAGCCCGGATTTCCTTCTCGGCAGCACGGGCGAAACGACCGCCGCTTTCGTTGACAATGCCCCGGATGATCGGATAGACGCGGGACGGATCTCCCCGCAAAATCGCTTCGGCGATGCCCGCCGGACGATGGATGATGTGGTGGGGCTGGATTTGCCCAAAGCCTTCTTCCCAGGCATGAACCATAGGCGAGCACGATTCCTGTTGAACGCAGAGCAATGACGGGAGCCTGGGAATTTTTCCCATGGCATGCAGTTCCTTCGCTCCTTTGTAAACACCATGCACGCCCATCGCGGAGGAGATTCCCTGCACATACCAATCGATCGGCCGGGGAATCTGTTCGGCGGCTTCCAGAAAGGTGATTTTCAATCCCTCCCGCCGGCCCGGATTGAAGAAGCCGCGCTCGGAAACGAAATCATTCAACTTCGCGAACTCCCCGGAATAATCGAACGCGTTGACGAATGACGCGTCCTTCATCACATAATGCGTCACCTGGGGCAAATCCCGGTAATTGACCCGGGCTCTGAAGTTTTCCGCCGTGAAAACAAACATCCTCATCCCCGGAAACCTCGCCACCGCCCGGGCGTAGGATGTCGAGCTGTTGCCGGTTGAAGAGGTGCAGAACGCGCGCACCCCGCATTCATACATGAATGGCAGTGAAACCGCGGCCATGTGGTCCTTGGTCGTCCCTGTCGGATGCCGGCCTTCGTTTTTAAGATATAAATTCGGCATCTCCAGAAAGGCACCGAGCTTCTCCGCGTGGATGATTTCCGTATAAACCGCGTCTTGCGGCAGCAATGCCGGGTCACGCACAGGGAGCAGGTCCTGAAAGCGCATGTATGGATTTCCGGAATCCCGGAAGCGGACGTTTTCCAAATCGTAAACCACTTCGGTCATCGCTCCGCACGTTTTGCAAAACGGCTGGAATGCCCCGACGCATGGCTGGTGGCAGCCCGTGCAACGCACTTCCATGTTTGGCAGGGCTGGAGATGATGAGTGATGGGGTTCCGGGGGAGGGGGGTGATCATTATAGTCAAACGGTTGAAAATCGATCCAGGCGATACGGAGACAAGTCAAAATGAGGCTGTTGCCCGGCGACGAGCCGGGCAACAGCTTCCGCCATTCCCGCTCCCACCAACATGCCCTTGGGGCCGGAACCGGTGGCGACATAAGCATTTTCCCAGCAGGGCACTCGATCAATGATCGGCAATCCATCGGGTGTCATCGGCCGCAGAGCCGCCATGTGGTCGGTGATCTCCGCATTCTTCGCTTCCGGGAGCAGGCGTGAGACGGAATCCAGAATGAACCCGCCTCCTTGTTTTGTGGGAAATTCATCAAAGCCGGCTTGCTCCTGCGTCCCGCCAAACCAGCAATGGCCATCCAATGTCTGGTAAACGCCGATCATTTTCCATGTGACGTGGTGATCGGCCGGAGCGCCCGCAAGCCGGGCGGTGAGCAGTTCCCCTTTCAACGGACTAACAGGGATCTCCGCGTTCAGCCACGCGCCCGCTTCCGCAGCCCATGAGCCGGTCGCGATGACGACATCGTCACAAGCCAGCGTCTCATCTTTCAAAACCACACCGGTCACACGGCTTCCCACGGTGACCAGGCCTTGCACATCCGCCTGCCGGACGATCGCACCCAGAGCAACGGCGGCATCTGCAACCGCACGGGTGTATTCCCGGCTATCCACCATGCCGTTGCCTTCGGTCCAAAGCCCGCCCACCACCGCCGGATTGATTCTCGAATCCAGCGCCAACAACTCGTCACGATCCATCCAGCGGGCCGAAAATCCTTCGATGCTGTCGTAATGGGGAATCGTGGCCCGCAGGACGCTCTTCTCCGCCTCATCGAACGCCAACTCCACACGGGACACCAAGTGCGGCGCGAATTCCTTCCCGGAAAGCATGCGCACCCTCTCCCAGTGAGAGAGATTCAGGTGATACGCACGCTCCGCAAGCGGAGACATCACGCCGGGCAAACCCGGACCATGGAGTGGATTCAAGCCGCCGGGATTGCATCCGGATGCCTTGGATGCCACGGGGAAACGATCCAGCAGCGTCACTTTCATCCCGATCAACGACAGAAAATAAGCGGCATAACTGCCCACGATTCCGCCGCCGACAACAACAACCACTCCGCTCACTCGACCTCCGTGGCCGGGCCCTGCGGATTCATATTCCGGGTTTCCATCCTGCTTCATCCATGGATCTTTCAACGTGCTTTTTTCGTGGATGTCAAATGCCTGCCTCCCGGTTTGGAAACGGATATGACGAGTCATGGGCGCAAATTGCGACGGCAAGCCTCCTGTCACAAGTCATTTGTCCACCATCGCCACATCTAACCGATCACTTCCACCGGCGCGTCCGGCAGGGCCTTTAGGAACGCCTTGCCGTAGCGTTTGGTGAGAATCCGGTTGTCGAGGATGCAGACCAGCCCGTGATCGCGTTCGGTGCGGATCAGGCGGCCGACGCCCTGGCGCATCTTGAGGATCGCCTCAGGCACCGAGTAGTCCATGAAGGGATTGCCGCCCGCCGCCTCGATGGCTTCAAGCCGCGAGGCTGTTAGCGGATGGTCCGGCACGGCGAAGGGCAGGCGTGTGACCACCACGTTGGAGAGCGCCTCGCCCGGCACATCGACGCCGGTCCAGAAGCTGTCCGTGCCGAAGAGCACGCTGTGCACGTCCTTGCGGAATTCCTCGATCATTTTGTGGCGCGGCATCCCCTCCCCCTGCATCAGGACGCGCCAGCCTTGTTTCCTGAAAAACGCTTCCAGGCGCAGCGCGGCATCGCGCATCGTGCGGTAGCTGGTGAAGAGCACGAAGGCGCGGCCCTCGCTCTCCAACACGGAAAGGCGGATGCCCTCGGCGAGCATTTCGTCGTACTTCGGAGTCCCCGGATCCGGCACGGATTTGTAGATCCGGACCTTCATCTGCCGCTGGTAGTCGAAGGGGCTGCCGATGCACAGGGCGCGCGCGTTTTCCGCACCCACCCGGCCGCGGAAGTAGCCGAGCTTCGGATCGCCCACTCCGAGCGTGGCGCTTGTGAGAACGAGCGACCTTCCCGGGCCGAAAAGCAGCGGGCGCAGCCGATCAGCCACGTTCACCGGCGCGGCGTGCAGGCTGTATTGGGTCTCGTCGCGGCCGCCGCGCTCGACCCAATAGACGCTGTCCTCCGAGCTTTGATCGAGAAAAGCCGCCACCGCTCCGTGGGCTTCGCGCAGTTTCCGCGAGGCGTCCTGCAGTTCGGAGCGCGTGGATTCACCCTCCACATCGGCGGCCAGCGCGTCGATTTCCTGGCACAAGTTGCGCAGCGGCGCGGCCACCGTGTTTTGCACCACTTCCGGCTGGCGGATGCGGCATTCCTTGGAAAAATTTCCGAACTTCGACACATCGCCGAGCTCATGGAAAAACCGGTCCGAGGCGATGATCGCCTCTTCCACCGCCAGCATGGCGGAAGCCTTGCGGAAGGCTTTCAAGAGGCCCTTGCGCGTCTTCGGATGATAGAGCCGCTGGAGGTCGAAACGCAGCCCGGATTGTGAAAGCCGAAGACCTAACTGCACCGCCGCCACCTGCTCGATGGTGTGCGCCTCGTCGAGCACCGCGAAGTCGCCGGGGAACAAAAAACCACCGGGTTTTTTCGCGTTTTCATCCTCGTCATCCGGCACGTCCGTATTGAGCAGTGCGAAGAACAGCGTGTGATTCACCACCACCAGTTTCGCATCCGCCGCGGCCTTGCGCGCCTCCTGGAAAAAACAATTGCCGCGCGGGCCGCAGTTTCGCGCCGTGCAGAGGTGCGCCTCGCTGCACACCTGCAGCCAGACCTTCATCTGCGGCTGGAAATCGATGTCGCTGAGCGTGCCGTCGCGGGTGGCCTCCGCCCACTTGCGGATCGCCTCCAACTCGTCGTTCTCCGAGGCCGTGAACAAATCGCCGGATGCCTCCAGCGCCCGCCTCAAGCGCAGCGGGCAGAGATAATTCTGCCGTCCCTTGAGCAGCACCGCCGGCAGCTCGTCGCCCACCAGCTTTCTAACTATCGGGATGTCCTTCCGCACCAACTGTTCCTGCAGGTTGATCGTGTGGGTGGAAATCACCCCCTTGCGGCCGGTTTCCAGGGCGAAACGAGCGGCCGGGAGCAGATAGGCCAGCGATTTTCCCACGCCGGTTCCCGCCTCGGCGACCAGCGGCTGGGATTTCACCAAGGCCTCGGCAACCGCCACCGCCAGCTCCTGCTGCTGCGGACGGAACTCAAAGTCCCGCGACTTCGCGAGAACCCCCTTCGTCGAAAACGCCTCCGCCACCAAGTCGCAAAACCCGGGAATCGGCTGGCCTTCGGTGAGGGAAATCATCGCCCGCGCATCGCACTCCGCATCCGCCCCGCTGCCAAGCCGCAAGTTCCGCCAATCCCACATCACACTCGACACCCCCGCCCCGCCGCGGCCAATCTCCGCGCCACACGGTCGCACATGAACACCCGCCGCAGCACCGCCCCGAGCATTTTCCGCAGCCACGGCCCGCGCATCCTTGTCATCCTCGCGCTCGCCGCGCTGGGCGGCCTGCTTTCCGCCTGGCTGGTTCCCGCGGAATGCCGTGCCGTGGCCCGGCAACTCGTCGGCTTTCCGGATTCCGATCTCCGCACCCATCAGGCACGCCCCATCGTGCTCGCCGGACTGTGTTTCCTGCCCGCGCTGGCCGCCTTCGTGTACACGCTGGGCGGCACTCTCGACCGCTATGTTTCCCGCCAGTTCCTCGGCATCCTCGGTGTCTGTCTCTCCTCGCTTTTCATGATCTGGCTGCTCATCGACTTGAGCGACAACGTCAGCGAGTTCCGCGAATCCGACCACATCCTGGCCACCCTCGGCATGTTTTATGGCAGCCGCCTGCCCGCCATCCTGCTGCTGCTGCTGCCCTACAGCCTGCTGCTCGCCTTGCTCTACTCGCTGGGAAAACTCTCCACCAACCGCGAAATCATCGCCATCATCCAGTCCGGCCGCGGGATTTTCCGCGTCACACTGCCGCTGATGATCGCCGGCATCTTCTTCACCCTCCTGAGCCTCGGCATCAATTTCCACTGGGCACCCATCGCCGAGGGCCGGCAGGACGAAATTCTGGCCGAAGCCAGCGGCGTGGAAGCCACCGAAGCCACCCAGGTGCTTTACCGGAATCCCGCAAACCGCCGCCTCTGGATGATCGGGGCCTTCCCCGCCGACTATGAAAAAGGAAAGGCCCTGCGCAATGTCGAGGTCACCACCACCGATGAAAACTCGCGCATCGTCTCCCGACTCTCCGCCAGCCACGCCCAGTGGAACCGGCATGACCGCCACTGGACGTTCCAGGACCCGCTCCTCAGCCGCTTCAGCCCCGGCATGCCGCCCGTATTCGAAAAACCCGCCGACTCCCTGACCATCGATTCCTGGTCGGAAACCCCCTGGCAACTCATCAAGCCCGGCCTCAGCGCCGCCCACCTCGGCATCCCCGACCTCAGCACCTGGCTACAGGCAAACGCGCAGCAGATCTCCTTCGCCGACCCCGCGCCCTACCTCACCCAGTGGCATTACCGCTGGGCGCTGCCCTTCACCTGCCTGCTCACCGTGCTGCTGGCCACCCCCCTCGCCATCCATTTCTCCCGCCGCGGCCCCGGCGGCGGCATCTTCCTCGCCGTCTGCCTCTCCGCCCTCATGCTGCTCGTCTCCAGCATCGTGCTTGCCTTCGGTGAAGCCGGCATCCTCCGACCCGCCCTCGCCGCCTGGCTGCCCAATCTCACATTCGCCCTGCTCAGCGCCTACCTCTTCCACCGCCGCATCACCGGCCGCCCGATCTATCGCACCCTCGCGAAACTCCTTCCCTCCGCCAACGACTGAGGCTTCTCGAATTTCACATTCAAATCCAAAAATCTCCCTCACCCATGGCCCTCGCAGAATCCTGGCATGTCCGCTCCCGCGCCCGTGAATGCGCCGCCACCCAGCGCGCCTTCACCGATGGCGAAATCATCGTCACCGCCCTCTTCCCCGATCCCGAATCCTCAGGATACCTCCGCCGTGATTACAGCCTCGATGCCTGGAACGAGCTCCCCGCCGACGCCGAAAAACCCTTCTCCTTCTGGAAAACCACCTTTGCCGCCCCGTCCGCAAACGCAGCCGACGACACCATCGAAAAACTCAGCCCCGAGGAAATTCTCACCCGCCTCGTCGAGGAGGACGAAGACCACACCGAAAACACCCGTTACATCCTCGCAGTCATGCTGGAGCGCCGCAAACTCCTGCGCGAAACCGACCACCAGCGCACCCCCAACGGCATTCTCCGCGTTTACGAACACCGCAAAACCGGCGAGGTCTATCTCATCCGCGATCCCGACATCCCGCTTTCCGAAGTCGAGGCGATCCAGAACGAAGTCATGGTCCTGCTGGAAAACAACGGCCGCCTGCCCGGGCCCTTGGTCGAGGAAACGACGGTAGAACCCGCAAGCAGCGAAATCGGGGAAGCGGGAGCCGTATGAGGTAATTCTTCCGGGTCCCGGGGAGCTGCGGCGGTCCCTGCCGCAATCCCGACTTCCATGCATGGTTTCAGGACTTGCATCCGCCAGGGGATCATCAATCCTGCGGCCCCTATGAGCCGTTTGGAAGGAAAAGTACTCGTGGCACAAGGTGGCGGCCCCACCCATGTGATCAACCAAAGTGTGGTGGGCGTCGCCCTCGAAGCCCGCAAGTTCACCCAGGTGAGTGCCGTTTACGGGGCCGTCCATGGCGTGCGGGGCATCGTGGAGGAAAACTTCGTGGATCTGACCCGCGAGACGACCCACAATCTCGAACAAGTGGGGAACACGCCGTCCTCGGGACTGCTCTCCACCCGTGACAAGCCGGACGTGGAATACTGCGCCCGCATGTTCAAGGTGATGCAGGCCCATGACGTCCGCTACTTCTTCTACGTCGGCGGCAACGACTCCTCGGACACGGTGCGCATCGTCAACGAGCAGGCGAAGGAGGCGAATTACGATCTGCGCGCGATCCATATCCCCAAGACCATCGACAACGACCTGATGGAAAACGACCACTGCCCGGGATTCGGCTCCGCCGCGCGCTATGTGGCGCAGTCATTCATGGGCGCGAACCTCGACAACCGCGCGCTCAGGGGCATCTACATCGGGGTGATCATGGGACGCCACGCCGGCTTCCTCACCGCCGCCTCCGCGATGGCCCGGAAATACACCGATGACGGCCCACACCTCGTTTACGTGCCGGAGCGCGCGTTCGACACCGACAAATTCCTCGCCGACGTGGACCGGATTTACGCGAAACACGGATTGTGCACGATCGCCGTGTCCGAGGGGATTTCCGACAAGGATCACACGCCGATGATCACGAAGCTGATGGGGGTGGAGGAACGCGACGCCCACGGCAACGTGCAGCTTTCCGGCACCGGCGCGCTCGGCGACCTGCTCTCCCAGACGATCAAGGACGGCCTCAACATCAAACGCGTGCGTTCCGACACCTTCGGCTACCTGCAGCGCGCCTTCATCGGCTGCCGCTCGGATCGCGACGCCCGCGAAGCCCGCGAGGTCGGCGAAAAAGCCGTGCAGTTCGCCATGTGGGACGATGTCGATGGCTCGGTGGTCATCCGCCGCCCGGTGCTCGACTACGGCGTGGATTACGAATTGGTGCCGATCTCGCTGGTGGCCGGCAAGACCCGCCACATGCCCGATGAGTTCATCAATGCGGATGGCAACGGAGTGACCCCCTCATTCCATGCCTACTGTCGCCCGCTGCTCGGCTCCGGCCTGCCGGAGCCTCACCGCCTGCGCGCGCCGCTGGTGCCGAAGATCCTGCACAAATAAGTGTTGGCCTCCAGGGCGAATACGTCCCGCTTCATTCCGGCCCGATCTCGCATGAGTCGATGGAAAGGCTCCCATCGGATATCATTTCGGAAACGATCCCTCGCTTTTCTCCTGCACGCGGCGGCAGGATTTCGTCCGCGCGCCGCATGGTATCACGGGCTGGGCGCCCTTACCTGCCCCAACGCTCCAGCAAGGTGCTGGCCATCACGCCGGGCGTCTCCGCCACGGCGATGCCGCACTCGGCGAGGATCTTCTTCTTCGCCTGGGCGGTGTCCTCCTCGCCGCCGACGATGGCGCCGGCATGCCCCATGCGGCGTCCTGGAGGCGCGGTGGCTCCGGCGATGAATCCGGCGATGGGCTTCCTACAGTTTTCCTTCGCCCAGCGCGCGGCCTCGACCTCGGCATTGCCGCCGATCTCGCCAATCATGATGATGGCTTCGGTTTCCGGATCCTTGTTGAACAATTCCAGCACATCCAGATGCGAGGTGCCATTGATCGGATCTCCGCCGATGCCGACACAGGTGCTCTGGCCGTAGCCGAGCTGCGTGAGCTGCCAGACCGCCTCGTAGGTGAGCGTGCCGGAGCGCGAAACCACGCCGACGTTTCCGCGCTTGTGGATGTATCCGGGGGCGATGCCGATGCGGCATCCGCCGTGGCTTTTCCCGCCATATCCGGGAGTGACGAGCCCCGGGCAGTTAGGGCCGATCAGCCGGGATTTTGATCCGGCGAGCATGGCCTTGACCCGCATCATGTCCATGACCGGAATGCCTTCGGTGATGCAGACGATGATTTCCACGCCGGCATCCGCAGCTTCAAGAATGGCATCCGCGGCAAAGGCGGGCGGCACGAAAATCGCGGATGCGGTGGCGCCGGTTTCCCGAACCGCCTCGCCCACCGTGTCGAAAATCGGCACCGTATCCGCAAACATCTGGCCGCCCTTGGTGGGGGTGACGCCACCCACGATCCGGGTGCCGTAGTCGAGTGAAAGCTGGGTGTGGCGCGCGCCGAAGCTGCCGGTGATGCCCTGAACGAGGACCTTGGTGTTTTCGTCGATGAGAATGGACATTTTAAGAAGTGGTGAGTGATCAGTGATCAGTGCTCAAAAGAGTTATTGAACCGCGGCGACGATCTTCCTGGCACCGTCATCCATGCCGTCCGCGGAGACGATGTTGAGGCCGGAGGCGGCGAGCGTGGCCTTGCCGGCCTCCACGTTGTTGCCTTCGAGACGCACGACGAGGGGAATCGCAAGGCCGGTTTCCCTGGCGGCGGCGACGACGCCTTCGGCGACGACATTGCAATCCATGATGCCGCCGAAAATGTTGATGAAGATGCCCTTCACGTTAGGGTCTCCGAGAATGATCTTGAAGGCGGCGCAAACCTGGTCCTTGGAGGCTCCACCGCCGACATCGAGGAAGTTCGCGGGATCCCCGCCGTGGTGCTTGATGATGTCCATGGTGGCCATGGCGAGGCCCGCGCCATTCACGAGGCAGGCGATGTTTCCATCCAGGCCGATGTAGTTGAGATCATATACGGATGCGGCCACCTCGCGCGGATCCTCCTCGTCCTTGTCGCGCATGGCCTGGATTTCCGGATGACGGTAAAGCGCGTTGTCATCGAAGTTGAACTTCGCATCCAGCGCATAGACGTGGTCGTCGGTGGTGATGACCACCGGGTTGATCTCGACCATCGAGCAATCGCAGTCGATGAAGAGTTTGTAGAGCGAGTGGAGCAGGCGTCCGAACTGGCGGGCAGTGGTCCTGAGGCCGAGGGTCTGGCAGAGCTTGCGCACCTGATAGGCCTGCAGGCCGGCGAGTGGATTGACGAACTCGCGGAGGATTTTCTCCGGGGTTTTCGCCGCGACTTCCTCGATGTCCATGCCACCCTCGGTGGAAACGATGATGACCGGCTGGCAGGACTGGCGGTCGAGCAGGATGGCAAGGTAGAGCTCGCGATGAATGGAGACGGATTCGGTGACCATCACCTTGCGCACGAGGCGTCCGGCCTCGCCGGTTTGTTTGGTCACGAGCACCTCGCCGAGCATCCTGGATGCCACCTCACGGGCGGCCTCGGCGGATTCGACCAGATGCACGCCACCCTTGAAGCCGTTCTTGAAGACCCCCTTGCCGCGACCGCCGGCGTGGACCTGGGCCTTGACGACGAGGTTTTTGACAGCCAGCCACTTGGCGGCGTCGTAGGCTTCCTTGGGAGTGGAGGCGACCTTCCCCTTGGGGCTGGGCACGCCGAAGCGGTCGAAAAGTTCCTTGGCCTGGTATTCGTGGATGTTCATGTGGAGGAGAATCGATGGGCGAAGCTGCGGACAACCGCGCGGACCCTATTTCCCCCCGCCGCGTCCGGTCAAGGCATCGTCCGCGAAAAATCCGGCGCGGAGAAGAATGAGGGGGAGATGCGCCCGGGCTGGATCAGCCTGCGATGCGGGCTTCGAGTTCCGGGGTCCAGAGTTGGGAGACGATGGCTTCCTGGGCGGATTCCATGGTTTTGCGTTCATCCGCATCGGCATCCTCATGGCCTGCGAGATGGAGCAGTCCGTGGATGAGGTAGCGGAGGATTTCGCGGGCGAGAGGTTCACCGAATTCGTCGGCCTGGCGGCGGGCGACTTCCGCGCCGATGACGATTTCGCCGTGATGGAAGGTGATGACGTCGGTGGGGCCTGCGATGTCCATGAAATCGAGGTGGACGCGGGAGCTGGTTGCGTCATCGACGAGGGCGACTTCGAGGGTGGCGAGGTGGTGGAGGGGTGAGTCCGCAGTGGCGGCGCGAGCGAGCGCGAGCGCGGCGGCGTGATGGGCCACGTCCTCCAGGGCGGTGAGCCAGTTTTCAGGGATATCGGTGGTTTCCTGATGGTTGCCGATGATGACTTCGAGCGACATGGGGACGTGCGTTTGGAGGGGAGAAAATTTCAGGATTCGCGGGGCTGGGGGACCACGCGGTCGCTGCGGCGGCTGCTGCGCTCAGGGGCCGCCCGCCTGGGCACGGCGCTGGAGCTCTCATCGTCTTTCGGATAGTCGATGCGGCTGTGCAGCATGCTGCGCAGGGTGCTGGAGAAGCTGTCCTTGACGATGGCGAGCTCTCGGAGGGTGAGCGGACAGTCATCGAGCTGGCCGTCCTGGATTTTCTGGCGGATCAGATCATCCACCAGCGAGCGGATTCTGGCGGGGGTGGGTTTGTGCAGGGTGCGGGATGCGCTTTCGATGGTGTCGGCGAGGGAGATGATGCCGCTTTCGCGGGTGCTGGGGCGCGGGCCGGGGTAGCGGAAATTTTTTTCTTCGATACTGGGCAGGTCTTCCGGGTTTTCGAGGCCGCGGCCCACCTTTTCGAGTTCGAGTTTTTTCTGCTCGCGGGCCTTGTGGTAGAAGTAGGCGACGAGGGAATCACCATGATGCTCCTGGATCACATCGATGATGCGGGGGTTGAGCTTGTGTTTGACGGCCAGATCGACGCCATCCTTGACGTGGGCGATGATGATGAGGGTGCTCATCGTCGGCGTGAGGGTTTCGTGGGGATTTTCGGCTCCATCGTTCTGATTTTCGATGAAGTAGCCGGGTTTTTTGAGTTTTCCGACATCGTGGAAATACGAGCAAACGCGGCACATCGGGGCATTGGCGCCGATTTTTTCGGCGGCCGCTTCCGAGAGGGCGGCGACGACGAGGCTGTGGTGGAAGGTTCCCGGGGACTCAAGCTGCATCTGGCGCAGCAGCTTGTGGTTGAGATCGCTGAGCTCCAGCCAACTGATGTCGGTGGTGAGGTGGAACACGCCTTCAAAAACGGGCAGCAGTCCGCTGATGAGCAGAGCGGTGAAGACGGCGGTACCAAAGGCGGCGGCGCTGCCGGTGCCGAGCACTTGCAGGCGGTCCATGGCTCCTGGGCCGAAGCAGGCGGCGATATCGAGGCTGCCGAGCAGCAAGCCGAGCAGCAGGGTGACGGCACCCACGTAGATGCCGGCTTGCAGGAGTTGCAGGCGTTTGCGCACTTCGTGGGCAAGCAGCACGCTGGTCACCCCGGCGACCAGGCTGAGGATCATATAAGGGAGCGCCTCGCCCTGGGGTGCGAAAAGACAGCCGATGAGGGTGACGAATACGGCGGAGAACGCGCCGACGGCGCGGCCGAGCAGGACACCGTGGAGCATGGGAGCCAGCGCGAAAGGCACGAAGAAGAAGCGGTACACTTCAGGAATGTGGCCGGCATTCACCAGACCCATGACGATGCGCAGCAGGGCGAGATGGATGAGCAGGCCGCCCAGCACCAGCACTACGCGGCTATTGCGGCGGCAGGATGTTTGCAGGCTCACCTGAAACATCAGGATGGCCGCCACTGAGATGATGAAGCCGTAGATCGCTCCTTTCAACGGGTCATTGGCGAAGGAGGTGTCCGCGGAGGACTTGAGCACCATGACTCCGCAGCTTACGGCGAAGGTCGCATAGAGCGTGAATTTCACCCACAGGCTGTCCTCCAAGACCTGAATGACCGGATTTTCGCTGTGAATCCGACGTTTTTTTCCAGACGAAAGGCCTTGTTGGGCCAAGCGCCAGCGTTTGATGGCATCCAAAAATCCCACTGCGATGAAGCGATCGGTTAGTCGGACAGATCCCGTATCGGGCGGCTGCCGGTCGGGACGCTAGCGGCCGCCACGGCCATTTGCAACCCGCAAATCCACCCGCAAATCCAGCTTCGTGGTTGGAGTGCATGGCTGGCTCCCGGTTCTGCGGAGTTCCGGGCTTTCAGCCGGGGATTTTCTCAAAAAACGAGCTCATCCATGGCGACATCGTGCGCTTCGGGAAAGGTGTCGGCGACAATCTGGAACGGGAAACACACGCCGGTTTTCACGGCACCGGGCCGGGCAAGGGCGAGCATCCGGTCATAAAAGCCGCGGCCGCGGCCCAGGCGGCCGCCGCGCTTGTCGAAGGCGAGGCCGGGGCAGAGAAAGGCGTCGATTTCTTGGACCGGCGCGCGCGGAAGGGCCGCCAGCGGCTCGCGCACGCCGAACGAGCCTGGAACCAGATCGGCGGCCGGATTTTCCACCCGGTGAAACGACAGCTCATCGTTGATCGCGCGCGGATAGAGCCAGCAGCGCTGCGGGTGGCGGGCGATGAATTCCGAGAGCTCTGCCTCGCCGGGAAGCGCGGCGAATACGGCGATGCTCCGCAAGTCCGGGTGGCGGGCCAGCCACGTTTCCAGAGCCGCGAGGATCGCCCGGGAATCCGGGATGTTGTCGCGCAGCAAGCGCCGCATGGTCAAGCGGAGGCGCGTTTTCGGATCGATGGAGTCGGGAAATGCCACTTGCAAGCGGGAGGAGGCGTTCCCATGCTTATTCCTGGTGAAGGGCATCTGGCAAGCGGCGATGAGTTGTTACTTGGGCATGGTGGCTCTCCATGCGGCGGAGGCACCGAAGGCGTTCACCTGGGATCCGCCGAAAGTAGTGCGCGGACTCTTCACGCGGGAGCTGGGCATGCTCGATTCGGAGCGCGAGGAATACGCCACCAATCTGGCCATCATCGCCGCCAACCAAGTGGCCGTTTCAAAAGCCTCGCCGCAATCTCTGGCGGATGCCCGCCGGATGCTGGCACTCGCGCTGCATCTTTCGCCGCGCAACAAACGGGCGTTGGTGGCGAGCTTTCAGCTTTCCAAAGGTGTGCTGCCCGAACGTGCGGAGGGAAATTACGGCACGCAGGCGTTCGCCCGCCTGCTTTTCACTCGCGGCCAGCTTCTCGAAAAACAGGGCGGCGCGGAGGACGTCGCGCTCGCCCGCATCTTCATCCAGCTCGCCGCCTCCATGGATCCCAGGAACGAGGACGCCATCTATGCCAGCGAGATCCACCGCATCGATCATGGCGGGGTGGATTGGAGCGGCATCACGGATGCCGGGAAAAAGCCCTGACTCATTTTCCAACCATGGCCTCGGAAATCGAACGCAAATTTCTCGTCAGTGATGATGCGTGGAACGACGGTTCGCCCGGCGTCCGCATCGCCCAAGGCTACCTCTCGCTGGACCCGGAGCGCAGCGTGCGCGTGCGCCTCGCCGGGGAAAACGCCTGGATCACCGTGAAGGGCCGCACGCAGGGACTCACCCGCGCGGAATACGAGTATCCGATCCCGCCGGCCGACGCGCGCGATCTGTTGGAGATCTGCCTGCCATCCGTGATCGATAAAACGCGGCATCGCATCCAATCCGGCGGGCATGTCTGGGAGATCGATGTCTTCCACGGCGCCAACGAGGGCCTGGTGATCGCCGAGGTGGAACTCGATGACGAATCGGCATCCCCGGAACTTCCGCCGTGGCTGGGAGCCGAGGTTTCATCGGACTTCCGTTACTTCAACGCGAGCCTCGCAGTCACGCCGTTCTCGCAATTCCAAGTGGAGCGCGCGCATGCACCCTCTCAGGCCTAACTTCTTCATCGTGGGCGCACCCAAATGCGGGACCACCGCGCTGTATCATGCCCTGAGACAGCATCCCGAGGTGTTCCTGCCGCATTCCGGAAATCCGGGTTCATACTGGCTTTACAAGGAACCGATGTTTTTTTCAGACGACCTGGGAATCGAGGAGTGGATCCGCATCGGCAGGCTGGAGGATTATCTGGCACTCTTCGCCGGGGCCGGGAATGCCAGGCGAGTCGGGGAGGCGTCCGCGCTCTATCTGTTTTCGCGGAACGCTCCTGAGAGGATCCGGGACTTCGCCGGGGACGATTGCCGGATCATCATCATGCTGCGTCCGCCGGTCGATTGGATGCGCTCGTGGCATCATGATTGCCTGCGCTACGCCCACGAATCGATCGGCGATTTCGGCAAGGCCCTGGCAGCCGAGCCCTCGCGCGAACAGGGAACCGCCCTGCCGGCCCATTTCGGGTTCAAAGGCTGCCTCTGCTACCGCAAGGCCGCGCGTTTCTCCGATCATGTGAAACGATATCTGGATGTTTTCGGGCGGGAGCGTGTCCACATCGTGTTGATGGAGGATCTCAACCGCGAGCCCGCACGGGTTTTGCGCGAGATCGCCGGATTTCTCGGGATTTCCACCGCGTTCAGTCCGGACATCGCCAGACAAAACGATTCGAGCGCCCTCTGCCTGACCCACCTCTGGGAGGCACGCTTGAGTCGGAAACTTCATGGCAGTCCCTTTCTGGACCGGATGCTGGATTTTTTCCCATCGGCACCGGCGAGACTCTATCACCGCGCCGCGCTGCGGCTGCTGCCACCGCTTTCCGACAAAAAACTCGAGCCCGCCCTGCACAGGCGGCTTATCGGGGAATTCAGGCCGGAAGTGGACAAACTCGCGGACCTGCTGGGGCGCGATCTTTCCCACTGGAATGAAATGCCCATGCGGCAGCTCGGCTGAAGCACGGCGTTGCATGGCCGGGGAAAACACCATTCCCGCGCTGTGCGCGATGCCAAGTCGAGACTCCCGGGGGCCGCATCCGCTGCCAGAGCCTGCTCAAGCCCTGATTCGTGCAACATAGCGCGCGACGGCATCACGAGTGATTTGGGCGATGTCCGCCTCGGGTTTCGCGAAGGGCGGGACAAACCAAGGATAGGAGCCGAGCAGATCGGTAACGACGGCGACTTCGCCATCGCAGGTGTGATCCCCGCAACCGATGCCGATGGTGGGCACGGCGAGCGAGCGGGTGAGCAGCCGCGCGGTTTCCGGAATGATGGATTCGAAGACGATGGCGGATACGCCGGCATCCATGAGCGCCTCGGCCCCCTCGCGGATGGCCCCGGCCTGTTCGGGGGTTTTGCCTTTTTTGCGATAAGCGCCCTCCTCCAGGATGCGCTGCGGCAGCATGCCGAGGTGGCCGATGACGGGGATGCCGGCGGCGGTGATGGCGCGGACTTTTTCCGCCTGGCGGATGCCGCCTTCGAGTTTCACCGCTTCGGCCCCGGCAGCCACGAGCTGGCGGGCGGTCTCCAGCGCCTCGGCGGGACTGCCGTAAGTGTGGATCGGCAGATCGCCGATAACGAGCGCCCGCGGCTTGGCGCGTGCCACGGCGGCCACATGGTGGAGCATGTGGGCGAGGGTGACGTGGGTGGTATCGGGAAATCCAAGCACCACCATGCCCAGCGAGTCGCCAACGAGCAGGATCTCGACGCCGGATTCATCCAGCAGGCGCGCGGTGGGATAGTCGTAGGCGGTGAGCGCGGTGATCGGCCGGCCACCTTTGCGGGCCCTGAGAAGATCGGCTTTTTGCAGGGCGTTCACGGCGGCGGATGTCGGATAGGCTGCTGATCTGAAACCAAAAAGCCCCCGCTTGGGGCGGAGGCCGGTAAACGATGGCGACCCGTAAGGGAGTCGAACCCTTCTTGCCAGGATGAAAACCTGGAGTCCTAACCGATAGACGAACGGGTCGTTGGTCGCGGTTCGGGCGGAAAAGAACGCGACCCCACCGGATTTGGCAAGGACTATTTTGGTGAAATCGTGATCGGCCCCGCGCAGTCCCCGCATCAGGGAGAAAGCCAATCACAGATGGACAGGATGAACGTGGATGGATTCATCACCATTGGATTCATCCCGATAGTTGCAGGTGCTTTGCGGGCTTTTCAGGTGGGGCGGCATCTGCCAGCCTCGGGGCATGGAAAGTCACGAAGTGTTGAGACGGGCGCTGCGCAAAACCACGCCAAAGGCGGTCGCCGCCGAGCTGGGGATCTCGTTGTCGCTCGTCTACAAGTGGGCGGAAAAGCCGGGCAATGACGCGACGGGTAGCCGCAATCCCCTGGATCGGCTGCTCCAGATCATCGAGCTGAGCGGAGACAGCGGCATCGTCGAGTGGCTGTGCCGCAGGCAGGGCGGGCACTTCGTGAAGGATCCGGATGTGAGCCGCCATCAGATCGATCATGTGCTGCCCGCAACCCAGGAAATCATCGGCCAGTTCTCGGACCTGCTGGCGCGGATATCAGCGGCAGCGGACGATCATTCGGTGACTCAAAGCGAGGCCGACGAGATCCGCGAGTGTTGGGACACGTTGAAAAGCTATGCGGAGGGATTTGTGCGGGCCTGTGAAAACGGGGATTTCCAGACGATGCAGCGGCTGCGGCCGGGAAATTAACGCAATCCTACCAGGTCAACTGGCGCAGGGTGCTTTTCAGTTCCTCCGGCCATTGGAGCGCCTCGATGGTTTCCGGATTCTCCCATGCGGGATTCAGGTCGATCAGATTTTGATAAAAGGCGGAGGCGTCGGTGGTTTCGCCGGTCTGTGCGGCGGCGATGGCGAGCAATGCGGTGGCGTTTTCAAGTTTTTCCCGGGCAAACCCGGCCTCGCGGCCGGCGAGCAGGTAGCGATAGGCGCGCTCGGAATTGCCGGTGAGCAGGGCGATCCAGCCGGCACGCAGGGCGAAGTCCGGATTTTTGGGGAAACGTTGGAGTCCGGTGTTGAGGATTTCCATGGCTTGGGCGGGATCGGCGCATTCAAACGCGGTGTATGCGGCTTCCGCGTAGTCACCGGGCTCGTGGGATTCCACGGCATGCTCGGTGAGCAGCAGAACCCAGCGATCACGGGCCTGCGGATGGAAGCCGATGGCGGCGAGCGCATGCGCCTCGATGCGCAGGCAGGGCTCGGGAGCGGCACCCAGATTGCGCGCGAGCTCCGCGAGTTGGCTGGTCGCCTCCCCTTCCCCGGGGATGGAGGAAAGGGCCAGCGCCGCCTTGAAACTGACACGCGCGAGGCGCTGGCGGCCCAGCGCCCGCAAGGTGGCCGGGTCCATGAGACGCTGAAACAAGGCCAGCCGCTGGGCAGGGTCCGCGTTTTCCGGCAGTTCGAGGGTGGCGAGTTCCTCCGCCACGTTGAGGCGGAGTTTTTCCACCGCTCCGCTGAAATCCGCCTGCTCCCAGCCGTCCCAATCCTCGCGCAGGCGCACTTGGGAGAGATCCGGAAACTCTTCAGGCCAGACGGCCAGTGCGTCCGCCCGGCGGTCCTCCAGCCACGCAATGCGCGATAAGGCGATCCTGCGCAACAAGGGTGGCGGATTCCCGGCGGAGACAAGGCATTGCCGAATGCTTTCAGGCGAATCGGAATCCAGGGCGCGCGCAAGCTGCGAGGCGGCGGATGAACCATCGGCATCCGGCTTGCCGCGCTCGAGGCGTTCCAGCAAGGGGCGCAAGGAGTCCGGGGTGGGAGCGCGCAGTGAAATGGAGCGGATTTCCGTCACCACGGGGCCGAACTCCAGACCCGGGAAAAGCCGCCGCAAAGCCTCGAAATCGCATTCGCCGAAATGCTGCAATCGTCCGGCGGCATCGATCCGGTTGAAAGCCCGTTCATCCTCATCGTGGCGCATTCCGGTCAATGCCATGCTCAGATTCCGAAACGCCGCGATGGCCTCCGCGTCGATGCCTGCGGGATCGGTGGAAGAGGGATCGATCAACAAGGGCTGTGGCAGCAGCCGATGAAGGGTGATCGTGCCATTTTCCAGACCGACGATGCGCAAGCGACCGGAGGCGGCGACGGCGGTGATGGGGGCCGGGGCATGCAGCGGGGCGCAGGTCCCGTCCCGAAGCATCAGCGTTGTCCCATCCACGGCGAGCGGCGCCCGCCCGGAATCCCTCAATAAGCCGGACCAGATCCCGGGATGGCGGCTCCAGGGGAAGCGCTCCAACATGGCGGCAGGCTCGAGTGAGGAGTCCGCCGCGCCGTCGGGAGGAAACATGCCCAAGCCGGGCGGTCGGTGCGGCCCGTGGTCGCTCAGGACGAGTGCCGCGTGACCGCCCGCTCCGATGCAGGCATGCAGCAGTTTCACCTCCTGCCCGGCGGGCGTGACGTGTGCCGCTTCCACCGGCGAGACCGGGATTTCCGCCAGGGAACCATCGGCGTGCAGGATGCGCAGCGCGCGGCGCTCCAAAAACGCGGCAAGCGGCTGAGGCGAGCCTGCGGCGAATGGCGCGGACGAGCGGATGATTTCACCGGATGCCGCTTCGCGCAGATGCCAGAGGAGCGTGCGATCCTTTTCCGAAACGAAGGCGGGATGCGCCAGCAGCAGCCCATCCGCGGAAAACACAATCACCGATGGCGGCGTGACGAAATCCGGAAGGATGCCAAGATCCTTGACCGGCTTGAGCGTGACCGCATCGCAGAGCAAGGTCACGCCGGCCCGCTCAATGACCATTCTGCGTTGCGTGGGATCGATCACCAGACTGCGGGTTTCCGTTTCCTTGAGCGGGAAGAGCAGGTTTTCAATCCGCAGTTCCTGGAGATTCCAGCGCGCCAGGGTGTTGGTTTCACCGCCAAGACCCACCCACAAGGAAGACGGCGGGGAATACCCGATGCGCTCCACCGGCAGCGGATGCGCTAGCGTGAGCAGTGGGAAATTCCACACCGTTTCACGCAGGATTCGCTCCGCCAGCGCCCGCGCATGCGTCGCGCCGGGATCGGCATCCAGGGCGGAAACCATCATCGCCAGCGCCTCGTCGGGCCGGTTCTGATCCAGCTTGGCCAAGGCCGTCTCCACCTGGATCCCCGCAATCCTCGCGATGTATCCGGCCGGGATTCCGAATGGCTCGTCTTCAAGGCCCGGCACGGGCGGCTTGATCGCCCGGCTGCCTGCCGCCCAGACGAGGATGCCCACCAGCAGGGCCCACAGGAAGCGGCCCCGGGCCTGAAAAAACTTGGCGGCCCTGACCAGCCGCCTCCGCGTGTTCAAGGCTGCGGGCCGGGGCTCCTCACGATACCGGGGACCATCCATGGGGAAGGACGGTCAAAGACCGCTTTTCTGAATCAGTGCGCGGAGTTGGACTTGAAACTCCATGATATCTTCCTGATTCGGGTGGTAGCCGGGCGTGTCCGGATCCAGGCCGGGGCGGCCGGTTTGATCGAGCATCCATATGGCCGTCTCACCATCGCTGAAGGTGACTTTTCCGCTGACCATTGCGCCGGGCAGGGTGAGAGTGTCCATCGTCACGCTCACGAATCCGGTCGGCACGGGCGCTGGTTTGGGTTCCTCCTTTTTCTCCGGGGCCTTCGGTTCCTCGATCAACTCGATGCCCAGATCGAGAATCAGGAAACGCGTGTCCATGTAGGTGAGTGTGTGGCCGTAATCCTCCTTGAGATGGCGCTGGAGATCGGACATGCTGGCACCCTCCGCGGCGAGTTGCTTGAGGGCGGCGATTTGTTCGGGGGTGAGCTTGTTGGCGCTGAACATGGTGTGTTTCTGAAGCATGACGCGGGAATGCCAAGCCTCAAGCGCGGAATCCCCAAAGACTTGCCGCGCGTGTGTCCGCTCCGCAGCATGTCCGCGGCCATGATGCGAACCCTCCGCGATCACTTTGCATTCGCTGCCTTCCGCAGCGGTCAGGAACCTGTGATTCGCGCCTTGCTCGATGGCCGGCCCGCGCTAGCCGTCTTTCCGACCGGTGGCGGAAAGTCACTCTGCTACCAACTCCCCGCGCTGCTGCTCGATGGCCTCACGCTGGTGATTTCCCCGCTCATCGCGCTGATGAAGGACCAGGTGGACGCGCTCACCGCAAAGGGCATCTCCGCCGCACGGCTGGACTCCACTCTCGGCACGGACGAACTGCGCGAACTCTACGGGCGGCTGGAATCAGGCGACATCAAGTTGCTCTACATCGCCCCGGAACGGCTGGCCAACGAGGCCTTCCGCAAGCGCGTCAAGCAACTCTCCGTGGCGATGATCGCCATCGATGAGGCCCACTGCATTTCCGAATGGGGGCATAACTTCCGCCCGGACTACCTGAAACTCGCGCGCTTCTGCCGCACGCTGAAAGTCACGCGCGTGCTCGCCCTCACGGCCACCGCCACACCGAAGGTCGCCCGCGAGATCCGCCGCCATTTCCGCATCGCCGCCCCCGATCACATCCAGTTGAGTTTCCACCGGCCGAACCTCGATCTGCGCGTCACACCCTGCAAGGCGGCGGAGCGGAAAACGATCCTGCTGGAAAAACTCCGAGCGATCGACGGGGCGGCGGTTGTCTATGTCACGCGCCAGGAAACCGCCGAGGAGGTCGCCACCTTTCTCGCGAAACAAGGCGTCTCCGCCCGCGCCTACCATGCCGGTCTGCCCGATGAGTTCCGCGCCGATGCCCAGCGCGCGTTCATGGCCGGCGAAACGCGGGTGATCGTGGCCACCATCGCTTTCGGCATGGGCATCGACAAGGCGGACATCCGCTGCGTGATCCACTACAATCTGCCCAAGAGCCTGGAAAACCACACCCAGGAAATCGGCCGCGCCGGGCGCGACGGACGTGCGGCGGTCTGCGAGATGTTAGCCTGCGGCGACGATCTCATCGTGCTGGAAAACTTCATCTACTCGGACACGCCCTCGCCGCGCGCGCTGGCCAATCTGATCGACCGCGTGCTCAGGCTCGGCGGGGAGTTTGATATCTCCGTGTATGATCTATCCGTCACCTGCGACATCCGCGCCTCGGTGCTCTCCACCCTGCTGGCCTATCTCGAAACCGAGGGCATCCTGGAAGCCACCGGTAGTTTCTACGGCAAGTATCGGGTGAGGCTCCTGCGCTCCCGCGAGCAGGTGCTGGCGGGGTTTCCTGCGGCGGAAAAAAAGTTCATGGGCCGCCTGCTGGACCTGGGCACTCCCGGTCGCTCGTGGCTGGGCTTCGAGCCATCCGCGCTCGCCACCGTGCTCGGAGTTCCGCGCGGAAAAATTGTCGCCGCGCTGAGCGCTCTCGAATCCGCGGGCGACGCCGCCCTAACCGTTTCCGGGGTGCGCCAGGGATACCGCGTGAGGAAGGATCCGGGAGACCTCCGCCTGCTCGCGGCGCGCCACGCGGAAACCTTCCGCCAGCGCGAGCAGGCGGACCTCGACCGCTTGCGCCAGGTGCTCGGCCTTTCCTCCCACCGCGGCTGCCTCACCGGCTACCTGACCAAACATTTCGGTGAAACGCTCACAGCTCCCTGCGGCCACTGCGACCGCTGCCGGGGCGTTCCCGCGGCGACGATCAAACGTCCGCCCGCCCGCAAGCCCTCCGATGAGGAGTGGCAGCTTGTTAGAAACCTGGCCCGGGAAAACCACGCGGAGCTCGCCACGCCGCGCCAGCTCGCCCGTTTCCTCTGCGGCATGTCCAGCCCGGCAACCACCCGCGCCCGCCTCGGCCGCCACAACTCCTTCGGACTGCTTTCCGACCTCCCCTTCGCCGAGGTGCTCGCCATCGCGGGAGCGGTGTGAGGTTCCGCCAGGCGAAGATCACGGAATCCAGCCGCAGATCCGGAACAGTTTCACGAACGCATAAGCGACGATGCCGGCCGACGGCAAGGTGAGGATCCAGGCCCAGATGATGCGTTCGATCAGCGTGAATTTCAGGGCGTTGAAGCGTTTCGCGCAGCCCACGCCCATGATCGCGGTGGTCACGCTGTGGGTCGTGGAAACCGTCATGCCGAAGCTGCCGGTGACGGCTAACAGGGTGGCGGCGGTGGTTTCCGCGGCGAATCCATGCACCGGCTGGAGTTTTACCATCTTGTGGCCGAGGGTTTTGATGATACGCCATCCGCCCGCCATCGTGCCTGCGGCCATGGTCAGGGAGCAGACGATCTTAATCCATATCGGCACATCCGGTGAGAGGTCCTTCACCTTGCCGGCGGCGGCCACCAGGGGATTTCCGCCAGCCTCCCGCGCCGCGGCCATTTCCTTGCCGAGACTTTTTCCCCAATCCGTGTGTTTGCCTGCCACCAGGGGTCCGAGAACGGGCAGCCTGGTGATGATGCGGGCTTCCTCGGCGGCGAGTATTTCCTGATGGGTGGCGGCGGCCATGTGCGCCACACGCTTGGCGGTGGCCGGATCATCGAGGGCCGCGTGGGAGTTCGCGACGAGGGTGAGGAAGGCTTCGCGGAATTCCCCGCGCTTGATGCGGAGGGCTTCTTTTTCCAGGGTTATCGCGGCACCCCGGATTTGATCGGGACTGGTGGCGGGATTCAGCAGGGTCTTGATGCTTTGTTCCGCCGCCATCGACTTGTCCATCCGGAGAAATCCCAGCCAACCGGGCAGGGCGGTGAAGCTGCCTGTGGCCGTGGCGGTGACCAGCGCGAGGGTGATCACGCCCATCGTCTTCTGCGCGTCGGCGAGTCCATGTGCGAAGCCCATGAAAGCGGCGCTCACAATCTGCGCCTTGCCGAAAAACCGGTTCACAAAGCGCGGACGCGCGGAACGAAGCAGCGCGTAGAGCAGTCCCATGACCAGCATGCCGCCGAAAAATCCGATGATGGGCGAGGTGATCATCGGAACGACCACCTTGTGAAACACGCCTTCCATCACCACCTTGCCGTCCTTCACTTTTTCCACCGACCAGATGATCGCGTGCCAGTTGTCATGGGCGCTTGCCACGGCCGCGCCACAGATTCCACCGACGAGCGCGTGGGTGGAACTGGAAGGGAGGCCGAACCACCAGGTGATGAGGTTCCAGATGATGCCGCCAAGCAGCGCGCACACGATGACCAGCGGTGAGATGAACTGCGAGTCCACCAGGCCGGAGGACACGGTTTTTGCCACCGCATGCCCGGAAAGAGCGCCGATCAAATTGGTGATGGCCGCCAGAAGAATCGCCTGCCGCGGTGTCAGGACCTTGGTGCCGACGATCGTCGCGATCGAGTTCGCCGTGTCATGAAAGCCATTGATGTATTCGAAAACAAGGGCGATGAAAACCACCAGGAATATGATGCCGATTGTCATGCGGTTCCGGCCTCAGGAGTTTTTCAGGACGATTTGCGTGACGACGTTGCAGGCGTCGCGACAGCGATCGATGACTTTTTCCATCAGGTCGTAAAGATCCCGCTTCGCCATGGCCTTGATCGGATCGACCGAGCCGGAATAGATGTCCTTCAGGTAGCCGAGCACCAGTTGGTCCGCGCGGCCCTCGAGTTCCTGCATCTTGTCGTTCTCCGCCTTGATGTTCTCCAGTTTCGGGCTGTTGGGCAGCATGTCCACCATCCGAACGACCACCGAGGCCGCTTCTTTGGCGATGGCCATTTGCGGGGCGAAATCGCTGGATTTGACCAGGTGATGCATGATTTCGTAGCGCTCCCCGAATTTCTCCACGGTCTTGGGGATGCGGTAGAGCGCCTTGGACAGGGCTTCGATATCTTCGCGTTCCAAGGCCGTGATGAAGACCTTGACGAGTTCCTCGCTGATGGTTTCGGCGTTTCGTTTTTCGTTGCGCCGGGCGACGGCGAGTTCCGCGAGCGAGACGTTGCCGTTGGATTCCCTGAGCAGGTGAGAGAGGGCCTCGATGCTCTGGTGGGCCGACTTGGCGCTGGCGGAGAGAAGCTCGAAGAACCGGTCCGATTTTCCAAAAAACTTCGCAAGTGAGATCACGCGCGGAATGTGGTGATTCCACCCGGCACCGGCAACAAAATCCAGTGAAATCTTTTTACCGGAAACAGTTGCCTCCACAGACCGCCCGTGGGGTTGGATTCGGCCTGCGGACCTTAAAACTTCAGCTTCGCGGGCTTGAGCGCGTCGCGGTTGAGCTTTTCGCAGACGATCCGGCACAGTTCGAAGACCATCGGATCCGCGATCTGGTAGAGGACCTGGGTGCCCTGCTTGCGCCGGATCACCAGACCGGCGTCGTGCAGCAGCTTGAGCTGCTTGGAAACGTTCGCCTGGCTGGTCGGCAGCCGCTCCACGATTTCCGAGACGCTCAATTCGCCGCCCTTGAGCTCCTGAACAATCGCCAGGCGGGTGGATTCCGCAAAGGCGCGGAACAAACCTGCCACGCGTTCGAGCTGTTGCACATCGAGTTTCATCGGCGGTGAAAATAACCCGGAAATTTCCTCTTGCAAGTATAATTATGTGGCTATATAACGATCTCGTAAACCAAAACCGACCCCAACCAAGCAATGAAAGTCCAAGCCAAACAAGTTCAACAAGACCTGCAATCCGGCAAGCGCGTGGCGCTCATCGACGTGAGAACGCCCGTCGAACACCGGGAGATGCACATCGCCGGCTCGCGGCTGATGCCGCTCGACAAGCTCGATCCGGACAGCGTGAAGGCCGCCGCCGTAGGCAACGAGAGCTGCGTGCTGATCTGCCGCAGCGGCAAGCGCGCGGAGCAGGCCTACGAGAAACTCCGCGCCGCCGGTTTCGAAAACCTCACCATCCTCGAGGGCGGCGTGATCGACTGGGAATCCGCCGGACTGCCGCTTGAGCGTTCCTCCGGCAAGCACCTGCCGCTCATGCGCCAGGTCCAGCTCATCATCGGTCTGCTAGCGCTCACCGGTTCCGTGCTCGCGCTGACGGTGGACAGGAATTTCGCCATCCTTCCCGCCATTCTCGGTGCCGGACTCACCATGGCCGGCTCCACCGGCTGGTGCGGCCTCGCCATCCTGCTGTCCAAAATGCCATGGAACAAGGTGGAGTGCGGCGGCAGAAACGTGAAGTCCTGCTCGGTCTAACCCAATCGCCCGCCACCGCCATGTTCCTCCGCCAAATCACCGATCCCTCGCTCGCGCAAAACGCCTACCTCATCGGCTGCCAGCGCACGGGCGAGGCCATCCTCATCGATCCCGAGCGCGATCTCGACCGCTATTTCCAAGTGGCGGCGGACAACGACCTGCGCATCACCGCAGTCGCGGAAACCCACATCCATGCCGACTACCTCAGCGGCGCGCGCGAACTCGTCGAGCGCCACGGAGCGATGGCATGGCTCTCCGAAGAGGGCGGGCCGGACTGGCAGTTCGAGTGGGCGAAGGGAAATCCCAATGCCCGTTTCCTCAAACACGGCGATGTGTTCCGCGTCGGCAACATCGAGTTGAAAGCCCTGCTCACGCCCGGCCACACGCCGGAGCACATGAGCTATCTCGTCACCGACATCGGCGGAGGAGCGGACGAGCCCGTCGCGTTTCTAACGGGTGACTTCATCTTCGTCGGCGATGTCGGCCGGCCCGACCTGCTGGAAAGCGCCGCCGGCCAGGCCGGGGTGATGGAACCGGGCGCGCGCACGCTTTACGCGAGCCTCCGCGCCACTGCCGATCTGCCGGAGCATCTGCAAATCCTGCCCGCCCACGGCGCGGGCAGCGCCTGCGGCAAGGATCTCGGCGCGGTGCCTAACAGCGTGATGGGCTACGAGCGGAAATTCAACGCCGCCTTCCGCGAGGCGCTCACCGCGCCGGAAGACCAGTTCGTGAAACACATCCTCGCCGGCCAGCCCGAGCCGCCGCTTTATTTCGCCCGGATGAAGCGCGACAACAAACTCGGCCCCGCGCTGCTGCCGGATGGCAAACTGCCCGTGCCGAAACGCATCGCCGCGGATCAACTCGGCGATTGGATCGGCAAGGCCGCCATCCTCGACCTGCGGGCAGACCGCGCCGCCTTCGCCGCCTCTCATCTGCAAGGCGCGCTTTTCGCTCCGCTGCCCGGCGGCAAGCTGCCGATCGCCGCCGGTTCCTATGTTGATGAAAACGAGCGCATCCTGCTGGTGGTCGAAAGCGCTTCCCATGTGGACGAGGCCGTCCGCCAGCTCATCCGTATCGGCCTGGACAAGGTCGAGGGCTGGATTCCCGCAGCGGAGGCCCTGGCAGATTCCGGATTCGCCACTTCCTACCCGCTCATCGCCCCGGCGGATCTTCCGCTGGATGCGGCGGTTCTCGATGTCCGCCGCGCGGATGAATTCGCCACCAGCCATGTGAAAGGCGCGACAAATATCGCCTACACCCGGCTTGCCGCGCGCTTCGATGAAGTGCCGTCCGCAGGTCCGCTGCACGTCCACTGCGCGGGAGGCATGCGCGCCGCCATCGCCGCCGCCTACCTCGCCAGCCGCGGCCGCGAGGTGGTGCATGTCGATGGCCCGTATGCGGAAATCCCAGGAATGATGAAACAATGAACGCCCTTGCCCTGTTAGGAGCGATCGGCATCGGCCTGTCGCTCGGCCTGACGGGCGCGGGCGGCAGCATCCTCACGCTGCCGGTGCTGGTCTATCTGGCGGGGATTCCGCCGCGCGAGGCGGTGGGGCTGAGCCTGTTGATCGTCGGCACCGCGGCATGCATCGGTGCATGGCAGCGGGCAAGGGCGGGCGAGGTTCATTTCCGGGCGGCGGGCATGTTCGTTCTAGCAGGCACGCTGGGCGCCGTGCTGGGCTCGAAACTCACGCCGCTGTTATCACCCACCGCGCTGATGATCACCTTCGCCTGCCTGATGGTGGTGGTGGGCCTTCGCATGCTGCTGCCACGCCGGAGCCTGCCGCAGCCGGCGGCGGAGTGCCTGCCGCTGCATTGTCTGTTAGCCGGTGGCGCGGTGGGCGTGCTCACCGGGTTTCTCGGCGTGGGTGGCGGCTTCCTGCTCATGCCCGCCCTGGCGAAATTCGCGCGGCTCCCTCTGCGGGTGGCCACCGGCACCTCGCTGGCGGTCATCGCCTGCAACTCCGCCGCCGGATTTGCCGGCCACCTCGGCAATGCGCCGACTCCCTGGTTGCTGGCCCTCGTGTTCTCCGGCATCGCCGCCGCAGGCGTGCTCATCGGTGGCACGGTGGCGTCCCGCCTGCCGGAAAAAGCCCAGCGGCGCACTTTCGCCGCGCTCGTCCTGCTCACCGCGGCCTTCGTCCTTTGGAAGGCTTGAGGCAGCGCTCGCAACACACCTATGGAGTATCAGATAATTGGGTTTTCTTGGTCTTAAAGCTTCATATTTCTATGCTAAGATAACGCTCCATATAAAGTTCATTCTTAGGCAATTCCCTGATTTTCACAGATCCAGGTATTAGACCGAGTTTTCCGCACACTTGCTTTAGGGCATCCCTTTTTTCGGATGTCTGGTTGTTCGTAAGCACGTAATAACCTGTTTTGCCAATTTCCTTATGGCCGTATTTTTTTCCGTTTTTACGGTTCACGAAATCTTTGTCAGGATAATTTGAAATTAGTGGGCCGCGGTTAATTCGCACTTGAGCCAGCTTATCGATAGAATCTGGTCCCAGCTCTTCAATCATTCTGGCAAGAAATGTTGCCATGCCATCTGCTGCCATCGGCAGCGCAATTACTTCCATGTCCTTTGGCCTACCATTGGCACTCCAGTCTATTTCGATGCGTAGAGTTTTATTCTCGGCTCTGGATTGAACTTTTCTGGGAGCGGATTGGTATCCATTGCTCGGATGAGAGATTGAGTCTCCTTTCTCTGTCGCATTCGATGCGTCTAGCTCGGCCTGTAGTTCCTCAAACTCAGTTTCAAGAGCAAGTGTACGGCTTTGTAAGGACTCTGCTCTTTTTAGAAATATGGCCAAGTTTGCCACATTTCTGAAATTTTTGGTTGTGAGTTCCTGCTGCATCTGCTGCCCGATTTCCTCCAATAGATTGTTAATTTGCGTTTTCATGACGGCGGAATAATCCATACAAATTGGGAGCGCGTCAAAATGTTTTTTTGTTTTAAAGTCTTTTTGCGAATTTGTCCGAGTCCGGATTATGTATTTGACGCTGGCCCTAGTCTTCTCCGAAATTGCCGCCGCAGGCGTGCTCATCGCTGGCAAGGTCGCGTCCCGCCTGCCGGAAAAAACGCTGCGCATGGCCTTCGCGGGGCTTGTGCTGGTGACGGCGGCCGTCGTGTTCTGGCGGAGCTGGGCCTAGGGGGTTTTTCCTGAAGGATTGCCGGACGCATCTTCGTATCCAGTCATCTCTCAACCCCGAACGAACCCAATGACACGAAGATACGCATTCATCGCATGCTCCGCCCTGGTTTCCCTTGTTGCCCGCGCACAGGACGCCGTGATGGAGAAGATGCCGGCTGTTTTCGAAAGAGCCGCGACCCAATACTCCGGCATGCTCGAAAAAGTCGCCGCCGACCCGAATTTCCCCCGCACCGCCAAGCCGGATGGCACCGTGGTCACCGTGAAGGCCGAAGACTGGACCAGCGGGTTTTTTCCGGGAAACCTGTGGTTCCTTCATGAATTCGACGGCTCCCCGAAGTGGCGGAAGGTGGCGATGGAATACACCACAAGACTCGAAACCATCCGCCATTTCAAAGGCAATCACGATGGCGGATTCATGCTCGGGTGCAGTTATGGCAACGCGTTGCGCCTCAGCCCGGACGACAGCCAGCGGGCGGTGCTGCGGGATGCCGCCGCCGCCCTCGGTACGCGCTTCGTGCCGGAGCTCGGCCTGATCCGCTCGTGGGATCACAAACCATTCATCAGCCCGGTCATCATCGACAACATGATGAACCTCGAACTCCTCACCTGGGCGGCGAAAACGGCGGCGATCCGAAACTCCGCGATATCGCCATCAGCCACGCCGACAAAACGCTCAAGCAACATTTCCGGCCGGATGGCTCCGCCTATCATGTCGTCGATTACGAACCGAAAACCGGCTGGATCCGCGCCTATCACGCGACCCAGGGTTCCGACGCCCGCACTCCATGGGCGCGCGGCCAGTCATGGGGGATCTATGGGTTTGCCATGATGTTCCGCGAGACCGGCAAGCCCGAATATCTCGCCAAAGCCATCGCCCTGGCGGAATTCTGCATGTCCCATCCCAACATGCCCGAGGACAAGATCCCGACATGGGACTACGGCATTCCGGCAGGCGAGTGCATCCCGCGCGATGCGTCGGCTGCGGCCGTGATGGCCTCCGCGCTCATCGAGATCAGCCAACTGGCTCCGGATGGGAAAAAATTCCTCGATTACGCCCGCAGGCAGCTTCTCTCGCCGGCATCGCCCGCCTATCTGGCGGAGGCGGGTGCCAACGGCGGCTTCATCCTCGCCCACTCGACCGGCCACCTGCCTGTCAACAGCGAGATTGATGCGCCGCTCTTTTACGCGGACTATTACTTCCTTGAGGTGCTGCTGCGTTACCGCGCCGTGGCAAAGGGAACCAAGCGCATCCATTTCGGCACCGTTAAGTAATCACACCGTTAGAGCATCAATCCTCGATCCAGCGGTCGAGTGCGGCTTCGAGCGCCTCGCTGCGTTTGACGTTGAAGGATTCGTTGGCGGCCACGGTGATGCGGCGGCCGGCGCTGTTCTGGAAGTGGAGCAGCACGGGCGTGGGGCCGGGATGTTTGGAAAGGGCGCCGCGGATTTCCATCAGGTCGAACTCGCTGTGGCGGGTGGTCCAGAGCATCAGTTCGAGCGGTCCCTTGCCATTGGCCGCGGCGCGTTTCGGTTTGAGCTCGCCGAGCTCGTAGCCGGTCAGGCGGCGGCCGCCGGTCCGGTCGTCCATCTGCACGGCGCACTTGAGCCTGATGATTTTCCCTGCCTCCAACAATCCCGCGTCGCGGGCGGGGACGAAGGTTTCGCCCCACAGCATGATTTCCGAGCTGCCGGTGAAATCCTCGAGCACCAGCACGCCGAAGGGCTTGCCGGTTTTGGTGATTTTGGAATCGATCGAGCGGACCATGCCGGCGAAGGGGAAACGATCGCGCGGGTTGGAGATTTCCAGCTCCTCCAGCAGGCCGAGGCGCTGGTATTTTTCCGAATCGATCACGCCGCGGAATTTGTCCAGCGGGTGGCCGGTGACGTAGAATCCTAACAACTCCTTCTCGTGGGCGAGGCGGTCGTCCTTGCTCCATTCCTCCACGGGCGCCTCGTTGGCCGCGGATTTCGCCGCCGGGGTGGGAGCCACGAATTCCATGGCATCGAACAGCGAGACCTGGCCGGAGGCCTTGTCCTTCTGCGCGGATGAGGCGGAGGCGACGACCTGTTCGAGGCGGTTGAACATGCCGGCGCGGGTTTCGCCGGTCCAATCGAGAGCGCCGGCCTTGACGAGGTTTTCGAGGATGCGCTTGTTGACGACCTTGGAATCGAGGCGGGTGGAGAAATCCTCGATCGAGGAGAACTTGCAGTTAGACTCGCGCTCCTGGATGGCGGCGGCCATCGCGCCCTCGCCGCAGTTCTTGATGGCGGCCAGGCCGTAGCGGATGCCTTTCGCGCCATTGAGCGCGATTTCAGGTGAAAAGCGGAGCTGCGAGGCATTGAGGTCCGGCGGCAGGATCTCGATGCCCATGCGGTGGCATTCGGAAACGAAGACGCTGATCTTGTCGGTGTTGTGGATTTCGTTGGAGAGCAGCGCGGCCATGAACTCGACCGGATGGTTCGCCTTCAGATAGGCCGTCCAATACGAGATGTGTCCGTAACAGGCGGAGTGGGATTTGTTGAAACCATAACCCGCGAACATCTCGATCTTGTCGAAGATCTGTCCGGCGAGCGCCGCGCCGATGTCGTTGGTCCTCGCCGCGCCCTCGACGAATTTCCCGCGCTCCTCGGCCATCTTCTTCGGGTCCTTCTTGCCCATCGCGCGGCGCAGCAGGTCGGCTCCGCCGAGCGTGTATCCGGCCAGCAGCTTGGCGGCGTTCTGGACCTGCTCCTGATAGATCATCACGCCGTAGGTGTTGCCGCAGACTTTTTCCAGAAGTGGATGCTCGAACATCGGCTTCTTGCGGCCTTTTTTCACATCGAGCATCTGGTCGATGAACTGCATGGCTCCCGGGCGATAGACGGCGATGAGGTCGATAATGTCATCGATGCTGTGGATGTCGTATTTCCGGCAGGTTTCGACCATGCCGCCGGATTCGAGCTGGAACACGCCCATCGTCTCGCCGCGGTTGAGGATCTCGAAGGTGGGCTGGTCATCGAGCGGGACCTTCTCCATGGTGAAGCCCGGCTTGTGTTTCCGGATGTGGCCGACCGCCTCGTGGATGACGGTGAGGTTTTTCAGGCCGAGGAAGTCCATTTTCAGGAGGCCCACCTCGGTGATGGCACCCATGTCATACTGGGTGACGACCTCGCCCTCGTTGCCGCGGGTGAGCGGCACGTGCTCGTCGAGCGCGCGGTCCCCGATAACGATTCCGGCGGCGTGGATGCCGACGTTGCGGTTGAGTCCTTCGAGGGTGAGGGCGTAACGCCAGAGTTCCTGATAGGTGGAGGAGGCATCGACCACATCGTGAAGCTCGGTGTTCTTGTCGAACTCGCGGCGCAGGATGGAGGAGCCGTATGTCTTCTTGTCCTCCTTTTCGTTGGGCTTCGGGTCGATGAGTTTCGAGAGCCGGTCGCCATCGCCATAGGAAAGGCCCATCACGCGGGCGACATCGCGCACGACGCTCTTCGCTCCCATGGTGCCGTAGGTGATGATGTGTGAAACCGAGCGCTCGCCGTATTTCTTTCTAACGTAATCGATCACCTCGGCGCGACGGGACTGGCAGAAGTCGATATCGACGTCCGGCGGGCTGACGCGCTCCGGGTTGAGGAAACGTTCGAACAACAGGCCGAAATCCAGCGGGCAGATATCAGTGATGCCCATGGCGTAGGAGACGAGCGAACCCGCCGCCGAGCCACGACCGGGGCCGACCGGGATATCCTGATCGCGCGCCCACTGGATGAAGTCCGCGGTGATGAGGAAGTAGGAGGCGAAGCCGAGCTGGTTGATGGTGTTGACTTCGAAGATGAGGCGTTCCTGGATGTCCGGACGCAGGGCTTTTTCCGCGCCGTAGCGTTTTACCAGGCCCTCCTGGCAGACGCGCATCAGGTATTCCTCGCGGGGCGATCCGTCGGGCGATTCGAACTGCGGGTATTTCTCGGATGAGGTCGAGTCGAGCTTGAGTTCGACGTTGCAGCGTTCCGCGATTTCAAGCGTGGCATCGCAGGCGCCGGGGACCTCGGTGAAGAGGGCGCGCATTTCCTCCGGGGTTTTGAAATAGACCTCCGGGGTGTAGCGCATGCGGTTTTCATCGATGAGCAGGTGGCCGGTGCCGATGCAGATCATCACGTCATGCGCCTCGTGGTCCTCACGGTGGAGGAAATGCACGTCGTTCGCGGCCACGGGTTTGAGGCCGAACTCGGCGGCGAGTTTCAGCAAGCCCGGAGTGACGCGGCGCTGCGGTTCCAGATCGTGGCGGTGGATTTCGACGTAGGTGTTTTCCCTGCCGAAAATATCGACGATTTCCGCCATCGTTTCGCGGGCCTTTTCCTCATTGTCGGCGCGCAGCCATTCGTTGACCGGGCCGGAGATGCATCCGGTGAGGCAGATGATGCCCTTGGAAAACTGGCGCAGCGCCTCGCGATCGACGCGCGGCTTGCCGTAGTAGAGGCCTTCGAGATGGCCTTTGGAAACGAGTTTCGAGAGATTGCTCCAGCCTTCGTTAGTCTCGGCGAGCAGCGTCATGTGGGTGGCGCGCTTGCGGCCCACGAGGTCCTTTTTGTCGGCCATCGATTGCGGTGCGAGGTAGATTTCGCAGCCGAAAATGGGTTTCACGCCCACACTGGTACAGTTCTGGTAAAACTCGATGGCCCCGTAGAGATTGCCGTGGTCGGTCATCGCCACCGCCGGCATGCCGAGCTCCGCCGCGCGTTCGGCCAGATCCTTGGTGCGGATCATGCCGTCAAGCAGTGAGAATTCGGTGTGGACGTGGAGGTGGACGAAGGAATCTGGCATCGGGCGGCCAGACGGTAGCGAAGGCCGGGCCAAGGGCAAGCGGCGGGTGGGGAAGGCGTGGAAATATCCGCTTGGACGGCCTGTCTGCGGGCCGCCGATCCATCATTTGCTGCGTTTCCGCACTTTTTCCAACAGCGCGGGATCGGCCTCCAGAGCATCGGCCACGGCGCGGATCACATTGAGGGTGGGCCGGGAAACGTGGTGTTCCATGCCCTCGACATCGCGGTAAATTGTTTCCTCATCGATGCCGAAGAGGCGCAGGAAGCGGGTGAGCGTCTCGTGGCGCTCGATGATGGCATGGGCGATGCGGTGGCCTTCCTCGGTGAGGATGGTGCCGCGGTATTTCTCGTGCTTGACGAGGCCCTCGGCATCCAGGCGCTGGAGCATGTTGGTCACGCTGGCCTGGGAGATGCCGAGGTTTTTGGAGATATCCACGGCGCGGGCATAACCTTTGGCCTCGATCAGATGGAGGATCTGCTCGAGGTAGTCGTCCATCGCGGTAGAGCCGCTGGTGCGCCTGGATGCTGCGGTCATGGAAAGACGAATCTAGCGGCTGGATGGCGGGAGGGAAAGCACGCTTTTCCGGTAAAGATCGGCGTTGGATGCCTGGAACTCCGCCTTGAGCCGCACGCGCAGGGTGGAGAGATCCACCAGCCGCCAGCCGCCGAAGGTCCATGCTTGATCCCGCCCGTCGTGTTCGATGCCCGCGAGCAGGTGCACCGCGTCGTCGGTGATCTTGAGGGTTTCGTCTTTCGGTTCGAAATAGAAGCTGCGCAGCGTGCTCGCGGCAGATCCGCGCTCGACGAGTTTCGGATCGAGATAAAACACGCCGCCGCTCTCCACATCGATGATGCGCAGGTCCGGATAGCCGGAGCGCTGATGGACTCCGGCGCGGGTGGGTGGCGTCTCGCAACGCAGCCCCGGCATCGCATTGAGCCGGGAAAGCAGGCCATCCTCGAAAAACTTCGAGGCCTCGTTGATGCGGCGCAGTTTTCTAACAGGAGAATCGGTGGCGTTGAGTTCGCGGATGGTTTCCGCCAGCGCCTGTCCGATGGCGGCGCTCACCCGGCGGTGCGAGGAGGAGCCGGTGAGAGGCAGCACGCGTTTTCCGGAACAGGCTTGTGCGATGGTGGCGAAATCAAAGGTCCGCTCCGGGAGGTTCTCGTCCAACAACAACTTCACCAGCGCGGCATCTTCATTTTCCTGTAGCGGCGGTCTGTGACCAACGAGTGCGCAATTATACCACTTTTGATTGTTGTTCCAGATGCGGGACGATCAGTCAGGTCCGTGTCGTTCGGCAGAGGGCCTCTTGCAGGAATTGGCGGAGGCGGGTAAAATGTTCACGGTAAGACGGCGGTGTCGCAACAGGCCGAAAATGCCAACTGCCGTAAGTATGGCTACCCTCGGTTCGGGAATGGCACTACTGGGAAAACCACCCAAGACGGATTCCTTTCGTAGCCGACGGTCACTGGCGATCAAGTTCAGCGTGGTTACTTCAGAATCAAGATCGGTCGTGTTTCGTCCCCTTCTGCTTTCCGTCTCATCGGGCATGGTTCTGATGAACTCACTGATGCTTTCGGAATCGCTTCCTTGGGGACTCCAGACAAAAGCTGTGAACCCTCGTTCGTTGTCAGCGGGCATGCTTCG
>JAUYNL010000015.1 GCA_030696085.1 Luteolibacter sp.
AAAAAGCCTTTGAAGCAAAATGAGTCTTTAAAGGAACGAGTTATAGCTGACTTGGCGGCAATCAAATCAAACCCAAAGCTCGTCAAATCCTTTTTTCACGCGCCAAGTGTAGCCTATGCCAAGGACTAATCAGTAAGTCCCCCGGAACCCTCGTCGTGGACATGGCAGCATCAGGCGCTGGTGATCCCCGGGGAAAGCGATCTCACCTATCAGATCATCGCCAGCGCGTCCGCGGCGGACGGCTCCGGCGTGGCCGCGTTGCTGCCCATGCCGTCCGATGCGCGGGACATCACGGTTTCCGGCGGGGATCTCGCATCACAAGTGAAGATCCGTGGCGGGAACCGCTCGCTCGACATCTCTCTCGTGTGGAAAACGCGCGGAGTGCTCGACCGGCAGGTGATGATTTCCTACCGCATGCCGCTGCGGCCGCTGGACCGCACCTGGCGGCTCCAGGCACCGGGCGGCGAGGGCACGCGCACGCGCTTCATCATCGCCACTACGCCAATGCTCGACTACTCCGCGGAGGGCCTCAGCACCCCGCTTTCTCCCCAGGGACTTCCCGCAACACTGGCGGCTTCCCTGAATGGCGCGAACTGCCGGTATCTCGAAGCCGCCTCGACCGCCGAGGTGAACGCAACGCCCATCCCGGTGGCCGCCACCGACGATGGTGTGGTGAACCAATCGGAGTGGGCGGTGAAAATAGAACCTGATGGCTCGATGCTCGCCACCGGAATTCTAACCATCGAACACAAGAGCCCGCTGGGATTTGTGTTCGATACTCCGCAGGAAATGAAACTCCTGTCCTGCGAACTGGGTGGCCGTCCGGTTTCTCCCGTGGATCTCGGCGAGGGCAGGCTCAAGATCACACTTCCGCCACATGACGGGATTTCCCGGCTCGCCTGCTCGTTCACCCGCACCGGCACCCCGCTCGATCCTGTGGAGGGCACGATGAAGCTGTCACTTCCGCTGACCCCGCTCTTCATCCACGCGCTGCTCTGGAACATCGACCTGCCGCCCGGCTATCAGGCGGAAACCCACGGCAACCTCACCCGCATTCCGTCCACCGGCGGCGCGCCCTCCCGCATCACGCTGCGGAAAAACCTCTGCCGCGACGAGCGCCCGGAAATCCATATCTTCTATCAACGCACCGATCTCAACCGCTGAAAAACAAGTAGCCACCATCATCATCATCATGAAACTCTCCCATCTCCTCACATCGCTGGCCATCATCGGCTGCACCACCCTCGCCTGGTTCCTGCTTGGCATCGCGCTCTCGCAGCGCACGAATGATTCCACTTCCACCTTGCGCAATGAGGTCTCCGGCGTCTGGGGCCCGGCCATCACGCAGCAACACCCGCATGCCTGGTTCGAAACGCCCAATTCCCCCGGCGGAAGGGCGCTGGTGCGGCCATCCTCATCGCGGATCAAGGTCGGCCTCACATCGGACCCGAAACGCCGCGGCCTGATCTGGCACCGGACTTATGACGTCGCGTTTGAGGGTGAATACGTGTTCACCAATCCGACAAAGATTCCGCAGACGTTTTACATATCATTTCCGCTGCCACCGGAAACCGCGGGCCTGCATGGCTTTGATTTCCGCCTGGGTGAGGACGATCAATCATCCCAAGCCGTGCCCGGCCCATCCGGTGTGGTCAACCGCGCCATCCAGCTTCCCGCATCGGGCGCGGTCACGCTGCGCGCCGCCTACGGCACCCGCGGAACCGATTCGTGGAAATACGATTTCCCCGACAAACGCCGGATCTCGGGTTTCCAACTCGCCATGCGCACCAACTTCCATGAAATCAACTTCCCCGTCGGCACCGGTTCCGCAGACCCGGACAAACGCCATGCGGACGCCAAAGGTTACGCCCTCTCCTGGAACTATCCGGACGTGCTCGCCGCCCAGGCCATCGGCATGGACATGCCCAGGCGCCTCAATGCCGGACCTGTGGCCGCGCGCATCGCCTTCTTCGCCCCGGTTTCGCTGCTCTTCTTCGTCACCGTCGTCCTGCTGATCGGCGGCATGAAGGGCATCCCGCTGCATCCGATGCATGTCTTCTTCATCTCCGCGGGCTTCTTCGCCTTCCACCTGCTTTTCGCCTATCTGGTGGACCTGCTGCCGCTCATGCGGAGTTTCGCCATCGCCGCAGCCGCTTCGCTGCTGCTCGTCAGCGGATATCTCAAGGCGGTGGCGGGAAAGAGCCTCTTCGCCATCGCCCTGCCCGCCCAAAGCATCTATCTGATCGCCTTCAGCGCCTCGTTTTTTATCGACGGCCTCACCGGCATCACGCTCACCGTGCTCGCCGTGGCCACCCTCGCCCTGCTGATGTTCCTGACCGCGAAGACCGACTGGATGCGCTACTTCAGCAAGAATCCGCCACCCCTGCCCAAGGCCGTGGGGAGCCCCGTTTGAACGGAAAAAACCTGCGGATTTTGCGTGAAGCTGTTGTAGGATCATGCTGGAATATCTCCAACCCATGCAGGCGACCCTTTTACCTCCGCGCAACCCGGCCCTCTGCGCTCCGATCACTTCCAACCGCGAGCTCGGCGCCTGCCTGATCGCCAACCTGCCAATGCGCGAGCTTCTCGCGGCGGACCTCAGCCGCGCCGGGCTGCAACTCGTATCTCCCAAGGAGGCCGGCCTGCGCACCTTGCGCATCCCTCTGGACAACTGGATCGAGCTCGGCGCCCTGCTCCTGCTCGGCAGAAACCCGAACTCCGCCTGCCTGCTCGACGCCGAGGGCAATACGCTCGCATGGAAAGGCTCCAAAAATCCCCAGGACTGCGTGGATAAGATCGTGACGGACGCCAATTGTTTTCCGGTCATCTACCCATGGGACCTGCTGCGGATGAACGAGGAGGTGCTCGCCCTGATGGATGAAACCTCGCTGCTCGGCGAGGTCAGCCCGCTGGCCAGCCTTTCCGGCACCATCCGCCTCGGAAATGGCTCGCGCATCCTGCCCGGAACCGTGATCGAAGGCCCGGTCCTCATCGGCCCCAACAGCCAGATCGGCCCGAACGCCTACATCCGCGGGGCCACCAGCATCGGCGCGAATTGTTATGTCGGAAACGGCGCGGAGGTCAAAAACTCGATCATTTACAACAACACCTACATCTCCCGCCAATGCTACGTGGGTGACTCGATCATCGGCACGCACGTCACCCTCGGGGCCGGCACCTGCACCGAAAACCACCGCCACGACGGCCGCCACCACGTCTCCATCGTCCAGGGAAAATCCATCAACACCGGTCGCCTCAAACTCGGCGCCATCCTCGGCGATGGCGTCCGCACCGGCGTCAACACCTCCATCGAAGCCGGCGTCAAAATCGGCATCGCCCGCACCACCTCGCCGGGCAGCGTGATCAGCAAGGATCTATTGTGACCAAATTGTCACATGCGGGACATTCCCGCCCATGGAAACGCCCGGCTACCTTAGCTCCGCAATGCACCGCATTCTGATTGTCGAGGACGAGCAGGACATCGCCGACCTCATCGGCTTCAACCTCCAGCGTGCCGGTTTCGAAGTTCTCAAGGCCCACGACGGAATCGTGGGCACGGAAATGGCCATGCGCGAGCGTCCGGACCTCATCGTGCTCGATCTCATGCTGCCGGGACGCGATGGCTACGCCGTCTTCCGCGAACTGCGGCGCGACACCCGCACCGTCGGCATCCCGGTGATCATGCTCACCGCCCGCGCCCAGACCGAGGACCGCATCCAGGGCCTCGAAGCCGGCGCGGACGATTACCTCACCAAGCCCTTCAGTCCGAAGGAGCTGCTGCTGCGCGTGCAAGCCATCCTCAAACGCTCGGACGCGGCTCCCGGCTCGGTCGATTTCAGCTACGGTCCGTTTCGCTTCGATAAAAACGCGCTCAAATTCTACATCGAGAACGAACCCGCCGAACTCACCTCCACCGAGTTCAAGCTCCTGCTCTACCTCTGCGAACGGGCGGGCAAGTCCCAGGATCGCAACGACCTGCTGCGCACCATCTGGGGCTACAGCGATGCCGCCCACAGCCGCACCCTCGACACCCACATGAAACGGCTCCGGCAAAAACTCGGTCCACACGGCTCTTGGATTGAAACCATCCGCGGCGTCGGCTACTGCGTGGCCAAAGCCAACGAATGATCACCGGAATCGACATCCTCCTCGCTAGCGCCGCACTCGCCGCACTCGGCTTCCTCACCGTGGCCCGCCTCAGACTCAGAGCCTCCCAACAACATTCCCAAAGTGAGGCCAAAGCCGCCCGTGCCCTTTATGAACAGGAAATCGCCGATGCGCATGAAGAGCGCAACCGCCTGCTCGACGCACTGGGAGACGCCTTCGTGCTCGTGGATGGCGATGGCATCATCCGCTTCGCAAACGCCGCCGCTCATGATCTTTTCGGCAAACGCGAACTCATCCGACGCCCCGTCCGCGAAGCCTTTCTCGACCCCCGCCTTGCGGAAGCCCTGCTGCAATGCCTCGAAACCGGCGAGCCCGTCCAATCGCGCGTCGTCCTTCCCCAGCAAACCTCGCCTCGTGGCGATCTCGAAACCCGTGGCGTCAATGCCTGGATCATCGATGCCGCCCGCCTGCCCGCCCCGCCGGGGGGCGACTCCATCACCCGGGTCATCATTCGCGACGTGACCACCGAGCATCAGACCGAACAAATCCGCAAGGATTTCGTCGCCAATGCGTCCCACGAACTCCGGACGCCAATGGCCATCATCAACGGTTATCTCGAAAACCTGTTGGACGATCACATGCTCGATGAGCCGGAAATCGCCCGCCGTTTCCTCACCGTGATGCGCAAGCACGCCGACCGGATCTCGCGGATTGTCGAGGACATGCTGGTCATTTCCAGGCTGGAATCCGGTGAGGCGGCCTCGCTCAAGATCGAGCCCTTCCGCTTGCGCTCCTGCATCAAGGACGTTTTGGAACGCCTCGAATCCGTCATCCGCAGCCAAACCGCGGATATCCTCGTGCTCATGCCCGACGAAAGCCTGACCCTTCAGGGAGACCGCTTTTACTGGACCCAGGTGCTTTTCAACCTCGTCGAAAATGCTCTCAAACAAAATCCCCACCCCGGACTGCGGGTGGAAATCGGCTGCGAGAGCGCCGGAGAACAGCACCGGATCTGGGTGGCGGACAACGGCATCGGCATCCCGAGCGCGGACCTGCCACACATCTTCCGCCGCTTCTTCCGGGTGGAAAAACACCACTCCCAGCACGAAATCAAGGGCACCGGCCTCGGTCTTTCCATCGTCAAGCGCGCCATCGAAGCCCATGGCGGAAGCATCAGCGTGACCTCCGTCCCCGGCCGTGAAACGAAGTTTCTCATCATCATTCCCAAAAACGCGGATTTCACACAAAAGCCATCGCTTTGACTTCTCTATCCGAAAGGCGCGGCCCGCCGAATCACGTAACGGTGGACAGCCCGGCTGAAAGTGCTAGTTTCCCACAGCGCCAAGCCCTTATGAAAGCCAAGCCACTGGCAAAAATCGTTTTCGCTACCGCCCTGGGTTTTGGGTTGATCTCCTGTGCCACCGTCCGGAAATCGACATCGGCCGCCACCGCGAAAATCTCCAGCCTCGCCAAAATGCCCAAGCTGCCGGACATGGCGGCGCTTGCGGACAGCCCGCTGGGCCGCATCATGCCCGGCAGCGGGGTGAAAGTCGTGGAAGTCCGTGAAAAGGATCTAAAACCCCTTCCCAATGGCCACGAGCGCGCCATCGCCTACCAGAACGAACGCAAACGCGGCTTCTGGTTCTTCGGCCCCGTGGACTTCAAGGAACCCACCCTGCCCGAAGCCGGCAGCGAGATGGATGGCAGCCTGCTCCCGCCCAGAATGCCGTGACCCGGGCCGCTCTAACCACGCGATTCCCGCCTTGATAATCGACTGTCCGTGACGATGATTCCGGCCATGTCCAGACTGTTCTGTGTCCGCCTGGCCGCCTTCGCATTTACCTTGGCCTCGGTGAGCTCCTGTGGCGGAAATCCACCGCCCCGCACCACTCCGCGGGCCGAAGCCTACCGCCAACCAGTCAGCCGCAGCCCGGAGGCCGTCCGTGTCGCCGCCATCCCGCAAACCCCGCCGCCACCCATCGCCGGTGAGAGCGCCATCGTCGTGGACTACCAAAGCGGCCGCGTCCTTTACGCGAAAAACGCCGATGTCCCGCGCGCCGTGGCCAGCACCCAGAAAATCATCACCGCCCTCTGCGTGCTCGATGCCGGAAATATCGACCAAAACGTCACCATTTCCGCCTCCGACGCTGCCTGTGAACCCACCAAGCTGGGCCTCAAATCCGGCGAGGTTTATTCCCGCCGGGAACTCCTCAAGGTGCTGATGGTCAAGAGCGCCAATGACGTCGGCCGCGCACTGGCCCGCGATGTCGGCGGAGATCAGGAAAGCTTCGCCGCCATGATGAACCGGAAGTCCGCCTCGCTGGGCATGCGCAATTCCAATTTCAAAAACCCGCACGGCCTCACCGAGCCAGGCCAATACTCCACCGCGCGGGACATGGCCATCGCCGCCCGCGCCGCCTACCGCAGCCCGCTGCTGCGCTCCTACACCGCCACCAAAGCCTTCACCTTCCGCTTCAACGATGGCCACACCCGTGTTTTGGAAAACACCAACAAGGTGCTCAAAACACTGCCCTATTGTGATGGCCTGAAAACCGGAACCACCAATGCCTCCGGCCGATGCCTCGTTTCCAGCGGCTCGCTCAATGGCCGCTCGGTCATCGTCGTGGTGCTCAAGTCCAATACTCCCAATATCTGGAACGACTCCACCAAGCTGCTCCGCTGGGCGCTCGAACGCCCGGCGGTCGGTGCCTGATCTTCCAGCGCCATGCCCCAGCCCGCCGAGGAACTCCGGAAACTCCAAACGGAGGGTTTGTTGCGCAGCCTCCAGCCACTCGACTCGCCGGCCGGCCCGCGGGTGACGCGCAGTGGTCGGGATTTGTGGAACTTCGCCTCCAATGACTACCTCGGCCTCGCCCGTCATCCGGAAATCGAGGCCGCCCTGATCGAAGGAGTCCGGCGTTTCGGCGCGGGCTCCGCCGCCTCACGGCTCGTCTGCGGCTCGCTGCCGCCGCATCGTTTGTTGGAGGACGCGCTCGCCGAGGCCAAACTCAGCGATGCCGCGCTCGTCTTTTCATCCGGCTTCGCCTCTTCTCTCGGCCTGATCCCCGCCGTGGTCGGCAAGGCGGATTTCGTGGTCCTGGACAAGCTTTCCCACGCCTGTCTCGTCGATGCCGCGCGCCTCTCCGGAGCCACCCTGCGCGTGTTTCCTCACAACGACATGCGCAAACTCGAACGCCTGCTTGCCTCCATCCGCGCCAAGGAGCCGCGCGCGCGCATCCTCGTCGCCACCGAGTCGGTCTTCAGCATGGATGGCGATCTCTGCCCGCTGCGCGAAATCGTCAGCCTCTCGGAAACCCACGGCGCACTCCTCTTGTTGGACGAGGCCCATGGTTTCGGCGTGCTCGGCGCTCACGGCATGGGCCTCGCCGAAAAGGAAAGCCTCCAGCAGCGGGTGACCTTCCAGATGGGCACGCTCAGCAAGGCCGCCGGACTCTCCGGCGGATACGTGGCCGCCTCCCGCGAGTGGATCGATCTGCTGGTCAACCGCGCCCGCTCCTTCATCTACTCCACCGCCCCGCCGCCCGCGCTCGCCCACGCCGCGGCCACCGCGCTGGAAATCATCCGCTCCGGTGAGGGCCGGTCCCTGCGCGCCAAACTTCGCGAAAACATCTCCCGCATCTCCGATTCCCACACGCCCATCATCCCGCGCATTCTGGGCTCCAACGAAGCCGCGCTATCCGCCTCCGCCGCACTCGCCGATGCCGGCTTCATGGTGCCCGCCATCCGTTTCCCCACCGTTCCCCGCGGCACCGCACGCCTGCGCGTCAGCATCTCCGCCGCCCACCCGCCGGAAGCCATCACCGCACTCAAGGCCGCGATGAGCGCCATCAGTTAGAAATCGTGATTCCAATTCGGAAGTCTGGAAACCAGGAAGAAGAAAAGCGGCAGCGATACCACGCCTGGATGAAGAATGCCTGGCTCCCCATTCATCGCGCAGCTCACACTCTCACGCGCAGATCCCTCGCGCTCCATAGCATGCCCTTCGCGCCACGACCGTTGCCTCTCATCGCACGCGCGCCGTTTTTGCGCTTGGCTCCGAATCGTTCCCGCGCACCCGCAAACGCCTCGTTGACAAATTCCTTGCTGCCGATCACCGCGCCGTCCGTGAAATACCT
>JAUYNL010000016.1 GCA_030696085.1 Luteolibacter sp.
AACAAGAATAGATGAGAAGGCAGCAGGGCCAGGACTAGCCTGATGTGGTAAACTACCGCTGCCATGAAAAAGAAAACATCCGCCATCACCATTGGAATCGACCTCGGAGATCGCAAGCACGCCGTGTGCGTGTTGGCCGCCAAGGGCGAGGTTCTCATAATTACAGAGGGACGGGCCTTTAATCAGAATTTCGAATTCATCCGGGTTCTCGACCGCAAACCCACCAACCTCGGCCGCGATGCGGGTTGGGAACTCAAGAAGCCGCTCGATACCGACCCAGTCACCTACCAAACCGAAAAAAGTCACCTATGGCTACCACGCCACTGAAGGCCGTCTCCAGAGCGTGGAGGGTGGTGCGGCCGGTTCCTTCACCTGCGACTACCTCGCCAACAGCAACCTCATCGAAACCGTCACCGCCACCGCCGGTGCGGTCCACACCGTCACCAACACCTGGGAACCCACCCGCGACGTGCTCGCCTCCAAGCAAAACAAAGTTGGCAGCTCCGTCATTTCCCAGCATTGAACCTTGTCGTCTAACAATCTAAAGATAGGTCAGCATGAGTAGGCGGAGATGTGTCCAGCGACAATTATAAATCCCCTCAGCGACAATTAAAATTACCCACGCCCGGCGTTTGCAAACAGGGCTCTGAAACGGTCTCCCCCAGCTCCTCTGGGAGGACGGGAGGGGAGAAGTCCCCTTGGGGATTTAGGGAAAAACCAACGGGGGACGAGCTGTCTCAGTTCGGCGGGGTTTGGGACGGCAGCCCCATCATTCGTGCCGGGCAATCCGACTTCCGGTTTGGGAGTTTTTTCCGCCGCCTTCCTCACCCGACAAGTTTCTTCTGTGTCCTATCACCTTTTTAGCGCGCCAAGGAGTCGATGGCGGTCCATGGTGAAACCCGGCATTCACTTGATCGAGAAAGGGAGATCCCCCAAAACAGGCAAACCAGCCCATGATCTGCGGCTGAACAGAAGGGAAAAGGGTAGCCAGGGAGCCGGATCGGAATACCGGAGTTGATCCTTCTTTAGGAAATCTGAAACGATAAAAGCCAGTAAGGAACTTGGCGGATTTGTTCCCACTTTCGATCTCAAACATGCCGTTTTTCAGGGCGACTCCTTCTTAATCCATTCAAGATCAATGATGGTCGGGGCGGCCAGATTCGAACTGACGACTTCCTGCTCCCAAAGCAGGCGCTCTACCAGGCTGAGCTACGCCCCGTGCGGTGGCGGACCCTTGGGGAATCTCTCCTCGGAATCAAGAAATACTTCCGAAGTATTGCTGAAATGCTGAAATTCCGGCGGTCTCTTGACAGTCAGAACATGGAAGCCGAAACTATTGCTCACGACAGGGGTGCTCTTCGTTCGCAGGGCCGAGATTTTCCGACGCGCGGAAAAGACCCTTCGAACCTGACGCGGGTCATGCCGCCGTAGGAAGTCGAGATTCCCAGCTCCACCTTCCTTCGGCCGTGCATTCTCCGCGCGGCCTTTTTCTTGCCTGAAAACTAAAAACTTCAACCTAGCAAACTACAGATGATCCGCCCCGAAGAATCCACCGGCACCACGAGCGAAGCCCACGATGCCTCCCGCTTACCCCTTCCCGCCTCCACCCGGATCTATGTCGAGGGATCGATTCACCCCTCCGTTCGCGTCCCGATGCGCGAAATCACGCTCTCCGACACCAAGTCATTCACCGACCGCATCGAGAAAAACGAAGCCGTCCGCGTCTATGATTGTTCCGGCCCGTGGGGCGATCCTGCGTTCACCGGCACTTCCAGGCAAGGTTTGCCCGCCCTGCGCCGTGATTGGATTCTACAACGCGGGGATGTCGAAACCTACGACGGCCGCCCCGTCTTGCCGCAGGACAACGGCTACCTCACCGAAAAACACGCCGAATACGCTTCGCAGTCCGAAAAGGCCAACAAGTTCATCGAGTTTCCCGGCCTCACCGCCGAGCGCCGCCAGCCGCTCCGCGCCACCGGCAAACCCGTCACCCAGCTTCACTACGCCCGCCAGGGCATCATCACCCCGGAGATGGAATTCATCGCCATCCGCGAAAACATGCGCCGCGCGAAAATCGCCGACATGCAGGATGACATCATCCGCAACCATCTCGACAAACAACACGCCGGCTCCCAGCAGCAACCAGATAGCGAATACACGCCTAACATTTTCCGCCGTTTTCCACAGCGCATCCCCGCCGGAATCACCCCGGAGTTCGTGAGGTCCGAGGTCGCAGCGGGCCGCGCCATCATTCCACTCAACATCAACCACCCGGAATGTGAACCGATGATCATCGGCCGCAATTTTCTCGTGAAAATCAACGCCAACATCGGCAACTCCGCCGTCGCCTCGTCCATTGAAGAAGAAGTCGAAAAAATGCGCTGGGCCACCAAATGGGGTGCGGACACCGTGATGGACCTCTCCACCGGCAAGAACATTCACGCCACCCGCGAGTGGATCCTCCGCAACAGCCCCGTGCCCATCGGCACCGTGCCGATCTATCAGGCGCTCGAAAAAGTCAACGGCAAGGCCGAGGATCTCACCTGGGAACTCTATCGGGACACCCTCATCGAGCAAGCCGAGCAAGGCGTCGATTATTTCACCATCCATGCCGGCGTGCTGCTGCGCTTCGTCCCGATGACCGCCAGCCGCATGACGGGCATTGTTTCCCGCGGCGGCTCGATCATGGCCAAATGGTGCCTGTCCCATCACAAGGAAAATTTCCTCTACACCCACTGGGATGAAATTTGCGACATCTGCGCGGCCTACGATGTGAGCTTCTCCATCGGTGACGGGCTCCGCCCCGGCTCGGTGGCGGATGCCAATGACAAGGCGCAGTTCGGCGAACTGGAAGTGCAAGGGGAACTCACCACCCGCGCCTGGGCCAAGGGCGTGCAAGTCATGAACGAAGGTCCCGGCCATGTCCCGATGCACATGATCGAGGAAAACATGGCCAAACAACTCGAATGGTGCCACGAGGCTCCGTTTTACACCCTCGGGCCCTTGACCTCCGACATCGCCCCCGGCTACGACCACATCACCAGCGGCATCGGCGCGGCCATGATCGGCTGGTATGGCTGCGCGATGCTCTGCTACGTCACCCCCAAGGAACACCTCGGCCTGCCGAACAAGGAAGATGTGAAAGTCGGCGTCATCACCTACAAACTCGCCGCCCACGCCGCCGACCTCGCCAAAGGCCACCCCGGTGCCCAATACCGCGACAACGCTCTCAGCAAAGCCCGTTTCGAATTCCGTTGGGAAGACCAGTTCAACCTCGGTCTCGATCCCGAAACCGCCCGCCTTCATCACGACGAAACCCTTCCCCAGGACGGAGCCAAAACCGCCCACTTCTGCTCCATGTGCGGCCCCCACTTCTGCTCGATGAAGATCTCAGAGGATGTCCGTCAATACGCCGCCGAGCAGGCGATCTCGGAAGAAGAAGCCGTTCAGAAAGGCATGGCGGAGAAGAGCCGCGAGTTCGTGGAAAAAGGAGCGGAAGTCTATCAGCAGGCTTGATGGAAGATTCGCACGAGCCTGCCACCACCATGACAGGGGGCTTCTTCGCCATGGTTGTCCGCAGATTCGGCCATTCGCGTGGGGACCGTCTAGCAGCCTGTCGGATTTAGCGCAACCGCGCAGAACAAATCCCTGCGCCTACCGCGTATTGAGGAAATGTCCGCCCGTTTCGTCAACATCGACCATGACACCCCGCCGCTTCTGCCGCCCAACCTGCGCGACTGGGCATAGGCTGAGCAAAAGTGGACAGGTGTTTCTGAAGTTTCAGGCGGGTTAAAGAGGTTATTCTGCTAGAATGTCAGGCCGCCGTGGTGCTTGTGGCGCGGGCGGGCGGGGAATGACTCGGAAGCTTGCTGGTTGATGGACGAAGGTAACGTGCTTTGTGTCTCCGGGTGTGATGGGTCGCGAGATGCAGATCGAGGAGTTCCGCTGGTGGAGTAGGACACCAGCAGGCGTTTCCTTCCGATCACATCCGCCAAGGCACCGGAAGGAACCTCAAACAAAACAATCGCGGCTGTCCAGACGACGTTGAGCAGCACGTATTGCTCCAGCTTCAGCCTGTGGTCCGTGAACCACACCGCCAGCCAGTGCATCGAGCCCTTGCCCTCCGGGACCTCATTTCCCGCGAGAAATGCCAAAGCCGACTCACGTTCTTCTTTGCAAGACCCTGAGCTCGTTTGGGTTGAATGGCGATTGCGACTTTTTTGCGAGCAGTTGGTATATCCCGGTGTTTACACGACGATGCTGTCCCATGACATCACGTCCTGGCGGGCGCAAAACCCGGCAAGCACCCCGTATTGAGCGCTCCGCTTCACGGCGTGAACTATCAGACCCTGGTTTCCTGGATCAGAAAGGGGGAAATTGAAGGACCGGCGGCCCCGCCGAGGTCACTCCATTCGGCATTATTGTCACTGGTGCCTGCGGAAATCGACCACTCCAACGCCATTGGCGCGGACCGCGGCATGGAAGTATTGCTGCCCGGCGGCGCAAGACTCCTCATCTCCTCACCCGGGCGGATTGATCTTGCCGCTGCCTTGATCCGCAGACTGAACAACCCACGGCCATGCTGAGTTTTTCCGGCAGCTTGAAAGTGCTCGTGGCCGTCGAAACCTGCGACATGCACCGCAGCTTCAACGGCCTGCACAACGCCGTGGCCAACCAACTTCAGGAAGATCCCAAGAGCGCGGCCATCTTCGCCTTCACCAACAAGCGCCGCAGCCTGCTCAAAATCCTCTACTGGGATGGAAGGAAGGCAGCAGGTTTTCCCGTCGATTGCGAGGTTTTTGACCAGCCCGAGCCGGCCGATGATCGAGAGGGCGGAAAGCGGAGAGGCGTGACCAGCAGGCGGGGCTGTGGCAGCACCAGCGCCACCTCGCGGTCCGGCCTCACGGAGACACGGCGAGGCGCTCGGGCACGATTTCACGTTCGAAAATGAAGCCGTTTTCCTTATAGGTCTTGAGCCGGAAATGAGTGGCGGTGGAGAGCACTCCTTCCAGGGTGCTGAGTTTTTCCGAAACAAAACGTGCCACCTCCCGCAGATCGCCGCCTTCAACGACGACCATCAGGTCATAGCCGCCGCTGGCGAGATAACAGGAAACCACCGGATCGAAGCGCGCGATGCGCAACGCCAGGCGGTCGAAGCCGCCGCCGCGTTCCGGGGTGACCTTCACCTCGATGAAGGCGGAGACCGAGGTGTCACCGGCCGCCTGGGGATCGATCACGGCGTGATAGCCGAGAATGGTGCCGTCCTTTTCCCAGGTGGCTACGCGCCGCGCCACCGATTCCGCATCCTGCGAGAGGATATCGGCCAGTTCCTGATGACTGAGGCGGGCTTTGCGACGGAGCAGTTCGAGCAATGGATCGTTGGACATGGAGCGGAGTTGGCGGGGGTTCGGTTGGAAATGTTCAGGGCGATCAGCTCGGATCCGGCACCGCGAGAAACTCGCGGCGGCGGTCCTGGAAAGGAGCGCCTGCGGCAAGCCATGGGTCATAAACCGCCCAGCCTTGGCGGATCAAGCCACGGGCGCGGTTGAAACGGTCCGGATTGTTCAGCACCACGACAATCAGACGCCGCGGCGTGACGCCCTTGGAGCCGTCCGCTTTCGGGCGAATGAGCGGATCCCGATCCATGCACACCGCGAGGCAGGGCCCTGCGGCGGCGGTCGTACCGGTTTTCAAACCGAGCACTCCCGGTTCGCCGATCAACTCATTGGTATTTCTCACCCGATAGCTGCGGGTACCGGCCGCCCCATACACAGTGACCTGGCGGTCTGGCTGGCGGACGATGAAGCTCAAGGCATTACGGCGCATCGCATAGATCGAGAGCCGGGCGATATCCGCAGCCGTGGAGTGTGCTTTCGCGCCCTGACGTTCCAGTCCGTGGGGATTGGCAAAACGCGTTTGCGCCATGCCCAGCGCCTTGGCCAGACGGTTCATTTCCGCGACAAACTCGGCGACGGGCTCGCCGTTTTTCCCGCGACGGGTGAGGATCTCACGACCGACGTGATCGGCAATGGTGAGGGCGGCCAGATTGTCGGAGCCAAGAAGCGCGGAATACAGGGCATCGCGCATGCTCAGGCGGTCACCCGGCTGGAGGTTCATGGGATTGGGACCGCCGACCAGAGTGATCGTCTGCGGCACCGTGATCCGGAGCTTACCGAGGTCAGCGCCGGTGGCTACCGCCCAGTCCACCGTCACGACTCCCGTGGCGATCTTGGTAAGGCTGGCGACGGGGCGTTTCGCCGAGGCATTGGCGGCGGCGAGCACCTTGCCGGAATGCGCCTCGACCACCATGATGCTTTCCTGGCCGCGGGCGGTGGGGAAAAACGCGGTGATCAGGGCGGCGAGTGCGAGAAGATGGGAAAACACGGCGTGCATCGTCGGGTAGGGGCGGGTGACGATAGTCATAGGAAACCGCAACTCAACTCCAAACGCGGGAGTTGCGGTGGAAATTCAGGAAATGAAACCGGGTGTATCACTCTGCGAGATCTCCGGGCGGCGCAGGCGGTGGCGTTGCAGGTGCCGCATTCTCCGGCGCGGGCTGGAAGCGTTGCTGGACCGCTTCGATCCACGATTTTCCGGTTTCCTTCTGATGCCGGATGGCCAGGCCCACGCAAAACGCGAGCGCCACGAGCACCAAGAACAAGACGACGGTTCCGCAGCCGATGCGCCCGCCGTTTTCGGATGGCTCCTCCTCCACCACCACCAGATCCTCCCTTGATTCGGCTTCCACGGGCCTCGGCGGGGGTTCCCCCAGATCGCGAAAAATCGGCGACTCCACCTCAGGTTTCTCCCGCGCCAGCGCCTCGCGCTCCTCATCGCTTAGCACGAAGTCGAATGCCACATCGCCGAGCTTCACGGAGATACCGCTGCGCAATGGAATCGCCTCAGAACGCACGCCATCCAGCTTGATCCCGTTGGTCGAGCCCAGGTCCCGCAGCTCGTAGCCACCATCCACGCGCAGCATTTCCGCGTGCGATACCGAGACCGATCCGCAGTCGATCACGATGTCATTGTTGCTTCCCCGCCCGAGCGTGACCACGCGGCGGTCGAGTTGGAAGCGGTAAGGCTGCGGACTTTTTTCGGGAGCAGTGATGGTGACGCGGGGCATGGTCTTAAAAACGGGTTTGCAAGGCAGGTTCTAGCGATATCCCCGCAGTTTCCCATGAAATTTTCACCTCAGTGAAAACCAGCGGCGCACAACCGGACCGGCAGACCGCCCGCGAATCCTGATTTTGCTTGGCCCGTCCACACGGGATCGCTAAATCAATGCCATGGCCGCCACCCGCCACCCCTCGTCCTTGACGGTCATCGGCCACCGCGCCGCCAGCATGGTCCCGCAATGAGTTCACGCGCCCAGACCGTCTCATGTCTTCGCATCGCGCTCGCCGTGGTGGCGTGGTTTGGGGTCTTGCTGCACTTTTGGCTGTCCATCCGCCTCGCCAACGCGAACGGCAAGTCCCTGTTCGACGCGCTGGTCACCTATTTCGGCTACTTCACCATCCTTACCAATCTGTTCGTGGCCACCATGTACAGCCTGCCGCCGCTGGGTATCAGCAGGCGGCTTAACGCCTGGCTCGCAAGCGTCGCCGTGAAAGGCTGCGCCACCACGGGCATCCTGCTCGTCGCCATCAGCTATCACCTGTTGCTGCGTGAAATCTGGGCTCCGCAAGGAGCACAGTTGCTGGCGGACGTGATCCTTCACTACTTGGTGCCCGCAGGCGTGCTTGCCGATTGGCTGCTGTCACCACGCCGGGAAGCGCCCGACTGGTCGCTTCCACTGAAATGGACCGCCTATCCGTTCATTTTTCTGGCCTATGCCCTGGTCCGGGGTGAGATCATCGGCACTTACCCGTATCCGTTCATTGATGTTTCCGTGCTCGGCTATCGCCAGGCGGTGCTTGATGCCTGCGTGCTTCTGGGGTTGTCACTGGTGTTGGGTTTCATGCTGCTCGGGCTCTCGTTCCTGCACCCGCGGGCCGCATGGGGAACCCGCTGAATGCTCAATCGTGGCTGAGTTTTTGACAGGACACGCGCAGCCATGCCCGGTCGGCAGACCTAGGCTTCGCGCACACCTTGGGCCGCAAGCGGCCATCATAGCGTGCCTTGGAATCCGAACTCAGCCTCATCATGACGATCCACCTATACCTGTCCCTGATCCCCGAGGCGCTCGTCGCCTCCCACCTGCCACCCGACGAATACGGCGCATATCTGTCACTTGGCCCCAAGAAACGCTCCCACGGCCAGGCAATCTTTTTCAAGCTCTCGGATGCCTATGCCCGGCAGAAGCTGGATGCGTTCCCGGGCATCGCCGAGTTGCGTGACGGAAGAGTCCGCCGTTCCGCCTACCTGGGCATTCACAACGTGCTTGCGCAGACCCCGATCGAAGCCATCGAATCTCTGCATTTGACCACCAACGACGGTCATGTGCTGACCCTTCTTCCCGGCGAGTACAAACCCGACCCGGGCCCGCGGTACCACCTCTATCAGGAATTCTGCCCGGTCACTCCGAGGGTGGCCAGCACGCTGGAGCCGAAGGAATTTGGAGCCGCCATCACGGACACCACCCAATCGGTCTCGCTTCCCGTGCTCGCATACGCCGAGTTGATCCTCGAGCGCCTGGGAGACGATCCCGAGGCGAGCGGTGTGGACAATCTCCCCTATCGCAGCATCGAACACTTGCGCGACTGCCTGCGGGAACTCCGCGCGAAACAAACCAAGTCCACCAAACTGGTGGTGCGCTATCTCGAACAGGATGTGCTGTTCCGCACGATTCTCGGCGGCTTCTACGTCGCCGGCCAGGGCGGTGCCTTCCGCTTCTTCCCGATGCCCGCCCGTGAGGAGCTCGAAACCACCCATTACGCCTGGTGGCGCTCCGCACTCCGCAGCACCGGAATCTAACACACGCAACTCGTCCATAACTCTGAATCACAAATGCAATCCAATCTATTCTGGCTGATTCCAGCCGCCTCGCTTCTCTCCCTGGGCTTCGCCTACTGGTTCTTCAAACGCATGGTCGCCTGCGACGAGGGCACACCCCTCATGCGGGAGATCGCCCAGCACGTCCGCGAGGGCGCGATGGCCTATCTGAAACAACAGTACAAGGTGGTGGCGATCGTCTTCGCCATCATGACGCTCATCTTCGTCTGGCTGGCCTACGGACTCCATCTGCAAAACAAATGGGTGCCCTTCGCCTTTCTAACCGGCGGTCTGTTTTCCGGACTCGCCGGTTTTTTTGGCATGAAAACCGCGACCTACGCCTCGGCGAGGGTCGCCCACGCCGCCAACCAGTCGCTGGATGCCGGCCTCCGCCTCGCCTTCCGCAGCGGTGCGGTGATGGGACTCGTGGTCGTCGGCCTGGCGCTGCTTGACATATCGATCTGGTTCGTCGTGCTGAACAAGTTCGTCACCGCGGCGAGCGAGGCCCAGCGGCTGATGATCATCACCACCACCATGCTGACCTTCGGCATGGGCGCCTCGTTGCAGGCGCTCTTCGCCCGCGTCGGCGGTGGCATCTTCACCAAGGCCGCGGATGTCGGCGCCGACCTCGTCGGCAAGGTGGAAGCCGGAATTCCCGAAGACGATCCGCGAAATCCAGCCACCATCGCGGACAATGTCGGCGACAACGTCGGCGACGTGGCCGGCATGGGCGCCGACCTTTACGAATCCTATGTCGGGTCGATCCTCGCCACCGCCGCGCTCGGTGCCGCCGCCTTCACCCAGGCCGGCCAGGACGAAAACGCCTTCAAGGCCATCCTCGCCCCCATGGTGGTGGCCGCCATCGGCACCATGCTCTCGATCATTGGGATCTTCGCCGTGCATGTGAAAAAAGGAGCTTCCCAGAAAGACCTGCTCAACGCGCTCGGCCGCGGAGTGAACCTCAGCTCGCTGCTGATCTTCATCGCCTCGTTCTTCATCCTGAAAATCCTCGATCTGCCGAACTACACCGGCATCTGGGGTGCCATCGTCGTGGGTCTGCTCACCGGCATCGTCATCGGCAAGGCCACCGAGTATTTCACCTCACAGGAATACAAGCCGACCAAGCAGATCGCGGAAAGCGCCGCCACCGGCCCCGCCACCGTGATCATTTCCGGCCTCGGCACGGGCATGCTCTCCACCGTGGTGCCCGTCACCGCGGTGGTCATCGGCACCACGCTTGCTTACTGTCTCGCCGCAGGAAACTGGCACTTCTCTCCGGATAGCATCGGCATGGGACTCTACGGCATCGGCATCGCCGCCGTCGGCATGCTCTCCACACTGGGCATCACGCTCGCCACCGATGCCTACGGCCCGATCGCCGACAACGCGGGCGGCAACGCCGAAATGGCCGGCCTTCCTCCCGAAGTCCGCCGCCGCACGGATGCGCTCGATTCGCTCGGCAATACCACCGCCGCCACCGGCAAGGGATTCGCAATCGGCTCGGCCGCGCTCACCGCGCTCGCCCTGCTCGCCTCTTATGTGGAAGAGCTCAAGATGGCCATGATGCATGCCGGCCAGACCACCATGGAAGTCGCAGCCGTGCAGGTACCCATCATCAGCGCCACGCTCACCCAGTTCATGACGCACTTCGAAGTCCACCTACTCAATCCGAAGGTGATCCTCGGCGTCTTCATCGGCTCGATGATGTCCTTCGTCTTCTGCGGCCTCACCATCAACGCCGTCGGCCGCGCCGCCCAGAGCATGGTCGAGGAGGTGCGCCGCCAGTTTAAGGAAAAACCCGGCATCCTCAAAGGCGAGGACAAGCCGGACTACGCGCGCTGCGTCGCCATCTCCACCGTCGGTGCCCAGCGGGAAATGATTCTTCCTTCGATGCTCGCCGTGCTGGTGCCCATCGGCGTTGGTCTGATTTTCGGAGTTCCCGGCGTGTTCGGCCTGCTCAGCGGCGGTCTTGCCACAGGCTTCGTGCTCGCCGTCTTCATGGCCAACTCCGGCGGCGCCTGGGACAACGCCAAGAAATACGTGGAAGAAGGCCACCTCGGCGGAAAAGGCTCGCCCGCCCACAAGGCGACGGTCATCGGCGACACCATCGGGGATCCCTTCAAGGACACCGCCGGCCCCAGTCTGAACATCCTCATCAAGCTGATGAGCATGGTCTCCATCGTCACCGCAGGCGTGAACATTGCATTCACACTCTTCTGATCCGGAGGGAATCCTTACAAAAAGATCCCGGCTCTTTGGCATTCGAGGCGTCTCGATTCCACAGGGGCGGGATTCTTTTCACAAGGAGATCAGCGCCCGCGGCCTCGCCCGCCGCCCCATCCGCGGCCTTCGAGGATGCGCTGCTTGGCATCCTGCGGGAGTGTGGTGGATTGTTCGACGTATGCCTTGGCCGCCTCCGGAGACTCGCGCATCCAGCGTGCCGCCGCCATTCCGATGCTGCGGTTGCGGTCGCCCTCGTCGGTGATGGTTTCCGCGTAGATTACAAGATCTGAGGGATTACCGGTTTGATTGCTCCAGATGTAGAACTGCACCGCGCTGTCACGCACCGGTCCGGGTTCGAAGGAATCGGCGTATTTGCGCGCCGCAGTGGGATCCAGGCCAACCCACGCCGGCATCAACTGACGCATTCCCTCGCGCTGGATATCCTCGCTGGTTTGTTTCTTGATCGATTCTGCGGCCGCCGGGGCATTCTCGTGGGCCCAGTCTGCGATCACCTCGCCAAACACGCGGTTCTTGGCTTCCCCATCCGGCATCAAGGCCCACTGCGCAGCCGCGGCTTCCGGGTTTTTGTTGGACAGCCCGCCGATGGCGGCGGCCAGTGCTTCCGCCTGTTCTCCGGACGGCAGCGAGCGGATCCACGCCTGAGCCTCATTGAAATCGCTGGCACCGTACTGAGCCGCCACCGAGCGGTAGGCGGCGCCCATGTCCCCACCACTCATGGCTGAGAGCATTTCGGCGGCTTTTTTTGGATCGGTTTTGGCGACCTCGCCGACCACGGCGCTCATGGCCTGGGATTTTTCCGTGGTGAGTGAGTTGGCCCAGGCCAGTGCGGCGGCGGGATCCTGGCGTGCCCATTCACCGGCGATGATCGAAGCGCCTGCCTGTCCGCCCATCGGCCCGCGGCCACCGCCCATCATGCCCATCATCGCGAACTCGCGGGGATTCTCGGCGTAATACTTGGCGGCATTCGCCGGATCCATGCTGGCCCAGCTTTGAAGAATCGTCGGGCGCACGAACATGCCGGCGAATCCCATGGTGCTGGAAAACGACATCGCTGCGGTGGGATCGACTTCCGCCCAACGGCCGAACAGGAGGAACGAAGCCATCATGCGCTCATTCATCGGCAGGCTTTCCAGCTTGCGGGCCTCATCTTCGAGCTGCCCGGGAGTGAGTCCGGAATAGAACTCGATCAGCGCCTGCACCCGGTTGGAACTACCCGGAAGACGGCTGATTTCATCGGTTCCGCCGGGTCGCTTTGATCGTTTCGTGGACTGCGTGGTCTCCGATGTTTCGAAGCGGAGCGACGAGCGGGTCTTGCGGGAGTCGTTGCCTGCCGCAGCCGAAGGGCTGGAGGAATTGGTATTTTCACCGAAAATATAACCGGTGACGGCACCTACCAGCAAGGTGGCGGCAGGGAGAAACCAAGGATTTTTCATACGTTTTAAAATTCGCGGGCATTAAACCCCGGGCGGGAGGATGAGTCGCCGGAATTTTTTCAGAAACTTGAAAAATCATGATTCCAGGCGGCAGCGGAGCCTTTCCACGACATCGGCCTCAATCGCGTTCCAATGGAAGACGATAGCCGATTCCGGGTTCATTGCGGATCACTTCCCCCGACATGCCTGCGGCGCGGAGTTTCCGGCGGAGGTGGGCGAAGTGGACGCGGAGGTAGTGGGATTGTTCGGTGGCCTTGGGACCCCAGACGGCATTGAGCAGGTGGGCGTGGGTGAGCACTCTTCCGGCGTGCCGGGCGAGTTGGGCGAGCAGGGCAAACTCGATGGGGGTGAGCGGCACGGTTTGGTCCGAGACCCGCGCCATGTGTGAGGCAAGGTCGATAGTGAGCATGCCGAGTGAAATAACGGGTTGTTCTTCGGCCGGGGTAACCCGACGCAGGAGCGCACGCAGTCGGGCAAGGAGCTCGGGGGCGTCGAATGGTTTGGTTAGATAATCGTCGGCTCCCAGGTCGAGGGCTCTGACCTTGTCGGCGGGATCGGGGCGTGCGGAGAGGATGAGCACGGGCACGGTGGTCCATTCGCGGAGGCGGCGTAGGACTTCGAGGCCGTCCATGTCAGGCAGCCCGAGATCGAGAATGAGGAGATCAGGTTTATCCAGAGCCAGCGCGTTGAGGCCGTGGGACGCATCATCCGCACAGTCCACCGTGTGGCCCGCGCCATCGAGAAGAACCTGGAGCAGGCGGCGGATGGAAAGCTCGTCGTCGATGACAAGGATGCGGCTCACGGGGATTCGGGTATTTGATCGGCGGTGCGGGCCGGGATCGTCAGAATGAATTCAGCGCCGCCACCGGGAGCATTGCGCGCTTCGCAGGTTCCGCCAAGCCCGCGGATGAGGCCGCGGACGATGGAGAGGCCGAGGCCGAGGCCGCCGGGGCGACTTGCCTCTCCACGGTGGAAGCGGTCGAACACACGGGCGGGGTCTTCGAGCCCGGGGCCTTCGTCGCGGACATGGATTTCCAGTTGCGAGTCCTGGTTGATGGAGGCGCCGAGATGGATCTGGGTGCCTGAGGGCGTATGGTGACCGGCGTTGGTTAGAAGATTTCCAAGCGCGGCGAGCAGCAGGTCCGCATCCAGCCAGAGGAGTGGCGGGGTTCCATCCGCGATGAGGATGTTGACTGGATGCCCGGAGATGACATCCGCCGCCTGTTCGGCGGATTGTTCGAGGATTTCCAACAGATCACACCATTCGGGCTTCGGCTGGACGGCTCCGGATTCGATGCGGGTGGACTCGAGTAATTGATCCACGACTCTACGCAGGCGTTTCTGGGCGGTGCGCATTTCAGGGATCAGGCTGCTTGTGGGAGAGCCTCCTTCCAGAGCATCGAGCGCGGAGCCGAGCACCGAGACGGGTGTGCGGAGTTCGTGGGAAACATGGTCTAACAATGAACGGCGAAGTTGGTCGCCGCGTTCGAGGAATTCGGCGCGGTGGATGGCGTGGAGCAGGTGGTTGCGCTCCAGGCCGAGGCCGAGCTGGGCCGCGATGGCGGCTAACAGGTCCCGCACGGAGAGCGGAAGCGGGTTTTTCCCCGGATCAATGGACAGGACGCCCATCGTGAAAGACCGGCCCTGGAGCGGAAGGTGCAGGGCTTTCGCCTCGGGCAAGGTGCTGGTTCCGCGGCCTGCGGGTTGTTTTTTTTCAAAAGCCCAGAGCGCGACTCCGCGCTCCTTGGTATCGAGCGGCAGCGTGCCGGCGGGATGTGGCGGCTGGAGCTGGTGGTCCGAATCGTCGCGGAGCTGGATGGCGCATGGCAGGTTGAACAGCGAGTCGACGGCATTCAGACAACAGCCGACGGCCTCATCGGTATCGGAGGCTCCGGTGAGGATGGTGTTTATTTCAAGCAGCCGTGTCGTGTGCATCTGGTGGCGGGCGACGGCCAGTCCGCGGCGGCGGAGACGGCTGGTAAGCCAACCCATGGAGAGCGATGCAACCAGCAGGGCGACGAACAGGGTAATGTCAGAGCCGGAGTGGATGTTGAACGAGAAGCGTGGATTCGTGAAAAGGAAATTCCAGGCGATTCCAGTTAGAATGGCTAGCACGAAGGTTCCCACGGGAGCGAGAAACAGCGATCCGATGATGACTCCGCATAACATCAGCATCGCGAGATCATGGGCGGCCAGCAGCCCGAATAGCGGGTAGCTGAGAAGCGAGATGCCAACAGCCATGGCCGCCGCCAGCATTAAGTCGGGAAAGATCCGGGGGCCGCTGGATGAGGCTGTCTGATTTTTTGAAATGGATGCGGTCCCATCCCCCGGAAGTCCCGGTTCCATGGCGACGACATCGATGTCACCGCTGCGTTGGAGCAGACGCAGGGCCGGCGGACGCAGGAAAAAATCCCGCCACCCGTGGCGCGGGGATTTCCCGATGACGATCTGGGTGGCACCCCGTTCGCGGGCGGCTGATAGAAGCCCCTCGACCAGACTGGTGGCTTCGACAGTCGCGGTTTCCGCGCCAAGCTGGCGGGCGAGCGACAGGTTCTGGGTGAGGCGGCTCTGATCGTCCGGGCCGAGGATTTCATCCGTGGTTACGGCAATAGCGGACCATGGCGCGTCAAGCGCTCCGGCCATGGAGCGGGTTCTGCGAATGAGCGAAACGGAAAAAGGACTGGGGCCGACCGCCACTAACAAGCGCTCGCTGGTGCGCCAGGTGGAACGGCTGCGGCGCTGGACCCGAAGCTCACGGAGATCGACGCCCACGCGTTCGGCGGTATAGCGCAGCGCGAGCTGACGGAGCGCGGTGAGATGGCTTTCCTTAAAGAAGTTGCTAGAAGCGGCTGCGGCCCGTGCGCCGAGATAAACTTTCCCTTCTTCCAAACGCCGTTGGAGGTCACGCGGAGTGAGATCGACGAGTTCAATTTCATCCGCCCGGTCGAGGAAACTGTCGGGAACGGTTTCGCGAACCGGAGCCTTGGTGATGGCGCTGACGATGTCCGAACGGCTTTCGAGGTGCTGGATGTTGACGGTGGTATGGACGTCGATTCCCGCATCCAGCAGTTCGGCGACATCCTGCCAGCGTTTCGGGTGGCGGGAGCCGGGGGCGTTCGTGTGGGCGAGTTCGTCCACCAGGGCGACTTTCGGGTGGCGGGCGATGAGGCCGTCCAGATCGAGCTCTGCGAGTTCGGTATCGCGGTGTTTGAGTTTTTTCCGAGGCAGCAGTTCGAGTCCGACCAGCAAAGCTTCGGTTTCGCGGCGACCATGAGTCTCGATGACACCGGCCACGACATCGACACCCTGCCGCCGGAGTTCACCCGCCGCCTGGAGCATGGCGTAGGTCTTGCCCACGCCGGGGCACATGCCGAGAAAGACTTTGAGTTTGCCGGTGGCTGGCATCGCGTGGGGATCCTAGCGGGAAATCCGGTCGAGGGCGAGGTTGAGTTCCAGGACATTGACGAGTTCGGGGCCGCCGAGTTTCCCCATGAGCGGGCGTTTGACCGTGTCGATCACGCTGCGGAGCTGTTCCGAGGTGATGCCCCGTGCATTGCCGACACGCGGAATCTGATACAACGCGGCGGCGAGGGTGATGTCGGGATCAAGACCTGAACCGGATGCGGTGACGAGGTCGGCTGAGATGGGATTTCCCGCACTCGCATCGTAGCTCTTGGCGATGGCGGCGGCGCGTTCCGCGAGGGCCGGATTGGTGGGACTGAGGTTCGAGCCGGCGGCACCCTGACCGTTGTAATCGACGGCGGATGGACGCGGGTGGAAGTAACCGGGGCTGATGAAAGCCTGTGCGACGAGCCGCGAGCCGACGGGTTTGCCGTCAGGCCCGTTGACGATGGAGCCGAGGGATTTCTCCGGCGCTGCGATCTTTGCGAAAACCAGCAACGCGGGAAAATAGAGGAATCCGATTGCGAGAACGCATAGGAAGAAAAGTCTGATGATGCTCATGGGGATGGTGGTTGGATTTTCAGATGGGAACCATAAGGTGTTCGAGGATCGGCCCGAGCAGGGCGACAGGCAGGAAGGTGAGCGCGCCAAGGAAGAGAATGACTGCGAAGGTGACGAGGCCGAAGGTGGCGGTATCGGTGCGCAAGGTGCCGGAGGATTCGGCGACTTGAGGCTTGAGTGCCAGCGATCCAGCGATAGCGAGGGGGATGACGATGGGCAGGTAGCGACCTAACAACATGACGATGCCGGTGGCGATGTTCCATGCGGTCGTGCCGTCACCGAGGCCTTCGAGGCCGGAGCCGTTGTTGGCGGCAGCGGAGGAGAATTCGTAGAGAATTTCCGAGAAACCCCGCGGTCCGGCATTGGCGACGGTGTCCGCACCCATGGAGGTGGCGGCGAAGAGGGCGGTTCCTCCGAGGATGAGCAAGGGATGGATGATGAAGGCGGCAGCGGCCAAGGCCATCTCACGGGCTTCGATTTTCTTACCGAGATATTCCGGAGTGCGTCCGACCATCAGTCCAGCGATGAAAATGGCGATGATCATGAACAGAAAGAAGTTGATGAATCCAACACCGACGCCGCCGAAGGTGGAGTTGAGCCACATGCCGGAGAAGGGGGCGAGAAGTGTGAGCGGGTTGAGGGAATTGTGCATCGCACCAACCGAGCCGTTTGAAGTGCTGGTTGTGAGCACGGACCACAGCGGTCCGGTAGTGGCTCCGAAGCGGAGTTCCTTGCCTTCGAGGTTCGGGCTTTCCGCGACGGGAAGGTTGGCGAAAGCGGCGGTGGGCGAGGTTTCTCCGGTGGTGGCGACGGCGATTTTCAGAACGATGAAGGCGCTCATGACGGCGGCGATGACGAGCGCGTGCTTGGGGCGGCCGACAATCCGCCCGAAGACCCAGACGCAGGCCATGGGAATGATCGGGATGGCGAGTAGCGAGAGGAAGTTCGAGATGATGCCCGCGCCTTCGAGCGGGTGGGTGGAATTCGGCCCGAAGAAACCGCCGCCGTTGGTGCCGAGTTGTTTGATGGCGAGGAACGCGGAGACGGGGCCTCGGGCAATGGTCTGGGTGAGGCCTTCGAGGGTGGTGACGGAGGCCGCGCCTTCCAAGGTCATGGGAATGCCTGATAGAATGTAACCCGCGGAGAAAATCGCGGCGAGGGGGATGAGGAAAAGCACCACGATCCTTGCCAGATCCCTGGGAAAGCCGCCCATGTCCTTTTTCCCGGCGAGACCGCGTGCAAGGGCGAAGAAGGCCGCGATGCCGGTGGCGGCGGAAGTGAACTGGAGAAACATCAGGGTGAGCTGCGTCAGATAACTATAGGTGGATTCCCCCGAATAGTGCTGGAGATTGGTGTTCGTGACGAAGGAAACGGTGGTGTTGAAAACGAGCGAGGTATCCACCGGTCCCTGACCATCCGGGTTGAGGGGAAGGTGCTGCTGGTTGGACATGATCGCCCACGTGACGGCGAACATAACCGCGTTGAAGCCGACGAGTTGAATGAAGTAGCGTTTCCAGGAACCGCTGGTGAGAGCGGATTTTCCGAGAAGGGTGGCGAGCACTTTATCGAAGCGGCCGATCCCGGCAGGAGGCACGACGGCCCGGAACAACCACCGTGATAACGGCCAGGAAACACCGAGTGCGATGACGATGAAGGCAAGTGATGGAATGAATGGATGCATGACAGGAGTTGTTGGAATTCAGACGAGGTGGAGACCCGAGATGGTCAGGTCGATCAGCTTGAGGCAGGGAAACGGGGCGAGAATGCCGCCTATGCCGTATATCAGGAGATTGCGGCGCAGCAATGAAGCGGCATCCATTGGACGATAGGCGACGCCTTTGAGTGCCAGCGGGATGAGGGCAACGATGATCAGCGCGTTGAAGATGACGGCGCTGAGGATAGCCGATTGCCATGAGTGAAGGTTCATCACATTGAGCGCGGCCAGCGGACCGGCGGCGCTGCCCGATGTGGCTCCAAGGCCGATGAAAAGCGCGGGCAGGATGGCGAAATACTTGGCAACGTCGTTCGCGAGCGAGAATGTTGTTAGAGAGCCGCGGGTCATGAGGAGTTGCTTGCCGATCTCGATGATGTCGATGAGCTTGGTGGGATCGGAATCGAGATCGACCATGTTGCCCGCTTCCCTGGCGGCCTGGGTGCCGGTGTTCATGGCGACACCGACATCGGCTTGAGCCAGCGCGGGCGCGTCGTTGGTGCCATCGCCGGTCATGGCGACAAGGTGCCCGGCTTGTTGTTCCGCCTTGATGCGGCGCATCTTGTCCTCCGGCGTGGCCTCGGCCATGAAGTCATCCACACCAGCCTCGGCGGCGATGGCTGCGGCTGTGCGCGGGTTGTCTCCGGTGATCATTACCGTGCGGATGCCCATTTCCCGCAGTTTCACGAAACGCTCGCGGATGCCTCCTTTGACGATGTCCTTGAGGAAAATGGTGCCCATGACGCGTGAACCATCCACGACCACGAGCGGAGTTCCTCCTTTCGCGGAAATATCATCCACATTGCGGCTGACCTCGGTCGGCATGTTTCCGCCGATGGATTCGACATAGCGCTTCACCGAGTCGGCCGCCCCTTTGCGGATGCGGCGTGTTTCCCCACCGGAGAGCAGATCCACGCCGCTCATGCGGGTCTCCGCGGTGAAAGGCACGAAGGTGGCGTGAGGTTCCGCAAGTTCACGGGCGCGGATGTCGAAAAGCTGTTTCGCGAGCACCACCACCGAGCGGCCTTCGGGAGTCTCGTCGGCGAGCGAGGAAAGTTGCGCGGCTTCGGCGAGTATCTTCGCGTCCACACCGGGGGCGGCAATGAACTCGCTGGCCTGGCGATTTCCGAGAGTGATGGTTCCGGTTTTGTCTAACAATAACACATCGACATCGCCCGCCGCTTCCACCGCCCGGCCGGAAGTGGCGAGCACGTTCTGGCGGGTCAGGCGGTCGATGCCGGAAATGCCGATCGCACTCACCAAGCCGCCGATGGTGGTGGGGATCAAACACACGAGCAGCGCGACGAGGCTGCTGAAGCCGGGAGTTTGTCCGCCCAATCCTTGCTCTATCAGGAATTTCGCAAAAGCGGGAAGCGTGAAAGTCACAAGAAGGAAAATCAGCGTGAGGGAAACTAGCAGAACACCGAGCGCTTTCTCGTTGGGTGTCTTCTGGCGTTCGCTGCCTTCTACAAGCGAGATCATGCGGTCGAGAAACGAGTGGCCCGGTTCACTTGTCACCTTGATGACGATGCGGTCTGATAGAACGCGGGTGCCGCCCGTTACGGCGGAGCGATCACCGCCGGACTCGCGGATCACCGGAGCGGATTCTCCGGTGATCGCGGACTCGTCCACCGAGGCGATGCCTTCGATGATTTCGCCGTCGGAGGGAATGGCATCGCCCGCCTCGCAGACCACCAGATCGCCGGGCCGCAAATCGCTGGCGGAAACGGAGGTTTCATGATTCCCAACCAGCTTGCGGGCAGGGGTGGTGACGCGCATCGAGCGCAGGGCGTCCGCCTGGGCTTTCCCCCGCGACTCGGCGAGCGCCTCGGCGAAGTTCGCGAACAGCACCGTGAACCACAACCAGATGACGAGTTGGAGTTCGAACAGATTTATCGAACGGAATAACTGCATCGAGCAAAGAATGGCCCCGAGATAAACCGTGAACATCACGGGGTTGGCCCATTGGATGCGCGGATCGAGCTTGCGGAGACTGGGGATCAGCGCCCCTTTGAGGAGATGAGGGTCGAGCAGTGAAGAACGTGTTTTCATCCTGCCGCCAGCATGCCACCTTCATGCGGACGCGGGTGCTAATCGACATGCATATGGCGCTAAGATTTCGTTAAGGCCAGATTCAAGGGAGTTCAAAGCATCGAAAGACGCTATGATCTCTCCAGTCTGCCCTTGGATGTGGAACAATTTGCCGGTGCGGTGCGTGATCATTGAGGCGTGGAAAACTCCTGCCACTGGGACAGTATGATCATCTCAGGATGCATTTCTAATTTCAAACCCGGCGGGCGGCCTGCCGTTTTTTAGAGCCGTTTTCAGAGTTCCTGCTCGATGGCTTTGAGGGTCAGGAAGAGTTCCTGCCAGCGGCGCTGGCGGGGCTCGATGGCGAGTTTTTCGCGGGCGAGATGATTGCGGAGGTTTCCGAGCGCGGAGATGTAATCGCGGAAGACCGTGCGCAGGGCTTCCACGTAGTCGCTGTGCAGGGTGCTTGCAAAGGCCCCGCAGGTATCGAGCAGGTGCTGGCGGAAATCCCGGGTGATGGTCCGCCGGGTGATCCATGCGACGAGCACTCCGCCACTGAGGAAAAGCGCGGCGAGTCCGCAGAAGATGATGGGCAGCCACGGCAGGTCCAGCGCACCGCAGGCGGCTCCGACCGTAGTGAGGACGAGGGTCATGATGACAAAGGAGCACAGGGCGGTGTTGCGGCGGCGGAGTTCCTTGTCGAGCCGGGTACGGACCCGGAGATTGCCGATACCCTGGCCGGCGGCTCCACCGATGCGCTGGACGAAGCGTTTGCGGGCGGCATCCAGGATTTCGGCGATCGGCTGGGGGGCGCGGAGTTCGGTGCCGATGGCGGTTTTGACGCGCGCACCGAGTTCCGTCCAATGTTCGGCACAGGCATCTGCTACCTCGCCGCCATCCTTATCGGCTACGACTTCAATGGTTTGCTGTAGGCGTTCCATGAATGCCTGCTCCATTTCGGGGCCGGTATGGTCGCCGATGAAGAGTCGCAGGACCGAGCGGAAGACGGCCAGGCGGCGGTGCAGCAGGCGGGTGGCCCAGACGGCCTCGGTTTCGAACACTTCGGCCACGCTGGAGAGGTGGCGGGGAAGGCGCGCCACGAATTGCTCGCGGATTTCCTCGATCTCGCGTTCGACGCCATCAATGAAGCGGCCGTGGTTGTTGATGCCGCGGTTTTGCAGATCGATGTGGTCCTCCACGCGGCTCAGGGCGGTGGCGGCGTGGCCGCGCCATGTTTCCAGAATGGCGCGCCGGGCGGGCGAGTGACAGATGACTTCCGAGATGAATGCCTCCAGCGCGGGATAGCCGCTTGCTTTCAGGAGTTCGCGATGAGCCGGGCGATTCCGCTTGGCCTCGCACGCGAGTTTCGCGGAAACGGCAAAAATCGGCGGCACGCGGCCGAGGCGTTTCATCGAGAGATCCGTCATGTGACCGAGGATGACCTGCAAATCGCAGGGTTCGCGCAAATCCGCCTGCTGGATGATGATGACCACCCGCCCGAGGGCATCGGGCGGCATGCGCGCTATCAGGTCCCAGGTGGCAGCGCCCCATGGATTGGAAACGGGGAACACGAACAGGATCAGATCCGCGGAAGGCAGGATTTCCTCAATGGCGGCAGGGTGGCCGGGATGGCCGGTGTTGGTGCCGGGCGTGTCAATGATTTCAAAATCCCGAAAAAAACCAATCGGTCGGAATTTTTCTTCAAGGAAAGGCGCGAGCGAGGTATCGCGCGACGGGTCGCCATGGCGGTAGCGGATGACGTGATCAGTGACGGGCAGGATGCCGACCGGGCAGAGGTCATGGCCGAAGAGTCCGTTGAGGAGGGTGGACTTGCCGGCGTTCACCTCGCCACAGACGATGAGGGAGATGGGTTTGCCCAATTCGGCGGCGAGTGAGGTGGGGGCCAGGGACTCGCCGGGGTCCGCGTGGACTTCGTCGGCCAGGGTGAGGATTCCATGGATGACCGAGGAAAGGCGGTCGCGCGTCGCGAAGAAACGCTCTCCGAACATGGAATCGCTCACGGCTTGAGGGGATTGCTCAATATGCGGGAGGGGGAGCGGTGATCTGTGCGGTTGCCGCGGCGGGCTCGGTCTTCATCGCCAGCAGTTGTGAAACCGTGACGAACTTGAAACCGCGGCGAAGCAGACCGTCGATGGTGGCGGGCATGGCGTCCACGGTTTGCGCGTGGAGGTCGTGCGCCAGAACGATGGCCCCGGCGGTGGTGCCGCTGAGGATGCGAGAGGTGACCACACCGGGTCCCGGGCGTTTCCAATCGAGCGGATCGACCGACCAGAGGATGGTGGGATAACCGAATTCCGAGTGAACGAGTTCGCGTTGGCGCTGGAGCAGGCCGCCGTAGGGCGGGCGCATGGTGCGGATGCGCACTCCTGCGGCCCGGTGCACGGCATCCGCGCAGCGGGACATTTCCAAGCGCAGTTCCGAGTCGCCTAATTTGCTGAGCAGGCGGTGGGTGTGGGAGTGGTTGCCGATTTCATGGCCCTCGGCGACGGTGCGGCGGACGACCTGCGGATAGAGATCTACGCTGCGGCCGATGACGAAGAAGGTGGCCTTCACGTTGCGGGCGCGGAGCATGTCGAGCAGGCGCGGCGTATTCTGCGGGTGCGGACCGTCATCGAAGGTCATCGCAATGTAGTTTCCGGAAACCAGCACGCGGGAGAAAGAGATGCCCGAGCTTTTGGAAAAATCCGAGCTGAAGGCCATGTCCGGATTTCGCGGCAGCGGGCCGGACAGGGCCGGTGTGCGGTAGTTGGCGTTCGCGGGTGTCTTGACCGGCGAGGTGGCGCGGTCTCCGAGCGGGGCGGCTGCGGAGCAACTGCTCAACGATGCGGCCAGCAGCATGAAACCGCGGCGCGAGATCGGCGACACTTTTTCTTCACCATGGCGTCCGTCTTCGAGCGAGGCATTCAGGACACGGTATCCGAGAGTGCGTAAGGGATTGGGCATGAGGGATGTTTCAGGGAGAATGTTACGGAGAGCTTACAGATTCTCAGGTCGAGTGTCACGCCTCGTTTTTTCCGATAGAGGTGCCCTGATTGAGGGCTTGGATGGATTCGCCGGTGGCGGATGGGAACTCGTAGGAATGGCGCAGGGTTTTCCCGAGGTAGCGTTTGGCGCTTTCCACGGCGGAGGGCAGCGACTCGCCCCGCGCCAGGCAGGCGGTGATGGCGGCGGACAAGGTGCAGCCCGTGCCGTGCGATCCGGCCACCGGGATGCGAGCCTCCCGGAATCTGAAGATATCCCCGTTTTCCACCAGCAGATCGAGGCATTCCGGCCCCGGAAGGTGGCCACCCTTGAGCAGGACCGCCGTACCCAGACGGGCGGATAGCCGCAGTGCGGCGGACTCCAGCCCGGCCTCATCGGTGATTTTTTCATCCAGCAACACTTCGGCTTCCGGCAGGTTTGGAGTGATCAGCCGGGCCAGCGGGAAAAGCGACTCGCGGTAGGCACTGATCGCCTCCGGCTCCAGCAGCGAATCGCCGGTGGAGGCGATCATCACCGGATCGACTACAAGCGGGATTCCGCGGTGTTTTGCGAGGATTCCGGCAATCGCCCGGACGTGGGCGGCGGAGAAAAGCATGCCGGTTTTCGCTGCCGATACGGGGAAGGATTCCAGCAGGAGCGAGACTTGATCGCTGACGATGCCGACGGGCACGGGATGTACGGCGCGCACGATGCGCGAGGTTTCCGAAACCACACAGGTGACGGCGGTGAGGCCATGGACCTCGAAGTGCTGGAAGGTCTTGAGATCCGCCTGAATGCCGGCGCCCGACGAGCAATCGGATCCGGCGATGGTCAGGGTCACGGGGGGCGCGTTGGTCATGGCGCTGGATCACGGAACGGGCGAACCCGAAAATCCTCGGAATTGAGCGGGAATCTCGGACCGAGGCACGCCAATCAGCGCATCGCAAGGCGGCCAAGGTCAGGACGCTGGCGCACGATGTTGGCCAACATCTGGCTGCAATGGGGGAACTTGGTGCGCTTGCTGAGGATTTCCGCGCTGCGATTGAAGGAACCCCACTGGACGATGGTCATTTCGACCGTGCGGCGGCCCCAGAGGTTCATGATCTCCTTGGTCGGCTTGTAGATATCCACCGTGCCGGTGCCGGTGAGAGCCGAGCCGTAGTCATCCACCACGTAAAGATAGGGCAGGCCCTTGATGCGGAACGTGGTGCCCACCGGATAGAACGACCAATCGGCGGCGGCGCTGCGGACGCGGTTGGTATAGCGCAATTGGGTGCCGGTGGCATTGCTGCTGCCGTAGATCAGGTGATCATCCTCGCTGCAAGTATAGGCGGTGGTGCGGACGACGCGGGTCCGCTCGCTGAAGGTGTACACCGGCATCGAGTGCTTGTCGCGCGGCTTGTTATTGGCGGCGGCGAGGACTGAGGAGGACGGCCCCGGCAGGGTGAAGTTCCGGTTTCCGGAATCCGCACCGTTGATTTTCGATTTCGGAATCACGGCGATGCCGGTGCTTCCGCAACTTGTGAAAAACAAGGCCGCGATGGTGAGTGAGGCGTAGGAAGCGAGTCGGGAAATCATGCGTCAAGGGAGAAATAATGGCATTCTGGAGTCGCGCGTTGTGCTAACGCATCCCCAATAGGGCCAGTCCTATAGGGCCTTTCCCCACCCCCGGCAAACTGAAAATGTTCGTGTTAGACAAATAGGCGGGCGCTTGTGAATACAAGCCCTCCTGAAAACCCCGTGGATTCAAACAGCCGGATGGGCGGGAAATGGTACACGAGGACGGGATCGAACCGCCGACCAACCCGGTGTAAGCGGGTCGCTCTACCGCTGAGCTACTCGTGCGTTGGCATGGCGGGAAATTGCCCGAAGGCCCTCGCCGGATCAAGCCCGGAGTGTTGCGGGCTTGCGGGTGGTGCTGACAACTGGTTTCCTTCCGGCACGAATGCACTTGCGGCTGTCAGATCAGGAACTTGCGACATTGGTGGAAATGGTCAGCCTCGCGGCCAACGTGGCCTCCTGGAACCAGAAGGAATCCTCCAGCGAGAAAATTTCCGCCTTTGAGGAGCTGGAGAGCAAGATTCTGGAGAAAGCCGGCCATTCGGGGCTGGGCGACTGGATTGAGTTCGACGAGGAAAGCCAGCGCTACCGGGTGAGGCAGGAGGTGGAGGAGCACCTGTTTTACCACGAGTGCTATGATGAGTTCCGCAACGAGAGTTTCTGGGACGAGCTGGCTGTGCGCCTCGCCGACCGCGATCTGGCCCGCGCGATTGGCTTCGCCGCTTGGGAAAAACTCACCGAGGAGGAACGCCGCGCCCGCACCACGGCTTGGGAAAAGCGCTATTGGGAGGAGTTTTCAAAACACGGAGTCGAGCGCGTCGCCGTCGTCACCCCGCCGGGCGAAGGGTGATGCACTCGCATGGCCGCCGCTGCCCGGCACCTTCTGATTGGGAAGAATCAAGGATGGATTGGCGGGGTGGAGTCGCTTAGCATCCGCACGCCGATGCCAAAACGCAACCCGCCGGAAACCAAGCGCCGTCGCCCGCAGTCGCCCGACGCCACACCCCCGCGCGGTCCCGGAGCGGCTTCGTTGCTGTTGTTCTGGCCCTTCCATCTCTTCAACCTGCTCACCCGCCGGCTCAGCTTGCTGGTGAAGCTGCTGGCGCGGATGATCGGCTATCCAGTCGTCGCCGGGCTTTATGTGCTGCTGGTCCTTGCCATCGTCTATGGCACGCGTTCACAGAGCTACGATCTCTCGAGGATCCACGCGATGCCGGAGCGCTCGATCATCCGCGACCGCCTCGGCGAGGAAATCGGCCGCATCCACGGCGAAAAGCGTTCCGTGGTCCCTTTGCGCCAGGTTTCCGAAGATTTCCGCAAAGCCATTCTCGCCCGCGAGGACGAACGCTTTTACTCGCACGGAGCCATCGATCCCATCGGCATCGCGCGCGCCGCCCTCAAAAACACCCAGGGCAAGCGCGAGGGAGCCTCCACCATCACCCAGCAGCTCGCGTCTGATATCTTCCAGCTCAAGCGCGGCGAAAAACGCGGCGATCTCCCGCGCCAGCTCGACCGCAAGTTCCTCGAAATCGCCATCGCCATCCGCCTGGAATTCGCTCTCGAAAAAGACGAGATCCTCGAAGCCTACATCAACCAGATCAACTGGGGCCGCCAGATCAAGGGCATCGGCGAGGCCTCCCGCATCTATTTCGAAAAACACCCGTCCGAACTCACTCTCTCGCAGTCCGCGCTGCTCGCCGGCATCGTCCGCGGACCGGATTCCTTCAATCCCTTCAAGTCGATGGAGGCCGCCACCCGCGAGCGCAACACCACCCTCGAACGCATGGTCAAGGCCGAGTCCATCACCCGCGCCGAGGCGGATGCCGCCAAACGCGACGCCATCGAAGTCCGCCCGCAGATCCGCCGCGCCTCGCGCGAGTCCTTCGCCATGGACGCCATCCGCCGCGATCTGGAAATCATCCTCGAAAAGCAGGACCTCGAACTCGGCGGCCTCGAAATCATCACCACCATCGACCTGCGCATCCAGCAGAAGGGCGAGGAGGCGCTCGACAAGAAACTCGGCGAGGTCGAGCGGCTTTCCGGCTACGCCCATCCCACGCGCGCCGCATGGAAACGCCTGCCGGAAGACGACCGCAATGAGCCGAACTACATTCAGGGCGCGGCGGTCGTCGTCGAGAACCGCAGCGGTGCCGTGCTCGCCCTCATCGGCGGGCGCGATGCGAACGAATCGCGCTTCAACCGCGCCAAGGACGCGAAACGACAGCTCGGCTCCATCTTCAAGCCCTTCGTCTATCTATCCGCTTTCGACAAGGGCCTGCGCCCGGACACCCTGATCAGCGACGGCCCCATCGAGCCCGGCGAAATCAAGGGTGGCGGCACCTGGCGACCGCGCAATTCCGATGGCAAATACGGCGGCATGATGCCCGCCTCATACGGCTTGATCCGCTCGCGCAACACCATGTCGGTGCGGGTTGGAAATGCCGCCGGAATCCCGCGCGTCCGGGAAGTCGCCGCGATGGCCGGGTTCTCCACTCCCATGCCGGAAAACCCATCGTCCTTTCTCGGCTCATGGGAGGCCTCGCCGTGGGAAATCGCCACCGCCTACACCATCTTCCCCAACGACGGCGTCCGCTACCGGCCCTATCTGATATCCGAAATCAAGGACCGCGATGGCAACGTGCTCTACTCCACCCTGCCGCTTTCCTATCAGGCCGCATCGGGCGGCTCCGCGTGGTCCGTTTCCAACATCCTCCAGGAAGTCGCCACCCGCGGCACCGCCGCTGCCGTTAGACGGCTCGGTTTCGACAAGCCGTGCGGCGGCAAAACCGGCACCACCAATGATTTCAAGGACGCCTGGTTCGCCGGTTACACCTCTTCGCTCACCTGCACCGTGTGGGTCGGCTTCGATACGCCGAAACGCACCATCCACGGCGGTTACGGCTCCGTGCTCTCGCTGCCGGTCTGGGTGGACATCATGAAAACCGCCGATCGCCTCGGCTACAAGGCGGGCGCGCTCCACAGCAAGGTGAACCTCATCACCGTGGAACTCTGCCGCCTCAACGGCAAACGCGCCACCGCAGGCTGCCGCACGGCCGCCACCTCCAACACCGTGCGCATCCCCGCGGACACCGTCCCCGCCGAGACCGACTTCTGCCCGATCCATCCCGCCCGCGCCCAGGCGGTCGATTTAACAATTCCTACGGACCCACCGCTCAAGGCCACGCCCGTCAACGCACCACCCGCCGCCCCGCTCAAGGCCCAACCCGTCCACGAAGCCCCACTCAAGGCCCTTCCCGTCCACGAAAACTAACACCTCACTGCTCACTGCTCACTGCTCACTGCTCACTGCTCACTGCTCACTGCTCACTGCTCACTGCTCACTGCTCACTGCTCACTGCTCACTGCTCACTGCTCACT
>JAUYNL010000026.1 GCA_030696085.1 Luteolibacter sp.
CGCGCAGACGGCATCAAGCCCGCCCGCATCGAAGGCGGCTTGGACGGCGGGACGCAGGGCTTTGGCTCGGTCGGTCAACATTTGGTAGCGATGGATACGCTGGAAATTGCTTAAGCTATCTTAAAGACCTGAATAGTTACACATCGGCTTTGTTTTCCAGAGTTTCAATCTGATCGACGAACTCACCGTCCGCGAAAATGCTCGCATCGGCTCGCATTGTTCGGCGTAGTCATATTGGGAAATGACGGTGCTGCCAACTTTGTTTTGCTTGGAGGCGAGGACGTCACGGGTGGTTTCCCAGGTGTTGGCGGCGAGGGTGGCGGGGTGGTAGGTGGTGGAGTTGCTCGGGGCTGCGGATGCGGGCCAGGGCCATGAAGCCCAGGCGCGAGCATCCAAGTGTTCGATGCGAAGGCCCGCAAGAGCGCTGCCAAGGCAGCCACCGTCGAGGACCGCAACAACTGCGGTTGAGAAGCGCTCAGGCCTGCCGCCGCGGGCACCTGCTTTTCGGTTTCGCGGACTCCTCGTCGCGGAACAGATAGCGCAGCAGCGCGGCCAGCCAGATGATGCCGGCGAGTGCCCATGTCCACGCCGCGTAGTGGTGGTGCGAAACGCGGATCGCCGGGAAAAAATCCGCGCTCATGCGGGTGGTCGCCGCGAGAATGGCCAGGCCGGTCAGCCAGCGGAGCCAGAGTATTTTTCCGGCTAACAGATCATGGCGTCCGCCATGGCCGAGCACGACGCGTGCGCCCACCGCCAGCGTGATCAGGCCGAAGCCGGAGGTGTAAAGCAGGTGCAGCGAACCGATGCGGGTGAGTGGCCAGAACGCCGCGCACACACAACCGGCCGCCAGCCCGCTGATCGCCCAGCGCACCGCGTTTCCCGGCGTGCTGGAAATTTTCCCCCTGCGGAATACGGGGGATTCCAGCGCGAACCAGACCAGAATCACTGCCGAGCGCAGCAGATGGCCGGCCATTGACCGGCCGCCGACCTCAAGGGCAAAACTCGCGAGGATGAGCAGGCCGGCGATGATCGCCGCGATGGCGCGCCGCCACCATCCGGCAGGCGGGCTGGGCGAGTCATCGAAGGAATGGCTGCTGCACATTCCGAAAAAGCGTGGCAGCAGATAGGGCCCGATGCCCATCAGCGGCAGCAGCAGGAATCCCTGAAACAGGAGCAGCCGCGCCCATCGCCATTGGGCCAGCGTGGGACTGGCATTCGAGGCGAGAAATCCCGCCGCCAGCACCGCGCCGAGAATGCCCGCCAGGGCAAGTGCGAATCCCGGTGGCGGCGTATCGTGGTTGCCGAAAATCCAGCGCCCCGCCGTGGTGGCGAGCAGGGTGAGCGCCATCGCGCTGAAAGCGGCATCCCCGGCCGCGATGTGGCCTTGCGAATGGCTGGCCAGCGTCATGCCCCACAATCCCAGCAGGATGAGGAATTCACCGCCGGACCAGGGCCGGTTTCCCGCCAGGCGTGGAAAGGCCGTGCCGAGAAATCCCATCACAAAAGCTCCCATGAAACCCTCGATCATGATCCGCGTGTGCGCCTCTCCAGGATAAAAGCGCAGCAAGCCGGCATACAACATCGGCCACAACATCACCCCCCAGATTCCCGCCAGGATGCCTAGTGGAAAAAACACCCGATACGGTTCCTCCAGGACCATGCGCCAGACACGTTTCATCGCGTGCAGGATGCGCTTCCGGAGTTTGGCCATTCAAGAATTTAAATTCATGAAATGGTTGTGAGCGGAGCTTTCAGGGTGAACTGGGAACTACCTGCGGCAATCTGGAAACAATTGGCAGCCTGTCGAATTGGGTTTTGGAATCCGCGGCGGGGATTTAGGTTTCGCGCCGTGGCCGATGCGGACCGAAATGATCGATGGCGTGTGGACGGGAAATTCTTCCGTGCCGGGAAGTCGCGTGTCTGGCCGCGGGCGGTGACTTACGGGCCGTTTCCCGGTGGTTGGCCGGAATCGTTTGATCTGGATTTCCATGACATCGCGGCGGCGGGTTTCAATGCGCTGCGATTGTTCGAGATGCCGGAGCGCGGTCTGCTGGATGCTGCCGGGCGGCACGGTCTGCGGGTGTTCGGCGGCTTGAAGTGGGGGCATAACGCGGATTTTTTCCGGCAGCCGGGCCTGCTGAGCGCGGCGGGCGTGGAGTTGGCGCGCGCCTTGCGCGAAACGGCCGGGCACCCGGCGCTGGCGGGCGTCTATGTGGGAAATGAAATCCCCGCGGATCTGGTGCGCTGGATGGGCCCCGTGCGGGTGCGGCGGGCGGTGGAGGACCTGATCGCGCTCGGGCGGCGGCTCGCGCCGAAGCTGCTTTTTGCCTACGCGAACTATCCGAGCACCGAGTATCTGGAGCCGGAAAACGCCGATTTTTCCGCGTTCAACATCTATCTGGAGGATGCGGATGCGTTTCGAAGTTATCTCAAGCGTCTGCATCACATCGCCGGGGACCGGCCGCTGGTGGTTTCGGAGTTCGGCCTGGATTCCCGCAGGAACGGCCTGGATCGGCAGGCGGAGACTTTGCGCTGGGCGATGGAGATTTCCCGTGAGGAGGAAAGCGCTGGATTCACCGTTTACGCCTGGTGCGACCGCTGGTGGAACCACGGATCGGAGGTGACCGACTGGGACTTCGGGCTGGTGGATCGCGCCGGAAAAGCGAAGCCCGCGCTGGCGGCGCTCTCGTCTTCTCCCAGCCCCCAGCTCTCCGCTCCATGCTCATTCTCCGTGATCGTCTGCACGCGTAATGGCCGGGAGCGCATCGCTGGCTGTCTCGAAGCGCTCAGGGCCTTGGAAGGCGTGGCGTGCGAGACGATTGTCGTCGATGACGGGTCGGACGACGGCACTGCGGAGTTCGTGGCGGAGCGGTATCCGTGGGTGAAACTGCTGCGCCTGGATCCCGGAGGTCTGAGCACCGCGCGCAACGCCGGAGCCGCCGCCGCGAGCAGGGAAATCCTCGCCTTTACCGATGACGATTGCGAGCCGGACCGCGAGTGGCTGCTGCGCCTCGGCCGGGTCTTCGCCGACGGGAGGTTTTCCGCCGCAGGCGGACCGAATCTGCCGCCGCCGCCGCGTTCATGGGGCGAGGCGGTGGTTTGTGCGGCACCGGGCGCACCCAGCCATGTGATGCTGGATGACGCGGAGGCCGAGCACCTGCCCGGCTGCAATCTGGTGGTCACCAAGGCGGCGTTCGCGGGCATCGGCGGCTTTGATCCGCGCTTTCACACGGCGGGCGATGATGTGGATTTCTGCTGGCGGCTGCGCGACGCGGGATACCGTCTCGGGTTTGCGCCGGGAGCCTTCGTCTGGCACTGGCGGCGACCGTCGATCCGTGCGTTTCTCCGCCAGCAAATGGGCTATGGCGCTGCGGAAAAACTGCTGATCGCCAAGTTTCCGGAGCGTTTCACCAAGCGCGGCGGCGCGAAGTGGCAGGGCTTTGTCTATGGGGGGGGGCCCGTGCGCGTGACGGCGGATTCCATCATCGATCATGGCGCGATGGGCAACGCCGGCTATCAGTCGGTGACGAACCGGATGCTGCCGCTGCGCGGGCTGGACGGACGATTCGATAACTGGCGGACGAGGTGGGCGCTGCATGCCGTGCGTTTTCTGGCACCCCGCCTGCGGGCCTGGGGGCGCTGCCGTGCCCTGCTGCTGGAGCGGCCGGAAAAACGGCGACCGGAACCCAAATCGAAGGACCGCCATGAGTGGTGGATCGGTGGAGTTTCCAGGCAGGAGTTGCTGGACCGGCTGCTTTCAGACGGCTGGGAGTCCGGCGGCGGTAAGGATGGCTGGGATGTGGAAAAAGGCGGCACACGGATGCTGCTCGCAATGGAACACGGCGAGCGCGGGGAAAAGAACGTGCTCCTCCGCTGGTGGGGAGAGGATTCGGGCCTGCCCGCCTGTCTCGGGAGAAACCCGTTTTCCGTGGTGGATCTACCGGTCCGGCTTGAGTAGGTTGCGCCCGTGGATGTGATGAAAGACCGTCTCGAACTCACGCTGCGTGATGGTGCGCCGGTGATCGTGCGGCCATTGATCGAGGAGGATCGCCCGTTGGTGGCGGAGGCTTATCGGCGTTTGTCCCCGGATGCGCGCTATCAGCGGTTCTGGACGCGCACCGGCGAAATGATCGGCAAGGAAATGCTGGACCGCCTGCTGGACCAGGATGCGACCAGTCATCTGACCTGGGCACTGCTCGATCCCGCCCGCGAGTTCCCGGGAGTGGGTGGTGCGAGTTGGTGGCGCAATGCCAACAAACCGGACGAAGCCGAGCTTTCCGTGATGGTTCTTGATGACGACCAGCGGCGCGGCATCGGCACCCTGCTGCTCGCCGTGATGTGGATCACCGCCTTCCGCGCGGGTGTGGAACATCTCGTCGGATACACCCTCACTGAAAACCGCAGCGCCGCGAACTGGATGCGCGATTGTGGAGGCGCGGGCGAGTGGGACGGCTACAAACTCGTCTTCCGCTGGCGTCTCGACAACCTCGACAGCCTGCCGGAAACCCCCGCCGCCGCGGATCTGGCGGATTGGCTCGCCCGGCTGGGGCCGCGGGTTCTCGGGTGCGGAAGTTCAAGCTGAAGCTTGAACTCCGGACAGTCGTTGGAAATCACCGGAAAGCATAACGCTCATCTTCCAGCGCGACCTCAGGCGGGATGCGGGATTTTTCGAAACGATCATATCCTTCCCTGAGATATTTCCAGACCTCCAAGCACTCGGATCCGGCGACGCCTGTGAGCGCGATCCAGATAGCGGAGGCGGTTCGTTTCAAGACGCGGCGGATGCCGGGATTCAAAGTTTCGCGAGGAAAGCGGCGCTCTGGCGGATGCTTGCGAGAGGGTCCGGCGATTGGTCCTGCTCGACATGGCAATGCTTCACTCGGGCTTCCTTGGCGGCGGCGAGGATCGGCGGCATGGGGATGATGCCGTTTCCGAGTTCCTTGAAGGCATCGACGGGCAGTTCGCCGGCGTATTTCGGCATCGGGATGCCATCCTTGAGGTCCTTGAGATGGAGTTGGGAAACCCGGCCCTTGAGCTTCTTGATCAGCTCCACCGGATCGATGCCCGCGAGTTTCACCCAGAAGATATCGACCTCGAACATCATGGCGGGCGAGAATTCCTCGATGAAGATGTCGTAACCGGATTTTCCGCCTTCCTTGGGATCAAACTCGAAGTTGTGATTGTGATAGGCGAGCTGGATGCCGGCCTTGGCGGCCAGCGCCGCAGCCTTGTTGAAGTTTTCGGCCAGCTTTTTGTAGCCGTCCAAGGTCTTGCGGTCCTGTTCCAGAACGTAAGGAATCACCAGGTGGCTGAGGCCGATTTTTTGCGCGGTTTCGAGGATTTTCGAGAAATCCGACATTGCCTCGTCCTTCGGATGGACGACCGAGTCCCACTCGAAGTGTGCCGAATGGATGGCCAGCCCCGCGTCCTTTGCGGCGGAGATCATCGCATCGGATTTGGGGAAGCCGTAGGGTTCCACCTGCTTGTAACCGGCGGCGGCCACCACCTTGAGTGTGGCCGGTGCATCGGTGGCGATCTGGTTGCGCAGGGTGTAGAGCTGGATGCCGATGTTGGACAGATAGGGATCGCCGGACCCGGCGGCGAACAGGTTTCCTGCTTGCGAGAAAGCGAGGGTGGTGGCTGCGGTGGATTTCATGAAAGTTCGGCGATGCATGGATTTTCACTACGTCATGAACCGGGAAATGCCAAGTTGCGTTTCCGCCCCGGGGCATTTTGAAGAGACAGATTGCGCCCGGGCTGGTTTTAAGCGACAAGACCTCAGCCACTCATGTCCCAACTTTTGATCGAACCCGCCCGCCGCACTGGATGCGAGGACATTCCCGCGCTCACCGAGGTGCTGCAATCCGCAGCGCAGCGGCAACGCTCACCAATTGACGATGTGCTGGACGCCGGCGTGGTCGATGAAGAGCCTTACATGCAAGCACTTGCGCAGGATCTCGGGATGGAGTGGTTGGATAGCATTCCCATCGCCGAGGTGCCGCTACCGCTGCGCGAGGCCTGCGGACCGCGGATCGCCCTGCGCCACCGGCTTCTGCCCGTTGAAATCACCGGCGAGGGTGACCGGAAACGCTTGAAACTCGCGACTTTCGATCCCTTCAACCTCGTCGCCCGCCAGGCCGCCTCCCAGGAACTCGTGTTGCCGATCGATTGGTGCATGACGTCGCGCAAGCGCCTGCACGAGGCGCTGCGCCGCCTCTACGGGGTCGGTGCGGACACCTTCGAGCAGATCCTCGAAGGCCGCGATTTCGATTACGACCACCTGGAAGCCGGCGAGGACGAGGCCAACGTCATCGACCAGGACGACGACGAGGAGGCCAGCGTCGTCAAGTTCGTCAACCAGATCATCCGCGAGGCCCTCGACCAGCGCGCGACGGACATCCACGTCGAACCCCTCAGCAACAATCTGCGCATCCGCTACCGCATCGACGGCCGCCTGATCGAGATCGCCGTGCCGGAAAACATCAAGGCCCTGCAAAGCTCGGTGATCGCCCGTTTGAAAATCATGGCCCGCCTCGACATCGCGGAACGCCGGATCCCTCAGGACGGGCGCATCAACCTGCAATTTGAAGGTGCTACCATCGACGTCCGCGTCGCCACCGTTCCCACCGTCGAGGGCGAGAGTGTTTCCCTGCGTTTGCTCAACCAGGAGAAATTCAACGTCGCGAAGCTACAGATGGAGCCCTTCGTGCAGCGCAAGATCCAGGCGCTGTTGAATCTTCCCAACGGCATCATCCTCATCACCGGCCCTACCGGTTCCGGCAAGTCCACCAGCCTGTATTCCTTCCTCAGCGAGGTGAACCGCCCGGAGCTGCGCATCGTCACCGTCGAGGACCCGGTGGAAAACAAGCTCACCGGAGTGATGCAGATCGCCGTGAAAACCGAAATCGGCCTGACCTTCGCCACCGCCCTGCGCTCGATCCTGCGGGCCGATCCGAACATCGTGATGATCGGGGAAATCCGCGATCTGGAGACTGCGGAAATCGCCATCCGCGCCTCGCTAACAGGTCACCTGGTGTTTTCCACCCTCCACACCAACGATGCCATGGGCGGCATCAGCCGTCTGGTGGACATGGGTGTGGAACCCTTCCTTGTTTCCGCCGCCGTGCGCGCCTTCCTCGCCCAGCGCCTCGTCCGGAAACTCTGCCCGCACTGCCGCGTGCCGCGCGAAATCACCGATCAGGACAAACAGAATCTCGGCATCCCGCTGGACATTCCAGGCATGCCCTTCTCGACCAAGGGTTGCGACCGTTGCCGCGGCACGGGTTTCTCCGGCCGCCTCGCCATTTACGAAGTGATCCTTCTCACCCCGGCGATGCAGGAGCTCGTCGCCCACAGCGCACCCGCGCCCAAGATGCGCGAGCAGGCCTTCCGCGATGGCTACGTGCCGATGCGCACCTACGGCTGGTTCAAGGTCATGCAGGGCATGACCACCATCGAGGAAGTCATCTCCGTCACCTCCTCGGACATCGGCGGGGATGATTAAATCTCCAATCCACCATCCACGCAGTGCCCGTCTTCACCTACAAAGCCCTCGCCACCAACGGCTCCGTCACCACCGGCGAGCTCGATGCCGCGGATCGTCCGGAAGCGCTCCGCATGCTCGACCGCAAGGGCCTGCAACCGGTCAATCTGAGGGAGAGCGCCGCCGCCGTGCAGACGCGCAAGCCCGCCGGCAAGGCGAAGTCCGACTCGGACGCGAAAACCTCTCCCAAGGCGGATGCCAAGGAAGACCTCATCCCCGAGGGCCCGATCAAACTCAAGCGCCAGGAAGTCGTGCTCTTCACCGAGGAGCTTTCGGACATGCTCAGCGCCGGCCTCCAGCTCGAACCGGCGCTCAAGTCGATGGAAAACCGCCAGGAACTCGGCAACCTCAAGGCCGTTTCCTACAAGATCCGCCAGATCGTCAGGGACGGTGTCAATTTCTCCGTCGCCTTGAAAAAAGTGAGCCCGAGTTTCGGATCGCTCTACTGCTCGCTGGCCGCGGCGGGCGAGGCCTCCGGCGCGCTCGACACCATCCTCAAGCGCCAGGCGCATTACCTCAAGACGCTCGCCGAGCTTCAGGCCCGCCTGGTGCTCGCGATGATCTATCCGGCCTTCCTGGTGCTCGCCGGCATCGGCGTGTCCATCGTCTTCATCACCACGCTCATCCCGCAGCTCACCAAGCTCATCGAGAGCTCTCCGGGCGGCAAGATACCGTTAGGGGCCGCCATCCTCATCGCCATCTCGGAGTTTCTCAGCAAGTGGTGGATCGTCATGCTCACCAGCCTCATCGCCGGCGGCATCTTCTTCAAGGCATGGAAGGACAACGAGGCGAACAAGCCCACCTGGGACCGCCTGAAACTGCGCCTGCCGCTCATCGGCCGCGTCATCACCAGCCGCTTCTACGTCCAGTTCCTCGAAACCATGGCCAATCTCGTCGGCAACGGCCTGCCCCTGCTGCGCGCGCTGGAACTCTCTCGCGACGCCACCCAGAACCGCTCGCTGCGCGCCGCGCTGGATCAGGTCATCGTCCAGGTAGGAGACGGCCGCGCGTTTTCCAAAGCCCTCATCCGCAACGGCTCCTTCCCGCCGCTGCTCATTGATATGATATCCGTCGGCGAGCAGACCGGAAAAATCGACCAATCCCTGCGCCGCGCCGCCGAGCGCTACGACAAGGAACTCGACAAGGACCTGCAGCGCATCATGGCGCTCATCATGCCCACCGTGCTCATCATCATGGCCGGCCTCATCGGCACCATGGCCTACCTGATGATCACCGCCATCTTCCAGACGATCTCCAATCTCGGGTGAGTTTCTAATCCATTGCCAATCACCCCTTGCTCATCGACCATCCCGGTCATGAGTTATTCCCAGATCCTCACCCACCCGGGTGCTTCGCACAAAGACGAGTTCCTCGCCTGCTGCGTGCTGCTCGCCCATCATCCCGTCCCCATCGTCAGGCGGGAACCCGTGGCCGATGACCTCGCAGATGCCGCCATCGCCGTTCTGGATGTGGGCGGCATCCATGATCCGGCCTGCGGAAATTTCGATCACCACCAGTTTCCCAAAGACCACCCGCCGCAGTGCTCGCTGAGTCTCGTCCTGCAACACCTCGGGCTCTATGAGGACGCCCTGCGCTTTTGCGACTGGCTGGAGCCCGCCGAGTGGCTCGATACCCGCGGGCCCAATGAAACCTCCCTTTGGCTCGGAATCGGCCGCGACACCCTGGCAAAACTCAATTCCCCCATCGATGTCACCCTGCTGAGGCGCTTCGCCTCCGTTTCCCGGCTGGAGCCCGGCCAGCCCTTGTGGGAAATCATGCGCTGGATCGGCGAAGACCTCGTCAGCTACCTGCGCAGCCTGCGCCAACGCCTGGATTTCATCGCCGAGGTCGGGGAATTCTGGGAAATCCAGTCCGCCACCGGGACCTTCCATGTGCTTTACGTCCCACGCACCGACCCGTTGCCGGACGAGCCCTCCGCCGGACTCGCCCGCTTCATCGAAAGCCATCCGGATGGCGGAAAAATCGTCGGCCTCGTCTATCCGGACCGCCGGGGCGCGGGCTTCGGCCTGGCCCGACATAACGACCATCCGGGCTTGGATTTCACCCGCATCGGCGGTTTGGACGACGTTCATTTCGCCCATGCCCGCGGATTCGTCGCGAAAACCTCGGCCACGACTCCAGAAAGGCTGCGCGATCTGCTAGAGCGGAGCTGGGCTTGAAAAACACAATTTTTTGAGAGCAGGATCACCGCGGTGTGGACGCCGACGATGCACGCGCGGTTATCTGGCATTCCGGCCAGGGACTCTGAGCGATGCGGACCGCTCCGCAGCTTGCCCTTGAAAATTGAGGATGGCGCACGGAGCGCCGTCGGGCGTAACATTCCGCCGCATGCTCGCTTTTTCATCCTGCTGGAATAACAGCCGTCATTCGGACGGCGAGTCGATGATCGAGGAAATCGTAGATCTTGGGTTCCAGCACATCGAGTTATCACACGGCATGACCATCGCCAAGCTGCCTGGCATCCGGCGGGCTTATCAACGCGGCCTCTTCACCTGCTCCGGCGTCCACAATTTCTTTCCCTCGCCTGTCGAGGTGATGATCGACGCGCCGGACGCCTATGAGTTCACCTCGCACCGGCCCGGCGACCGCAAGCGCGCGATGGACATGACTCTGCGCACACTCGAACTCGCCATGGAATTCAACGCCCAATATCTGGTGCTCCACATGGGATCGGTGCCAATGAGCCCGAAAAAGTGGACCCGCCCGCTGACGGCCGCCGTCGCCGCGGGCGGCGGCCACAGCCGGGAGTTCATCAAGGCCAAGCTCGCCTTCGTGAGAAAGCGCGAGAAAGTCGCCCCGCTCTATTACCACCGGGCGATCGAGGCGCTGGCCGCCATCGCCGAAAAGGCCGCCGAGTGCGGCGTGAAGCTCGCCATCGAGTCCCGCTCGCGCTTTGAAGACATGCCGACCGAGCGCGAGATGTTCAGGCTTCAGGAACACTTCGCGGACAACCCGTGGGTCGGTTACTGGCATGATTTCGGCCACGTCCAGCTCAAGCACAACCTCGGCCTGCTGGATCACCTCGAATGGCTGGAAAGAATCTCGCCGCACCTCATCGGCGGCCATGTGCATGATGTCGAGTGGCCGGCCCGCGATCATCGCGTGCCCTTCAGCGGCACGCTGGATTACGCGCCCTTGCTGGAATTTTTCCCACCCGGCTGCCCGCTGGTGTGGGAGCTCAGCCCCACCCGCGAGGCCAGTGAAATCCGCAGCGCGCTGGAGCACTGGCGCACCGAGTTCCCTGACGAGCAACCCGACTTTCGCTGTTAGCGGGTTTTCCGCGTCCGTATCGTTGAGATTGCGTTCATTTTTTCAAAAGGTCTCCACCACAGGCATTGAATTTCGAATTCCGGGCGGGGCTTGTGCGGGCAGGGTGAAGCCGAGTTGGTCGAGGAGTAGCTGGTGAACCTTCTCGGGCTTGGTGTGGCGTTTCATCCGCAGTTCGCGACCGTCGGATTCAGGGTGGATCATCCGGATGTGGTGGCCGTCCGCAGTTTTCGCGCCCATGAACTTGCCGCCGCAGCCACAGGCGAAGAGCGAAAAACTCGTGGTCCCGGCTTGCCGTTACCGGCATTACGGCAAATTCGTGACGCCCATCAGGAAGCGGTCGCATTCGCGGGCGGCGCCACGTCCTTCATTGATGGCCCAGACGACGAGTGATTGGCCGCGGCGCATATCACCGGCGGCGAAGACGCCGGGGAGATTGGTGGTGTACTTGTCGTGCTCGGCTTTGACATTGGAGCGGGCGTCGGTTTCGAGGGCGAATTGTTTCACGATATCGCTTTCAGGTCCGATGAAGCCCATGGCGAGCAAGGCGAGCTGTGCGGGGATGGTGCGGGTGGTGCCGGCGACTTCCCTGGGACTGAAGCGGTCGTGGTCGTTCACCCACTCGATGTCGCAGATTTCGAGGCCGGATAGATTGCCGGCGTCGTCCTTGAGGAAGCGCTTGGTTTGCACCAGATACTGGCGCGGGTCCTGACCTTGGACGGCTGCCGCCTCTTCCTGGCCGTAGTCCATTTTGTAAACCTTCGGCCACTCGGGCCACGGGTTGTTTGCGGCACGCTCCACCGGTGGCTGGGGCATGATTTCAAGCTGGATGACGCTTTTGCAGCCGTGGCGCAGGCTGGTGCCCACACAGTCGGTGCCGGTATCGCCGCCACCGATGACGACGACGTCCCTGCCCTTGGCATTGAGTGCGGGATTCGTGCCGTTGAAATGATGGTCGAGCTGATGGCGGGTGTTGCTGGTGAGGAACTCCATGGCGAGAAAGACGCCGTTGGCATCGCGATTTTCAATGGGGAGGTCGCGACCAAGAGTAGCGCCGCAGCAGAGGACGACGGCGTCGAATTCCCCGCGCAGGCGCGCGGCGGTCCAGTCAGTATTTGTGCCGATGGCGATTCCGGTTTTGAAAACGACGCCTTCCCCGGTCATGAGGTTGACGCGGCGTTGCACGACTTCTTCCTTGTCGAGCTTCATGTTAGGGATGCCATACATCAGCAAGCCGCCGGCGCGATCCTCGCGCTCGAAGACGGTGACGGAGTGGCCGGCTTGGTTGAGTTGATCCGCGCAGGCGAGGCCGGAGGGGCCGGAGCCGACGATGGCGACTTTTTTACCGGTGCGGGTGGCGGGGATTTTGGGAGTGACCCAGCCTTTTTCCCAGCCTTTGTCGATGATGGCGCACTCGTTGTTTTTAATGGTGACGGGCGGCTCGATGACGCCGAGCACGCAGGAGCCTTCGCACGGGGCGGGGCAGACGCGGCCGGTGAACTCGGGGAAGTTGTTGGTTTTGTGGAGGCGCTCGAGCGCTTCTTTCCAACGGCCTCGGAAAATCAGATCGTTCCATTCGGGAATCAGGTTGTTGACAGGGCAGCCGCTGGCCATGCCGGAAACGATGTGGCCGGTGTGGCAGAACGGCGTGCCACAATCCATGCAGCGCGCGCCCTGGGCGGCGCGTGTTTGGTCATCCCCGTGAATTTTGAATTCCTTCCAGTTCCTGAGGCGTTCGAGTGGCGCGACTTCGGAATCGGTCTGGCGCGCGATTTCCATGAATCCTGTTGGCTTGCCCATGTGATTTGCGAGTTGAGATTTGAAATTGGTGGAGATCAGTTACCTCCGACGCGTGATAGATCCTTGAGGTTTTCTTCGAATGCGGCCATCGCGGCCTCGTCTCCGGAGAGTCCTTGTTGCTCGACTTTACGGAAGCACTCGAGCATGCGCTGGTAATCGCGGGGGAAGACTTTGAAGAACTTGGGCAACTCGGCGTCCCAGTTTGCCAGCAGCGCGGCGCCGCGGGCGGAGCCTGTTAGATCGACGTGTTTTTCGATTTCCGCTTTCACTCCGGCGATGTCCGCATCTCCGCATTCGATGAGGCGGTAGAGGTTGACCATTTCGTGGTTGAGGCGTTTTTCAAAGAGTCCGTCGATGTCATAGACATAGGCGATGCCGCCGGACATGCCGGCGGCGAAGTTGCGGCCGGTTTCGCCTAGGATGATGACCTGGCCGCCGGTCATGTATTCGCAGCCGTGGTCGCCGATGCCTTCGACGACGGCGTTCACGCCGGAGTTTCTGACGCAGAAACGTTCGCCGGCGATGCCGTTGATGTAGGCTTCGCCCAAGGTCGCGCCGTAGAAGGCGACGTTGCCGATGAGGACGTTCTCCTCGGCCTTGAGGGTGGAGCCCTTGGGCGGATAGATGATGATTCTGGCTCCTGACAAGCCCTTGCCGACATAGTCGTTGGCGTCGCCCTCCAGGGTGAAGGTCATGCCGGGCGGCGTGAATGCGGCGAAGGATTGTCCGGCGCTGCCGGTGAACTTCAGTTGGATGGTGTCCTCGGGCAGGCCCTTGCCGCCGTGTTTGCGGGTGACCTCGCTGCCGGTGATGGTGCCCACCACGCGGTTGACGTTGGTGATCGGGAGTTCGGCGCGGACTTTCTCGCCCCGCTCGATGGCGGGCTTGCAGAGCGCGAGCAGGTGGGTGTTGTCCAGCGCGTGCCTGAGTCCGTGATCCTGCTGGATCTGGCAATAGACTCCGACATTGTCGTCCACATCGGGTCTGTGGAAGATGGTGGTTAGATCGACGCCTTTTGCTTTCCAGTGATCGGTGGCTTCCGCGGTATCGAGGCATTCGACATGGCCGACCATTTCATTGATGGTGCGGAATCCGCATTGAGCCATGATTTCGCGCAGCTCCATGGCGATGAAGGTCATGAAATTGACGACGTGCTCGGGCTTGCCTGCGAAGTTTTTTCGGAGTTTTGGATCCTGGGTGGCGACGCCGACGGGGCAGGTGTTTTTCTGGCAGACGCGCATCATCAGGCAGCCGACGGAAACGAGCGGGGCTGTGGCGAAGCCGTATTCCTCGGCACCTAACAACGCGGCGATGGCCACGTCGCGGCCGGTTTTGAGCTGGCCGTCGGTTTCCAGGACGACGCGGCTGCGCAGGTCGTTGAGCAGGAGAATCTGGTTGGTTTCCGCGAGGCCGAGTTCCCAGGGCGCACCGGCATTGTAGATCGAGGAGGACGGGGAGGCGCCCGTGCCACCATCGTGGCCGGCGATGAGGATGACGTCCGCGTGGGCCTTGGCCACACCCGCGGCGATGGTTCCGACGCCGACTTCCGCGACGAGTTTCACATTGATGCGGGCGCGCGGGTTGGCGTTTTTCAGGTCGTGGATCAACTCGGCGAGGTCTTCGATCGAGTAGATGTCATGATGAGGGGGAGGGGAGACGAGTCCCACGCCGGGCGTCGAGTGCCGGACTTTGGCGATCCAGGGATAGACCTTGGAGCCTGGGAGTTCGCCGCCTTCGCCGGGCTTGGCTCCCTGCGAGATTTTGATTTGAATTTCATCGGCGTTGACGAGGTATTCGCTGGTCACGCCGAAGCGGCCGGAGGCGACCTGTTTGATGGCGGAGCGTTTGCTGTCGCCATTTGCCATGGGGATGAAGCGCCCTGGGTCTTCGCCACCTTCGCCGGTGTTCGACTTGCCGCCGATGCGGTTCATGGCGATGGCGAGTGTTTCGTGGGCTTCCTGGGAGATCGAGCCATAGGACATGGCTCCTGTTTTGAAGCGTTTGGTGATCGTTTCGATGGATTCCACCTCGTCGAGGGGCACGGGTGTGCGGTTGCTGCGGAAACGCATCAGGCCGCGCAGGGTGGAGAGGTTTTCGCACTGGTCGTTCACCTTTTTTGCGTACTGTTTGAAAACCTCATAGCTACCGGTGCGCACCGCCTTTTGGAGCAGGTGGATGGTTTCCGGATTGAAGAGGTGGAATTCCCCATCCTTGCGCCACTGATAGACGCCGCCGGATTCGAGGGCGCGGTCATCGGTCTCGATATGGCGGTCAGGGAATGCGGCGCGGTGGCGAATCAATGATTCTTCGGCGATCTGCTCGATGCCTGAGCCCTTGCAGCGGCTGGAGGTGCCGGGGAAATATTTGTTCACCACGCCCAGTTTCAGGCCGATGGTTTCGAAGATTTGCGCGCCGCGATAAGAGGCGACGGTCGAGATGCCCATCTTCGCCATGGTTTTGACCACCCCCTTGATGGAGCCTTTGAGGAAGTTGTAAACCGCCTTGTCGAAATCCATGTCCAGCATCTGATCCTTGATCATCTGATGGATGGAATCGAAAACCATGTAGGGATTGATGGCATCCGCGCCGTAGCCGATGAGGGTCGAGAAATGATGGACCTCGCGGGCCTCGCCGGTTTCCAGAATGATGGAAACCTTGGTGCGGGTGCCCGTACGCACCAAGTGATGGTGCAGGCCGCCCATGACGAGTAGCGTGGGCATTGCGGCATGCGTGGCGTCAATATTGCGGTCGGAGATGATGAGGATGTTCGCTCCATCCGCGATCGCCCAGTCGGCGGTGGCGCAGAGGCGGTCGAAGGCTTTTTCAAGTCCATTGCCGCCTTGGTCGGTGGGGAACAGGGCGTCTAGCGTGACGGATTTGAACCCACTCAGATGGATTTCACGCAATTTGGCGAGTTGCTTGTTGTCGATCAGAGGATTGTCCAGGCGGATCATCCGGCAGCTGTGCGGACCGGGATCGAGCAGGTTGCCCTCGGAGCCGATGAAGGTTTCGGTGGCGGTGACAAGTTCCTCGCGGATGCAATCGAGCGCCGGGTTGGTGACCTGGGCGAAGATCTGCTTGAAATACTGGTAGAGGTGTTTTGGCTTGTCCGAGAGCACGGCAAGTGGCGTGTCGTTGCCCATGGAGGTGATCGGTTGAACGCCGGTGGCAGCCGTGGGCCCGAGCAACATGCGGAGATCCTCGTAGGTGTACCCGAAAGCGAGTTGGCGTTCGAGGATGCGTTTTTCTTCCACGGCTGACGGAGTCTTGGCATCGGGCAGGTCCTTGAGGAATACGCGGTTTTCATCCAGCCATTTCTTGTAGGGCCTGGCGGAATAGACGCGCTGTTTGATTTCATCGTCCGGGACGATGCGGCCTTCCTTCATGTCCACGAGGAACATGCGGCCGGGGCGCAAGCGGCCTTTTTCCACCACGCTGAGCGGATCGAGATCGGGGATGACGCCGACTTCGGAGGCCATGATGACGAGGTCGTCGTTGGTGACGTAGTAGCGGCTCGGGCGGAGGCCATTGCGATCGAGCACGGCTCCGATCTGTTGGCCGTCGGAGAAGGTGATGGAAGCCGGGCCGTCCCATGGTTCCATCATGCAGGCGTGGAACTCGTAGAACGCGGTCTTGTCCTCGTTCATCATGGTGTGGCGTTCCCAAGGTTCGGGGATCATCATCATCATCGCGTGGACGAGGTCGTAGCCGCCGAAGTGCATGAATTCGAGGGCATTGTCGAAGCGCGCCGAGTCCGAACCGTCTTCGTTGATGACAGGGAAAATGCGTGAAATGTCTCCGCCGAACTGATCGCTCTGGCAGAGTGCCTCGCGGGCTTTCATGAAGTTGGCGTTGCCCATGACGGTGTTGATTTCTCCGTTGTGGGCGATGAAACGGTTCGGGTGCGCGCGCGACCAACTCGGGAAGGTGTTGGTGGAGAAACGGGTGTGCATCAGCGCCAGCGCGGATTCAAAATCCGGATCGTGGAAGTCCGGAAAATACTCGGCCAACTGACAGGGCGTGAGCATTCCTTTGTACACCATCGTTTTCGCGGAAAGATTGGTGACGTAGTGGTAGTCCGCGCCGGGGAACGTGTTGGAGCGGTTGCCGTGGACGTCGGAGTATTTGTTCGGCACCTCATTGCTGCGGATCCAGGCGGCGACACGCTTGCGGATGATGAAGAGCTTGCGCTCGAAATCCATCGGGTCGGTGATGTCCGGGTTTTTCCCGATGAAGACTTGTTTGATGGCGGGTTCGTAACGACCGGAGGTTTTGCCGAGGATGGAGCTTTTGACCGGGACGGTGCGCCAACCGATGAACTTCTGTCCCTCCTCGCGGATGACGATTTCAAAGACCTGCATCGCGGCCTCGCGTTCGCTGGTTTCCGGCGGGAAAAATACCAGGCCGGAGCCGTAGGAGCCTTCCGGTGGGAGTTCGATGCCTTTTTTCGCCATTTCCTTGCGCAGGAACTTGTCCGGCATCTGGACGAAAATGCCCGCGCCGTCACCGGTGGCGGGGTCCGATCCGCTGGCCCCGCGATGGTCCATCTGGGCATTCATCGTGAGGGTTTTGACGATGATGTCATGGGAGCGCTTGCCTTTGAGGTGGGCGATAAAGCCGACGCCGCAGGAGTCTTTCTCGCGGGAGGGGTGCCAAAGTCCTTGGGGTTGGGGCCAGCCAAGCGGGAATGTCTGCGAAACGGACATGAATGTGGAGTGGTGGATGTTTGGAGATTGGAATTGGAGGCGAGAAACCGGACAAGCGAGGGGCGAAAAAGCAGTTTTTATGCCAGAAATTCCCGCTGGAAGCGGACAGACATGGAGTTGGAAACAGAGGAAAGGGGCGGGAATCTGCTTTCCGGGGAGGGGGCTGTCAAGACCGGGGGCGGTGCGGAATTTTTGGCTGGCTGGCATGGAATGCGGAGGTTTGGGGAACTTACGCCTAGCAAAGCCTGCTGATGGCAATCAACTTCCTGCGGGTTCGATGACTGGTAGGGACATTTCGCTTGTTTTTGCTGTGTTTTCGCCACGATCATCCTCAAGCAAACCGAACTGACACAATCCATATGAACACCACAGACTACCTCGCCTCAATTCTCAACCAAGTGGCTCAGCGCAATGCCGGCGAGCCGGAATTCCACCAAGCCGTGCATGAAATTCTCGAATGCCTGGGGCCGGTGCTGACCCGCAGGCCGGAATTTGTGGAGGCGAGCATTCTGGAGCGCCTGGTGGAGCCGGAGCGCCAGATCTTCTTCCGCGTGCCGTGGGTGGATGACAAGGGCAAGGTGCATGTGAACCGGGGATTCCGGATCCAGTTCAACAGCGCCATCGGCCCTTACAAGGGCGGCCTGAGGTTTCACCCGAGTGTCAATGCGGGCATCCTCAAGTTCCTCGCCTTCGAGCAGATTTTCAAAAACTCGCTCACCTCGCTGCCGATGGGCGGCGGCAAGGGCGGCTCGGATTTCGACTCCAAGGGAAAATCGGACAACGAGGTGATGAGCTTCTGTCAGAGCTTCATGACGGAGCTCTCGAAACACATCGGGGCGAATTCCGACGTGCCGGCAGGTGACATCGGCGTCGGTGCGCGTGAAATCGGCTACCTTTTCGGCCAATACAAGCGGCTGCGCAACGAATTCACCGGCGTGCTCACCGGCAAGAGCCTCAACTGGGGCGGTTCGTTGATTCGTCCTGAGGCCACCGGTTACGGCTCGGTTTATTTCGCCGTGGAGATGCTCGCGACCCGCGGCGAATCCATCGATGGCAAACGCTGCGTGGTTTCCGGCTCCGGCAATGTCGCGCAATACACGGCGGAAAAACTCATCCAGCTCGGTGCCGTGCCGCTGACTTTCTCCGACTCGCACGGAACGATCTATGATCCGGCCGGCATCGATAAAGAGAAGCTCGATTTCGTGATGCACCTCAAGAACGTGCGCCGCGGCCGCATCAAGGAATACGCGGATCGTTTCAAGGCGGAGTACCGCGAAGGTGCCACCCCATGGGAAGTGCCGTGCGACTGCGCGTTCCCTTCCGCCACGCAAAACGAGCTGGATGGTGGCGACGCGAAAAAACTGCTGGCCGGCGGCTGCAAATTGATTTCCGAAGGAGCCAACATGCCCTCGACTCCCGAAGCGGTGGAAATTTTCCAAGCGGCGAAAATCCTCTACGGCCCCGGTAAGGCCGCCAACGCCGGCGGCGTGGCCACCTCCGGTCTGGAGATGTCCCAGAACTCGATGCGCCTGAACTGGAGCCGCGAGGAAGTGGACGCCCGCCTGCTGGAAATCATGCGCAACATCCACCGCAATTGCAGCGAAACCGCCGAGCTCTACGGCGCTCCCGGGAACTACGTGGTTGGAGCCAACATCGCCGGCTTCACCAAGGTGGCGGAATCGATGCTCGAACAAGGCGTCGTCTGAACCATGTCCGCCGCCGCCTCCATCGGCCACGCGACCACCGGCTGGCCCGCGCTGGACGATGTCGTGTGCGGGCTGGAACCCGGCGACAACATCGTCTGGGGTATCGAGCGGATCGAGGATTACCGCCGCCTGGTAGAACTCTACGAACGGGCGGCGGAAGCTCAGGGGCTGAGGCGGATTTATTTCCGCTTCGGCCGCCACGAGCCGTTGCTTGCGGAGAAACCCGGGCTGGAAATCCATCAGTTCGATCCCACCCGCGGCTTCGAGTCATTTGTTAGGAACGTCCACCAGGTGATCGAATCCTGCGGCCCCGGCACAATCTATGTTTTTGACTTGCTCAGCGACCTGGCAGAGGCGTGGCACTCGGATCAGGCGGTGGGTAATTTTTTCGTACTGACCTGCCCGCGCCTGCTCGCCCTGCGGACCGTCACCTACTTCGCCATCACCCGCGACGCGCATTCGGTCGCCGCGATGGACCCGATCCGGGATACGACCCAGTTTTTCCTCGATGTCTTCTCGCTGGATGACAAGTGCTACATCCGGCCGTTGAAAGTGCAGTATCGCTCGCTGCGGGTGATGAACACCGTCCACGTCCAGGATGGCGCACTGCTGCTGCCCGTCGAGGAAAGTGCGATTTTGGCCCGGATCTTGTCCCGGACGCGCTGGCCGAGTCTTCACCGTCGTGACGAGGGCGGCTACTGGAACCGCTTGTTTCGGGAGGCGGAACGTCTTCTGGCCGAGAAAAAAAACGGCACGCTCACTCCGAAGGCCGAGGATGCCATCCTGCGCCAGATCCGCGCCGCGTTCCGGGTCCACCGCTCGGGGATCGCCTCTCTGGCGGAAACCTATCTGACTTTGGAGGATTTCCTGGAGATCCGCAAACGCCAGATCGGTGTGGGTTCCATCGGTGGCAAGGCGCTTGGAATGTTAGTCGCCCGGGCCATCGTGCGCGACCACGAACCGGAGCTTGCGGAGCGCCTCGAGGTGCATGACTCATTCTTCGTCGGTGCGGAGGTTTTCGTCACCTACCTCGTGCACAATGGCGTGTGGTGGATCCGTGAAAGCCAGCAGCAGCCTGAAGGATTCCTCAAGCACCTCCAGGAAGGGCGCGACCACATTCTCGCCGGCGAGTTTCCACGGGAAGTCGTCCGCCAGTTCCAGGGCATGCTCGATTATTTCGGCGAAATGCCCTGCATCGTCCGCTCCAGCTCCATCCTCGAGGATGCGCGCGGCAACGCTTTCTCCGGAAAATACGAAAGCATTTTCCTCTCCAACCGCGGCTCGAGCGAGGAACGCCTCGCCGCCCTGATCGATGCGATCCGTCGCGTCTATGCCAGCGTGCTGGACCCCGAGGCACTGCGCTACCGCAAAGCCCGCAACCTGCTCGACAGCGAGGAACGCATGGCGCTTCTCATCATGCGGGTCTCCGGTCGGCGCCGCGACAAATATTTCTTCCCGCAGGCCGCCGGCGTCGGGCTTTCCTACAATCCCTACCGCTGGCACCCGGAAATCGATCCCGAAGCCGGCGTGGTCCGCCTGGTCTTCGGGCTGGGAACCCGCGCCGTTGATCGCAACGACGACGATTACACCCGCCTGGTGGCACTCAACACCCCGCTGCGCCGCCCGGAAGCCTCGGTCGATGAACAAATCGATCACTCCCAGCGCAAGGTGGACGTGGTGGACCTGGATGCCCGCGAGTTGGTCTCCCTGCCGGTCGAGACGCTCGCTCCGCTGTGCGCGGATTTTCCCGCGGATTTGTTTCTCGACGAGTCGCCTAACGGCCTGGTCTGGGTGACTTTCCGCAAGCTCTTGCGCGACACTCCGGTGGGCGAGGACCTGCGGCGCATGCTCCGTATTCTCGCCGAGGCCTATCAGCACCCGGTGGATGTCGAATTCGCCATTAATTTCCTGCCTGCCGGCAACCACCGCATCCACCTGCTGCAATGCCGCACTTTCCAGATTCAGAAAGACCTGGGTGGCGGTGGCAACGATCCGTCAAACCTGCCGGGCCGCCGCATCCTCGAATCCCGTGGCGCCGTGATCGGAATCGGCCGGGAAAGCCAGGTGCATGACATTCTTCATGTGCCCGTCCATCTTTACGCCGCGCTCGGCGAGCAGGATCGCTATCAGGTGGCCAAGCTGATCGAAACCCTTGTCCAGCGGCATGATCCGGAGCGCAACCTGCTGCTTATCGGCCCCGGCCGCTGGGGCACCAGTTGCCCTTCGCTCGGAGTTCCGGTGCGTGCGGGCCGCATCGCCAAGGCTTCCGCAGTTTGTGAAATCATGGCCATGCATGGCGGCTTGATCCCCGATGTTTCGCTGGGGACTCATTTCTTCAACGACCTCGTCGAGCACGAGTTGCTCTACATGGCCTGTTTCCCCGGTAAACCCGCCAACAGTTTTGACGAGCAATGGCTGATGGACGAACCCAGCCAAACCGGGCAACGCCTCGTAAAACTCGGCAAAACCGATCACTTCGCCGGGATCGCCCGGTGGGTGGATGTCTCGCGTTTCAATCTCACCCTGAATGCCGATCCATTCCACCAGGTCGCCATTCTCCGCCTGCCCGATTGACTGCGGTTAGATGAGCAATGGCTGCTGACACTCTCCAGACCTGTGCCTTCGGAGCCTTCCGGTGAACCGTAGTTTCAGCTCACGCGTGATGCAGGAGGATGGAATTCGCGGCGAAGTGGTCGGAGAGGATGTCGGAAACGATGACGATGGGGGTGCCGGAGCGGACGAGTTCCTCCTTGAGGAGCTGTTCGCTGACGCGCTGGATGGTTTCCTCGATGTTGGAGGCGAAGGCCAGCTTGATGGCGCGGACGCCGCGGGTGAGGGAGAGCTTGCGGCAGACGCTTTCCTTGGGAGTGACCGCGTAGAATCCGGCGGTGCGCGGGCGGAGCATGGCCACCTGGTTGGCGAGCACGCCGCGGCGGGTGAGCACCACGAGGCGGGCGTCCGGCAGCGAATCCGCGAGGGTGACGGCGGCTTTGGCAATTTTTTGGCGTTCGTCGCGCAGCAGCATGCCCTGGCCGAAGCCCTGGCCGCCGGAGCGCTCGATGCGGGTGGAAATGCGGACGAGGGCATCCACGCAGCGCTCCGGGTAGCGACCGACGGAGGTTTCGCCGGAAAGCATCAGGGCATCCGCCTCCTCGTAGGCGGCGTTCATGACATCGGTCACTTCCGCACGGGTGGGCGTGGGGTTGTTGATCATGGATTCGAGGAGCTGGGTGGCGACGATCACGCGGGTGCCGAGTTCGTGGCAGCGCTTTACGATGCGGCGCTGGAGCAGCGGCAGTTCCTCGAATTCGACTTCGGTGCCTAGGTCGCCGCGGGCGATCATGATGAGATCGGCTTCCTGAATGATGGCATCGATGTTGCGCACCGCCTCCTGATCCTCGATCTTGGCGACGAGTTGGGCGTCGCCTTCAAGCGCCTTCATCGCCTCGCGCAGTTCGCGGACGTGGGCGGCATCCCGCACGAAGGAGCCGGCGATGTAGTCCGCCTCGCACTCGACGGCCAAGGCGAGATCCTTGTGGTCCTTTTCCGTGAGGGCGGGAAGATTGAGGCGCACGCCGGGCAGGTTGATGTGGCGGCGCGAGCCCATGGTGCCCGGAGTTTTGACGTGGCAGAGGATGCGGTCCGCCTCGACGACATCGATGCGCATGAGCAGCGCGCCGTTGTCAACGACGAGGGTATTTCCGACGGAAACATCGCCCATGAGGCCCTCGTAGTTGACGGTGGTGGAGAGTTCGACGGTGGGATCAGCACCGGTTTTGCGGAATTCGACGGTGTCGCCCGCAGCGAGCGTGTAGGGAGCGGGGAGGTCGCCGGTGCGGATCGACGGGCCGGTGAGATCGAAGAGCACGCCGATGTGGGTGGCGCGCTGGATGGCCTGGCGGCGCACGCGTTTGGTCATCTCAGCCGCCCATTCGTGTTTGGCATGGGACATGTTGAGACGGAAAACATTGGTGCCGGCATCCATGAGGGTGCCGATCATTTCCTCGGATTCCGTGGCGGGACCGAGCGTGCAGATCAGTTTGGTTTTGCGGGACATGCGGCGGGGGGCAGGGCCAGTGAAGTGGAAGAGATTTGAGATTTAAAACTATCAGATGGGGGTGAGGGTGTAGCTGTCCGTGGCGTCCTTGACGAGCCAGCCCTGGGTGGCGAGTTCGGTGCGGAGTTGGTCGGATTCCGCCCAGTTTTTCGCGAGTCGGGCCTGCCAGCGGGATTCGGCGAGGCTGCGGATGGCATCGGGGATTTCGACGGGATCCTCATTTTCCACGGGCAGGGTGAGGCCGAGGGCCCGGAGCACGCGGTTGAGGCCGGCCAGGGCGGCGGCGGCTTCCCTGCCGGTGAGTTGAGAGGCATCCCGCAGGCCGGTGAAGAGTCCGCCAAGGGCGGCCGGGGTGTTGAGATCATCGTTGAGGCTGTCCCAAGCGGCTTGGAAGGGGCCGAAGGCGGCGGAATCGAGGGTGATATCGCCGCCGGTTTTCGCGGCGAGCTTACGCGCGCCCTTGGCGAGTTTCGCCATGGACTCGCGGGCGGCGTGCAGCGAATCGAGGGTGAAGTTGAGCTGCTTGCGGTAGTGGCCGCCGATGAGCACGTAGCGGACTTCCATTGGGGTGAAGTCGCGGGTTTCGAGATCGGCAAGCGTATAAAGATTGCCGATGGATTTGGACATTTTTCCACCATCCACCAGCAGGTGGGTGATGTGGAACCAATGCGCTGCGAAGTGACCGCCGCAGGCGCAGGCGCTCTGGGCGATCTCGTTCTCATGGTGGGGAAACACCAGATCCACGCCGCCGGAATGGAGGTCGAAATCGGCTCCGAGATACTCCTGGATCATGGCGGAGCATTCGAGATGCCAGCCCGGACGGCCATCGCCCCACGGGGAGGGCCAGAAGTTTTCGCCGTCCTCGGGGCGGCGGGCTTTCCAGAGCACGAAGTCGGAAACGCTGTCCTTTTCGTATTCATCCGAGTTCGCGCGGGCATTCTGGGTTTTTCCGAGGTCGAGCTCGCGTTCGTCGAGGTGCGAGAGTTTGCCGTAGGCTGGAAATGAGGAGATTTTGAAATAGACCGAGCCATCTTCGGACGGGTAGGCGTGGCCTTTGGCGATGAGCGCCTCGATCATGGCGACTTGCTGCGGGATGTGCCCGACGGCGCTGGGTTCGATGTGCGGCTCAAGCAAGGCGAGTTTTTCGCAATCGGCGTGGAATTTTGCGGTCCAGCCTGCGGTGAATTCGGTGAGGGTCTGACCGGCCTTTTGGGAGTCGCGGATGGTTTTGTCGTCCACATCGGTGATGTTGCGGACGTGGAGCGTGCGGATGCCGCCGGTTTCGAGAGTGCGGCGCAGGACATCCTGAAGGACGAAAGTGCGGAAGTTTCCAATGTGTGCCGGGCCGTAAACCGTCGGTCCGCAGCAGTAAAAACGGAAGGTCGTGCCATCAATGGGGCGGAGCTCGCGTTCAGTCCGGGTCAGCGTGTCAAAAAGCCGCATGGGCGGGGTGTAAGGAGCGGAGGGCCGGGAGCCAAGAGCGAAGAGCGCCCGAAGCCGCTTATTTCTCGCGCTGGCGGCGGAGCAGCAGCAGGCTGGTCAGGAAAATCAGCGTGGTGCTGGAGGCTTCGGGAATGTGCTGGTCCGCCACTTCCACATAGATCCATTCCGATTTGCCGCCCTTGGTGATGATTTCCACCGGGAATTTCATCAGGTTTTCTCCGGAAGGTGGCGCGGATCGGACTTCCGTGGCGGGTGGCTGAACGGGCGCTTCCGGTGGCTCACGCATCACCCACACCGCGACCGCAGGGCATGCCAGCAGCAGCCCGATCCAGAGGAATTTGATGTTGAAAAAGCCCGGCAAGCAGGCGGAAGGTGGCAAAATTTTAAAAATAATCAAGAAATACGTAATAATTTTACCAATTTCCATGATTGGGTTGCTGGAGGGTTGCGGCTAGGGTCCCGACGGCCATGACGAAAGCGTATGACGAGAGGACGAGGCAGATAGCGGTGGGGACGGGGGTCTTGCTGGCGATCATGCTGGTGGTTTGCGGAGTTCTAATCGGTTGGCGCTACCTTCCCGGGCTGCTGGGCGAGTGGATTGGATTCATGGTCGGGGTGATGACGACGCCATTTTTGTTAGAAGCGTCGTTCGTGATCCTTGGGCTCACCGTGGTGGTGGCGATCAACGTCTGGCGGCAGCGGCATGCCGGGGATGAACTTGTGTATCTCGAACAGGTGGAAGGGGCGGAAAATCTGCCGGAGCGCGCGAGGTGGGCGCTTTATCGGGATGCGCCACTGGCGGGGGAGGTTCCATCCCTGCAGACCCAAGCGGAGGGGGCACTGGCGATCGGCGATTACGAATCGGCGGCGGAGTGCCTTGCGGCGATGCCCGAGGAAGTGTTGAAGCGGCCAGACATTCTGGCGTTGCGACTGGAGATGGCGCGGGCGACGGGCAAGCGGGAGCTCGCGGAGAAACTGGAAACCGAGCTGCGTGCCCTGGAAATCGGAAATCGCTGAGATTTTGAACATTACGTGATTATAGACTTTGGATGTCCCGGACGTTTCGGGTTTAATGCCGGGTCTGTGAAAGAAGAGCTTCTGCCTATGAACCCGGTGAATTTCGCGAAAATGGCCCACGGGGATCCCGCCGGGCTGATCGAAATGGCATTCGATTATTTCAACGAAACGCGCCGCCTGATGACTGGGTGGATGGCCTTGATCGAATCGAAGAACTATGGGCAACTGCGCGACGATCTGCACCGCTGCAAGGGCGGGGCGTCGCTTTTCGGCCTGGAGCGGCTGGTTTCGCTGCTGGGGGAATTTGAAAGCCCGGCAGTTCTGGAACAGCGGGGATTCGATCTTGCGACATTCGAAAACGAACTCACCGCAGCCGAGAAGGCGGTGGCAGGCATGGCGCAGGCCGTGAATTGATGGGAACGTCCGTTCAATCTCCGGAAAAGGAGTTGCGCTTCACGCGCTCGGGGCAGGCTGTGTGGTTCTGGATGGGGGCGGCGGTACTTGCGGCGGCTTCGGTCACGCTGGCGGCCACCTCGATCTACCGCGACGTAAACCCGGAGGTGCCACATGGCGCGTGGGCCCTGCTGCCGCTGGCGGCGGCGTTGGTTTCCGCCAGGCTGGCCCTGCGGCTGACTCGCCGCGCATATGTGATCCTCACGCCTCTCGGGATCGAGATTTTCCCATTCTTCCGTCCGGCGCAGGGCATGCGCCTGGTCGTCTGGCAGGAGGTGGCCCGCGCGGATGTGAATGAGGAAAGAACCCGTCTGACGCTACATCATGATGCTGCGAAAAGCTCCGGCATCCACCTTTCGCTGAGGCCGATCCGGGCGGACCGCCGGGCATTGCTGGCCAAGGCGGTGATCGGGCGTGTCGAGTGAGCGCTCACTTGCCGAATTCCGCCGCGAGGGCGGAGACGGTGGCCTTGGCATCGCCGTAAAGCATACGCGTGTTCGGGTGATAGAAGAGCGCGTTTTCCAAGCCGGAGAAACCCGTGCCCTTGCCGCGTTTGAGGCAGTAGATCGTATGCGCCTCATGGGCGTGGATGATCGGCATGCCAAAAATCGGGCTCGCGGGATCATCGAGCGCCGCCGGGTTCACCACATCGTTGGCACCGATGACGATGGCGACATCCACCGTTGGCATGATGGCGTTGACCGGTTCCATTTCCTGGAGTTGCTCATAGGGCACATCCGCTTCCGCGAGCAGCACGTTCATGTGTCCCGGCATGCGGCCGGCCACCGGATGAATGGCGAAACGCACCTCGGTGCCATTGTTTTCCAGCATCAGGGCGAGTTCCTTCACGGCGTGCTGGGCCTGGGCGACGGCCATGCCATAGCCGGGAATGATGACCACGCTGCGGGCGGCCTCCAGGACATAATAGGCATCTTCCACTGACGCGGGTCTCATTTCGCCGGTGGAGGCTTTTTGTTTGCCTGCGATGGCACCGAATCCGCCGAAGAGCACATTGCCGATCGAGCGGTTCATCGCCTTGCACATGATGAAGGTGAGGATCATGCCGCTCGCGCCGACCAGGCAGCCGGCGACGACGAGCACGTTGTTGAGAATGATGAAGCCGGCCAGAGCCGCGGCGACACCGGAAAACGCGTTGAGCAGGGAAATCACCACCGGCATGTCACCACCGCCGATGGGCAGGGTCATCAGGATGCCGATCAGCAGCGAGGCCGCCACCAGTCCGATCACCAGCCCCGCCGACCAGGATGCGGCGGGCTGCGCACCCAGCGCGGTGGCACCGGCGATGGACGCGGTGAGGAGGGCAATGTTCAGCGTTTTCTGTCCAGCGAACACCATCGGCCGCCCGGACATTTTTTCGGACAACTTCGCCCATGCGACAAGACTGCCGGTGAAGGTGATGCCACCGACGAGAATGGTGAGTGAGATGGCGATCACGGCGAAGGCCAGCGGCACCGTGACGCCCGTCTGCGCGGCGAGAGATGACACATAACTCTGCGCACCGGCATGGTGGAATTTGTGATATTCCGCCGCACCCACCAGCAGGCTGGCCAATCCGCCGAAGCCATTGAACAGGGCCACCAGTTCCGGCATGCCGGTCATTTTCACGCGTGCCGCCACCACCAGGCCGATCACCGATCCTAACAGGACGCCGCCTGCGACCAATTTCCAGTCCAACCCGCCATAGAGCAGTGTGGCGATGACCGCCAGCAGCATGCCGACGGAGGAAATCCGGTTGCCGCGGCGCGCGGTATCGGCATTGCCGAGCCACTTGATGCCGAAGATGAACAGGATCGCCGAGACGATGTAGAGCAGGTTGATGAGGACTTCCTTCACGGTTTCTCCTTCTTCTTGAACATGGCGAGCATGCGGTCGGTGATGGCATAACCGCCGACCACGTTGATGGTGGCGAGCACCACGGCGGCGAAGCCGATCCAGCGGGCGAGTGGCGGTTCGTTGGCGGCGAGGGCCAGCAGCGCGCCGACCACCGTGATGCCGGAAATCGCATTGGATCCGGACATCAGCGGGGTGTGGAGCTGGGAGGGCACTTTCGCGATGAGTTCGAAGCCGAGAAAGACCGCCAGTGTGAAGGCGAACAACAGCAGCAGCAAGGGGGCGAGTTCCATGTGGATTGGTTAGGGTTTGAAGCGTTCCTGAATCTGGCCGCGATGCACGAGCAGGCAGCCCTTGAGGATTTCATCATCGCGGTCGAGATCAGGAGTTCCGGTTTCCGCATTCCAGAAATGTTCGATGAAGGAGCTTAGGTTCGATGCATACATCTGGCTGGCATGGCGGGGCACCCGGCATTCCGGCGCTCCCCAGCCTAACAGCCTAACGCCGTGATCCAAGACGACCTCCTCATCCAGCCGCGTGCCCTCGACATTGCCGCCGCTTTCCGCCGCGAGATCCACCACCACCGCGCCGGGGCGCATGCCGGTGAGCATTTCCGCAGTGAGAAGCCGCGGGGCCTGGCGGCCGAAAACCTTGGCCGTGGTGATCACGATGTCGGCTCCTGCGCAGATTTTCGCCATGCCCGCCTGCTGCATGGCGACTTGCCGCGCAGTGAGTTCGCGGGCATATCCCTGCTCGGTCTGGCCGGTCTCGCCGATATCGATTTTCACGAACTTCGCGCCCAGCGAGCGCACTTGCTCCTCCACGACCGGCCGGGTGTCGAAGGCTTCCACCCGCGCACCGAGACGCCGCGCGGTGGCGATCGCCTGCAAGCCGGCCACGCCTACGCCGATAATGAAGACTTTGGCCGGGGAAATCGTGCCGGCGGGCGTCATCATCATCGGCAGGATCGCATCGAGGCGGTTGGCGGCCATCAATACCGCGGCATATCCCGCGAGGTTTGCCTGCGAGCTGAGAGCGTCCATTTTCTGAGCCAGTGTCGTGCGCGGGATCAGTTCCATGCACACGCCCGTCACGCCGCGCGCCACCATGGCATCAATCAACTCCCGGTTGGAAAACGGATCCATGAAACCCACCGCCGCCGAGCCCGGCTTCTGGCGGGAAATTTCCGAAGCTTCCGGCGGCCGCACCCGCAGCACGAAGTCGGCCTCGGCAAGTGCTTTTTGCGGGTCGCTGGCGATCAGCGCTCCTGCGTTCCGGTAGGCGTCATCCGGGTGCCCTGCGGCCGTTCCCGCAGCGGATTCCAGCGTGACGGTGGCCCCTAGTTTGACAAAGCGGGACACAGCGGCCGGATCGAGAGCGACGCGTGTTTCCAAAGGCCGTTTTTCACGGCAGACGAAGGCATTCATGGAAGGGCGGGTATTCAATCACTACGCCTGCGGGCTGCAAGCGCTTTCTCATGCGGGTGTGGCAGTCGGTGAAAAAGATCATGCGGCGGAATGTGGTCGATGATCTGGCGGAGCGGGAAACGTTCATCCTGGACCTGCGCCTGCGCCTCCTTGCGGCTGCTGATGTTGATCATGGAGCCGGCATCTGATAGTCCTTGCCATCGCGGCTGCGGACGACGGTGCCGCGGATGCGCAGCCAGCGCCAATCACCGCTGCCGGTGCGCCGTGAATCATAGATTTCACTGCGGTCGGTCCACCAATCCCGGATTCCTTCATGGGACGCCTTGAGTGCGAGTTCGAGGCGTTCGTGCTTAACGGCATCCCGATACTGAAAAGAGCCCTTGTCGTCATCCATGCCATTGGGAAACTGGCGCTGGCGCGGCGTGTCGGCACGAACGATCTGGAATTTTCCGCCTTGCCGGTCTTGCCGGGGGCTTCGCCGGATGCTTGCCTGTTGCCAGTGAGGGACGCGCCGGAAAAACAATTGCTCAAGGGGGTATCCCGTTCGTTTTACCTTTCGCTGCGCCTGTTGCCCCGGCCAATGCGAGGTGCGGCATGTCTGGGTTACCTGCTCGCCCGGACGAGCGACACGCTGGCGGATTCGGCGGTGGTTTCCGCCGAGACGCGCTTGCTTTGTCTCGATTGGTTCAGCCACGCCCTGTCAGGTGAGGAGGAGCCTCCCCGCTGGCCGATCCCGGTGCTCAACGCGCTCGCCGAGCCGCAGGAACGGGCGCTGCTGGAGGCTTCGGGCGATCTTTTCGCGTGGCTCCAAAGGCTGCCTGCCGCCGAGGCGCAACTCGTGCGCGAGGTCGTGGCAATCATCATCGGCGGGCAGAAACTCGATCTCGAACGCTTCGGTGCGGCGACCGGAGCGCTGCCGGTCTCTCTAACGGATGATGCGGCGCTGGAGGACTACGCGTGGCGGGTCGCGGGATGTGTCGGAGCCTTCTGGACGAAGCTCGGATTTCTGACCCTGGGCGCACGGTTCTCCGCACAGCCTGCGGAGCCTCTCATCATGCGCGGCATCGCCTATGGCAAGGGGCTGCAACTCGTGAACATCCTGCGTGACCTGCCGGCCGATCTATCCGCCGGGCGTTGTTATCTTCCGCTGGCGGATCCGCATGACACGCATGGTTTGTTAGATGTGAGGGGGCGCTGGATCGGCCGCGCCGGGGAATGGGTGGGGGAGGGTTTTGCTTATGCGGATGCGCTGGTTTCCCGACGCCTGCGGGTGGCCAGCGTGCTGCCTGCGATGATTGCCCGCGAAACGCTGGCTCTCCTGCGGAATGGCGGTCCGGATGCCCTGGAATCCAGCATCAAGGTGCCGCGCTCGCGCGTCTATCTGGCGCTGCTGCGCGCGTTCATCGGACAAACCCGCTGATCATTTTTTCGCGGAAGTGATCGCATCGATGGCCTCCAGCAACGCGTCGTTCGGAGCGGGGGACGTGAGCGCATCCAGCGCATCATCGAGTTGGGCGACGTTGCGTGCGCCGATGAGCGAGGACGTCACGGCGCGGCTGCGCAGCGTCCAGCGGATGGCCAGGTGATGGAGCGGCATGTCGTGGGCGGCGGCGAGGTCGTTGAGGGCGCGGACCTGATCGAGGCGGGCGAGAATCTGATCGGTTTTGAGAAACCCTTCGGGGCGCGCCGCACGGGAATCGTCAGGGATGCCATCGAGGTATTTTGCCGTGAGCATGCCCTGCGCCAGCGGGCTGAAGCCGATGCAGCCGATGCCTTCCTCGAGCAGGTAGTCGAGGATGCCGTCGGCCTCCACGTCGCGTTGGAGGATGGAATAGGGCGGCTGATAGATCAGGCAGCGGATGCCCATTTCCTTGAGTGTTCTAACGGCTTTCTTGAGGCGTTTGAGCGGGTATTTCGAGATGCCGGCGTAGAGGGCCTTGCCGCTGTGCACGGCGGTGGCGAGGGCGGACATGGTTTCCTCCAGGCGCGTGTCCGGGTCCGGGCAGTGCGAGTAGAAGATATCAACGTAATCGAGGCGCAGGCGCTTGAGCGATTGGTCGAGTGAGGCGAGCAGATGCTTGCGCGAGCCGTTCATGCCGTAGGGGCCGCTCCACATGTCATGGCCGGCCTTGGTGGAGATGACCAGTTCGTCGCGATGGCAGATGAAATCGCTGACAAGAATGCGGCCGAAGTTTTCTTCCGCGGATCCGGGCGGCGGGCCGTAGTTGTTGGCGAGATCGAAATGGGTGACGCCGCGATCGAAGGCGCGGTGCATGATGCGGCGGGCTTCCTCGAAGTGATCCACGCCGCCGAAATTATGCCAGAAACCCAGCGAAATGGCGGGCAGGAGCAGTCCTGAATCGCCACAGCGCCGGTAAGGCATGCGGCCGTCGTAGCGGGCTGTGTCAAACATGCCGGGAAAATGCCCGCCGGCCGGCAGCTTGCCAAGTCCCAAGAAAGCCGCCCGCGAATTGTCACAGATAGGCCAGTAGTCCGTCCACGGTCTCATCGTCGAGCCGGCGGACGAGCGCGATGACGAGCGAAATCATGTGCAGGTGGTCGTTGAGGTCGATGATGGCGTTGTGCGAGTGGATGTAGCGGGCCGGCACGCCGAGCACGATGCTGGGGATGCCATGGTTCGCGACATGGAACGAGCCGGCATCCGTGCCGCCGCTGCGGCGCACCGTGACCTGGTGTGGAATGCCCTCGGCGCGGGCGGTTTCGATGGCGAGTCTGGCGAGGCGTGGGTTGGCGATGGCCGTGGGATCAAACATGCGGATCTGTACGCCGCCGCCGAGGCGGCCTTGGGATTCGGCGCGCGAAAATCCGGGGCCGTCATCAGCGGGTGGACCCTCGAGCACGATGGCGACATCCGGGTTTGCGAAGACCGCTGCGGTTTTCGCCCCGCGCAGGCCGACTTCCTCCTGCACGGTGCCGCAGAGCAGAAGGCGGTTCGGGTGCATCGACTGAGCGAGGATTTGTCCGACTTGGATCACGCCGGCCATGCCCACGCGGTTGTCGAAGGCTTTGGCCATGAAATAGTCCTCGCGCGCCATCGGGGAGAAGGCGGAACACGGAGCGATCGGGTCCCCCAGCGAAATGCCGAATTCCTCGATCACCTGGTGCCGGGAATCCGCGCCGATATCGATGAACATCTGATCGATGGGCATCACCTGGCGGCGTTGGTTTTCCGGCAGGAAATGCGGAGGGAGTGAGGAAATGACTCCGAGGATTTTCTCGCCGCCGCGGGTGAGAATTTCAACACGTTGGGAGAGCAGATTGTGTTCCCACCATCCGCCTGCGGGCACGAACTGTAAAAATCCGTCCGGCGTGATGTTTTGCACCAAAAAGCCGACTTCATCCATGTGCCCGGCCACCATCACCCGCGGGCCCTCGCCGCCGCTCACGCAGAAGACCGAGCCATTGCGATCCGTGGACAAGTCTCCGCAATCCTCAAGTTCATCGACAAATATGGCGCGGACCTCGTCCTCATGCCCGGGCACCGCGTGGGCCTCGGTCAATTCCTGTAATAAAGAAACCGCCTTCGTGCGCATGACGGGAAAGTTGGCGGGTTCCAGCGCCGCTTCCAAGCGCCAAGTTTCATGGTTCCGCGAACGCGTGATAACATCGTCGCCTGCATCGAACTAATGAAGCGGCGCCGTCACGCCGTGCTTGAATCGTTTCGGGACCTCGTGGCGGAAGGCGTGGATCGCGGTGCCCGCTCGCCGCGCGTGCCACATCCCGCAGCCGCCTGTGCCCATGCGCGCTTCATGGCCGTGCTCGATTTCCTGCATGTGGACGCCAGCGGCAAGCGGCCCGCGTGATTTTGTAAATCGGGCTTCGACTCGATTGCCGGCTTCTGGCAGCTTCCCGCCGTGCCCGAGACCCGTATTGTCCAAGCCGTCGATGACGAGATGAAAGACGCCGTGCGCGAGGCCTGCGCCTTGCTGCGTGCCGGTGAGATCGTCGCCCTGCCCACCGAGACCGTCTATGGCCTGGCTGCGGATGCCTTGAATCCGGAGGCTGTCGCCAAGGTGTTCGCCGCCAAGGAGCGCCCGTCATTCGATCCCCTCATCGTCCACATCTCCTCGCGCGGCGATTTGAAAAACGTCGCCATCGTGCCAGATGAAATTGCGGAAGCCGTCGGCAAGCTCGCCACCGCCTTCTGGCCCGGACCGCTCACGCTGATCCTGCCGAAGCACCCGGACGTGCCGGATCTCGTCACCAGCGGGCTACCCACCGTGGCCGTTCGCCAGAGCGCCCACCCGGTTTTCCGCGCGATCAACAAGGAACTCGGCCACCCCATCGCCGCGCCCAGCGCCAACCGCTTCGGTCGCATCTCACCCACCTCCGCATCCGCCGTGATGAAGGAACTCGGCGGCCGCATCCCCCTCATCGTCGATGCCGGGGCCTGTTCCGAGGGCGTGGAGAGCACCATCATTTCCATCGAAGCCCGGGAAGGGAAAAAACCGATCTTTCGCCTCCACCGCGCCGGTCCGGTGACCAAGGAGCAACTTCAGGACTTCGGCAAAGTTGAAAAGGTGAAGGAAAAACCCGGCGATCTCCCGCACTCCCCCGGCCAGCTACCGAGTCATTACGCGCCGCTCACTCCGCTCGTGTTGTTGGAAAAACCAGGGGATTTCAAACCCGAGCCCGGGAAAAAATACGGACTCCTCAGCTACCGCGGCGAGGACGATAATCCCTACGTTGCCATGCACGATTGGGACATCGTCGAGGCTCTCAGCCCCGGCAGCGGCAAACTCGCCGAAGCCGCCATCCGCTTGTTTTTCGTCATGCGCCTGCTCGATGAGGCCGGCCTCGATGCCATCATCGCCGAGCCCGTGAGCGAGACCGGACTCGGCGTCGCAATCATGGACCGGCTGCGCAGGGCCTCCGCCTGAGCAGTCGGCCCAGAAGTTTGAGGAAATGAAAATTTGCTCATCTCCGGCGCACCCGGCAGCGAGTGACTGCGGCGAATCACCATCTTGATGCCTGATGCCGCCGATCCCATCATGGCCGCTTTTGTGCGAACAACCAGGGAAGCAGATCCGGATTGGCAAATGCGGGTGACCATGAGTTGTGGGCAATGCCGGGGAGTTCACTGTATTTCGGATTGCCGCCGGCTTTCCTCAGTGCTTCGACCATTGAGCGGGTGCGTCCGGTCTTGACCGTGTTGTCCTGATCGCCATGGAAAGTCCAGATCGGCATCCTCGCTAACAGCGGCGCGGTGCTGTCATCGGCTCCACCGCAGATCGGCACCGCCGCAGCGAACCAATCCGGATGGCGTGCGGCGAGGTCCCAGACGCCGAAGCCACCCATGGAGATGCCCATGACATAAACGCGGGATGTATCAATGGGCTTGGATTTCAATAATTCCGGGATCAGCTCGATGAGCGGCGACATGGCGGCACTCGGCCCCTTCGGCTGCTGATGGGGTTTGGGATCGCCCCAGTCCACCTCCACCCAGCGCTTGCCGTCCGGGCATTGGGGGAAAATGACGAAGGCCGGGAATTTCCGCCGCGTGTCGGCGTCCAGGAATAGCGAGCCGCCATGATGGAGCTGGCGGATGTTGTCGTCGCCGCGTTCACCGGCACCATGGAGGAAAATGACGAGTGGATACTTCGTTTCCGGCTGGATCGTGGCCGGTGACAGAAAACGGTAGGGCAATGCTCCATTGGTTCCGGCGAAGGTCTCGGCCGCATAATCATCGGCAGCATTGGAGGAGGCGATCAGAAGAAGGGTGGTGAAAAGTGATAGGAGTTTCATGTGGCTGGTGTGGTTTGCGGTTTCATATCATGGCGGGGCTTCACGGATTCAAAAAAGCCGGACAGGTTTCCCCGTCCGGCTTTTTGAATGTTCGCGGCGGTCTGTGACCACCGCGGTTGGATTACTCCTCGCCCGGGCTCCACTCTTCGGAAGCGGCGGCGGAAGCGAGGTTGAACGCTTGCTCGAGGCCCACCATCTCGGAAGACGGACGCAGGCTTTCGAAGCTGGCACTTTCCTTTTTGAGCTGGTCCTCGGTGTAACCGACGGCCTTGATGGAAAGGCCGATGCGGCGTTCGACCTTGTCCACCTTGATGACGCGGGCTTCGATCTCGTCGCCCACCTTGATGATGTCCTTGACCTTTTCCACATGGTCCTCGCTGAGTTGCGAGATGTGAATGAGGCCGTCGATGTCACCGTCGAGGCTGACGAAGGCACCGAACGACGCGATCTTGGCAACGGTGCCCTTGACGAGGTCACCGACCTTGAAGCGGCTGTCGATGAGGCTCCATGGGTCGCTCTCGGCTTGTTTGATGCCCAGCGAAACACGTTGGTTGGCCTTGTCGATGGCGAGCACCACGGCTTCCACTTCGTCGCCCTTCTTGAGGACTTCGGACGGGTGGTTGATCTTGCGGGTCCAGGACATGTCCGAAACGTGGATCATGCCATCTATGCCTTCTTCCAGTTCCACGAACGCACCGTAGGCGGTGAGGTTGCGAACCGGGCCCTTGATGGTGGCACCGACTGGATAGCGGAGTTCGATTTCGTCCCATGGGTTGGAATCGAGTTGGCGCACGCCGAGCGAGATTTTCTGCTCCTCGATGCTGATGCCGAGCACGACGGCCTGGATTTCCTGACCGATCTCGAGCACGTCGCTCGGGCGGGTGATGCGCTTGACCCAGGAGAGTTCGGAAACATGAACCAGACCTTCGACGCCTTTTTCGATTTCGACGAACGCACCGTAGGGCAGGAGCTTGGTCACGCGGCCCTTGACATGCTGGCCGATCGGGAACTTGCGTTCGATGTCTTCCCAGGGGTTGTCGGATGTTTGCTTGAGGCCGAGAGAAACCCGTTCCTTTTCGCGGTCCACGTCAAGGATGACGACATCCACGGACTGGCCGATGTGGAGCAGTTCGGAAGGATGGTTGATGCGGCCCCAGGACATGTCGGTGATGTGGAGCAGGCCGTCCATGCCTTGCAGATCGACGAAGGCGCCGAAATCGGTGATGTTCTTGATCGCGCCGGTGACCCTGTCGCCGATCTTGACGGTGGTGAGGAACATCTGGCGTTGCTCGGAGCGCTCTGCCTCGATGACCTCGCGGCGGGAAAGCACGATGTTCTTGCGCTCGTCGTTGACCTTGACGATTTTGAATTCGTAAATGTTGCCGACGTATTCGTTGAGGTCTTTCGGCGGGATGATGTCCACTTGCGATCCGGGAAGGAAGGCTTCGACTCCCACGTTGACGGTGAGCCCGCCTTTGACGACCGACTTGACCTTGCCCCGGACGAGTCCGCCGTCTTGGAAGACTTTGACGATTTTCTCCCAGTTTTGTTTGTGGGCGGCTTTTTCCTTCGAGAGGACAACCATGCCCTCGTCGTTTTCGAGTTTTTCGAGCAGGACTTCGATTTCGTCGCCGATTTCGATTTCCTCGTCTTCGAACTCATTGGAAGGAATGGCTCCTTCGGACTTGTAGCCGATATCGACGAGAACGACTTGGGGGCGGATTTCCAGGATGGTGCCCTTGACGATCGATCCTTCGCGGAATTCGCGGAATTTGGAGTCGATCAGGTCGTTCAGTTCAGTGTTGGTGGGTTCCGCACATGCGTAAGCCATGGTGTTGTTTGGTTTGGGGTTAGGTTAGGGGTTCGTTCTCCTTCCGACATTGCCCCGGAAAGGAAATCCCACAGGCACCGGGGCGCCAACCGCCTGTGGGAGAAAGAAAAACGGAGGGCGAGACTAGTCCCCGGAATCGCCGTGGCAAGGCCAAAGGCGAAGAAATTCGGGTGAAGTCAGGGCGTTTGGCTTGAGATGTCATTGGACGGGGGCGGCGTGAAGGATGAGTTGGATGGCCTTGGCCGGGTGGCGCTGGTAGTTCTCGAACCAACTTGATAGCGGCTCGTTCGCGCCAAAGGGGATGATGGCCAGCAGC
>JAUYNL010000027.1 GCA_030696085.1 Luteolibacter sp.
CGCGCAGACGGCATCAAGCCCGCCCGCATCGAAGGCGGCTTGGACGGCGGGACGCAGGGCTTTGGCTCGGTCGGTCAACATTTGGTAGCGATGGATACGCTGGAAATTGCTTAAGCTATCTTAAAGACCTGAATAGTTACAATTTTTTCAGTAAGAAAGATGCAGTTCAAATTCTTCAGAATCCCGATTCCAGACTCCGGCGGTTTTGCCGAGGAGTTGAACGCGTTCCTGGCGATGTGCGGCAAACTGGTTCGCTCTATCGGGTGACGGAAGCCGCCAACGCCGGGATTTTCAAGAACCTCACGCTGCCCATCGGCGCAACGACGCTGCAATTCCAACTGCAAGTGACCACGGCGGGCGACGGGGATTTCGTGAGCGTGCATTGGAACGATGGCGACGCGATGGCGATCATCCCGGAAACCGCGTTGGCCTACGATGCGCCGCTGCTGCATGAGATCGACCTCACAGGTTTCGGCGGGCAAATGGGCACGCTCGCACTCAAACTCATTAGCCGCGGCGAGGTGAACAGCATCGTCGAGTTTTCCGAAATCAGCATTCTGGAATCCGATGACCTGGACGGTGACGGCCTGACGAATGAGGAGGAATCAGTCTCAGGCAGCGACGTATTTGTTCCAGACAGCGACGACGACAGTCTGACCGATGGTGAGGAAGTCCACACGCACGGCACCAGCCCTGTTTTGCGGGATAGCGACGGAGACGGGCAGGATGACGCTTCGGAACTCGGAGCGGGCACCGATCCCTTGGTTTCCCAATCGAGATTCGCCGCCGCGATGGGATCTGTGGTGCCGGGCGTGGCTGCGTCCGTCCAATGGAACGGCGTCGCGGGAAGAAGTTACCGGGTCGTGCGCTCGCAGGAACTCGGCACGTTGAATCTGGATTTCCTCCAAGGCGGAGTGGAAGGCGTGAACGGCCCGATGAGCTACGAAGATCCGAACCCGCCACCGCTGAAAGCGTTTTACCGGATCGAGGTGGAGTAGCGTTTGACCGCAGTCCATGGTTCACTTCACCGGAATGGAATCGTGGATCTGTTCCAGTGCGAGCACGGTGAAGGCGGTGACGAGCACGGGGTTGGATTCCATCCAGCGGCCGTTTTCATTGACCCATGAGCCGTTCTCGCGCTGGGAGGCGAGCAGTTTGCCGGCGAGTTCGTTGCGCCAGTCGGCCTGTTTGCCGCCTTCGAGGGGAAGCATGTCCACGTTGGCGGCGGAGAGCGCCTTGGCCATGGTCTGATAGTAATAATACAATCCCTGCCCGCCCATGCCGGGGTTTTCATCGAGGGTGTAGTTCCTGCCGAGCCATTCCTTCACGGCGATGACGCGCGGATCATTGGCGCTGAGCTTGGCGTAGATGAAGGAAAGCAGTCCGGCATAGGACATCGAGCCATAGGAACGCAGCGCGGTGCGGCCCTCGGGGTTCTTTTCCTCACCGGCCTTGGATTCGAAGGGCGAGTAGGCGAAACCGCCCTTGTTTTTCGGATCGTTGGAGGCCCAGGGCTGGTCGTTGGTTTCCTCCAGGTTCTGGCAGCGCGAGAGGAATTTCACCGCGGAATCCCAATCGAGGTCCGGTTGCTCGCCGAAGTTGCCGTCCTCGACGACTTTTTTGGAAAGCGCGAGGGCCTCGATGGCGAGATAGGTGTTGGAGAGATCGGTGTGGGACGGGTCGGAGCCATAACCGACGCCGCCATCGTTTGGATTGTCGGATTCCTTCTTCTGGCCGATGTCCCATTGGTTGTCGATGAGGTGCTTGCGGGCCTTGACCACGGCGGGCTCGAAGTCCTTGCGACCGGCGGCCATGAGGGCGGTCACGGCGGTGGCGGTGTTATAGACCGAGAGGCCGCGGTTGTAGATGCCGCCGTCCTCTTTTTGCTGGGCGAGCAGCCAAGTGAAGCCCTTTTCGAGGTGCTCGGGGAATTTGGCGGAGCGGTCGAGATTCGGGTCGCGCACGATGGCGTTGAGGGCGAGCGCGGTGAAGGCGGGGAGCTGGCCGTCGTCCCAGTGGCCCTCGGGCTTCTGCTGTGAGGCGAGCCAATTGTTTCCGCGGGCGATCGACTGCCGGATTTCCTGGCGGATCGACTCGTAGCGGTTCGGGTTTTCAGGCGCGGCGGCGGCGGCGAGCGCGGCTGCCCCGAGGAACAGGGGTGTTAGGAGTTTCATGGCTTGGTAATCGGGAGACGGGTTGAATGGGGAGCGATGATGACGGTGACTTTGGTTCCTACGGGAGGAACACGTTTTGGAAACGGAAGCCAGACGGTGTCGTCGTGCTTGTCATCGCCGGGGTAATTGATGAGCGCGGACGGGGCGGTGTAGATCGCTGCGATATCGCCCGACATTTCGGGCGAGTATTGGCCGTCGTAAATGAAGGATCCGCCGTAAACCCAGGGGCCGGCGGGCATCGCAGTGGTTTTCACGGCGTGCTGGATCCAATCGTTGACGGGCAGGCGGCGGGTTTGATCGCCGCCTTTCCACTCCACATCGATGGTGATTCTGGCGGCGGCTTTGATCTCAGGGGCGACCTCTGGAAAATCGCCGGATGCGCCGCCGGTATCGCTGGGAAGCGGGTAGAGTTCGTGGGACGGCGGATAGCGCAGCAGTGTGAAGGCGAGATTCAGGTGGGTGGGCGAAATGTCGGTGATCAACAGTGATTCGTGGATCTTCCCATTCGCGTGAACGACGATGAATTCAAGGAGTCCTTCGGTCATGTTGACCGTGGTGGGAAAGCGGATCTCGCGGGTTTTTTGGTCGAAAGTGACCCCACCGACGCGGAAGCGGCTTGCGTCGATTTTCTCGATCACCGGCTTTACCGGCTCCATTTTCTGATCCGGGGCGGGCAGTGAGGAAGGTTCTACCGGAGCCCTGTCCTGGGCGGAAGCCGCCGGAATCACGGAGAAACCGCAGAGTGTGGCCAAGCGGAGAATCGTCAGGAAACGAACGCGGGTAGGGTGCATGGAATCGGGTTGGTGGAAAAACGTAGGTGGCTCCGGGGATTTCGCAAATGCAGGGTTCTATTCCGGTGGCAGGTTGAGCCGGATGCCGAGTTCCTGCCAGGCGAGGCGCGTGATGTGGCTTTGCAGCATATCCGCCGGGTCTTCGTGTTCCGAAATGGCGACGGGAATTCTCAGGAAGGTGGTTCTTTCCACATATCCTCGAATGAGTTTGAAAAGCGTCCTCAAGATATCGGCGTGCAGAACCTCGGGGGAGTCCAGGGTGAACGCCATCACCTCGCTCGAACGAGAATCGGCCACGGGGCCGGCGAGCCAAAGGGCCACCGGCGCGGGGCCTATCGTGCTGGGAATGTCCCGCCCGGAGGCGACACTCACCGAGACTTTCAGAATGCCCGCGGATGCGCGTTCGATCTCCCGCGCGACGTCCTCCAGCACCGGAGTCAGAATGCTGGCGGTGCTTTTTCCCGTTCCTGCGTGAAGGGTGATGGCGAGGGTGGCTGCGGGATCCGTGTTCCAATCCGAGAGGCCGGCCCTGAGGCGTTTGATGGAAGCGATGGCCGTGCGCATCTGGTCTTGATCCTCAGTGGCGCTGTCGATCGCCCGCTCCCAGGCCAGCAGGGCGCGCTGGGCCTGGCCTTTCGTTTCCAGCAGCGCGGCCAACTCTTGCAGCGGGGCCGCTCCTTTCACGGCATCCTCGCGATATTCCGCAAGGTTGGGAGGAAGGTCGAAATCGCCCGGCCTGAGGGCGGGTTCCGGCGTGTTTCCCGGGGGCGGCTCGCCGGGCGCGGCGGGCGGATCCACCGGGTGATCCGCAGGGCGCAGGGGAAATCCGACCGAGGCCCGGACTGCGGCGAGTTTCGATTCCGGTGGAGGCGTGAGGAAATCGCGGTGGCGGGTGCCATACCACCACGCTCCACCCACGACGGATAGACAGAGCAGGATAACCACGGGGATCGGGATGCGCACGCGGGGAAACTGGCGCGGGTGGCGATCTTGGGAAAGCGGAAATCCTCGCATCCCACAAACAAAACGCCCCATCCGGAATGCCGGAGGGGCGTTTGCGGAAAATTGCGGTGGCGGTCGATCAGTTGGCGCTCTTGACGAGCAGGGCGCGCTTGCCGACGCGGCTGCGGAGGTAGTGCAGCTTGGCGCGGCGGACCTTGCCACGGTTGGTGACTTCGATCTTCGCGATGCGCGGTGTGTGGACCGGGAAAACCCGCTCGACACCTTCGCCGTAGGAAATCTTGCGCACGGTGAACGAGGCGTTCACGCCGGCTCCCTTGCGGGCGATCACCAGACCTTGAAAAATCTGGATACGCTCCTTACCGCCTTCCACCACGCGGCAATGGACCTTCACGGTGTCTCCCACATTGAATGAGGCGATGTCTGGTTTCAGTTGTTCTTGTTCGATCTTGTCAATGATGGTCATGGGGTCCTCCTTGGCGGAAAATGAGTGCGGTGCGCACGATTCAGGCGGGGTGCCCGGTCGCGCGGGGCGGCAGAGCTAGCGGCTCCGCCCGGCAATTGCAACCGCGAAATTGACGGAAAATCAGGGTTTTCCATCCCACTAAGCCAAAACACGGTGAAATGCAGCATTGCCGGGGGAGTCGAATTCAAATTCCAGCGTTCCTTCACTCGTGATCGTCGTTTGGGGCGCGCGCGAGTAAATTTCACAATCCCCAGCCCTCGAGATCCGCGATGCGCGGCTTGTCACCGAGGCCTGGCCATTTTTTTTTGGCATCCAGCCGCACCACCCGCCACTCCACGCCGCCTTCACGGTGGAGCACGAGAACCTTGCCGCATGAAGCGTGCGCCACATCGGCCTTGGGCATTTCATCGCGCCGCTTTGCTCGGGATCCAACACTTGGGCGCAGTGCTGTTCCCACGAGTTGAGATCGACCGGCAGGATGCCGTAGTGATACCGGTTCGAGCTTGGCGGTGCCTCGTGGGATTTCCGCACCACCGGCAGCGACTCCGCCGGAAGAATCATCGCGTGCCTGGCCAAGGCAGAACGCCGGGCGTCATAGAGCATTTCCGGATGCGGCGCGAGCAGGGTATCGAGCATCCGCCGCACGGCTTGCGTGTCCTTCGCTTCATCGAGAAACTCCTCGCGCAACAGTGTGGACGAAGCGGTGATGTTAGCGCGGCAGGAGCGGACGCACCGGCTTGAACCACTTCGAGGTGGCGGTGAATTCGCGCGGGGTGTCGAGCATCCGCACCGCGCCATCAAGAAACAGGGCGGCCGCCTTGCCTTCATAGCGCTCTGGATCCGGCTTGTTATTCCACGGATCGATGAATCCCCAGCAATAGTCCCGCGGGCCATCGGCAAGCACCAGGGTGTCCTCTGGATAGTCGAAGTTGGACAGGCGCAGGACATGATCGCCGCGGTATCCGCCGTCCCCCTTGTGACGCCCTATGACCGGGTAGTTCCACCCATAGGAAATCGTGTTGGCCATATTTTTCTCATCGAACTCGCGGTGAGCTGGGCTGTGGAACTGCTCCAAGTCCGGCTTTTCCTGATCCTCGATGAGCAACTGCCACCAATACATGCCGCGATTGTAGTCATGCCAGACGGGCAGCTCCCCCTTTTCGGTGGCGTAAGTCATCACCAGCATGCCGATGCTCTTGACTCGTATCATGCTGGTGGCGGCCCCGGCCTTGCTCTTCCATTTCGAAAGTCCCAGAAATGACAGCGCCGCCAGCACGATCACGAGCGTGATCGCGACGAGCAGTTCCACCAGCGTGAAACCCCGGATTCGGAAATGGGTGTGCATGGCTTTTGCTGATAGATAGCTTATTTCCTCCGGCGCAGCAGGGCGAGCATTCCAATCCCTCCCAGCAGCGCGGCCCCGGGTTCAGGAATCGTCGAGTAGGTGTAATAGCCGCCGCCGGCCCCGCCGTGACCGCCATCGGGATACACATCACCAGCACCCCAGAAGTCGGTGATCGCGATGAAATCGAATGCGACCGGTCCGTTCGTGCCACCCAGCGTGCTGCGGGTGAACGAAAGTTCATGGTCGTTGATGGGAAAATCATCGTAGCTTGCGGCGGTGACATAATTCCACCCCCAGTCGGTGCCGGTGCCGGTATATTGAAAGATCGACGCTCCTTGCAGCATGTATTCGCCGCCCACCGAAAAGGTGTCACCCGCCCCGCGATAGCCGGTGGCCCTGCTTTGGTCGGTATCGAAGATGATCATTTGGTCTCCACTCAGAAAGCCGCCCGCGTTGGTGGCGTTCATGATCTGCCGGATATAAAACTTCAGAGAATCGTGGGCGACGGTGATTGTGTGGAAATCCACAGCGTGGGCTTCATTGGCATCGGCCGGATAGGCGGTCAATCCGTCCCAGTCGCTGCGGATGTTGTTGCCGCCGCCGGTGTTGATGGCGTTGTCGGCGGCGGGATTGGACAAGGTCAGCAGTGAGCTTCCATGGACTGTGGCGGTCAGCAGGAACGGCAGGATGGCGATTTTGGTTTTCATGGGCTTGTGAGTCGGAAGGATGAAATTCAGGGAGCGAGGGAGGCATTGAGGCGGATGAATTTCGGCCCCGTCGGGATCGGGATGTTGAGCCGGATGGTGATTTCATCGAAGCCGCCGCCGAGCGGCGAGGTGGATACGGGGGTGAACTGGGCGGGATCACCGTTCCACGCGATGAGATTAGAGGAGGTTTGCGGCTGATAGATCACTCCATCACCCGAAGGGCGGCGGGTGTAGGTGAAAGTCAGATAGCGGTCGGGGCCGATGAGGGTCTGGCTCACGTCAGGCAAACCCTCGACATCGGAGGTCTTCGGCAGGAGATCCAGGGCGAACTCGAGGAAGTTGGAAACGCCATCATGGTCAGGATCCGCGGAATCGCCGCTGACAAGTGGCAGCAGGAGTTCCGGAGCGGTGAACCGGTTGAGTTTCCACGCCTGATAGGCACTGCTGCCGGGATTGGTTGCGAATTGATAGTTGAAGCCGCCTGCGAATTCCACGGCGGCTCCATCCGACCACAGCGCGAGGCGGATGAGATCCTGCGGGAACACCTGGAATTCCGGTCCGCCGAGGTTGTAGGTGGCGTTTCGCGGAATGCGGTATTCCTGGAAAGTGGTGTTTGCGGCATACGGCGCGATGCCGGGAACCGCGTTGGCGAAGGTGGCTCCGAGATTGTAGTTCCCCGCGCTTTGGGCGAACGCGAAATCATTCTGCCAACTGACTTCCGCGCCGATCTCTCCGAGGGCGTAAACATCGAAACCGGTGGCTGGATTCGCGTCATTGTCCAGGGATAGGAAGGTGCTCGGCGAGCCGTTGGAGTTGTTGGTGTCCACCGCGCCGGTGTATTGGATCAGGACATAAAGATAACTGTCATCGTTGGCGACCTTCACCGTGGTGATATCCGGTGTTCCATCGGTGGATGGATCGGTGAACACCACCGGCACATGGTCCCAGTCCGAAGGATCGCCATCCGTTTCGATATGGGTGTAATGCGATGCGACCACGGGCGGTGGCGCGTCGGCGAAGGTGTATTCAACCCCACCCACGAATTCCACGGAGGCTCCATCCGACCACATTGCGAGGCGGATGAGGTCTTGCGGAAACACCGGCAGTTCCGGACCGCCGAGGTTGTAGGTGGCGTTTCGCGGAATGCGGTATTCTTGATGGGTGGTGTTCGCGTAATAGGGCGAGATGCCGGCCGCTGTGTTGGTGAAGCTGGCGGGGATGCTGTAGTTTCCAGTGCTTTGGGCGAATGGGAAATCATTCTGCCAACTGACTTCCGCGCCGATCTGGCCGAGGCCGTATATGTCATAGCCGGTGGACTGATTGGCGTCGTTGTCCAGTGAGAGGAACAGGCTGGGCGAGCCATTGAAGGTGTTGGTATCGGTAGCTGCGGCATACTCGACCAACAGATAAAGATAGTCCGCGTCGTTGGCCACCTTCACCGCCACGATGTCCGGATTTCCATCGGCGGCCGGATCCACCAGCGCGTTGGGGATAGCGGCCCAGTCGGCGATATTTCCATCCACGAGGATCTCGGCGTAGTTGGAATAGGGCGGCGGAGGGGAGGCCATCGTGTATGGGATGGCGGCGGTGGTTTCACCGCGATTGTCCTGAAGGACGAACTGAATGGCGTCCTGTGCCAAGAGCGGCGCGGAATCATTGGCGAATGTCGCGGTGCGTGAGATTCTCAATTCGAACGATGTGGCGGGTCCTGCCGGAGATGCCGACCAGCCGAGGTTGTTGATCCCACCTTCATTGAAGCCGCCGCCGCGCTGGTCATATCCGGTGCCGGTCTCCACCATCAGTTCGGAGCCGATCACGCCGCCGGAAACCTGGAAGCCGCTGGCTTGATTCGCATCCGCATCGAGGAACAAGTGGGTGTTGTAGTCGCTGAACGGCGAGGCGGCCGTGTGAAGGGTGAAACGAACATAGAGATAGTCCGAGTCGTTGGCCACCTGGACGTCGGCGAAATCGACGGCGCTGCCGTTGACCGGATCGTTCGCGATGACCGGAATGCCGCTCCAGTCGCTGAAGTCTCCATCGATGGCGATGCTGCGGAAGCTGGATGTGAGGCCGGGCGTGGCGGCCAGTGATACCGTATTGGTATCTTCATGGCCGAGGGCGTCCTCCGCCCGCACGGCGAAGCGATAGGCGGTGCCGTTATCAAGGCCTGTCACCACGTATTCATTGGGATCGGTGTGGAAAACTAAGCTGAAAATCCTTGCTGTGGCGTATCATCCGGCGTCCAGCGCGACCCTTGAGGAGGCCGCGCAATCCTGAGGGATTCGAAGTCGGAATCCTCCGGCGGAGCCGAAATATCGCCCGCCACG
>JAUYNL010000037.1 GCA_030696085.1 Luteolibacter sp.
TTTCTCCTAGCCTTCCTTCCCCGGTTTGGTCACCCTTCCCGAGTTGGCTTCAGATGGTGGTTGCTTCATTTTCATGTTCTGGTATTTCCACAGGGGACTTGAACCCCATTTACAACGTGCCCATGCTGGGCACACACAAGACGTCACTCCTAACGCCTGACCCGCCTCCAGTTCCAGCCGCCATGACCGCTACAACCTCAACCCCGTGTTCCACCCTCGCCCCCGGTCAGGCGTAGGAGGACTCGACGTTCTCCAAAAATGAATCTCTCCGAATGCGGGCTCCGACTCCACGTATCAGAAGAGGAAGAAGAGATTCTGCTCACCTTCTCGCAGGTGACATTGGGATTTGCAGGCTACCTCTGCTCGATTCGGAAGAAGGCGGGGGTTCCGCTTTTTGACCAAAGACCGAACGCTGCTCCTGACCCATTCACAAGAGCACTCTTTCGACTGATTTGTGGATTGAAGGGGTTTAGGGCGGAGTGCTCGATACGTAGCGACGATTGCGAACAGGAATGCATCAGATTTTACAGATGTTCCGACCGGAAGGGGCGCACGCGGACATTCGTTAGCGCCACGCAGCGTCCGGGACGTGAGGCGGGCGGAAATTTTATCGCCGACGAGAGAGACTTCGAGGAGGAAGCGGATTTTTTTCCGTTAAAACGTTAAAATCGATTGGTGCTGGTTGATCGGGCGATGTTCCGACATCGCCTGTTTGGAATTGAATTCAAACCAACCAACACCATGAACGATCAGACAGGGACACAGGCACCGGCGCAAGCCGGGATTGAGGATTTTAACGGGATTTTCCAGGAGCGGCTTCGCGGCATCGTGCGCGAGGGACTGCTGGCGATGTTCGAGCAGGAGGTGACCTCGCTTTGCGGCGAAACCTACCGCCCGTCGGCGAGCGTCCACCGGCGGGCCGGAAGCGAAATGGTCACCATCCGGACCACCTCGGGCAAGGAATGCATCTCGAAACGAAGGGTTCGCGAAATGCTTCCAAGTGGCCTGGAACGGGAAGTGAGGTTGAAGTCCTACAGTGAGGTCAAACGCCGCAAGGGCATGTTTGACGAGGTGCTCGAGGCGATCTGCCACGGGGCTTCGGGCAGCGGCGTGGGCAAGATGCTGGGCGTGAGCGCCAGCACGGTTTGCGAGGGCTGGAAGGCCCGCAGCAAGGAGCTTCTGGATGAATTCCGGGGACGGGATCTTTCGCAGCTCGACGTGGTGGCGATGATGGTGGACGGGGTTTTTCCGGGCAAGGAAAGTTGCGTGGTGGTGGCGCTGGCCATCGACATTGACGGTAACAAACATCTGCTGGATTTCGAGGAAGGCAGCAGCGAGAGCGCGGAGGTGGTGAAGGGCTTGTTCGCTAGATTGCATGCCCGGGGATTGAAGGCGGGGACGGCGCGCAAACTTCTGTTAGTTCGTGACGGTAGCGAGGCGATCGCAAAGGCGGTGAGGCATTTCTGGCCGGATGCGGTGCAGCAGGAGTGCCTGGTGCATGTCGAGCGCGGGTTGTGCGGGAAACTTTCCTGGAAGCACCAGAAGGAGGTGGTGGAGCGCATGAACCGGTTGCGCAGGGTCCAGGGCGCGGAGGCGGGAGAAGAGGCTTTTGAGGAGTTGCTGGAATACGTCAGGGGCAAAAATCTGGCGGCGGCGGAGAATCTGGAAAACCGCAAGGACGGGATCCTGTCATTCCACCGGCTCAATGTTCCGGCGACGCTCAATGTGACGTTTCTGAGCACCAACCACATCGAGAACGTGATGCGCAATTCGCGCGGGATGATCGGCAAGGTTTGCCGATGGAACCCAAAGACCGACCAGTTGACCCGGTGGATGGGAGTGGCGCTGCTGCGGGCCCAGGAGGGCTTCCGGCGGGTCAGGGGACACAAGGAGCTGGGGCAACTGGCCACCGCGCTGGGACGGGCCGGTTCCGCCGCCTCGTCCCAGCGCGGGAGAGCATTGCGAGCTTGCAAGTGAGATCGGATTCTCCTATCGAATGTCCATCAGCCAGCCAGCTGAGATTTTAACGATTTAACGGAAAGAAAAATTTCCCCCGGGATCCAGCGCCGCGTTGCGGGCCACCACCAGACACGGGATGTCCCGGTCGCACATCCGGCTGAAGCGGTCCACGCGCATTTCGTTGGGCAGTTTCCGCAGGTATGAAAGCTCGGAATACCCCAGTACCTGCACCCGTTTCTTGGCGAAATAAGAGAAAAATCCGGCCAGCGCCAGCCCCGGGCGGTTCATGGCGGGCTCGCTGATCAGGCGGTCGAAGCCGACCCGCTCGCCCAGCAGCACCAGCCCGAGCGCCGCGGCGTGGGATTCGTAGAATTTCTCAATGGTGATGGAGGCGACGGTTTTGACGCGGGGAGGCATGGCCGGCATCCAAGCAGATGCCGCTGGCCACGGCGCGCGAAATCCGCCTCACCATTGCGTTGCCCGCGGCGCGGCGGGCGGCGAGGCTCCGCCCATGTTCATTGATCACATTCGGATCTTCGCCAAGGCGGGCGATGGCGGCGACGGCGTGATTTCCTGGCGCCGGGAAAAATACGTGCCGCGCGGCGGTCCGGACGGCGGAGATGGCGGTGCCGGTGGCGATGTCGTGCTCGTCGTGGATCCTTCCACCGACAACCTCCGCCAGTATCACTTCGATCCCAAGCTCATCGCCGAAGACGGCAAAAAAGGCGCCGGCGGCCGCAAGACCGGCAAGAGCGGCAAGCGCGTGATCGGCCGCGTGCCGCCGGGCACCGTGGTCTATCGCGCCAATGCCGCCACCGTGCAGGAGGCCGTCGAGTTCGAGCGCTCCGAGGAAGGCATCGAGATGGACCCCATCGCCGACCTCACCGAGACCGGCCAGGAATTCGTGCTCTGCAAGGGCGGCGAGCCGGGCAAGGGCAACTGGAACTTCCGCACCGCCACCAACCGCACGCCCACCGAGCACACACTCGGCACGCCCGGCGAGCTCGGGGTGTTTTATTTCGAACTGCGCCGCATCGCGGATGCCGGGCTCGTCGGTTTCCCGAATGCCGGCAAGTCCACGCTGTTAGGCAAACTCTCCGCCGCCAAGCCGAAGGTGGCGTCCTACCCGTTCACCACGCTGCAGCCGGTCGTCGGCGTCGTCGAGTTTCCCGGTTTCCGCCGCTGCACCATCGCGGACATCCCCGGGCTGATCGAGGGCGCGCATGAAAACCGCGGGCTCGGCCATGAGTTCCTGCGCCACATCACCCGCTGCCGCGTGCTGCTCTTCGTGCTCGACATGGCCGGCAGCGAGGGCCGCGATCCGCTCTCGGATCTGGAAATCCTCCGCCGCGAAATCAAGGAATACGACGAGGACCTCTCCCGCTTCCCGTGGAAGGTCATCGCCAACAAGATGGATCTGGAAGGAGCCGCGGAACATCTAACAACCTTCAGGCAGCGCTTCCCTAAAGTGGAGGTCCTGCCCATTTCAGCAGATACCGGCGAGGGCCTCGACGACCTGCGCCAGATGCTCGACAACGAAGTGGGCCACAAGCTACAGCAGTGAGGCCCGGCGGGCGGCTTTTCACGCCGGCGTCGCGGCGAAATCCTCCAATCGCCCGGCGATGGTCGGCGGAACCACGGCCCGCACGATGATGTCATTTCCCTCGTAGTCGGTGGAGAGCACCTTGGCCTCGCGGTGCAGCAGGCTCACGAGGTCCGCCCGCTGCTGCGGGATGCGGTATTCCCTCCGGCGCACGCGGTCGGCGAGCACGGCGGAGCAGGCTTTCAACAGGTCATCGAGCCCTTGGCCGGTGATGGCGGAGAGATGCAGCGCGTCGGGAAACCTGCGGTCGAGCGCGGCAAGCGCATCGGGATCGGTGACGAGATCGATCTTGTTGAGCACCGTGACCACGGACTTGTCCTCCGCGCCGAGCTCGGCGAGCACTTCCAGCGTGGTGTCGTGAAAGCGTTCCACCTCCGGCGCGGTGGCGTCCAGCACATGGATGAGGAAATCCGCGAGCACGGCTTCTTCGAGCGTGGCCTTGAAGGCCTCCACCAGGCGGTGGGGCAGGTTTCTCACAAAGCCGACGGTGTCGGTGATGAGCAGCGGCTGGCCGTCTGGAAGATCGATACGGCGGGTGGTGGTGTCGAGCGTGGCGAAAAGCATGTCCTTGGCCATGACATCGGCGCCGCTGAGGATATTGAGCAGCGAGGATTTGCCGGCGTTGGTGTAGCCGACGATGGCGGCGTGCGGCGTTTCCTGTTTTTCCCGTTCCTTGCGCTGGGTTTTGCGCTGCTTGCGGACCAGTTCGAGTTCGCGCTTGCAGCGGTCGATGCTGAGGTTGGCGAGGCGGCGGTCCACTTCGATTTGTTTCTCACCCATGCCGCGGGAGGCGCCGCCACTGGCGCCGCCACCGGAGCCTGCGGACTCGCGGTCGAGGTGGCCCCACATCCGCGCGAGGCGGGGAAGGGCGTATTGCATGCGGGCGAGCTCGACTTGCAGCCGGGCCTCCTTGGTGTGGGCCCGCTTCGCGAAAATATCGAGGATGACCTCCTCGCGGTCGATCACGCAGAGGTCGGCGAGTTTTTCCCACTCGCGCTGCTGGGAAGGGGCGAGGCCGTTGTCGATGACGATCACATCGCACTCATGGGCGCGGGCGAGTTCACAGACTTCGGCGGCCTTGCCGGTACCGCAGAGGAATTTCTTGTGCATCTCGCGGCACTTGGGGAGCACGCTCTCGACCACCTCGATGCCGAGGGTTTTGACGAGCTCGCCGAGTTCCACGAGCAGGGAATCCGACTCGCCGGCTTCGCGCGGATCGAAATAAAAGCGCACCAGCAGCGCTCGCTCGACCATCTCCGGTTTCTGTCTGACTTCAAACATCCGCGGCAGCAGTATCACCGGATGAGGCGACCCGCAACCCGCGGTTCCGCGGACAGGGCGATTGGCTGGTTATGCATTGTAAGGCTGCGTTTGGGTTAGGAGGCGGATGGCATCCGGGCGGTGGTCGGCGTAGTGGAGGAAGGCATGGTTGAGCGAGGCGTGCTCTTCCGGCCTGATGAGCGCGAGGATGGCATTGCGCAGAAGGGCGAGGTTCCTGGCCCCTTTGGCTTTGCGCCGCACTCCCCGGTCTTCACGCCACAGGGTGGCGTCCTTTTTCCAGTGGTTTTTATTTTCCACCGACCAGTGCCCGCGGGCGATTTCGGCAAGCCGCGCATGGCCCGCTTCTCCCTCGCTGAGACTGGTGATGAAGTAGCGGGTTTCGCTCTTGAAGTCAGCGGAGCTTTTCTTTTCGCGATACCAGCGGGTGAGGCTCGCCAGTTGCCGCGCTCCGGGGAACAGGGCGGTGCCCAAATCAAATGAAACCACCCGCAGTTCCCGCCATTCGATCCGTCCGTGCTCGCATTCGGTGTCCGATGTCCAATCCGCAGGACGCCCGTCGAGTTTTTCGCGTGCGAGTTGACAGAGGGTGGGTTGGTTGTCCTTGAGGGCGTGGAAGTGGTCGCCACCGGCGGCGGTGATGATCAATGCCGTTTTTTTTGGCTATGAAGCGCGTCGGTGGTCACCACGGCGTGGGGCAGGACTTCGGCGGCTTGTTCCAAGAGGGCTTGGCCGACGGGCAGTTCACAGTCGTCCTTGGCTCCGCTGTAGGTGGCCATGGCCAGTGGGGCTCCGGTGCGGTGATGGCATAGGGTGATGATGGCTCCGAGGGTGCCTTTGCCGCCGAGATCCTTGCCGTCCATGGCCAGCGTTTTGGGTAGCAGGTCGCTGTTGGCGATGAGCCAGCGGTTGAGCGCGGAGGCCAGGGAGACGGGGTCCACGGCGTTGACCAGATCGTTGAGGGCGTCGTAGCCGGGCATGAGAAGCATGCCGCTTTTTTTGCAACACCTGGTCAGACCGACGGCGGCGCGTTGCTGTTGGTTGAACGGGCCGCATTTTTTCCAGATGGCTTTGACGTCGGCCGCGCCGCACAGCAGGCCGTAGCAAATCAGGGTGAGCATGGCGCTGATGGGGTGGCGGCGGGATTTGGGATTGCGGGGGTCATCGACCTGACGCAGGGCGTCACGCAAGCTGCGCAGGGTGTGGTTGGGAAGGGCGCAACGGGCTCCGCAGGTGGCTTCGGCGACGCTTTTTTGGTGCTCGTCAGGCAGATGTCCGGGCAGCGAGAGCAGCGAGCGGGCGTTTTTCTGCAAGGGGCGAACCCAGAGTTGTTTGGGACTTTCGAGATCCTGATAGAAGTCGGCGCGGTGGCGGCGGAAGCCTTTGGTCAGGCCAAGCGGGGTCCAGTTGGTGACTTTGTAAAGGGTGCCCTGATGGACGGCCGGATCGTGAAAGCTCTCTGCCAGCAAGGGACGAAAGCCGTGGACGCGTTGCCATTCGGCGGGCAGTTCGCGCAGGGCGAGGCCGAGGCACTGGCTGGCGAGATTCGGGCGGCGGTGCTCGTCGATGACGGCGAAGCGGCGCAACTGCACGATGAGCTTGAGGCGGTTGGCGCAAGTGACCGCGTCCCAGCCGATCCATTCGTCGCGGTCCT
>JAUYNL010000051.1 GCA_030696085.1 Luteolibacter sp.
GCCGCCCTGCGCGCTCGCCGCGCTGACGGCGCTGACCGTCAGCGTCTGGCTGCTTTCATCGACCGGGCCGGGCGAATCGTTGGTGCTTAGATCGGCTGCGGCGAAGCTGAGCGCGACATCCTCGGCGGTGCGTTGGGTGTCGGCGTTGGCGATGGGCGCGTCGTTCACAGGAGCGACCGTCACGTTCACGATGCCGGTGGCGCTTTCCACCGGGCTGCCGTCGTCGGCAATCGTGTAGGTGAAGCTGTCACTGCCGTTGAAGTTTGTCGGCGGGGTGTAGCTGATCTGGCCTTCGATCAGGCTCACCGTGCCGCCCTGGGCGCTTGCCGCGCTGACGGTGGTCACCGTGAGCGTCTGGCTGCTTTCATCGGCCGGGCCGGGCGAATCGTTGGTGCTTAGATCGGCCGCGGCGAAGTTCAGCACCGTGTCCTCGGCGGTGCCTTGTGTGTCGGCACTGGCAAGCGGCGCGTCGTTCACAGGAGTGACCGTGATGGAGATGGTCGTCTCCACCGAATTCACCATACCATCGTTCACCACGAAAGTGAAGCTGTCGCTGCCGTTGTAATTTGCGTTCGGCGTGTAGGTGGCCACTGTGCCAACCAGCGTGACACTGCCGTGCGTCGGCAGGTCGCTAATCGCGAAGGTGAGCGGGTCGGCATCGCCATCACTGCCCGTCAGGGTGATCGGAAGCGCGATGTCCTCGTCGGTGCTCACCGACTGCCCATTCGCAACCGGAACCAAATTGCTACCAGGAGTGATTGCGACACGCACATGATCGAGAAGAAGATCCGTTCCGGTTGCCGACAGAGTCTCGGAATTATCGCTCAAGGTGAGCGTGGTGGTTGTGCTGTTTGCAACAAATTCGAATGTTTTCGGCACCCATAAAGTCGATTCCGGACCGGTCGAGGTAACTGTTTCCTGCCAGGACCAATTCGAAGTCCCACTGGCCACTGAAACATCGATCCCTTGTTGCTGCCCGAAGGTTCCGGTGACACCCAAATCGAGCGAAACCGTGTAGGATTGTCCGACGACCGTGGTGAAACTTTGCGAAATGGATCCGGTGAAAAGATCACCGGCACCATTAAACACCACAAACCGGGAACCCTCACTCGGCGCATAAGTTGCAAACTCAAAGGAATGAAGCGTATAGCTGGTGGGGAATCCGGCTAGTATCGTCCACGCATCCAAATTACCGTAATCCGCAGGAGCACCCAATTCGAAACTCCCATTGGCAAGCAGACCTCCGCTTCTTGGACTCACCGTCAGCGCAACGGCCGCGATATTGTTAGAATTCACAAGCCCGTCATTGGCGAGGTAGGTGAAGGAATCCGGACCATCATATCCGGGTGCCGGCGTGTAGGTGAAACTTCCATCCTCAGCGAGGGACACCGAGCCATTGGCTGGTGGAGTCACCAGCACCGCCGTCAGCGGATTGGAATCCGTGTCCGTGTCGTTGGCGAGCACTCCCAGCACCGAGTCAACCACCAGCGACCCGCCGGCTTCGGTGACGTAGGAATCCCCCACCGCCACCGGCGCCGAGTTGCCTCCATACACCGCTGTCAATGTTAGATCACCCAATACAGTGAACGTCGCGGCCAAGTCTGTCGTCAAATCCACACCGTTTTTCCGCCATTTTTGGAAATCGTTGCCACCCGCGGTGGCGGGGGCAGTCAAGGTAACCAACGCGCCGTCGCTGTAGGAACGGATGAAGCTGGTGATGCCATCTCCATCATCATTCGCATCCAGAGGGCTCACCGTGATGCTCGCTCCGGCGGCGGACTCGGAATTCACCGTCAGCGTGCGGATTTGCGCCGGGCTCACCCGCACATGGTCGAGAAGCATGTCGGCGGCGCTGCTGATAGATGGAGACAAGTCCCCGGAAGCATCGCTGAAAGTCACCGTGGTCGTCGTGTCATTGGCAACAAAGGCAAAAGCCTTGGCATTCCAGAGCGTGGAGGCGGGACCCGGCGAAGTAATCTCCTCAGGCCATGACCATTGAGAAACGCCGCTGACCACGGAAGTCACCATTTTCTGCTGCCGCCCAAGAGTTCCAGTGATGCCCAGATCGAACGCGAGCACGTAGGTCTGCCCGGGCGTCGTGGCGAAACTTTGTGAAATCGCCCCGTCGAAATTGTCACTGCCACCATTGAACACTGCAAAACGGGTGCCATCACTCGGTTGATAGGTGCCAAACGGAAAGGAATTGAGAGTGTAGCCGAAGGGAGTGGAGCCTAAGAGAGAGTTGGCCGTCCACCCGGCCAAGGGACCGCCAGTGGCCGGGGAACCCAGTTCAAAACTGCCGTTGCCCAGCAGTCCGCCGATTTTCGGTATGACATTCAGTGATACGGTTGCGGCACTGAGGGAATCCGCCAAGCCGTCGTTGGCTCGATAAGTGAAGGAATCCGTCCCCAAGTATCCGGAATCCGGTGTGTAGGTGAAACTTCCGTCGGGATTCAGGGTCACGCCGCCATGGGCTGGGGAATCCACCAGTCCGGCACTCAACGGATCCACATCCGCGTCTGTGTCGTTGACAAGCACGCCTTCACCCGCAGCGATCACCAGCGGGAGATCGATTTCCGCAACATAGGAATCCGCCACTGAGACCGGCAGGGTATTGGCAGCATAAACCGCGGTCCATGTATCGCTCGCATCAATCACGAAACTCGTGCTCTCGCTGGTGGTGACATCCACCCCGTTTTTCTGCCACTTCACGAACCCATTGCCACTTGCGGACAGAGGAGCGGTTAGAGTGATCACCGACCCATCGCTGTATGAGCGGGTGAATCCCGTTAATCCATTGCCATCGCCATTCGCATCCGCAGGACTCGCGGTGACATTGACACCGGTGAGCGGGTCCAGGTTCAACATCGATGAATTCACCGTTAGCGTGCGCGCCACTCCTACCGCCACCCGCACATTATCGAGAAGCAAATCCGCGCCGTTCCCCGCAGGGCTCTGGGAGACATCGCCGAAAGTCAGGGTGGTCTGGGTGCTGTCGGCAATGAAGGTGTAGCCCTTGGCGGCCCATAGCGCGGCGGCTCCTGACGCAGTGACAGTCTCCTGCCAGGATCGCAGCGGGGGCACGCCCTGCGAGACCTGCATGCTTTGTTGTTTTCCGCTGGTTCCTGAGATGCCGATGTCGAATGTGAGCAGGTAGGTCTGGCCCGGTACCGTATCAAACGTCTGCGAAATACTGCCGCCGAAGAAATCGGAGCCCCCGTTGAACACGGCGAGACGGCCACCTTCGCTCGCAGGAAACGACGGGGGAACGGATAGATAGCCGAACACGCTGCCGTTTTCGTTCCATCCGTCCAGAACGCTGCTGGTTTGCTCTGGCAGAATGAGTTCGCCTATCTCAAAACCTCCATTGTTCAGAATCGATGGAGCCCCGCCCTCATCGATTGCGGCAACGCCGATGCGGACATCATCCAACAAGAGATCGGTGTTCGCGGATTCCGCTTCCGACGAAACATCCTCGAAAGTGAGGCTTGTTGACGTGTTATCCGCTTCAAAATCAAACGACCTGCCCACCCAACGGGTGGTTCCGCTGCTGACACCCGGCAGGATCTCGGTGTGGATCAGCCGCGGACTGGTCCCCGCGATTGATATCTTCAACTTTAGAGTGGCAGCCAGGTTGCCTTGAGCACCCATGTCAAAGCGAAGTCTGTAAATCTGTCCGGGCACAGTGGGTATCGTCTGAGAGATAACACCGTTGGGCGTCTGAAGCCCTTCATTGAAAACCATGATCTTCTGTCCGTGCGTCGCATATGCGGGATAAACCATGGTATTCTCAACCGAGGAACTGCCGGAACTGGTCCAGGAACTGCCATCGGACTCGAAACTTCCGTCCACCAGCGACAACGAAGTGAATGCGCTGGTAGATCCGGCCAATATTTCCAGTGGAACGGCGGAGCGGTCTCGCACCCCGTTCACGGTCAGGGTATAGGCCGTTCCGGGAGTTTGCGCGCCGGTCGTCAGGGTGATGATTCGTTTGGACTCGGAATCCAGCGTGGCCGCCGAAACCGTGACTCCACCGCTGAGGGTGAAATTGGCGGCGTTCGCCGCCGCATCCTCCAGTGGCTTGCTGAACCTCACTTTCAACGTGGTCAGGCTGTCCCTTGCCTCCACGCGGGCGATCGCGGGGAGGTCGGCGGTTCCCGACGGACTGATCACGGCGGAAATCGCGGACATCCATACGCCGGCCATCTTTTCAAAGCCACTCGCCTTGGGATGTAATCCGTCGTTCAAATCCTCCGGCAGCAGAGCGGAGTGCAAATCCACATAATAGACCTGACGGCCCAGCGCATGTTCCTCGGTGACCAAATCGGGAAGCAGCAACGCGAACGCCGCCACATTGTTTTCAACTGACGGAAAGTCCGTGCGAAGCGTAGGGCTGGAAACTAGGATTTTCGCGTGAGGCCGGAGAACCGACAAGTCCCTGATCAGAGCCCTCATCCGGACCACGGCTTCCGCAGGCGTCGCGCCCGCTCCGAAATCATTCGTTCCCGCGTGAAGCAGGATCACATCCGGATCCTCGGTCATTTTCAGCCAGGTGGGCGCCATCGCCCTGAGGTCATCGAGCTTGGCGGCGGGCACTCCCTGATGGTCCGTGTCCGGCAGAGTCGGATTGCTGGTATCCGTCTGTGTACCCACAAAGTCCACGCTGTAGCCCGCGAGCGTTAGTTCTTCATGAAGGAAGTTGCGGTATCCCCCCTCGGTGCTGAGATCGCTGCAGCAGCCCTGGGTGATGGAATCCCCCAACGGCATGATGCGTACCGGTGGGAGGGGATCTGCGTGGCTGAGATGTGCCGCCAGGCCCAGGCCGAGCATGATGCCACGGATAAGCCTCGTTGTGTGTGATTTCATTGGATTCAGGGGAGGTAGAGGGGGATGCTTGAAATACGGAAGGAGGTTAATGAGATGAAAGCCCTAACCTCAAGGAGAGTTTTAACGCGGATCGGTAACATCCGGCATTACGCGATTGCGTGCCATAATTTTCCTGCCTATTTGGAGCGAATTGATAAGGAAATGCCAACCTTGTGGACAAATAAGGATCTAAGAATGCAGGTGGGTATGCATCACAGGCCCCTGGGAACCTGATGCTGCCGCCATGAATGACCCACCAGCACCGAGGTCCCCTGCCAGCCTTCGTGGTTCAGTCTCCCTGTCCCGTAGAAATCCCCGTCGATGGTCTCGATCAAGGTGGCATCGTTCAGATGATCCTGCATTACATGCTCGGATTCGACATAAATATTGACGCGATAGGTCCCTCCCGAAAGCGGCCAGTCCGGCACCATGAAATCAATTCTCCCATTTCCCGAAAGACACAGTTTCCTCAAATCCACAAGGAACGATGAGAGCGAGAAGTAATTGAAGTGATCCTTGCAGATCTCCGCACAGACGATGCAATCATCAAGGGTGATCCCATCCTTGACGGCGTATGTCAGACTCACGATCACATTGTTGCCGGAGATAGCCTCCTTGATGATCTCGCCGTTCTCATCCCGCAGATTGACTTCGGTGATCCTGACGTCGCCTTTTCCCGCGCGGTCCTCCCGCTCTTCCAGCCCTTCGGCGGCGAGAATCTCCCCGCGGGCCATATAGGCTTCGACAATCTCATGGGTCGGCCCCTGCTGGATCAACCGCCCGCGATCCATCAGGATGCATCGCCTGCAAAGGTTCTGGATTGCGGGCATCTGATGGCTCACCAGGATCACGGTGCGCCCCTCGCGGTTGGCGACATCCTCCATTTTACCAAGACATTTTCTCTGAAACTCGGCATCACCGACCGCTAGGACCTCATCCACAATAAGGATCTCGGGTTCAAGGTGCGCCGCTACCGCGAAGGCCAGCCGCACATACATTCCACTACTGTAGCGCTTCACGGGCGTATCCAGGAACTTGTCAACCTCGGCAAACGCGACGATTTCGTCGAACTTGCGTTTGATCTCCACCCGCGACATTCCGAGGATGGCTCCATTGAGGAAAATATTCTCCCGTCCCGTGAGCTCGGGGTGGAATCCGGTCCCCACCTCCAGCAGGCTCGCCACCCGGCCGCGCAGGCGGATGCGCCCCGTCGTGGGCTCCGTGATCCGGCTGAGCAATTTCAAAAATGTGGATTTTCCCGCACCGTTCCTGCCAATTACCCCCACCATCTCACCCGGCATGATCTCCAGATTGAGATCACGCACCGCCCAGAAATCTTCGGTCTTCGCCCGCTTCACGCGGCCGCCGGGGCTGAACATTGAAAACGGAGCCCGCACCGCCCTTTCCAACACATGGCGCAAACCGTCACCCTGCCCGGCATTGGTGCCGATTTTATAACACTTCGATAGATTTTCGACGACAATGATAGGTTCACTCATGTTGCTGGGATTTGATGATACGGGATTTGTTTTCAACCACTTCGTCACTCATCACGCCTTCCAGACCTGTCCCGCAACCGTTGCCAGATCCGCCATGACGTTGCGGGTATCCACAATGCAAGGAGACCAGTCCGCCAACTGCCGGTAATCCACACATGAGTGGGCGGTGGCGATCACAACGAGATCGAAAGCGGAAATCGTCCGTTCATCCCACTCGACCGAACGCGTTCCGGCCCATTCGGCGTGCTCGCGGGTCATGCCGATCACAGGCACGTGCGGATCATGATAGAAAACCTCCGCCCCGCGGCGCTTGAGCAACTCCATGATGCGGTAACTCGGCGACTCGCGCTCGTCATCCACGTCCGGCTTGTATGCCAGGCCCAACACCAGCACCTTCGCGCCGTTCACCGCCTTGCGCGAGGCGTTGAGCGCCTCACCCACCCGGTCCACCACATAACCGGGCATGGCCGTGTTGACCTCCCCCGCCAACTCGATGAAGCGGGTGGCGCACTCGAATTCATGAGCCTTCCATGTCAGATAGAAAGGATCGATGGGAATGCAGTGACCGCCGAGGCCGGGGCCGGGATAGAACGGCATGAACCCGAAGGGCTTGGTCCTGGCGGCCGCGATCACCTCCCAGATATCAATGCCCATCGCCGCGTAAACCAGCTTGAGCTCATTGACCATGGCGATGTTGACGCTGCGAAAAATGTTCTCCAGCAACTTCGCTGCCTCCGCAACCCGGCAGGAGGAAACCGGAACAAGGTTCTTAAGGGAACGGCCATAAAGTTGCATCGCTTTCTCCAGGCAGACGGGGCTGAAACCTCCCACCAGCTTGGGGACCTCCCCCACCCTGCTGGCGGGATTTCCGGGGTCCTCTCGCTCCGGCGAGAAGGCAAGGTGGAAACCCTGGCCCGCCACCAGGCCCGACGCCTTCTCCAGCACCTGCCGCAGATCCTGATCGGTGGTGCCCGGATAAGTCGTCGATTCCAGCACGACTAGCGTCCCCTCTGCCAGATGCGGCGCGATCGCCCTGCCGGTATCGAGCACATACGACATGTCAGGCTCGCGGTTTTTGCTCAGCGGGGTGGGAACGCAGATGATCACCGCCGACACTCCGGCAATCTCGGAGAAATCAGAAGTCGCCCGGAACATGCCGGCGTCGCGCATCGCGGCGATCTTGTCGGAACCGATGTGCTTGATATAACTTTCTCCACGGTTGATACGATCAACCTTGGCGTCGTCGATATCAACACCGAGAACCCTGACGCCGGAACCGGCGAACTGGAGGGATAAGGGAAGCCCCACATAACCCATGCCTATGATCGCCACATCGGTGATGGGTTCGGACCCCTTGCGTGACTGCGGGCTGGAGAATTCTAGTGTTGTCGATTTATTCATGGGATTGAGTCTTGAAAATGTGGGGAATGGATTTCGGGAGGTTGCGACCAGCCGTTGAACAGGCTGGCAAAACGTCAGATCACATCGGCGAATGTCCGCTCGGTCCGACGGAAATAATAAATTCCTGAAACAATGATCAAGGCCACGAGAGTCGATGACATCCAGAATTCGGGCCAATGCATGCGGCTATCGCCAAGAATCGCCCAGCGGAAACCATCAATAACGCCGACCATTGGATTCATGGCGTAAAGCATGCGCCATTCCGGCGGAACCACGTTGCTGTTGAATCCAACCGGAGAGATGTACAACCCGAATTGAACGACAAACGGAACGATGTAGCGGAAGTCCCGGTAACGAACCATCAGTGCGGAAATCCACAGTCCGGCGCCAAATGCAGTGGCAAAGGCCAGCGCGATGAACAAAGGCAGGAAGAAAATACCGGGTCCCGGAACATAGCCGTAATAGACCATCATCAGCGCGAGCAGGACCGCGGAGATCAGGAAATCCACAAAGCTTGTGATCACACTGCTTACCGGCACCACCAGCCGCGGGAAATACACCTTGGAGATCATTCCTGCGTTGGAAACAAGGCTATTTCCGCTTTCGGAGAACGCCGTGGCGAAAAACTGCCAGGGCAGCATTCCACAAAACACCAGAATCGGATACGGAACCCCGCCCGAATCCATCTTCGCTAGTTTTCCAAAAATAAAGCTCAACACCAGCATCGTGAGCATGGGACGGATCACCGCCCACGCGATGCCGATGACGGTTTGTTTGTAGCGCACGAGTATGTCCCGCCACGCGAGGAAATAGAACAACTCCCGGTAACGCCACAAGTCGCGCCAATACTGACGTTCGCCACGCCCCGCCTCAATCGTGATTTCGTTCATGAATCAATGTGAATAATGGCTTTGAAACGCATAACCTATTAACTTGTCAAACACAGATTGCCTTGCCGCGGAATGCCGGCCATGACGGGCTGCGGCGTCTTGCCGCCCTTCTCGCCCGGAGCAGGAACTCCAGCATCATTCCCGCCAGCCGTGCCGGAGGGCCTCCTGCCCGCATCATGGCCACGGCTCGGGATTCGGTTCTCAAATCCCTGAGAGTGCGCTCAAGATTCGAGCGGGCGCCGCTACCAAGATCATACTGGGAACCGAGGATGCCGGAAATCACCTCCGCGCGGACACGCGCGTGACTCTCGCGATCTGTCATGCACTCGACTCCGATGCCGTTGGTGTCGTTGTATTTCATCACCAGCGGCTCGCGGATCACCCCCCAGGTGCCTGCTGATGACAGTCTGAGAGAGAGTTCGTAATCCTCAAGCAGGCGCAGTTTCTCGTTGAAGCCGCCAACCCGGTCGAAGGCCTCGCGGCGGACCGCCACCACTTGATTGAACAATAAAAACCGGGTCGCCAGCACCTCCTGGGGATTCGTCCACTCACCTTCGGCGAAATCGAATCGGAGACCGGCAAAATCAAAGGTGTCGCCCACGAGCGCTCCATCGGCTCCCATGACCCTGGCGTTGCAGACACAGCAGCACATGCCGGAACCACCGCGTTTCATGAGCGCCACCTGCCTTTCGATCTTGGTGGGTTTCCACTGATCGTCGGAGTCCAGAAACGCGATGACTTCGCCCCTTGATGCGTTCACACCCCGGTTGCGGGCCGCCGATGGGCCTGCATTCGCCTGCCGGATGATGGAAATCCGGTTCTCATACGCGGCAAGCACTTCAAGCGTTGAATCCACCGATCCATCATCCACAACGATCACCTCGAGATTGCGGTGCGTCTGCGCCAGCGCGCTCTCCACCGCCGCAACGATGGTTGCCTCGCGGTTATAGGTCGGAATGACAATGGATACCAGCATGTCAGCTCATGTTATTCCTATCCAGTATCATGCCTGGCGGAACAATGGTTCGAATCACCCGCGCGGGGATTCCTCCCGCGATGGCGAACGGCGGCACATCCCTGGTGACCACCGCGTTCGCACCGATCACGGCGCGCCGTCCCACCGTCACGCCCTTGAGAATCACGCATCCCTCGCCGAGCCAGGCACCGTCACCAATCACCACCGGTTTGGTCACCAGCCCGCCCGCCCACCTGGCGGGGAGGTCCGGATCGTCAAACACATGATCGTGATCGGTGATATACACGCCGCCCGCGATCAGGACGTCGCGCCCTATTTTCACGGATTCCGCCGCTCCGCAGTGGAAATTCAAATGGATCACGGTGTCGTCGCCGATTTCAAGCCTGGGACCGGTTTCACCCGCCGCACCAAAGGCTTCGATCCGCGCGCCCTTCCAGATGGAGACCCGCTTTCCGATGCTTACCAGCCGCAGGTTCGTTAGAAACTGGGGAGCGGCCAGACGCGACCTGAATCCGAAATTCCCGAAGCGCCATGACCACCTCAGGTAGTGGCAGCAGGCGGACAGCAGATTCAACAACCTCCGGCATGGATGGGGGCTGGCTGGCCTTGATCGTGATCCTGATGCATTCATCACCATGGGACAGGTTGCGAACCGCGGCCTCCCCGGTTCGGGGCCGTATCCCACTCCGGTTCCACATCCGCACCGGCATCCGCCGGAGTGTTCAACAACGCGGGCAGACAGCCCACGATCATCCAGAAAAACACATACATCTGATCAAAGTAGGAGATCGAGAGAAAGGTCACGCTGTGGGCGAAAAGCGCCGCGCCAACGCACCATACCGCGAACTCCTCGCGGGTCCCCGCCATGCCGAATTCGCGGATTTTCCGCCCGATTTGGGCGAACGCCGACCATTGTACCGCCAACAGGCAGAACAACAGCGGCAAGCCGCCGATCACCCCGAGATGAAGATAATAATTCGTCAGGTCGGCCTGAAACAATCCGGGCACGGCGGTCGGCAGCGAGTATGGCATCCAGTGGCCGGTCTGGTCCGTGCCCCACAACCACCATTCGCCCATGTGTTTCACTCCGACATCAATCAGATAGGCGCGGTGCCACCCGGTGCTGCCTCCTACAAAGTCCATCAAGGCCATGAGATACCAGATCGGCCGCTCCTTGATGAAATGCAGCACGACAAGGATGCAAAGTGTCGCGATTTGGATTTGTCTGGAATGGGACCTCACCCGCCAGAGGGCGATGGCTCCCATGCCTAGCAGAACGGTGCTGATGGGGCCGCTGGATGCGGAGCTGTAGGTGATCACCAGACAGGTGCCAAGCCCGGTGGCCGCCAGCCGGCGACGGGTTTTCCAGAGAGGAATGAAAAGCGGAACCGCACACGCACCCACCGTGCCGGCCAGAATGGGGGTACCGAAAGGACCCTGCGCCCGGATTTTTCCATCCCTAACCAGCGATGTCAGGTTCTGCGCTCCGAGTTTGGCATAGGGATTGATGCCAGTCTGCTTTTCCATGACCATCAGGACGGCGAATGGAACCAGGGCAATGGCCAGCCCTTTTGACAGGCGTTCCAGCGCTTCATCCGATGCCAGATAGGCACGCGCATAGAAGTAGGTGCCCAGCACATTCAGAACAAGTCCGATCCTAAAAATATACGGATTGGAAATCAAGGCATTGTGTCCTACCGCACTGAGCAGCGCCACGGCGGCGAACACCATCATCCGGCGATCAAGAGAAGACTGGCTGTCGAATCGAATCAGACCGCTTCCGGCAGCACGCAGCAAGCCGACAACGATCACCAGGCGCGCAACGGTGAATCCTCCGAAATCAGAGGTGTATGGGGTATGGCAGGCGGCCAACAGTATCGGTATGAACGCCCATCGGGCAGGCAGAGTCAACTGCAGCAAAAGCAGGACCAGACACAAGGCAAGCAGGGGACCGTTCACCTTGTGTCAAAATGGAATTGCTTGCATGCGGACCGAAGGATGGGACGGCAAGATCGCTGCCGCTCATTTTATTCCGGCATCCCCGCCCCGGGCACTACCTCACTCAACCACACGCAGTCCCTGCGGTTTTACGGGTGCCTCGGGATTCGGCGGCTCACCGCCCCCGGAAGGAGGTGAGGCGTTCTTATAAGTGTTGTAGAATTGCTTGTGGAATGCGGGGGTCGGATTGTAAGCGAATTCCCCTTTGTACTGCGAGCTCTGCTCGTAATTCACATGTCTTTCAGCATAGAGAAACAATGGTTCCCAGGCGACCATGGCCCGCACTCCCATCACGCGGGCCGCCATGGCTGGCGCAGTGAGGACGCTGCCGCCAATATCCCGGTAGGATGCCAGCCAGAAGTTGTTATCCTTTTGGGGTTCTGATGAATGGCGGATGCCCCACTCGGCCATTCCAATGTTGCTGCTGGTGTAGTTGTAAACCGCGTCACCATTGGTCCCGACCCGCCCCGTCATATTCACATCGGCCTGGGTCACCGTGAATGTTTGCTGCAACTCCTGGAAATTCTGGGCGGATCCGGCGAGCTTCGCCTTCAATCTGCTGTCATTCAGTACCGCCGCAGCAATCAGCAGCGGAGTGATCCTGCCGCAGTTATGGCCGCCATCGGCATACCAGTTTCTTCCCGAGTTCAGAATACCATAAACATCAATTCCATATTGCACGAAGCTAATCAAAAGCGGCGCTTTTTGAGCATTGGTGTAGTCGAGTTGAAGAAGCAGCGCCGCATCGCCTGTCGTAAGCGCCATGTCTTTTCCGTAGCCGTTTTCCGCCATGTAGGGGGTGTGGAGGAAACGTCCGGTCCAGTCGAGATCCTGCTCGTACCATGTCTTTTCGAAGTAGCCTGCAACCGTGGTGAGATTCGGCTTCGAGGTCATGGCCGCCGAGCCGAGCTTGTTAAGAGCGCCATAGTTGAGATCAGAGGATTTCCACAAACTCGCACGGCTTCCGTTTCCAATATATGGCGGGCGGAAACCGCCATCCGCAGGAACGGCATCCACCACCGTGAGAATTACGAAGGCATCAATCTGACCATACTGGATCTGGGCGGATTTCGAGATACATGAAACCACAGAGCTGTTGGTGGCAACCGTCAGAGGCAGCTTGGTGCCAACATTCAAGGTGGCGCTGTAAGGATTTGCCCAGAACCGGTCATCAAATCCCTGGGTGGAACCGGGTGCCGGGTTGATCACGGTTCCGTTGCGTCCCGCCGTGGGAGTGGGGGTTATTTGGGTGATGACCACAGGCCCACGGACCCAAAAATCGCCGTTGGCATACTGCCCCGTGGTGTAATCTTTATCGAATTTCCAGGTGACTCCGTGCCGGGTCACCGAGGATGCGGCATCGACAGAGAGAGTCACGCCTGCCAGGAGGACGACTGCCAGGAGTAGAAGTTTTAATGCTGGTTTCATGATTTTGGCTGATTTTCGTTAAATTCGATTAGAATTCACGTTAGGCTTTATAATTTGGGGTAAAGCCGCCATGAGGCAAGCCTAAATTTTAAAAATTCCCACTTCTCCGACTATTTTGAAGGCTCTAGGCTCAGCAAGCGGGCGATCAGGGCTGCCAATTCACCGATCCGGCGACTGTCCATATCCTGGTCAATCGGCAGGGTCAAAAGGTGACTTTTCAAAAAACAAGCGTCCGGAAAACCATTCCAATTCAGGCCAAATCGGTGAAATCCGGCCCACCAGGGAAACGCGGAGACACCCATTTCCTGAAGATTTGCAGCGAGCGAATCCCGGTTTGACACCAACAGGGGTAGCGCCAGAGGACAGACTCCGTCGGGCAGGCTTGGAAACATGCGGGTAACTCCGTTAATGCCATCCAACGCGGCGGCAAGTCGCGAATAATTCGCCCGCCTCGTCTGGATGACATTTTCTCGCGACACGGAGGCTGCCACGACCGCCGCACGCGGGTGCAACGAGCGATCGGCATCCTCTGCCGGATTGAAGTAATAATTGCCCGGCATGTCAGCCAATTCACCCGGGCCAAGGGCGTCCGAACGCCGGTTTCGTGAGCGTCGGCGCAGCGATAAGAGCCCCCTGCAAAGGCCGAGCTTGTCGAGGAGCTGTAATATCGCGCAACGCGCAGAATGCCGGATTTCCCGCAGCCAAATCTTGGCCCCGCTGGGCATCAGTCGTGGCGGGGAGAAATCATGACGTGCGGATAACGAGAGCAAACCACCGTAAAGCAGACCCAGTGATTTTGGCAGGCTGAAGATCGCCGCGTCGCCCGTCCTGCCGATCACTCCCGTTTGTCCGGAGCTGAACAAAGCCAGCGCGCAGTCCTCAATCAATAGGAGTCCGTGCTCATCGCACCAGCGGCGGAGCGTTTCCATTGGTTGTTCCCAGCCGAAGTAATGGATTAGGTAAACCGCGCGGGTTCGATCAGTTTTCCGGGCGATGAGGTCTTCGAGATCAATTTCACAATTCCGCGTAATCCGGTAGGCCACCGGAGTCACGCCGGCATGCAGTAGCGCATCGAGTTCGGTGCCGCAGTGATAAGACGGCATCAAGACTTCATGGCCCTCACCCAAGCCAAGCATGCGGCAGGCAAGCACCACGGCGGTTCGTCCCCGGTGGGTTCCGATCACCGTGCGACCCTCGAATTGCGGCCACGATCCGATGCCATCGGTGGTAAGCCCGTGAGGCGGCAGCCAATCGGACAAGCTCACGGAAGGTCCGCCGCAGAACAGGAAATCCCTCACCATGTTGATCGTATCCACACGGGCCACAGCGAACGCTTGAGCGGCGGAAATTTCGGTGCCAGACGCAAAAATAGAATCTTGTAATAGAGCAGATGGAGCAGGCGCGCGCAGGCGAGGAACAAACACAGCCGAAAACGGACCCCGAAACCTCTCCGCGTGATCTGGATGGTGCGCAACGGCCACTCAACGCCGCCCAACCGCACCTTGTAATCGTAATGCCCGCGCCCGCCCTCGACCACCGACAGCCCCTCGGCCATCGACGCCTCGATCATCCGGATCAGCCCCATTTTGCCAAGACTCAGCTTTTCCCACCCGGGCCTGCAGGCACGGCCGGGGAGCCGCCAGTAATTCGTCTCCCGGAATCGGAAACAGAATTGCGAGGAAGCAACCTCGCCGTCCGCGAGGATTCGGAAAAACCGGACCATGCCAAGCTTGCCAAGGCAATCCACCAGATCGCGGTTGAAATCCGTGGCTTTCGGCCAGTCGCCGAAATGCCCGAGCTTGCCCTCCGCCGCCCACTGCTCCTCATGGATCGCCCGAAAGCCTTCGAATTCACGCAACACCTCATCGGGCTCCGAAACCGTGTCGGTCACCACCTGGTGGTTCTTTGCAAACTGCTTCAAGCTGCGGCTGTGGTTTCCCCGCTGGCGGCTGCCGATCAATTCATGATAGGCGGCGAAATCCTCCGGCAACTCGAAGCGGGTTGAAATGGAGGTGCCGAGGCACTCCACGCCCGCCACCAGATCTTGTTCCCTGCGCCCGGCATCGACGATTCCGTCCAAACGCGCCGCAGGTCCGGAAAGCGGACCTAACAACAATACGTCGCACTTCTCATCGCCGATGAAATGTCCGATCGCGTGCGACACCACCGCGTCGAGCGCGTCCGACATCACCGGCAGGTTGCACAATTGCAGGGAGAAATCCGACCCGATCAGCTTGGCGGCCCGTACGCGCGCCGGACCAAGCCACAGCACCTCGTTAAACGCGGGCACCACTCCCACCAGATCATCTCCTGAAAAATATAGAAGCAGCTTGATTTGCCTGCCATCCCCATAATGGCGCCACCAGGCGCGGCACCACTCGAACGTCTGATAGATATCCGCACCTGAACGCCAAACCAGTTCGTTCCAAGCTGCATGGAACGACTCCGCATCCTCGAACGAATGCAGCACCCGCTGCGTGAAACACGCCGCAGACCTCTCCGCCGCCAGCGATTCGGGAACTTCAATGGCTGCTTGTGAATACGACATCAGGAAATGATCGGGTCATTTGGATCAAGAGGCACCTGGGCCTTCACAGGAAGCCAAACCGGACGGAATACCCCCTTGATATGCGCGGCAAGCGCGGCGAAACGGCTTCGCAGCAATCCTCTTCCAGAATTTCCACGCAGAATGTGAAGCGCATCCACGGCAAGCCATGCGGGCGTCCGGATCAACATTGCGGCAAGCATCACAAGATTGGCACGCCATGCCGCCTTGTGACCGCGGCACTTGTGCAACACCAGCATCGGGGACATGCACTCGATAACACGCAGCGCCCTTCTCGCCTGCCGGGATGAAAACCGATGGATGTGGATGATCGTGGCACCCGGAAAATACACAACACGCCAGCCACCGCGTTTGATCCGGTCGCACCATTCCTCGTCCTCCCCATACATGAAGAAATCCTCATCGAGCCCGCCGAGATTCTCGATGATTTCGCGGCGGACCATCATGAAACATCCCGCCACACAGTCCACATCGGTCGTCTCCGTGAAGCGTCGTCCCCAGTAGCGGCCATAGTTCAGCCGCTCATGCGCCAGCGCCCCGATCGGCAGCAGGCGCACCATGAAAAGAACCAGCGGATCCGTGAAACGATAACAACTTGTTTGAAAGGAGCGGTCGGGAAATTCCACCCGGCAGCCCAGAACACCGACATCAGGGGCCGCATCGAGATATGCCACGGATTCATCCAGGGCACCTGGAAGCAGCAGGGTGTCACTATTAAGAAGTAGGATATAACGTCCTTCCGCCACCGCGAACCCGCGGTTGTTACCCGCCGCGAAACCAAGATTCCGGGAATTGCATACCAGCCTGACCTGCGGAAAATCCCGCCTCACCATCGCCACGGACTCATCCGAACTGTCGTTGTCCACCACGATCACCTCGAATTTCCGCGCGTGCGCCAACCCATATATCGATCCGAGGCAGTCCTTCAGGACCCCCAGGCCGTTCCAGTTCACAATGACGATTGAGAGATCCATGTGCTCTTTACGTATGAATTCAAAATACCAAACGTGCTCAGGCCCCGGCGCGTTTCCGGCGCAGCCATGATATGCCGCGCAGAACAGCTCCTCCGACAAGTCCGCCGGAAATGGAAACCGGCGCGATCTGGGTCACATCATTTCCTCCGAAGCCGGATTTAAAATGATGGCCGCCAGGATTCGCCACTGGATCGATGCCACCCAGGTCATAACACCGAGCTCCCTCGGACTTAAGCCAGAGCATCGCCTGCCAGTGAAGGAAATAGGAGGCTTTGAGCTCCCTGGCACGGTCATTGGTGGCACCTAGCAGATAGATCGCCGTATCGCCCATCAAGGAACAAACCAGCGCTCCCACGGCATGGCCATCTTTTCTAGCCAGAAACACCGGCATCTTCCGGCATTCGGCCAGTGTTTCCTGAATCCGTCCGAACTCGCCGACATCCACTGCGGAATCAAAGCCCTTGCGATCCCTCATTCCGTGATAGAGATGGACAAACTCGTCATATGCCCGCGTGTCCCGCGCCACCTCGAACTCCAATCCATTTTTCTCCGCTCCGTTCAATTGGTTGCGCCATTTCTGATGGAGCCGCTTGCGCATGATCTCAACGGCTGGAGTCAGGTCGACGTGGACCGTCCGGTAACGTGGAAGCGAGGGATCCTCACGAAAGCCGGTTTTCTCCAAAGCCATTGCGAACTCATCACCGGGCCCGCTGGCCGAATATGCATTGGGAATGATTTGAAGAACAAGACCCCGGCGTCCGCAGTATTCGCCGCGCATGCATTCCAGCATCTTCGCAAGCACTTCAGGATCTGGTTCCCCGCCACGCACCCGGCAGAGCGGGCCCCATCTCGCGTAAGCCACGCCCACGGGCAGCACCGGCGCGCGGACAATGCGGAGTTGCGCCGCAGCGAGCGCTTTCCCGCCCTTGCTCAAAACAAGATGACTCAGATACCGCTCACCCCAACGCACCGCTCCATAAGCATGAGTTTGATAGATGTTCGCATCCTCAAAGCCGCGGATCATATCGTCCCACGTATCGGCCGTCTGGCCATCCACCAGGACTTCATGACAAGTGGGGTATGAATCGGAAATCGCCATGGATGTCAGCGGATGCTTTTGCAAAAGCGCTTTGCGCGGAAAGACATGCGTTTCAACCATCGAGGCTCCTCCACGATGAGCTTCTCCACGTCCTTCAGCGACATCAGGCGAGTCACCGTGGTCCGAGGCTGGATCCAGGCATCCTGCGTGGCGCGCCCGCCATCACTGGTAAAAACGAGGTGATATCCAGCCCGGCGAAGCTCCTTGAGCACCCTGCGATCATACGCGCCGAAAGGACAGGCCGCCTCGACCACCGGAACACCGCACACCTGCCCGAGATCCCGACGGCTGGCTTCCAATTCATCGCGCAACAATCGCGGTGATAGATCGCGCCAAGAGACATGCGCCACACCGTGGCTGCCGATTTCCATTCCCGCGCGCAGCATCTCCCGGACTTGATCCGCGCTTACAAAAAACGGCTCATCCAGGCGACCGGAACAAATGAAAAAAACCGCGCTGAGTCCGCGCCGCAGGAGAGCCGGAACGATGTGGGTAAAATCCGAAACATTGCCATCATCCACCGTCATGCGGACATGCGGGTGTTTTTTGACAAGATCGAGAACCGCCTCGAAAAAATCCGAATCAAGCCAGCAATCGAGTTCTCCCTGGTCAAGCGGACGCGTGACCGGCCCGACACCGTGGAAATTAAGAATACAAGGACGCATCACGACAATTAAATCAAACCCTGGCGACTTCACCCGTCTGCGGTGACGCAGTCCGCCGGAAAATCCGGCTCAACCGCGCCAACTGCTCTCTCCGGATGAATTCCACCACGGTCTGCGGCACCACCCGCTTGCGGCGCTGCAGCGTGGCCATGCAGTAACCAATCCACCACGCGACCGCCCCGATGAGCAAGGGCCTTTCCTTGAGACGGCTGATGCATTTCACGAGTTCGAAAACCGGATGATAACCTGCCGCATAATCGCGGACACCCATCTGCCACTTGCGCCGGACCACGCCTCCTTCGGCAATGTTCCGCGGCTTGAGATGGTCCACCACCAGATCGGTGATAAGGCGTGTTTGATAACCGTTCATCCGCGCCATGGCACAGGTCATGCCGTCCCAGCCGCCCTCCGGAATGGGCAGCAAACCGCCGATGCTATCAAAACATTCCCTGCGGAAAAACTGGGCCGCTCCCGGAACATCCATGCGATTTCTTGGAAAGCGGTCCCGCGCCAGCCCCACATCGATCACCACCCCGCCGGCCAGACCCAGCGCGGGCTCCGCCTCGAAATGCCGCATGAGCCGCTCGAAATAGTCGGCTTGAAACGTGACATCCGAATCCAGCAGACCTAGAAACGCATAACTCTGGAAATCCAGATGCCGTATGCCCGCCTCGGTATTGAACACCACCGCCGCAAAACTTCTGCCCGGCCTCGGCGAGAGCGGCAGCAGGCGGATCCAAGGATGTGCGCCCGCGGCACGGCGGACAATCTCGTCCGTCGCGTCCGTAGAACCATCGCTGACGATCACCCACTCGACCGGAAGCAGTGTCTGCCTGAGAACCGAGTCGATGGTTTTTCCGATCGTCGCCTCCTCATCGCGAACCGGAGTCACAAGAACATATGTCATATCGGAATTCACTGACGGGTGCGGTGATGGATGAAATCATGCAGGGTCCGGATCAACTCCGGTTCCGCAAAGGGCGCGATGGGCTCCTTGGGGAGCAATTCCTCCATCCGGTCCAGGTGATCGAACAACTCGGTTTCGTCGAAAGCCACGTTCACCCTGCCCATCGCTTGGAGCTGTCTTGCGGTGTCCATTTGATGATCGTTGCGCGTTTCTCCGAGAGGGCCTCTCCTCGGCATGACGAGAATTGGCTTTGAACATTGCAGCGCCGAGAGGATCGTGCCCATCCCGGCATGCCCGACCACCAGACGGCAGGCGCTGAGGCGTTCTCTGAACTCCGCGGGTTCCAGCATCGTGGCGAAGGGAATGAAGCCGGGCTCCCACCCTCCCCTGCCGATCTGCGCGAACACGTCGCGCCGCTTGTTGTCGCGCGCCCAGCCATCCACGGCCTTGAGCAGGCGGTTGAACGGGATGTCGCTGCCGACCGTGACGAATATCATGACTTAGTTTGTGGTGATTGGTGGATCGGAACTTAAAGCACGCTGCCATGGCATGCGGGCCCCTTGTCACGGGCGAGGTGAGGCCACTGGGTGAGCCAGAGATCCACAAAGGAACCCGCCTTCCGGCCGGACATCGAGAGTTCCCCGGCATTCGCCACGCTATCCAGCCAGACGACCCGTGCGCCAAGCAGTTTGCCGATGCGCACGGCGAAATAACCGGGAGCGGCGCCGGTGGTAATCACCACATCGGGCCTAACCGAAAGGATCAAGGCGATGATTCCAAGCGCGGAACGGATGAGATCGGTCTTGCTCCAGCGATTGGCATTACGGATCACTCGGAAGTCCGCTTCCTCGCCGACATCCACGCGGTATCCATCCTTCACCGTGGCATACACAACCTTGCATCCCTCAAACGCGGGGCGCAGACGCAAAAGCTGAATCCAGTGCCCTCCACCGGAGGAAATGGCGAGGACTTTGGGGCGTTTTCCCGACATCAAGGCAGTGGTTGAAATCATGAGGCTCCCCTGCTGAACAACACCGCGGGAATGGTTTTCACCAGAATCTGGAGGTCCAGAAGGATCGACCAGTTCTCGATGTATTCGTGGTCCATCTGCATCCAGCGATCAAAGGAAACATCGTTGCGACCGCTGATCTGCCAGATGCAGGTGATGCCGGGTTTGACACAGAGTCGCTTGCGGAACATCCATTCATACTTCTTCACTTCCTCTGGCAATGGAGGACGTGGTCCCACAAGACTCATCTCCCCGCTCAGAACGTTGAACAACTGGGGAAGCTCATCAATGCTGGTTTTGCGAATGAAACGACCGATCCGAGTGATCCGCGGATCGTTGCCGATCTTGAATGCCGGACCATCCCGTTCGTTGAGATGAAGCAGGTCGGATTTTCGCTCCTCGGCGTTTGCGACCATGGAGCGGAATTTGTAGAGCTTGAACTGGCGTTGGTTCATGCCCACGCGTTTTTGCACGAAGAGCACCGGGCCGGGGCTGGTCAGCTTGATGAGAATGGCTACCACAAGCAGCAGCGGGAAGAGAATGGCGAGCACCACGAGAGCGAGCGCCGCATCAATCAGGCGTTTCAGCAAAAGTTGCAGCAGCATCTGCTCCCGAAACAAGGTCACGACATATTCATCCTCGAATTCCTCGATGTGCAGCTTCCTGAGCAAGGTCCCGTCCAACGCGGCAGGCATGAGCCGCACCACGATGCCCAGGTCCCGGGCATGTTGGATGACCATGGTGATATCACTGAAACGAACGTCCATCGGCAGACAGACGATCACCTCGTCCACCCGCTCCTGCGTGAGAATCAGGCGTAACTCTGTGAGCAGGCCGAGGTTTTTCCACCTTTCATGAGGTTTTGCCTGCCATTGGGCGGCGGCTTCGGGTGTCTCCGCCACGAAGCCCACGATCTTGTATCCCAGCTCCGGCTTCATCTCGATCCTGCCGGCGATCTCACGGGCACGTTCATCGGTGCCGATGACTAGCAGGAAACGGTAATTGTATCCAGAGCGTCTGGCACTCAACAACAACACGCGTAGAAACAAGCGACTCACAATGCCAATGAACGTCACCAGCAGGAAAAAAATCAGAATATTGAGAATATTAAAGCTCTTCACCGAGAAGACGGCACTGATGATCATCAGCCAGAATGTGGCCATGCTGGTCGCCTTGAGCAGATTTTTCAACTGGGTGTTGAGCGCCACCAACCGGTCCGCCTTGTAACGGATGAAGTAGTCAAAGATGCCGATCCAGCCGACAGCGAGTATGAGCAGACCAATCGTATCCTCGATCTGGAAGGTCGCTTCAAGGATATGGGTTCCGCCCAGCATGAAAATCTCGGGGCGGAGATAGATGATGCCTACGGCGGTGACGACCATGACCAACTGGTCGAACAGCCGGAATATGTGGATCAATAATTTGTGACGTAATCTGATCATGACTGCGGGGGGGAGGGCGAAACATCAGCGGGCGGCACTGTCGGCGCGATTTGAGAGCTCTGATCGCGAAACCACGAGGCCAGGTCGCGGGCCAGGGGATTCCAGAAGGCCCCCTGGTAATGCGAGTTGATATAGCTCATGAATTCGATGAGAAGTTCCGACGGGTAGGATTCGTTAGCGCCCTGCCGGCGGGAAAAATCGACATAGTCTGGATGGATGTTGACGAGTGCGAGTCCGCCGTTACGGGCGATCCAGTCGAGTTTTCGTTTCCAGATATCCGTCGTTTTCTCACGCAGGAGAAGAAACAGAGTGGAGTCCTGTGGCAGGGTATAGGAAAGCTCCACATATCCCGGTCCCTTGATGCCGGCGGGAGGTTTCACATGGAAGGGGAAGATTGTGTGGGATCCTTCTGGCTGGGGCTCGAACGGATCGGTATCAAATGTCGAGGTGTCATACAGGACATCAAGATCATGCAGCCAATCCAGCTGGCGGAGCATGAAGCCGGACCGGAAGCCGACCGCCCGCCATTTACCGAGATAGCGGTTGATGCTTTTCGCCTTGCGGCTGAAGCTCTCCCTGGATTCGTATAGATGGCCGTCATGGTACAAGTCATGCACGCCGACTTCAAAGCCGTTTGTTTCGAGCCATTCGCGAAGCTCCACCGGATCGTTGTAGGATCCTTCCGGGATGAAATTGAAGGATGAGCGGAATCCGTGCTTCACTTCGAGTTCCGCGAGCTCCTTGACCTTGTGCAGTCCCTGCTCGGACTCCACGTCGTGAGTGAAAACCAGTGCGAATTGTTTTCCGCCCGGCCAGCCGTTCCAATCGCAGGGTCGGCCAGATGCCGACTCGTCGATGGGCCAGACGCCCGCGTTGCGCTTCATGATCCGCGGGATGCGGACACGGCGCACCGCCCAGCGGACGCCCAGCGGCAGGTAGGGTTTGATGCGGAAATAAGCGCGCGCCAGCAGGCCGTGGGACCCGCCGGCCATCGCCTGGGAAACCGGATGTGTGATGGGATCCACCATGATTTCAAGTCGCCTCAATTGCCTCCAAGAAGCCAATCCGGGCCGTGCGTCCGGGTCTTGTTGAAGATGCAGGAAACGTCGGCGCGGCCCTTGGTCAGTTCCGAATACCCCCATTTCAAGCCGTCGCGGCTGGTGTTCTCCGCGTCGAGTACCAGCAGCACCTTGTCCATCAGCCCGGCCATGGTGAGAGTCCGACTGGTCTGATCGACGGGTGGCATGTCGAAAATGATATAATCGTATTCGCTGGCATGCAGCATGGGCATCATCTGGTGGAGATGCAGCGGCGTGAAAGTCGATCCGCTATCGTCCCTGCGGGACGGTGCGTTGGCATAATATAGATTCTGCGTCTGTTCCCTGAAGCCGGCATCCTTGGCGAGTTTCAGCGCATTGGGCAGGGAATGCCGCGGAATCTCGCCGAAGAGCGGGTTTTCCTGGGGATGCAGCGAGCTCAAATCCACCAGCAACACCTTCACCCCGTTGATTTCCGAAAACGATTTTGCCAGACCGGCGGCAATCGTGGAGGTACCGGCCCCCTCCGACATACCCGTCACGGCGACCAACTTCGGCTTGTGGATGACATTGTTCACCTCGAAATTGAAGATGATCCGGTCCCGAATGGTCTCCGAGTATGGAAGGATGAAATGTTCCATTTTCGCGCTCGTAGCACTGAGCTCAAATCCGTTCGGACCAAGGGGCTGAATCCACTCGTCCTGATCCATGCCGATACGCGGTGAATCCAGGTTGCGACCGAGCAGGAGCCCGCCCCGCTCGCTTTTGCGTATGAAGGGGATGGAGAGCAGCAGTGGCAGTTGAAGACGGGCCTGGATCTCGATCGGACGGTCTATTTTCCGGTTGAAGACGAACTCGATGAGGAAAGCGATTCCTAGCCCGAGAGCCAAGCCCCCGGCAGCTAGTCCGAGGATGATTTTTTTGGTCAGCGTGTCGTAGATTTTGATCGGTTCGGTCGGCTGCTGGACCACGGTGATATTGGGCATCCGCGAGGGGTCGAGGGTTTGGTCGACGCGGGCGTTTTTCAGATTCACCTCCAGGGTGCGGTATTCGGTTTCCTCCATCTGCCTGCGGCGCTCAACCGCGTCGATCGCGGCGCCAATGGCGTATTGCTGGCTGAACTGGGCGGAGATTTCCTTCAAATGCTCCTCAAAGACCTGAACTTTGGCCGTGATGGCGGCAAGCCGGGCTTTTTCCATGTCCAAATTGCGCCTGGGATCCTTTGGATCGGCGGCGATCACCACCGCCTCTTTGGAAAGCGCGGGATATTCTTCGAGCAGCGCCTGGCGGCGGCCCTCGTAGTTTGCGATTTGCTGTTGGTTCTGCACCAGGAGCCGGTTTCCGGTCTTGAACTTGATGCGCAGCTCAAGCTCCCGCTTTTGCAGAAATGCGATCAATTCCATGACCGCCCGGTATTCGGTGATGACTTGAGGCGGCACCTGATGGACGGGCTTGAGCGAAGGCTTTTCATTCTCGGGACGCGTGGGGAGCTTGGCTTCTTGAGCTCCTCCAACGGCTTTTTCAAGGGACTGGATGCTGGCCTGCTGCTCGGCGAGCTCGGCACGCGCCCGCATCAAATCCTCCCGGGTTCTCGCCCGCTGGGACGACAGCGCTTCCGTCGCGTCCGTCATCGAAACAATGCCCGATTCAGTTCGGAGCATGTTCAATTCCGCTTCGGTTTTCTCCAGACGCTCACGCAGTTCCTCGGCCTGTTTGGAAACGATGTCGAACGCGGCCGCCGAGCGATGGATTTCCAAGTGTTTGTTGAAATACCGATCGACCAATTCCCGCAAAACCTCCTTTGCGAGTTCAGGATCTTCATTTTTGTAATGCACATGAAGCACATTGGTGCTCAGCCCGGGGATGACCTGGAGATTGCTGAGGATCACGCCGACTGCTGCGGATGGAGGAATATTGCCGTTGGCCTTGGGCAACAACCTGTCGGGCCCGATGGCCTCAGCCACCTCGATGGCGAGGTCGGCACTGTTGAGGATTTCCATTTCCGTGCCGATCACATGGTTGCCGGCTCCCACCGAGGCACCGGGGCTGGCCTGCGCCTGATAGGGATCAACCGCGCTGCGTTCGATCACATAGCGGACCAGGAGCTTGGCTTGAGACTGGAAGAGCGGGGCTTGGGCGAAATACACCGCCGCGGCCGAGCCGAAACCTAGAAACGACAGGATAAGGATCAACCATTTGTGTTTGAAAAACACAAACAGGACATCCTGCACGCCGAGGCTTCCTGCGGAGGCATTGGATTGGTTCTTTTGCATGAAATGAAGGGGTCTTGAAATTTCAGGGATTGAATCAAAAGCGGCCGCTCACACGGCTGCGCACACACCAAGCGCCTCACCGATCGCTTCCACCACCGTGTCGATCTGCCGGGCTGTCAACTCGGGGAACATCGGAAGGGAGAGGAACTCTTCCGCACAACGCTCGGAAACGGGAAAATCCCCATGCTGGCAACCCAGCTCCGCAAACGCGGGCTGAAGGTGGACGGGAACCGGGTAATGGATCGCGCAACTTATGCCTTTGCCGGCAAGCATCTCCATCACCCGTTGGCGTCCTCCGACCCGGATGGCGTAGATGTGATGTACGTGCCGACAGTCCCGTGCGGTTTCCGGGATTCGAATCGCCCCCGCTCCCCCCAGACCCGAATCATAGCGCCGGGCGTGGCTTTGGCGGGTTTGGTTTTCCGCATCCAGGTGGCGCAGCTTGATGCGCAGCACCACCGCTTGGATCGCATCCAAGCGGCTATTCCATCCCCTCAACACATGATGGTTTTTTCTCGCTTGGCCGTGACTGCGGAGCATCCGCAAACTGCTGGCGAGATCTCCATCCGCCGTGACCACGGCACCGCCTTCGCCGAAGGCCCCGAGATTCTTGGCGGGATAAAAACTGAAACAACCCGCATCGCCGATGGTTCCAGCCTTGCGGGACTTGTATTCGGCCCCATGCGCCTGGGCGGCGTCTTCGATCACCCGAAGACCATGCTTCCGGGCAAATTCAACGATGGGATCCATCGCCGCGGTTTGACCAAACAGGTGAACGGGCATGATCGCCTTCGTCCTGGAGGAAAGTGCGTTTTCCAAAGCCGCCGGATCCATCGTGTAGGTCCGCGTATCTATGTCCACAAACACCGGCCTGGCTCCCGTCTGGCAAATCGCCTCGACGGTGGCCACAAAAGTCATGGGCACGGTGATTACCTCGTCACCCGGGCCGATTCCCATCGCCAGCATGGTCAGCCACAGGGCATCCGTGCCACTGCCGACGGCTACCGCATACCGGCTTCCGCAGTAGGCGGCAAACTCGTTTTCAAAAGCTTCCACCGCAGCATCTCCGGCAAATGTTCCGGAATCGATGATCTCACCGATAGCCCGCAGGAACTCCTCACGGAGGGAGGCATGCCGCATCTTCATGTCGAAGAACGGGATCATCACTCAAAATCTTTGTGGCTTGATTGGATGACACGCGCCGGATTTCCGGCAACGGTCGTGTCAGGCGGCACATCGCGGGTGACCACGCTGCCGGCCCCGATCATGGCGTTCGCCCCGATGGTGACACCGCCCAGGATTGTGGCACCCGAGCCGATCGAAGCCCCCCGGAGCACCCGCGTGCCGAGGCATTTCCAATCTTCCGGGCCTTGAATCTTTCCTACGGGATTGACGGCCATGGGCCACCGGTCATTGGTGAACATCACGCCATGACCAATGAAAACCTCCGCTTCGCAAGTCACGCCCTCACAGATGAATGTATGACTGGAAATCTTGCACCGCGGTCCGATTTTCACACCCTTCTGGATTTCCACAAAGCATCCGATCCCGGTCTCATCGCCGATTTCGCAACCATAGAGATTGACAAAGGCGTGCAATCGAACGCCCGATCCGAGTTTCACGTCGCTGGCGATGCGCAGGTTTTCAGCAGGATTTCCGGACATGGCGATTGACGTTTCCAGAGACGGTTCCCTTCAGGCAGGAACCTGAGGCTTCGGAATCAGATCACCGTATCCGGAGCATCCTGCCGGGACAGTTGCCTTCCCGGTATTCAACCCATGCTCTGGGTACTGTAATCAGACTTGCCAAATGAGAATCTAGCGACTGCCGCAGCGTGATGCCGGCGAAAGGCCAGACGCATCTGGCGCAACAAGGCACAGGGCGTGCGCAGCATGATCGAGAGGTCGAGCAGCGGCGAGGACTCCCTCACATAGCGGGCATCCATTTCGTTCATTTCGGCAAAGGTCGAAACGTCCTTGCCTTGCGCCTGCCAGATTCCTGTCAATCCGGGAAGGGCCTCGAATCTCACCCGCTGGCTGCGGGTGAAATAACGATATTCCTCGGGCAGGCAGGGCCGGGGGCCTACCAGGCTCATTTCCCCGCGAAGCACGTTGAACAACTGCGGCAACTCATCCAAACCAGCGGCCCGGAGCAGGCAACCCATGGGAATGAGGCGCGAATCACACAGCATATCCAATTTCACCATCGGGCAATTGGATTTCACCAGATGGCTGAAGTAACTGGCGTGTCTTTGAGTGTCCGCATCCACATACATGCTGCGGAATTTGTACAGGATGAAACGCCTGCCGTTGCGGCCGATCCGTTCCTGTCGGAAAATCGCCGGCCCCCGGGATGCAAGCTTGATCCAAAGCGCCACCACCGCCACCAGCGGCAGCGTGACAGGCAGACTGATCAGAATGCAAACGATATCCAGCAACCGCTTCCACACGCAAACAGCAGGCGTCGCCACATTGGGCCACAGGGCCGCCGGTGCAGCGGCCGGCTCCATGCGAAGCGCCGGATCGATGGATAATCCACGCCGAAATACGCCGGGCGGGGAAACTCGAGCAGAAACGCGCAGATTCTGTGCGGTGGATCGAGGGGGGGGTGGAATGATTCTTGAGGGCGGTCACGCGACGCGCAGACG
>JAUYNL010000074.1 GCA_030696085.1 Luteolibacter sp.
CCGGTGCCTGTGTCCCTGTCTGATCGTTCATGGTGTTGGTTGGTTTGAATTCAATTCCAAACAGGCGATGTCGGAACATCGCCCGATCAACCAGCACCAATCGATTTTAACGTTTTAACGGAAAAAAATCCGCTTCCCTTGCCCGCCTCCGAGCGCTGTCTTGTTGAGCCAGTCTCCCTGCTGTTTGTAATAAGACTGCGTCGAGGACCCGGCGGGTTACGCGGTGAGGAAAAAGCCGACGGAAAGGAATCGGTCTCGTGTGCATGGCAGGAAGGATAGAGTTTGTCCTTCCTGGTGGATGGGGAGCTAATAAGTCGTAACAGGACGACCGCGTTGGCCTTTAGCTTTCCCTTAGGAGTCGGCCTGGACATGCGCCACCGCCTCCCCGGCCCTTCGGTCGGTTTGGCGGCATCGTTGCGGTCGATGCCGACCGCCTGTTAAGAGGGTTCTAAGGTCCTCGTCCGCCGAAAAGGACCCTCGTGGTCAATTCATGTGGAGCCTTGCCGACAAGGATAATAATGATAGAAATGGCGGCTTCCGGCCTTACCCGGCAAAAACCGCAACATCGGCGCGTTCCCTGCTGGAGGAGCGTCATTGCCGTTGACCGCGTCACATGCACAAGTCATCCCATCCCATGTCCTCACCAGGAGAAAAAGTTTTCGTTTATGGCACGCTGCGCTGCGGTGGCTCGAACCATTTCCGCATGGCGGGCGCGGACTACCTCGCTGCGGGAACCGTGCGCGGCAGGCTCTACGGCATCGATTGGTATCCCGGGCTGGTGCTCGATGAAGCGGCGGCGGAAACCACCGGCGAGGTCTATCAAGTTTCCCCGGAGTTGATGGAAAGCCTCGATGACTTCGAGGGAAACGAATATCGTCCTGTCCGCGCCATGGTCACACTGTCGGATGCCACCCCGCTTTCCGCCTGGGTCTGGGAATGGCTGGGGCCTTGCGATGAGAGCCAACGCATCGTCAGCGGCGACTGGCTTTCACCGCCGCGATCAGCGGAGCCGTGAAATCGCGCACGGCAGCCGCCGGGTTTTCCGGATGGAGCTCCACCTGTTTGACGATCGCGGAGCCGACGATCACGCCATCCGCCGCCGCGGCGACCATCGCGGCCTGCTCCGGTGTGCTGATGCCGAAGCCGACACACACGGGCACATCCGTGTGCGCCTTGATCGATGAAACCAGCTCCGCGATGTTGGCGGACGGGCCGCCGTGGGCACCGGTCACGCCGGTGCGGGATAGCGCGTAGATAAAGCCCTCCGAGGATTGCGCCAGCAGCTTCACCCGCTCCGGCGGCGTGGTGGGGGCGATCAGGCGGATGTGTTTCAGGCCCGCGCCGATGGCGAGATCGCTATTGAGCGCAGCCTCGTCGGGCGGCAGGTCCAACAAAAGGATTCCATCCGCGCCAGCGGCCGCGGCATCGTGGTGGAAATCCTCGAAGCCATAGGTGAACACCGGGTTGAGATAGGTGAAAAGCACAACGGGCGTCTCATGCGTTTCGCGGAATTTCCGGATCAAATCCAGCACGCGGGGTGCGGTCATGCCGGCCCGCAGCGCCCGGTCGGCGGCCAACTGGTTGACGATGCCATCGGCCAGCGGATCGGAAAACGGCAGGCCCAGCTCGATGATGTCCGCTCCGAGGTCCGCCAGGGTTTTCATGATTTCCAGCGACTGGTCGAAATCCGGATCTCCGGCGGCGATGTAGGCGACAAAGGCCTTCTGGCGGGTGGTGCGGAGTTTCTCAAACGTGGAGGAAAGGCGGTCTGGCATGGCGGGACGGGTTGCGGATCACTGCTTATGGGAAGAACGAACCAAGGTCCAACCCCGAAGTGAGGGGAAACATTTTCCGCAAAAAGTCCGTTGCCAGCTTCGGATCCGGGGTTTATGCACCGCGCATGTCCATCATCGCAGAAGATTCCGCCGTCATTGCCAAAACCCGTGAACTGTGCGCCCAGATCGCCAGCGATCCCCTGTTCCTGGGTCTTCAGGAAAGCGTCGAGCGTTTCCTCAGCGATGACTCGGCGCGCCTCCAATACCAAAGCGTCCACGAGCGTGGCGAGGAACTGCACCAGAAACAACACGCCGGCATCCAGCTCGGCGCGGCCGAAATCCGCGAGTTCGAAGCCGCCCGCGAGGCGCTCATCGAGAATGAAATCGCCCGCGAATTCCTCAGCGCCCGCGAACAACTTGAAAAACTCCAGAAGGAAATCGGCAAATACGTCGGCATGACCCTCGAACTCGGTCGCTGCCCGACCGCCGGGGAGCTTGCTGAAGCCAGCGGTGGTGGTGGTTGTTGTGGTGGTGGTGGCGGCGGCTGCTGCTCGCACTAAGCCGCGGAGGTCCACTACGGGCGTTCATCTGGGTGCGCGGGGGTAATCCCGCGCCATACATGCCTTGAGATTGGCAGCTTCGCAGCGGCTTCATCCTTGGCTGCGGGATCACTTCCGATTTCAAATCCACTTTGACCAGGAGCACAAAGCACGGCTTGCCGGAAAGACTAAGGACCGAAGCACAAAAAACGGCCCGGTAATCAATCCGGGCCGTTTTTCATGAAATCAAACTTACCACTGAAGCGGCGAAATCAGAGCAGGCCGGCTTTCTTGAGAGTGGCGAAGGCTCCGTTCTTGTTGATCGTCTTAAGGGCACGGCAGCTCAGTTTCATGCGGATGAAAGTGCCGAGCTCGGAAACCCAGATACGCTTGGTTTGAAGATTGGGAGAAACGGTGCGCTTGACCACTTTTGTGACGTGGCGGCCGATACCGCCCTTTTTCTTGGCCAAACCGGAACGATGGATTCTGCCGCCGGAGCGGACTTGGGTTCCTCTGATGATGCAAATACGGGCCATGGTGAAAATCTTTTGTGGGGTTGCGGGGCGCGAAGAATGGCCGTCAAAACCATGCCGTCAAGACGAAACCCGGCGGTTTTTTGATTAATTTTCCAATCTTCCCTTGCGCAATCGGTTCACCCAGCGCTCGACATCGCGGAAAATCGCCTCCCGTTTCTCGTCATACATGAGCAAATGGTAGGCCGCAGGATAATTCCGGTAGGTCACCGAGGTTTGCTCAGGAATGCGGGCCAAAAAACCCCGGACGTCCGAATCGCTGTTGAAATAATCCTGCCCGCCGTGCAGCACCAGGACCGGAGCCTGGAACGTCGCCGCGCAATCGTTCATTCCGCCGATCAGGCGGCTGAGCGCGCCGATCAGGCGCAAAGTGTGTTGTTCGACATGGTAGGAATTCTTTTTCACCTGCTCGGCATGAAGCGATTTCTGAGTCATCCGCACATCCTGCCCACCGGAAAGCGCATCGAGCGAAACCCGCGCCAGCGGCAGGGTGGTGGCCGTGATCTGCACCAGGCCCGGTGTCCACGCAGGAATGTCATCGCGAAACCGCACGATCGGGCTGGATAGCGCCAATCCATCGCAAGGCGGCAGTCCTGGCGGTGCCTCGCGCCAGGCGTGTGCCGCGATCAAGGCTCCCATGCTCTCCCCGTACCACACCACTTTGGCATCCGGGTGCTGCTCCCGCACCAGTTGGGTGAAGGCAAACAAGTCCTGATACCAGTCCTTTGGATTTCCGATGTCGCCGCGCCGCGCGTAGATCGGATCGCTTCCCTGGCCGCGCACCTCATAAGCGTAAAGCCCCGTCCGCGGCTGGGACTTGAGCAAATGATTGCCGAGATTGGCGTAATCGATGGATGCCCCGCAAAAGCCGTGGATGCCGATGAGCACGACATCCGGCTCGGCTTCCTCGGCGATCCACTTCCGATAGCCGAAGGTTTCGCCTTTGGCCCCTGCCGCTTTCGGGGAATACACCGTCGTATAGGCCGTCCCACAGCCTCCCAGCACCAGCGCGCATGCGGCCAGCGTGAGAACCCGGAATGTGAAGCGGCACGTCATTGGCATACTCTCGCAAATTCAAAACAAAGCGCAATCCCGGAGGCGGGAAACGGCATGACACCTTCATCCGGAATTCAACTCCGAACACACCTTGGCCTATCAACCAAGCCCGGTTGAGCGCAAGCGCACGACACCGGTGATTGACACGCAAAACGCCCGTCCGCAAAGGGCGGCCGGGCGTTTTGAAAAAGTGGGATGTCGTGACCGGAGGCTCAGTCGAGCTTCGGCTTGCCCACGCGGCGCACCGCGCCGAAACGCTTCTGGAATTTGTCGATCCGGCCTTCGGTATCCACAAACTGCGCCAATCCGGTGAAGAACGGATGCGAATCGGACGTGATGCCGATAGAGATCAAACTATGCTCCACTCCGTCGATGACTTCCTTCTTGTCGGAGGTCTTGGTCGAACGGGTGATGAAGCGCTTGCCGGTGGTCATGTCCACGAAGACGACCGGATTGTATTTCGGATGAAGGTCCTTTTTCATGAGATTCTGCGATGTCCGCCACGTTTCCGACGCGCCGGGGCGGGGAGACTGCCGGAAATCCCCTGCCTGTCAAGCTGCCATCCTCAGTGAGGGCTTAAAACTTTTCTTCAGAAGTTAAAGATTAAGACTTGCAAATAATTTATTTCAACTTGAGATCTTTCCCCATTTTTTGAGTCGCTTTTATCATGTGAAGGTGTAGATTCACGCCGTTATGGCAATTACCACGAAACGTACCCGATTCTCACGCCGCCTTCCCGACCACGTCACCGATGAGCTTGTGAATGTTCTCTCCGAGAAAAAAGTGTTCGGTTTCAACGACCTGTTCGAGCGGGTTTTTGCAAATCTCAAATTACGCAACGCGGTGAGCGGCGGGGAGGAAATGCTGCGCCTGCGGGCCTATGAAAAACTTCAAAACCTGGTGACCCGCGGCTTGGTCGAAAAACTCGGCAAGGAATACAAGGGCACCTCCCGTGTGCATGAGGCATCCAGCGCCTACGCCGCAGCCCAGGAAGCGGCGGCAGCAGCAGCCCAGGACTGAGATCCCATCCGATTCACAGAATCCTGAAGACTTGAAAAACCCGCGCCATTCCCGGCGCGGGTTTTTTTTCTACCCAAGACAGGTCTTTGTTTTCCATGATCCGCGCGTCGCCACTCACCGGCCCCATCCATGCCCGACCAATACCTTCCGGTTCTTTTCCAAATCCTCATCGCATCGGGTTTCGCCGTCGTGGTGCTCGCTGCAAGCGTGGTTTTCGGCCGCTCCGCCAAACGCAATGCCACCAAGGATAGCGCCTACGAGTGCGGCATGCTGCCGGTGGGCGAGGGCGCGCCACGCTTTTCTGTGAAATTCTATCTGGTGGCCATGTTGTTCGTGCTCTTCGACATCGAGGTCGTCTTCATGTATCCGTGGGCGCTCCAGTTCCGGGATTTGATCGCGGACGGCCCGGTCGCACTGGCCAGCATGGCCTGCTTCGCGGGTGTGCTGCTCGTGGCCTACGTCTATGCGCTCAAGAAGGGCGCGCTGAACTGGAGGGCTTGAGCCGTGCCCGGCGCGAAGATGGCCATACCGGTCATTTTTCCCTCACAGGCACGGCACGCGGCGGCTTTTCGATGAAGCCGCCGTTGCTCGCGAGGTTCTGCTTAATGAGAAACCAGATTGCGATCGCCAGCAGGAGGGACAGGACCTTCGCGATCCAGTTTTTCGACAGTTTGAGTTTCATGGGTCGGATTGCCGGTGAAAAAGATGTTGGCGATTTTCTCGCGGAACTGTTGTTCGGTTAAATTGCGCTGGAGGCTGCCGTTCTGGCAGATCGAGATCCCGCCGGTTTCCTCACTTACCACCACGGCGATGGCATCGGTGCGCTCAGTCAGTCCGATGGCGGCGCGGTGGCGAAGTCCGATGGAACGGTCCTGCATTTCGCGCTCGGTCACGGGAAACACGCAGGCGGCACCGGCCACCCGGTCGTCGGCGAGGATCATGCCGCCATCGTGCAGCGGGGCCTTCGGGTGGAAAACGGCCATGGCGAGCTCCGGAGAAAAGCGCGCGTCGAGCACCACACCGGTATCGAGCTGCTCCTTGAGGCTGACGTCGCGTTGGATGGCGAACAGGGCACCGACACGTTTTTTCGAAAGGTTGAGCACGGCGTCGGCGAAGCGTTCCAGGAAGTCGAGGCGTCGGCGTCCATAGAGGGAGAACAGCCGGTGGCTGCCCAGGCGTGCGAGTCCGGTGCGCAGCTCGGGTTGGAAAATCACGATCAGGGCGAAGGCCAGCACGGCGGCGGCGCGGGTGATGATCCACTGGATCACCTCGAACTTGAAAACCGTGGACACCAGCGTGAGCACAACGAGAATGGTGCCGAGACCAACGAGAATCTGCGCGCCCCGGGTGGACCGGAAGGCGCGATAAACCTGATAGATACAGGTGGCGAGGAGAAGGATCTCAATGCCATCCCGCCAGCCAAGCTCTGAAAAAAAATTCCACATGGATTCGGATTGCAGGGGACCTTACAAGCCGGATGCGGGTGCTGACAACCCCGGAAATGAAACATGCACCCTGCCGCGATCCGCTTCGATTCCATGACTTGCCAAGCACGGGCACCCGGCTACCTTCCGCCAGCCATGACCCCACCCACCGATCTCGAACCGGCCGTCCGCGATCCGAAAAAACTCCGGCGCACCGCCTGGATCCTGGTGGCCATCATGCTGCTCGGCGGCTGGTTGATCCTGCGCGCCTATCAATCATGGGCCTCCACGCAATCTGCGGATGACAGGCCCGCCATCATCCACCGGATCCAGAAGGAACGCGACCTGCGCCTCATGCGGCAGGACGGAAAAATCGTCGATTTGTTCAGCCTCCGGGGCAAGGTGTTCGTCCTGAATGTCTGGAGCCGGCGGGATCCCCAGGCGGCGGAGCGCAGCATGGCCGTCATGAAACGCCTCGCGGAAACGCGCGCCGGCGCTGCGGATTTCCACCTGGTGACGCTCGTCGTCGATCCCATACCCGCCGCGAGTTTGCATGACACCCTCACCCGGACGGCGGAATCCCGGAACATGAAGCTGCCCCAGTGGTGGCTGGGCGGCAATGAGCCCGGGACCTTGCACAAGTTCATCAAGAACGAGCTCAAGGCCTCCGTTTTTCCCAACGAAGCGGACGGAAAATGGCAATACGATCCCACCATCGTGCTGATCGATCGCAACGGCCACATCCGCCGCGCGGTGGTTCCGAAAACCCGTGATGGCCGGCCCGCCAAACCCGAAGTGGTGGCATTCGATTTCGACATGGCCGCCGCATGGGACCGCGAGGGCATGAAATCCGGCACCGAACACAGCAACGAGGTGGAGCTTGAAATCCTGCTCAACAAGACGATTGAGAGCTTGCTCGCCGAAACCCCGGAAAACCAATGACCCGTAAAACCGCCCTCACTTTGTTCTATAGCGCCGTGGCCCTCGTTTGTGCGGCCATCCTCGCTACCGCATTCCACCTGCGCTCGCAACTGCCGAAGCCGGACATGGCGGCCATCGTCGATACCGGCAAGGAAAGCGTGCCACTCTGGTTTGAAATCCAGAACGACCTAACCGCCATCAACCAGGAGGGAAAGTCCGTCAAACTCTCCGACCTGCGCGGCAAGGTCTGGATCGCCGCGGAGTTCTTCGCAATCTGCCCGCACTGCGCGGTGCGCAACGGCGAGGAATTGCGCAAGATCTATGACGAATTCCGCAATCACCCGGATTTCCACATCACCTGCATTTCCGTGGATCCCGAAAACGACAAGCAGGAGAAACTCGCGGATTACGCCAAGGCGCTCGGCGCGGAAACCAAAAACTGGTGGTTCCTCAATGCCGGTGACGCCAAAAGCACCCATACCTATCTCGAACAGGAACTCAAGTTCTTCGGCATCCGCGAGCGCGGCGATCCGGCGGACATCGAGGCCAACGGCCGCTACGCCCACGACCTCGGGTTTCTGCTGGTGGACCGCGAGTTCCGCGTGATCGGCAAGTGGCCGCTGGCCGACGCCCGCTCCGAGGAGGCCCGCAAGCGGGATCCTCAACTCTATCAGAATCTGAGGGGCGAGATGTTCGGCCGCATCCGCGCCGAGCTTGAAAAAAACGAAACGCCCGGCATCTGATGAATGACGAGCGCGATCAATGGCTGTCCCGCCCGCCGCAGGACCAACTCGCGAAAAAACTCGGCATCGCCGCATGGCTGCTCAGCGCCTCAGTGCTGGGCATCGTGGGCCTGATGCGGCGAGTGAAGATTCCGCTTCCCGATGGGCTCGACCTGTCGTTTCTCCCGCCGTTTCATGCCGCCGTCAACGCTGCGGCGGCGTGCGTGCTGGTCATCGCCTTCATCGCCGTGATAAAAGGCCGGATCGCGCTTCACCGCCGAATGATGGTGGTGGCGATGGGACTCTCCGTATTGTTCCTGTTCAGCTATATGGCCTATCACTTCACCAGCAGCGAGGTGAAATTCGGCGATCTGAATCTCGATGGCGTGGTCGATGAAAGCGAGCGCGCGCGCGCCGGCGGCATGCGCAGCGCCTATCTGCTGCTGCTCGTATCGCACATCGTGCTCGCGGCGGTGAGCCTGCCCTTCATCCTGTTCACCTTCATCGCAGGCTGGACCAACCGCTTCGCCGCACACCGCAGGCTGGCGCGCTGGGTGTTTCCGCTCTGGTTCTATGTGGCCGTGACCGGCCCCGTCTGTTACTGGATGCTGCGGCCTTACTATCCGTGACGTTTCCACAAGACCTCTGAAAATTTGTGGTGGACAAACCGGCAAACTTCGTGACGATGTTTCTCGTTATGAGCGAAGCCGTGATGTTTTTCAGAATCCTTGCCGACGAGACCCGCTGGCGGATCGTCCGCCAAGTGATGGTCCGCGCATTGTGTGTCTGCGAGTTGGCGGACATTCTGGGGATGCCGCAGTCCTCGGTTTCCAGCCACGTCCAGATCATCCGCAAAGCGGGAATGTTGGAGAGTGAAACACGCGGGAAGTGGACGTATTTCCGCATCGCCCGCAGCCACCTCGCGCCACTCAAGGCAGTGTTGAGGCATTTCCCGGATTCAGCCATCCACGCGGCGGACACGGAAAAAGCAGAAGCCCGTCTCGCGCGTCGTGAAACGAGTTGCTGCCCGGGGCCGGTGAAACTCGGAACCCCTCGCATCCTCCAAGCGAAACGATAAGCGCTGGAAACCACTTCCACTTCCACTTTTATGTCCGAAGCCGTTGCCAAAAACATGTCGTTCACCGACCGCTACCTCACGGTCTGGATTTTCTCCGCGATGGGGGCTGGTATCTTGTTAGGAAATCTCGTGATCGCCGATCCTACGGCATTTTTCGCGCCTATGACGCTTGGCACGACCAATTTGCCGCTGGCCATTGGCCTGATCGTGATGATGTATCCGCCGCTGGCCAAGGTGCGGTACAGCGAGCTGCCGAAGGTGTTCGCGAACACGCGGATTCTCGGTTTATCACTGGTGCAGAACTGGATCATCGGGCCGGTGTTGATGTGGATCCTGGCGGTGGTGTTTCTGCGGGACCAACCGGAATACATGGTCGGATTGATTCTCGTCGGAATCGCCCGTTGCATCGCGATGGTGTTGGTTTGGAACGATCTCGCCAAGGGTAGCAGTGAATACGCGGCCGGGCTCGTGGCGCTCAACAGCATCGCTCAGGTTTTGTTTTACAGCGCCTATGCATGGTTTTTCATCACCGTGTTGCCGCCGTATGTGGGCCTCAAGGGCGTGATTGTTCCGGTTTCCATGGGGGATATTTTCCACAGTGTTTTGATCTATCTGGGCATCCCCTTCGCCGCCGGAGTATCGAGCCGCGTGCTGCTGGTGAAACTGAAAGGAGTGGAGTGGTATGAGAAAGTTTTCATCCCGCGGATTTCCCCGCTTACCCTGATCGCGCTGTTGTTCACCATTGTGGTGATGTTCACCTACAAGGGGGATGCGATCGTGCGCTTGCCGCTGGATGTGTTGCGCATCGCCATTCCGCTGGTGATCTATTTCGCGGTGATGTTTCTGGCGAGTTTTGTGATGGCTGCCAAGCTCGGCTCCGATTATCCGCGGACGGCCAGTGTGGCGTTCACCTCGGCGGGGAACAACTTCGAGCTGGCCATCGCGGTGGCCATCGCGGTGTTCGGCTTGGAATCCGGCGTGGCCTTCGCGGCGGTGGTTGGGCCGCTGGTCGAAGTACCCGCTTTGATCGGGCTGGTGCATGTTTCCTTTTTCCTGAAACGCAAATTCTATTCCCGATTCTGACTTATGAAAAAGCCAAGCATTCTGATTCTCTGCACCGGCAACAGTTGCCGCTCCCACCTTGCGGAAGGCATCTTGCGGAAGGCTTTGGGCGAGGGCTTCCGGGTGGCAAGCGCCGGCTCGAAACCGGCCGGATACGTGCATCCGTTAGGCATCAGGGTGATGGCCGAAATCGGCATCGACATCAGCGGTCATCGCTCGAAGCATCTCGACGAGTTTCTCGATAACGACGTCGAGACGGTCATCACGGTTTGCGGCAACGCGGACCAGGCGTGCCCGGTTTTTCCGGGACAGCTCAACCGCCACCATTGGGGTTTTGACGATCCGGCGCATGTCACGGGGAGTGAGGAGGAGCAACTGGCGGTTTTCCGCCGGGTCCGCGATGAAATCCGGCGGGTGTTCGACGCCTATGCCGCGGGGAGGCTGGCGCGGGGTTTCCACCAGCGGGCCGGGTAGGGCGGGTGATTTTCCTCGCGGGTTTCACTCCGGCTCTTCTTCCGGAGCCTTGGGGAGCTTGTCCACTGCTTCGAGAAGGTTCACGATGCCCACGCCGCGGGCGGCGGAATTGTCGCAATGAAATCGAAGGACCGGGGTGGACTTGAGGACCACCCGCTTCATGACTTTGCTTTGGATGGAGCCGTGGTCGCGGTTGAGCTTGTCGATCACCGGGCCGGCATCACCGCCCAGCACGCTGGTCCAGACTTTGCCTTCCTTAAGGTCCTGGGTCACCTCCACCTCGCTGACGGTCACGAGTTTGCCATGCCATTCGTAGTCTTTTTGAATGACGGTGCCGATTTCACGGCGGAGCAGTTCGTTGACTCGATCAAGGCGGCGGGACATGGAGATAAGTTGCTAGTTTTCAGTTTGAAGTTTTCAGAGAATAGAAGATCAGGATTCGGTCTCTTGACCTGAAAACTGAACACTGAGAACTAATAAACTCTTAGAGCGTCTGCGGGACTTTATCGAGTTTGTAACACTCGATGATGTCACCTTCCTCGTATTCATTGAACTCGCCGAGGCGGATGCCGCATTCGAAGTTCTGGCGGACCTCCTCGACTTCATCCTTGAAGCGGCGCAGCGTGGACATCCGTCCATCGAAGACCGGAACACCACCGCGGATGACGCGGGCATGGGCCTTGCGATGGATGCGGCCGTCGGTGACGAACGAGCCGGCGACCCGGCCGCGGTTTAGTTTGAAGATCTGGCGGACTTCGGCGTGGCCGATGACCGTCTCGCGAGTGAGCGGTTCGAGCAAGCCGAGCATCGCTTCGCGGACCTGGTCGATGAGTTCGTAAACGACCGAGTAGAGTTTGATTTCCACATCGGCGGCCTTGGCGGATTTCACGGCCTTGGCTTCGACCTTGACGTTGAACCCGAGGATGATGGCGTCGGTGGATGCGGCGTAGGCGATGTCCGATTCGGTGACCGGTCCGGCGGCGGCGGTGATGAAGGTGCACTCGACTTTTTCCGATACGATGGCGAGCACGGCTTTCCTGATCGCCTCGACGGAGCCTTGCACGTCGCACTTGAGGATGAGTTTGAGCTGGGCCTTGCCGCCACCGTCGCGAACCATCGAATAGAGATCCTCCATGCGATTGCGGTGCTGCGGTTTGAGGCGCACGAGGCGTTCCTTTTCCTGGCGCTCGCCGGCGAGGGTTTTTGCCTCGCGCTCGGTCTTCATTTCGGTGAGGTGATCGCCGACGTTGGGAAGCTCCTCGAAGCCGATCACTTCCACGGGCATGCCGGGATGGGCGGATTTGACGGCTTGTCCGCGGTCGTTGATGAGCGAGCGGACTTTTCCGGAGTAAGGACCGCAAATGAAAGGCATGCCCACCTTGAGGGTGCCGGATTCGACGATGACGGTGGCGGTCGTGCCGCGGCCGGGGACCACGCGGGCCTCGATGACGGCGGCGCGGGTGGTGGCCTTCGGGTTGGCTTTGAGTTCGAGCACTTCGGCCTGGAGGTCGATGAGTTCCAGCAGGGTCTCCATGCCCTGGCCGGTGACGGCGGAAACTTCGGCGAATTCGGTGTCGCCGCCGAAGTCGGTGGTTTGCAGGCCGTTTTCCGCGAGTTGTGATTTCACACGAGCCACGTTGGCACTCGGCAGGTCGCACTTGTTGAGGGCGATGATGATGGTCTTGCGGGCTTTTTTGGCGTGCTTGATGGCCTCGAGCGTCTGCGGCATGATGCCGTCATTGGCGGCGACCACGATGACGACGATGTCGGTGATGTCCGCGCCGCGGGCGCGCATGTCGGAGAAAATCGCGTGGCCGGGAGTATCGAGGAAGGTGATTTCCCGGTCGTTGTGGATGACCTGATAGGCACCGATGTGCTGGGTGATGCCGCCCGCTTCGCCGGCTGTGATCTTGGTCTTGCGGAAGAAGTCGAGGATCGAGGTTTTGCCGTGGTCCACATGGCCCATGATCGTGACGATCGGAGGGCGGTTCTTGAGCAGGTCCTCGGGTTCCACTGCGGGAAGTTCGGGTTCCTGAATGACTTCCTCGATTTTATGGAAGCCCTTTTCCTTGTCGCGCTTCTCGCGCTCGAAGGTGAAGCCATGGATTTCACAGATTTTCGCCGCAACATCAGGTTCGAGCGGTTGATTGGGCGCAGGGAAGACGCCGATCTTGATCAGGTCCGCCATGATGTTGAACGGCTTGAGCCCAAGGCGGCTGGCCAATTCAGGAACCAGGATCGGCGGCTTGATGACGATGAGCTTGGGATCCGCAGAGGCATCCTCCTCGGCGAAATCGCCGGAGGTTTCGGCGGCTGCGCATTCAGGAGCCGGCGGTGCCGGGGCACTTGCCTTGACCATTAGCGGATCCTCGCGATCAAGAAGTTTTGAAATCGAACCGAGCACGGCTGCGGGCGGCGGGCTGGCCTTGCGGACCCTGGGTTTTTTCTCTTCGGAGAAGATATCGAGCGCCTCGCTCTTGGCTTTGTCCAATTTGCTGGGGGCCGGCGGCGCGACTTCCGCATCCTTGCGCTGGCGCTCACGACGTGAAGGTTTCTTGGTCGCTTCGAGAAGATCGAGGACCTTGTTTTTTTCGGGTGAGCTGTCGCTGTTTTTGGGCATCCGGCTTGTCTGCAGAGTTCTGGGAGAGGAGAGGGGGGAAATGGGGCTTAGTCGTTGGAGCTTACAGCAGGTTCGGAACCGCTGGCAATGGTTTGCGCACGTTGAAGGATCGCTTCGGCGGCTTCTTCGGTGATTTCAAGGGCGGCGGCGATGTAGTCGGCGGGCATATCGACCACCAGCTCGGGTGTGAAGCCACCGGCGAGGGTGAGCTTGTTGGCCAGTTCGTCGGTGATGCCGAGTTGCTCGCCAAGGGTGTGGGCGGCACCACCGATTTTCTCCTTGAATTGCTCTTCCTTGGATTCATCGCGGCGGACTTGCACGTCCCAGCCCATCAGACGCGAGGAAAGGCGGGCGTTCTGGCCCTTGCGACCGATCGCCTTGCTAAGATCAGCCTCATCCACCGTGACATGCACGACCTTGTTTTCCTCATCGATGGTGATCGAACGCAACTCGGCGGGCTTGAGGGCTTCGCGGACGAATTCCCTGGGATCCTCGCTCCAACGGATGATGTCCACTTTCTCGTTGTTAAGCTCGCGGACGATGTTTTTCACGCGGGCCCCGCGCATGCCGACGCAGGCCCCCACGGGATCGACCTTCGGATCCATGCTCCAAACGGCGACCTTGGTGCGGAAACCTGCCTCGCGGGCGATGCCACGGATTTCCACGGTGCGGTCGGAGATTTCATTGACCTCGGCCTCGAACAGGCGGCGGACAAAATTCGGATGGCTGCGGGAAAGGATGATTTCAGGTCCGCGACCTTCGTTTTCCACGGCCAGCACGTAACAACGGATGCGGTCGCCGATGTTGTAGTCCTCGCCCTGCACACGCTCGCGGTTGGGCATGATGCCTTCGAACTTGCCGAGGTCGATCATCACGTCGTTGCGCTCGAAGCGGCGGACGGTGCCGGAAACCACGTCTCCCGCGCGGTCCTTGAATTCCTCGTAAATCATTTCCTTCTCCGCCTGGCGGAGGCGCTGCATCATCGTCTGCTTGGCGGTCTGCACCGCGATGCGGCCGAAGTCCTTGGGCGTGACGTTGAATTCCTGAATGTCGCCGGGCCTGGCATCCGGATTTTTCTTGCTGGCTGTGGAAAGGGGGACCTGGTTGAACTTGTCCTTGTATTCCTCATCGGCAACCACGGTGAGCGAGGCGAAAATACGGGTCTCGCCCTTGCGGGTGTTCACGTCGGCACGCAGTGTCTCGATGGCTTCGGCACCGGGAACCATTTTGCGATATGCAGAAATGAACGCGAATTCCAAGGCGGCCACGACCTTGTCGCGGTCGATTCCTTTTTCCTTTTCGTAATACTCGATGAGGGCGACGATATCGTTGGTCATGGCGTGCTGTGTCTGCGGTCGCCGCTTCTGAGGTCCAGAGACGCAAAAGAGTGGGTGCGAGACCCACTCCTTTCTTTCGTCAGAAGCCGTGCGGCGGGGCTTTTAGGCAGGCACCAAAGCCGTTGCAAGTCCAAACTGGGGTGATGACCGGGGGCGGCGTGCCACGTAGGGACCGTTGTTGGTTTCGTCTCGACACACGTCACCGATGCTCCAGACTTCTGCCAATCTTTACCTGCCTCCCATGCGGATTGCTCTATTCGGTGACATACACGCCAACCTGGAAGCTCTCGAAGCTGTTCTCGACGATGCCGCGAAGCAGGAAGTGACCGATTACGTCTGCATGGGCGATATTGTGGGATACAATGCCGATCCCGCCGCCTGCCTGGAGCGCGTTAGGGCCATGGAATGCCCCACCGTAAAAGGCAATCACGACGACGACGCTTCTGGAAACCACTCGCTCGACAACATGAATCCAGTGGCGGCGGCCGCCCTCGAATGGACCCGCCGGCAGCTCGGCGATGAACAACGGCAATGGCTCCGCCGCTTGCGCATGGTGCGCCAGGTGTCTGACTTCACCGTGGTCCACAGCACCCTCGACCAACCGGCCCATTGGAACTACGTAACCAACCGCTTCGACGCGATGTCGAATTTTTCCTACCAATTCACCCGGATCTGCTTCCACGGCCACACCCATGTGCCGCGGGTATATGTGAAAAGCGACCGCGTCCAGGAGGTGCCAGCCGAGTCGCTCGTGATCGAGGACAGCGCGAAATACTTCATCAACGTGGGCTCCGTGGGGCAACCGCGCGATGGCGATTGGCGGTCCTGCTATGCCATCTACGACATCGAGAAAAAACAGATCGTCTTCCGTCGCGTCGAATACGACATCGCCGAAACCCAGCGCAAAATCCTCGCCGCCGGCCTGCCCGAAATGCTCGCCGAGCGGATCCTTGAAGGAAGATAGTGGAGGAGATTCGGTTTTTATTGTTGCAAGCCAGTCTCAATTACGGATCTTTACCGCACGATGTCGCCCGCACTTGCCGCCGATCTGGAAATCGACAGCGCCATGACCTTGAACCAGGTTGGGGTGGGCTGTGATGTGAGGATCCGTTTCCTGAGTGGACCGGGCTGCGACCGCCTGCGGGATTTGGGATTTTGCGAGCAACTCCAAGTGCGCAAATTGGCGGGCGGACGGAATCTGATCTGTTCAGTCTGCGGTACCCGGATGGCGATCAGCCGCGAGCTTGCGGAACAGGTGCTGGTCGCGCCAATGGGCTGAGAGAGTCTGCGACTGTCATGCGGACCTCACCCGAAACACCGGCGACCATCGCACTGATCGGGAATCCGAATGCCGGAAAAACCACACTTTTCAACACTCTCACCGGCGCAAACCAGAAGGTCGGAAACTACTCCGGAGTCACTGTGGAGCTCAAATCCGGTGAGACCTTCACCCCGCACGGGAAAAAACTACGAGTGCTTGATTTGCCGGGTTGCTACTCGCTGCGCGCGCCTTCGCCCGATGAAAAAGTGGCGGTGGATGCGCTCCAGGGCAATCTTCCCGGCCACCCAAAACCCGATCTTGTGGTCTGCGTGGTGGACGCCTCGAATCTCGAACGTCACCTGCATCTAGTGCTGCAAGTCATCGACTTGGGCATTCCCACCGTGCTCGCCCTCAACATGGTGGACATGGCGGAAAAATCCGGCTTGCGCCTCGATCCTGCGAAACTTTCCGAAGAACTTGGCGTCCCCGTGGTCCCGATGCAAGCCAGCGCGGGCAGGGGAATCATCGAGTTGAAACAAGCGCTGAGATTCCCCTTTCCCACCCCGCCGCAGGCGAAGTGGGCGGCCGGGACGAACGAGGGCGATGCCGCCCGCCGGGAATTCATCCTCGATCTCTGCGAACTCGCCGCCAGGCGAGCGGATGCGCACCAACTCACGTTTTCCGACCGGCTCGACCATTGGCTGCTGCACCCGATACTCGGCTGGGTCGTCTTTCTGGCTGCGATGTTCACCGTTTTCTGGGCGATTTTTTCCTTTGCTCAAATCCCGATGGGCTGGATCGAGACCGCCCAGGGCGGAGTGGCCGGCTGGGTCGAATCGCTGATTCCGGAGGGTGATCTGCGCTCGCTGTTAGTGGATGGCGTGCTTGGCGGAGTCGGAGGCGTAATGGTGTTTCTGCCCCAGATCCTGCTGTTGTTTTTCTTCATCGGCCTGTTGGAAAGTTCCGGCTACATGGCCCGCGCCGCTTATCTGATGGACGGCGTGATGTCCAAGGCCGGCCTCAGCGGCAAGGCCTTCCTGCCGCTTTTCAGCTCCTATGCCTGCGCCATTCCCGGCGTGATGGCAACCCGCACCATCGATTCCGCCAAGGAACGTCTCGTCACCATTTTCGTCGCGCCATGGATGAGCTGCTCCGCCCGCCTGCCGGTGTATTTCCTGATTGTTCCGCTGCTTCTGCACGAAAACGAAGGCTCTTGGAAACAAGCGCTCATCTTGTTCGCCATCTACGCGCTGGGCACGCTCAGCGCCTTTGGCGTGGCGCGCGTGCTGCGCCGGAAACTCGGGCCGGATGCCGGGAACCATCATTTCCTGCTGGAATTGCCGCCATATCGCGCACCGCAATGGAAATATATCTTCCGCCATGTCCTGGAACGCGGCGGGTCTTTCGTCGCCAAGGCCGGAACCATCATCCTCGGGCTTTCCATCCTGCTATGGGCGCTGGGCACCTATCCGAAAACGGACAGCAAGGATGACGCCGAAGCGCTCGCCCACAGCGCCATGGGCCGAATCGGCGCGGTGATCGAGCCGTTGGTGAAACCCCTCGGCTTCGATGGCCGGGTGGGCACCGCCATCCTCACCTCCTTCGCCGCCCGCGAGGTCTTCAACTCATCCATGGCCGTGATTTTCCGCGTCGAGGCTGCGGAGAACGATAAACAAACCCGCGCAAGCCTGCGTGGCCGTCTGGCCGCCGCCAAGTGGCCGGACGGCGCACCCTTGTTCACGCCGCTTTCGATGATCTCGCTGCTGGTGTTCTACATCTACGCCCTGCAATGTCTGCCGACCACCGCCGTGGTGGCAAGGGAAGCGGGCTCATGGAAATGGGCGCTCGGGCAGTTTGCATTCATGTGCGGATTCGCCTACGTTTCCTCGCTGCTCGTGTTTCAGGGCGGCAAAATCCTCGGCTTCTAAATCATGGACTGGCAAACCCTCATCGCTTCCGGCATCGTGGTGCTCACGCTCACGATCTTTCTCGTCCGCCTCACCCGCCGCCCTCGTGGCAGGCACGGCTGCGGCCATGATTGTGGCTGCGGCAAAAAATCGATTGAATAATCCCCGTTCCGCGGCGTCCATATACGCATGAGGACACGCTTTGTGATTTTCCGCTTCTCCACCCTGCTCGGTCTCTTGACTGCCGCTGGTGCCAGCCTGAGCTGCATGACCACCTATGACTCCGCAGGTCGTCCTGTGCAGTCGGTCGATCCCGCGGTGGCCGTCGCCGGTGCCGCCGCCGCTGGCCTGGTCGGCTATGCGATCGCCAACGACAACGACCATCACCACCACAACTACTATGGTGGAGGCGGCTATTACAGACCATACGGCCGCCACTATCGCCGCTACTGATGGTATATCCGGTGCTCCCGGATGTATGTGTCCACGGGCGGAGCCAACCAGGCGTGCTCCCCGTCCCCATGGGTGATCGCATTACGGATCGCCGTGGCGCTGGCGGGATGCCCGGCATTGATCGCGTGCATCACGTATCCTGCACGGGGCTTCGGCACGCCGCCGCGCGCGAACACGATGAACTCCACGCAAGCGGCCAGACGCTGCGGCTCCGCCCATGATGGCAGCGCGTCCCATTGGTCACCGCCCATGATCCAAAACAGTCGTGCGCCCGGAAAACGCTCCGCCATCGCCCCGGCAGTTTGATAGGAATACGATGGTCTCTCGTGGCGGAGTTCGAAATCATCCACCACCGCCCATGGGAAATCACCAGTGGCAAGTCGCAGCATTGCCATGCGGTCTGCTGGGGAGCTCGGAAGGCTGCCCGTCTTGTGAGGGGAAATCCGGCAGGGAAGAAACCGGACCTCATCCAGCTTCATGTGCCTTCGCGCAGCTTCCGCCAGATGTATGTGCCCGAGATGCACCGGATCGAAGGTGCCACCAAAAAGAGCGATTTTCCGGGAACTCGACATGAAATGCGGGACTTCACCAGCCATGCCTTCTCGCACCGGTCCGGTCAAGCCCTGGCCATCGTTTCGCAAATTTGCGATGCATTGCAATTCGCCCGCGATCAGGGCATCGTCCGCCGCGGCATCATCAAGCAGGAGAATTTCCGCTCCGGCGCACCAAACGGCCACTGAGGAGTCGGTAACCACCGCTGGTGAAATAAGAACGAAAACCCACATCAGCAGTATTCAGGTCCGCCGCCTGGGGGGCGTCGGGAAAAGAGATGGGAAAATGAGCCACCCTCAGAAAATCCTACGGAAAATCGACTTCGGACTCCGCTTGCGGAACAGCAGCGCGCCGCTACAGATCCCGATCGCCAGCGTGAAGAGCAGCGAGGCGGTGAGCACGAAATAATGGGCCGTAATGGTCACCACGGTGGCATCCTGCCTCAATAGCCCCAGGTCGGTGATCCGGATGCATCCCAGCATCGCCCGGTAGGCATACAGTCCGGGAATCATCGTGATGCAGGCGGGCATTGTGAACACCACGGGCGGCGTGTGGACCCGGTGCGAGAAGATGATTCCCAGCAGACCGATGCACACCGCCCCGCTAAGAGTGGCGGGGATCAAACCGATTCCGTATTGAAGCATGATGAAACGCACACCATGCCCCAGCCCGCCCAGGACGCCCGCCACGTAGAGAACCCGCCGCGGGGTGTTGAAGAGAATGGCGAATCCGACGGCCACCACGAAGGCGAAGGACACGTCCTTCAGAATGGATAGAGTGAACGACATGATTGGTTAGAAGTTATGAATTCCCAGAAGAAGAATGCTCAGCGACATGCCCACCGCGATGCAAAGCAGGATGAAGCCCCCGTAGATGCCCCTGGAGATGGCGGTGGGGATGTGGCCTTCAATCAGGTCGATGGCGCAGTTGATCAGCGGCACGCCGGGTATCAGATAGAGCACCGAGGTGGCGAGGGTTTTCTCCGGCGAGGAGCCGATATGCCAAACCATGTCGATGCCGGCGATCATTCCGGTGGTGAACGAAGCGGCGATGAAGGCGATCATCGGGTTGAAGCGCAGTTTCAGCACCTCCTGCCGCACGAACATGCCGGTGAACGCCGCCAGGAACGCCATGCACGCATTCGCCCGGCTTCCTTCGGCGAGGATGCAAAGGCAGGCGCATGCGGACCCGATGCCCAGCAGCACCAGCCAGCGCGAATGATGCGGTATTTTCTTGATGGCGGCGAAGCGTTTCTCGACCTCGTCGATCGGCAGATTCTCCTCCGCGACTTTCCAGGTCAGCAGGCTGACCTCGGTGAGGATGCCGAAATGCACCCCATGGAGCGGGCAATGGCGGAAACGGGCGACCCGCTCGGAGGGATGCGCGATGTTTTTTATGGAAACCATCATGCCGGTGAAGGTGATGAAAAGCTCCATCTGATAGCCCCAGTGCGCGGCGATTCGTTCGATGTTGCGGGTGATCCGTCCGCAATGGGCCCCGGAAACGAGCAGGACAGTGCCGATATCCAAAAGCAGATCCGCCACCCGGCAGGCAGGTGCCGAGGCGTGTTCCTCTTCGCTCGGAAAAGTAGTGATGATATTCTCCATGGATGAAAAACCAGCGGCCGCACTTCCGGTTCGCGGAGTGATCGGAGCATGCGTCCGGGATGTCGGGATTTTTGTATAGTGGTGGCCGTTCGGCAATGCTTTCCTAGTGACCATTGCGGGCTGATTTCCGCAGCGCGCGACTGCCATCAGCCACACCATGGGCGTATGCACCAATCACCCCGGCCACGAACGCGAATCGTGGCTCGCCGCCGAACTTGCCCGCTGCGGCGGACAAACCCACCATTGTCGCAGGACGGCCACACGAGGTAGAGAGCAGGAGATTTTTCACCTCCGCGTTTCGCTTTTGCCATTCAACTCCTCTTGAAATGCCGGACGATGGCCGCGACGAGTCCCGGGATGTCGTGGGGTTTCGCCTCGAAGGCCGGCGGCATGTCGTGCTTGCGCAGCGTCTGGCTGGTGACCGGGCCGATGCTTCCCGCAGCGCAACCTTCCGGCCAATCGAGGCCGAGGGCGAAGAAGTGATCGACGGTGGAGCTGGAGGTGAAGGTGATCAGATCCGCGCCCTGCTCGGCGAGTTTGGCCTTGGCTCCGGTGGGGTCCTCCGTCTCGGGCATGGTGCGGTAGGCGATGCATTCATCGACGATCGCGCCCAGTGCGGTCAGGCCATGATAGATGACATCACGTGACTCGGCGGCTTTCACCCAAAGCATGGTCAGGTTTTCGACGGAGTCCTTCTTGAAGGCGTCGATCAAGCCCTCGGCGACGAATTTTTCCGGGATCAGATCCACGGCGAAGCGGTATTCGCGGATCTTCGCGGCGGTGCCCGCGCCGATGGCGGCGATGCGCGGATTGCCGAGGCTGCGGGCGTCCGGATAGGTGGCGAAAAACGCATCGAAGAAGCGCTCCACGCCGTTTGGGCTGGTGAACACGAGCCAGTCGTATTCATGGGCGTGGGTTACCATTTCGGCGAAACCCTGCTTGTCCTCCGGATGCTCGATGCGGATGGTCGGCAGTTCGATCACATCGGCACCCAGATCGCGCAGCGCCTTGCTCAGCTCGCCCGCCTGCTCGCGGGTGCGGGTGACGACGATGCGTTTTCCAAACAGCTGGCGTTTCTCGAACCAATTGATCTTTTCGCGCTCCTTCACGACATTTCCGATCACCGCCACGGCGGGCGAACCGAAGTTTTCGCGTTCGGCGATATCGGCGATGTCGGAAAGCGTGCCGACGATGGTTTTCTGCGCGCCGGTGGTGGCCCAGCGGGTGAGGGCGATCGGGGTTTCCGGGGCGGCTCCGTGTTCGATGAAGGCGCTGGTGATTTCGCGGAGGCGGGCCACGCCCATGACGAACACCTTGGTGCCGGGCGCGGTGGCGAGCTGGGCGTAGTCGATCGAACTGAAGCCCTTGGTCGGATCCTCGTGACCGGTGAAAATCGTGAGCTGCGTGTTGTGATCGCGGTGGGTCACCGGGATGCCCGCGTAGGCCGGACCGGCGATGGTCGAGCTGATGCCGGGCACGATTTCAAACGGCACGCCCGCGGCGGCGAGCTCGGCGGCCTCCTCACCGCCGCGGCCGAAGATCATCGGATCGCCGCCCTTCAATCGAACGACAGATTTGCCGGCCTGGGTTTTCTCGACGATGAGCGCGTTGATCTGATCCTGTGGCAGCGTGTGATCCTTGGCGCGCTTGCCGACGTGGATTTTCTCGCAACCGGCCTTGGTCCATTGCAGCAGCTCGGGATTGCTCAGCGCGTCGTGAACGAGCACGTCGGCGTGTTCGATGCATTCCTTGGCACGCAGGGTGACGAGGCCGAGATCGCCGGGGCCGGCGCCGACGAGATAACAGATTCCGGATGGGCTCATGTGAGGGATTGGAAAAGTTCGAGGGCGACGGTGATGGGATCTCTGCCGCGGGCTTCGCTGGTTTTCGGCTTGCCGCCCTGCTCCGGGAAAACCCGGGCCTGTAGATGGAGCACGCCGTCCGCGAGCGAGGAAAACACGCCGACGGGAGTGTGGCAACCTGCGTCGAGCAGGCGCAGGAATTCGCGCTCGGCGGTGACCCGCAACCAGGTGTCCGCATGGCCGATGGCTTCGGCATAAACCCGGCAGCGATTGTCTTCGGCGCGGATTTCCAATCCCACGGCACCTTGTCCGGCCGCAGGGTAAAACACGGCTTCATCCAGCCGCAGGGCGAAGAGCCCCGGCATGTTGAGCACCGGCTCCGGGCCGCCGTTCGCGGGAATTTCCGGCAGGTATCCCAGTCTCACCAGGCCGGCTTCGGCCAGCAGGATGGCATCGTGATGTTCGCCGTATGAGAGTTTCCGCAGTCGGGTCGGGACGTTGCCGCGGAGATCCGCCACTTTCAGATCCGGCCGCAGGAATTCCACCTGTTTCGCCCGCCGCACGCTGCTGGTACCCACCCGCGCCCCGGCGGGCAGCGATTCGAGCCCGCCACCGCTGCGGGTGACCAGGACATCGCGCACCCCCGCGCGCTCCAGCACCGCCGCGAGCGCGAAGCTCGGGTCCAGCACCGTGGGAAGGTCCTTGAGGCTGTGTACGGCGATGTCGATGCTGCCGTCGGCGAGAGCGGTTTCCAGCTCCTTGATGAACACGCCCTTGTCGAACGTGCCCTCGGCCTTCGCCACATCGGCCAGCGAGACATCGGTGCGGCGGTCGCCGGTGGTTTTGATGATCTGGCGTTCGATCAGCAGGCCGGGAAACACCACCTTCAGCGCGGCCTCGGTGGCGGTGGCCTGCACCAGCGCCAGTTCGCTGCCTCGCGTGCCAACCGTGAGTGGGGTGGGGGATACGTCGTTCATGCCGGGATTTTCCAGAGTTTCATGCGCATCGTGCGCCGGACTTCCTTGCCCGTGGAAACCCCACCGCGCAAGCCCAAGATGCATCGTGCGCATGGCGACAAATGGAATGACTCCGGTGCCGGCTTCAGAAAGGAGGTGGGCGAAGTTGCCGCTTCCGAGTGAAATATCAGCGATTCCAGGCGACGACCTTCTTCGGAAAGCAAATCTTGCAGTTTTCCTCCCGTTCTGGAAGATTGCGTCCCGTGTCCCCCCACCCCCGTGCGCCGATGAGCAGGCAATCCATGCGCTGGCGATCACTCCCTCTTCGTTGCCAATCAAGTGGCTCAGCGTGCGCATGCTGCAGCGTGGTGGCGTCGCGGATGGTGCCATGTCCACGGAATTGACGGGGATGCACGACAGGTGGCATGGAATCGCAGGACCATTTTTTGCGTTCGCCCGCTTTGAAAGAATGCCCCACTTGTTCGATGTGCTGCCGCTATACATGGTTCTGGTCAGCATCGGGCCATTCATCATCGTCGGCTTGAGCAAATGGCCGCGAGCGACCCTGCTTGCGAGCGCGGCCCTCTACGCGGGTGCCCAGTTCGGGCTTGGTTTTCCGATGAGGCACTATGGTTTCCAGGCATTCTACTTCAATCCGTTTGCGTGGCAGCTCGTGTTCACCGCAGGGATATGGCTCGCCAGGGTCAAACCCGAAATCGGTCGGAACATTCCCGTGATGGTCGCGGGCGTCACCCTCATCTTGGCTGTGGCCTTGCGCGTGTGGGTGATTCCTTATTCGGTTCGCATGGGATATCTCGCTGATTCCCCGGCTTGGAGGGTGGACCCTTCATGTGGAGACCGGACCAACCTGCATTTTGTGCGCATTCTCTATTTCGCGGTATTGACCTATGTGGTCATGGGTTTCCTGCCTAAAGGAGATCGGTTCTGGAATCTGACTCCCATTCGCGGCATTTGCCTGATTGGAAGGCATACGCTTTCGGGTTTCTGTGTTGGCATCTGGTTCGCCTGGGTATCGGATCCCTTGCTCGTTCACTTGCATGGAGAGTGGTTTCATGCGATGGCGGCCTTTGTCGTGGGCGTGGCCCTTACCGCCGCCGTGGCGTTTTTTGCCGAGAGTCGGCGGCGGGCGATGCGTTTGAGCAGTGCGGCGGTGGCTTCGGTCTGACATCACGCGGAAGTTCAGAGCGACGGGAAGAGGGCGTCAAAGAAGGTTTGGGCGGTGAGTAGATCGCCGCGGGCAGTCGGGTGGCTGCCATCCGCGAGGAACAAGCTGCCGCCGTTTCCTGCATTCACCTCGCGCTCCCAGACATCGCCGACCGGCACGATCGCGAGACCGCCGGCATCCCGCGCGGCTTCGTGGTAACCCTCGCGCAGGCGCCGTGTCATCGCATGGAAATCATCCTTCACGAGCAGCCATTCGTCTCCATCGCGGCGGCCCCATGTCTGATAGAGAACGGGCGCCGCGCCATGGGCGCGCGCTTCGCCGGCGAGTTTGCGCACATTGGGAAACATCGCCCGCTCCCGCTTGTGGGGCAGCGATGGGATGCGGCTTTGTTCCTGGATGACCACCACGTCCCAGCCGCCTTCGCGGATCTTGCGCAGGGTTTCCTCGTTTTGCACATGCCGCGCGAGGGACCAGCCGCCGTGGGTGACTTGGTCGATCCGCAGATCCCTGCCGTTGCGTGCGGCGATTTTCCGCAATTGTTTCGGAACCTCGAAGCTATAACTGTTTCCGACAAACAGGATGGAGGCGGGTTCCGGAATGCCAATGCCGCGCGACACGACTTCCTGCCGCACGGGTGCGCGGGTGTTGGCGCAGCTTCCCAGCAGGAGCATCGTCGTGATGACTAACAGGATTTGGGAAAAGGAAAAGTTCACGCTCTGGGGTGGGCGTCGTCGTAGGCTTGCTTGAGGCGTTGCCTGGTGACGTGGGTGTAGATCTGGGTGGTGGAGAGCGATGCGTGGCCGAGCAGCTCCTGCACGCTGCGGAGGTCCGCCCCGGCATCGAGCAGATGGGTGGCGAAGCTATGCCTGAGCTTGTGGGGGCTGATGGCAAACGGGATGGAGCTGTGTTTCAAGTATTTCCTCAAGAGCAGGTCCACCGCCTGCTGGGTGATGCGGCTGCGGCGCTTGCTCAGGAACAAGGGGCCGGAAGTCACTGCGGCTTCCTGCCGGTATCGCTGGATGGCGCTCACCGCCGGCCCGCCGACCGGGACGATGCGCTCCTTGGAGCCTTTTCCGAAGATCTTCAGCGTCTCGCCGATGAAATCCACGTCCCCCACATCGAGCGCGAGCAGTTCGGAGATCCGCAGGCCGCAGGAATAGAACAACTCGAGAATCGCCACATCACGCATCGGCAGCCATGGCGGCGATTTTTTATCGGCCGGCAGGTGCAGTGGCATTCCTAACAGCTCATCGATCTGCGCGATGCTCAGCACCACGGGCAGGCCGCGCTCGGGTTTCGGAAGGTGGACCTCCGCCACCGGGCTGCGGCCCATGCCGCGGCGCAGCACGAGGTATTTGTAAAACGAGCGAAGCGCGGCGAACTTCAGGCGGATAGTCGCGCGTTTGAGGCCGCGTTTCATCAGCGCGAAGAGGTAGTCGCGGAAATCATCCGCGGATTCATCACGCCAGGAGGAGAAGGCGTCGCCGCGCCAGGCATGGTAGGCGGCGAGCGCGTCGCGATAGTTCACCAGCGTCCGGGGCGAGGCGCTCCGTTCGACCGTCATGAAACTGAAAAACGCGCATTCGTCGGAATCCATACTCCGGCGCGGAGTCTATGCGAGCGGAATCCCAAGACCAAGCAAAAGCAGGCGCGGCAGGCCCGGCCGGCGAATGATCCCAAACCGCCTGCTAATTGAATTGTCGGATCGATGCGCGGCGGGTTTGAATCCGCCACCATGATCACCAAAGCAATCCGACGCTCGCTGACGGGTCTTGCCGCGCTGGGTTTCGCGTTCCTGTTGAGCGCCTGTTATGAAACCAGGCAGGAATTCACCCTCAATCCGGACGGCTCCGGCAAGCTGCTGCACGAGTGCTCGTTCCAGAACGTAAATCTGGGCAACAAGGAGGAGAGTCCGGAAGATGCCCTGCAAGCCGCGGTTGCGAGGATCATCAACGATTCCAAGGGGGTGGATGCCTGGGACGACGTGAGTTTCAAACTGCTCGATGACGGGCGGATGTGGTTCCGCGGCACGGCTTACTTCAAGAAGCTCGAGGCCCTTGAAATTCAGAATCAAAGCATGTTCACCTTCAAATGGAATGACATCGGAACCGGCAAGGCGGAACTCGTTCTCAACCTGAAAAAGTCCGCTGAGCCGAAGGAAAAGAAGGAACCCGCGGAGATGACGCCGGAGGAGCGGACGAAGAAAATCAAGGCGGAGCGGGCGAAATTCCAACAAGCCAAGCCGATGTTTTCCGCAATGCTCGGCGGCTTGAAGCAGACGGTGGCGTTCCGCCTTCCGGGCAAGGTGGAGTCCAGTTCGAATTTCAAATCGGACAGCCCCGGCGTGCTTGGACTGAGCTTCGAAGGCGCGAAGATGATCGAGGCGCTCGAAAAACTCATATCCGATGACGACTGGCTCGCCAAACAGGGATTCGATGCCCAAAGCGCGCCCGAACTCGATGCCGAGCTGGCCGGAATGCTATTCGGCGAGAAGGCCGCCATCTCGGCGAAGATCTCCACCACGGCCAAGCCCCTGTTCGATTATGCGGCCGGTCTGGCCACCGCCAAAAAGGGAGCGGACGCGCTGCAGAAGAAACTCGGAGTCCTTGCCATCGCGTCTCCGGCAGAAGGCGGCGAACTGAAATCCATCAAGGTGGTCGGCGTGCGCATGGCGCGGGAGGTGGACAAGAAGCTCGATCTGCGTCCCTTCCATCAGGATGCGGGTTATACATTCTCCGTGCTCGCCGAATTTTCCGGGAGCGTGCTGGACGTCACCGACAAGAGCGTGATCACCAGCGCGACGGCCAGCGACGGCAGCAGCCTGGTGAAGGGCAACCGTGATTGGGACCGCCGGCTGGGTTTCCCGAAACTCTCGGCGGACAACGCCTCCGTGATGTTCGATCTGGAACTGAAACTTCCCGCGCCCGGAGTGCAGGGCATCAAGGAGGTTTCCGGTGTCCTGCAATACCGCGTGGCGGAAGGGACCAAGGAAATCGATCTTGGTCCGATGGAACTCAAGGCCGGTGCGAAGGCGACCGAACTCGGAGCGGAGATCAAGGACATTAAGGATGGCTGGAAGAAGGACGGTTCCAAGGAAATTGAACTTTCACTCAAACTCAAACCGCAGGACCTGAAATCCGTGAGCCTCGTGGTCGACGGAGTCAAAACCGAGCTGAAACGTAGCGGCTACAGCGGCATGAACACGACCACGACCTTCAGCCTGCAATCCGAAAGCGCCCTGCCGGAAAAGGCCACCCTCATCGTGGAAATCCACGACAAACTTCAGACCTTTGAGGCTCCCTTCAGGCTTGAAAACCTCTCGCTGCTTGGCGAAGCCCTGGTTCCCGGCGCGTGAGCGGCGCAGGCGCGGCCGCGTGTGAAAGAACAGCGTCCCCGCCATCGTTTCCTCATGGCGAATGACCGCTTGTCGCTAGCTGTTCTCCGCAGGAGGATCCATTCATCAACTTATGAAACGCCGCTCGTTGTTCACCATGATTCCCGCCGCCTCCGCTCTGCTTGCGATGCGCTCCAAGGGCGCCCCCATCGCCCAGAATGCGCTCACGCCCGCCGGTTTCGGCATTTCCGTGCAGTGCTGGTCGTTCAAGGAGTTCACCCTGTTCGAAGCCATTGAGATGGCCGCTGCCGCAGGCATGGGCGGCGTCGAAGTCTTTCCCGGGCAGAAACTCGGCGGCGAGCATGGCGATGCGAAATTCGGCCCCGAGCTTCCCGACGACAAGATCCAGGCCGTGCTCGCGCACCTGAAAAAACACGGGCTCGCCGCCTACAACTTCGGAGTCACCGGCATTCCGAAAGAGGAGGACAAGGCGCGCAAGTTCTTCGATCTGGCGAAGAAAATGAATCTCTACGGCATCACCACCGAATCCCTCGACGCGCTGGACACCCTCGAAAAACTTGCCGCGGAATACGACATCAAGGTATGTTTCCACAATCATCCGAAACCCACCGCCTTGTGGAATCCGGAGACTGTCTGGAAAGCCATCGACGGCCGCCACAAGAACATCGGCTACTGCGCCGACATCGGGCACTGGGCCAGCTCCGGACTTGATCCGTTAGAAGTGGTGGGAAAAATCGCCCCGCGTGTTCACTCGTTCCACATGAAGGATCGCGAATCGATCGGGAAGTAGTCGCACGACCGTCCATTTGGCACCGGCGTCATCGATAACATTGCGATTCTCGATGAAGTCCGCAAACACGGTTTCGCCGGCAATGTGACCATTGAATACGAACACAACTGGAAGACCAATCTGGCGGAAGTCGCCCAGTGCGCCGGTTTCCTGCGTGCTTATTCAAAAATGCGCGCTTGAGCGTGCATCGCCGTGCCGGAAGCGGGAGTCGGACTCACTTGAAACGATTCGCCACGCTGCTCGACACGGTATTCTTGGAGGGCACCCGGTTTTTAGCTGCGGAGGCGTCCGCCACACCCGGCATGCGGTGGTATGTGTCTGCATTCATGTGATTTGGGAGGTTCAGCGATTGCGTCCTCGTTTTTGTTCGCCCTCTTCCTGATGCTGGCGGGAGCGTTCCTGTTGGCGTTGGGATTCCTGCGCCTGCTCGCGGGCCCGTTCCTGCTGGCGACGGTTTTGTTCGAGTTGTTGTTCGCGTGCCCGTTCCTGCTGGCGACGGTTTTGTTCGAGTTGTTGTTCGCGTGCCCGTTCCTGCTGGCGGCGGTTTTGTTCGAGTTGTTGTTCGCGTGCCTGTTCCTGCTGGAGTTGTTGCTCGCGAGCTTGTTCCTGTGATTCGCGGCGTGCGGTTTCAGGTTTTGGTTCCGGGGTTGTCTCAGGCTGAGGATTGGCTTCCGCAGGTTGGAATGGGCGTGCTTGCTCCAGTTGCGGTTGGCGGGCTTCGTGCTGGCGGCGGGTTTGCTCCTTCTGCTGCTGGCGTGCTTGTTCCTGCTGGCGCCGTGATTCGCGGCGTGCGGTTTCAGGTTTTGGCTCAGGAGTCGCTTCCGGTTGAGGATTGGCTTCCGCAGGTTGGAATGGGCGTGCTTGCTCCAGTTGCGGTTGGCGTGCCTGTTCGCGCGGGCGGCGGGATTGATCCAAATGCTGCTGGCGCTGGGATTCGCGGCCTGCGGTTTCAGGCTTCGGCTCAGGAGTCGGCTCCGGTTGTGGGGGAACTTTCGCAGTTTGTGGCGGGCGTGTCTGCTCCACTTGGCGCTGCGGTTGGCGGGCCTGATCGCGCGGGCGCCCGGCTTGCGGCTCCCGCTGGGATGGCTCCTGGCGGCGTGTGTTGTCCGTGGTTTCCTGACGCTCCTGAGTGCGCTCGCGGGTGGATGGGCGGCTGAGTTCGCTGGCTTGACGGCGGTTGCTTTCGAGTGTTTCGAGGCGGCGTTGCCTGAAGGTTTCACGACCACCGAGCTCCGTAATCGATTGCTCGGCTTTGGCACGGTTTTGTTCGCGTGACTGGCGGAAGCGGGTGGCGACTTCCGGGCGGAGCGGCTCGGGGCGATCGACCTTCACGGAGTCCAAACGATTCTTGATCTTGTCAGGTCTCAATCCCTCGTTCCATGCGGCATCCAGTTCGGGCGCGGAGACACGCAGGCGATTTCCGTTGATGCGCGGGCGCATGCCCAGCGAGTCGCGGCCGGGCCTGCCGTGGCGGTCCACATCGAGGCGGTAGAACGGCATGGGTTTGCCAAGCCTGCGATTGATATCACCATATTTAGGTCCCCCGCTGATGACGCGGTGCTTGTGGACATGGATGTTGGTGATGTTGACGGTTTGGCGGTAGAAGTTCTGGTTTCCCTGATAGGGCAGGCAATGGCGGTGGATGGGACCGCCGAAGTGGCGAATTTCCACGAAGTTGAACCATGGCGCGCTGATGCCGAAGGTCACATCCACCGTGGAATCCCAGTGATGCTTGCGATAGGCGAGGGTTTCCGGCGGCAGCGGGGCCCAGCCGATGTGGCTGCCGCTGCTGCGCCATGATACCCACGATGGAGCCCATTCGGAGCCGGGCACCCAGCACCAGCCGCGACCGCGCAATAGGGCCCAGCGGCCATAATGATAGGTGGCCCAGCCGAAGGGTTCATCGGAGATCCAGGTCCAGCCATGGTCGCTGCATGCCCAGCGGCCGCGGGTATAGGGCCGCCATGAAACATCGCGCACGATCACCGGTTGCCAGATGTAGCCGTAATCCGGCGTTTCAAACCAGGAGCCGTAGGCGGAAAGCGAGTCATAAAACATCCCGTAGTCGGCCACGGGAACCCGCACCACGTCGTTGTCTTCGAAGGTGATGGCTTCGATGCCGGCAAGCTCCCGGTCGCGTTCGCTGAGGTCCAGATCGCGTTGTTTGAGTTCGCCCTGCTTTTCCTCGATGACGGCTTCGAGTTGCATGATGCCTCCCTCGCGTCTTGCGAGTTCCTCCTCGCGTTGGCGGAGCGCCTCGGTCTCGGCTGCGGCGGCCTCGCCCTGCCGTTGTCCGAGTTCGGCGCGCGCCTCTTCGATCTGTTGGCGTTCGCGTTCGATGGAGTCGCGCTCTGCGGCGAGCCGCTGTTCTTCAAGCTGGCGTTCGAGTTCCTGTTGTCGCTCGACGGCTTCGTTGGCCTTGCGTTCGAGTTCGGCGAGTTTTTTCGCGGCATCGGGAGTGGATGAGTCGCAGCCGGCGGCCAGCAGGGAGACGAGGATGGCGAGGGGAAGCATTGGAAAAACTTTCATAATGGCAATGGATTCGCGAACTTCGACGCGGAGCGGGTGATCGTCATTCAGGAAATTTTCCGCTCCCTGAGATCAGGTGAGTTCAAACAGGATGCGGGGCGTGGTTTCGCGGCCGCCGGGGATTTCGCGGCGGACGACGCGGGTGCCGATCGCTTGTTCGATCATGCGGGTTTCCATCATGATGGTGCGCGGGTAGCGTTCGAAAATCCGCTGCATTGGGTTGTGGACTTCCACGATGCGGCCGGGCTGGCCCGATTCCTGTTCCCAAAGGCTGGCACAGCCATCCTTTTGGCGCTGGAGCACGAGTTTCTCCGCTTTTTCGGCGGGAGCCGGGAGGTTTTCGAGTTGTTTTTCCAAGCGGTCGCCGAGCTTCGCGAAGTGTTGGAAAAGAAGTTTTTCCGGCGCGCTCTCGCCATGAATCAGGCGGAGTTCATCGAGCAGGCAGAGCGTGAAATCCGTGCCGGTCTGGGGAAACAAGGCATCGGACTTGGCGGCGAGGCTGTAGAAAATCTCCGGCCGCCCGACTGCGGTGCGGGGCAGGCGGGTGCGGATCAGGTATCCGGCCTTGGCGAGGGCGTCGCATTGGATTTTCACGGTCATGTAGCTGCCCTTCATCGCCCGGGAAATCTCACTGACGGGCATGCCGCCGGACAGCTTGAGCGTCTCGATGACGCTTCGCCATTGGGGTTTGATCAGGTCTCTGAATACCGGAAGGAGCATCTAGAGCGTCTTTTTGGTGATGGAAACTGCGGGATTCAAGGTGCCTTCCAATCGGGAAACTGGGCGGCGAGCTGCTGGCGGTATTTGTCGGCCTCGGCCTTGTCGGCCTGTTTTTCGAGGGCTTGGATCAGTTTCCAAAGTGCGAGCGGCTTGAGGTCCTTGTCCTCGTGGAAGTTGACGACGATGAGGTATTCGGCGGAGGCTTTTTTTGCATTGCCGGACTTCATTTCGAGGTCGCCTAACAAGATGCGCAGTCCGGCGCTGGTGCGGCCTTGCGGGCGCAGGGAGAGGGCCTCATCGGCGGCGATGCGGGCCTCGGCGGGGCGGTCGAGCGCGAGCAGGGCGCGGCCGCGGTCGAGCTGGCCATCGGCTTTCCAGGCGGGGTTTTCCTCCACGGCTAGCACATTGGCGGCGGCTCCGAGCGCGCCTTCGGCATCGCCGGTTTCGAGGCGTGATTTGGCGAGGTAGCGCCAGACTTCCTTGGGGGTGGCGCGGGGTTCGTCCGGGCTGGCGATGAGGCCGAGGCACTTGGAGGCGAGGGGGTAGTCGCCGGCGTTGTAGGACTGCATGCCGGCCCACTGGAGGATCTGCTCGGGGATGTCGGAATCGTATTTGCCATCGATGGCGAGATTGATTTCGGCGGTGAGTTTCCGCGCGTCCTGGGAGGCGAAGTAGCCGAGGGCGAGCAGGATGCCGGCGTGCTTGCGGTAGGCGTCCGGGCGCAGGGTGCGGGCCTTTTCGAGATAGGGGATGGCATCCTTGGCGGCGTTGGTTTTCACCAGGCCCCAGCCGATCCAGTAGTTGGCCTCGCCCTGCTGGTTGTCGCTGAGGTTTTCCACGTTCTGCAAGAGCCCCTGGTAGCGGATAATCATGTCCGGGATATTGTTTTCGGCGCGGCGCATGCGTGCGGATTCCAGCCAGGCGAAGGAAACGAGGTCCGCGGGGGTGCCGGTGGCGGCGGTGAGGCGGTCGAAGTCGGCGATGGCTTTCTGCGGCTCGGCGCTCTCGACATGGGCCTTGGCGCGCTTGGCGAGGGCGGAGGAGACGCGCGGGTCTTCCGGGTAGCGCGTGATGAACTCGGTGAGCGAGCGTACGGCTCCCTGGTGCTCGCCGGCCTCGGCGAGGCACCAGCCGCGCTGATAGAGCAGGCCGGGGCGGTTTTTCTCGCTGACGGCGCTGGCGTTGACCTCGTTGTAAACCTTGGCGGCGGCGGCGGTCTGCTTGTTGGCGAAGAGCGTCTCCGCCTTCATCATCAGCGCGGTGTGGATGCGGGAATCCTCGGGCCGGAATTTCTGATAGAGCTGGAGGAAGGCGTCCACCTGATCGGGCAGATGCCGGCCTTCGATCTGGAAGAAGCAGAGCAGGCGGTAGTAGGAGGCCTGGAAGGCGAGATCGGACTGGGGCTTGACGAGTTTTTCGACCTCGCGGAAGAGCACGAGTGCCTCGGCGGGTTGCTTGAGGCGCATGTGGGCGCGCGCGGCGATCATCAGGCGGGCGGCTTCCTTGTCACCGGCGGCCTTCACGCTGCTGCTGCGGAAGACGCTGATCACCTCCTTGTATTCCTGTTTCGCGAAGTGATTGCCCATCAGCGCGGTCTGGGCGTCGGCGCGGAAGTCCTCCATGCCCGGGGTGCGCATGATCAGGGCGAGGTAGCGGTCGGCGAGATCGGTCCTGCCGAGTTTGGTGGCGGTGAGCGCGGCCTGCAGGGCGGCCTCGCCACGGACCTTGGCGACGTAGGGGGCGGCGATCACTTCCTCGAAGCGGCCGAGCGCCTCGTCGGTTTTACCGGTCTTGAGGGCGAGGTGGCCGAGGGCGACCTTGGCCTGCGGTGCGAACAGTCCGCCGGCCGGATCATCGACGACCTTGTTGAACGAGGTGATGGCCTCGCGGTCGCGGCCGAGCAGGCGGTAGCAGTTGCCGGCGAAGTAGTTGCCGCGCGGGCGCTCCTCCGGCTTGGCGGCATTGGCGGCGTAGCGCTCGAACATCGGGGCGGCGAAGGCATATTCGCCCTTGTTGTAGTGATCGGCGGCGAGCGTGTAGGCTGCGGCGGCGGCCCACTTGCCCTTGGCGTAGCGGTTGATGAGGGTGCTGAAGCAGCGTTTTCCCTCCTCGATCTGGCCGGATTGATAGTAGCTGTTGCCGAGGTACCACCATGCCATTTCGGCGTTCGGGTGGTTCGGGAAAGAGCTGAGATATTCGGAAAAGATCTGGCCTGCGCGCTGATAGTAGTCGGCGCGGTTGGTGAGATTGGTGGCGCGCTGTGCGGAATCGTAGAGGTTTTTTCCGCGCTGGAAGAAATCAGTGGAGGCATCCGGAGCCAGCGCGGGGTCCACCACTCCGGCGCGCGGGGCCTGGGCGGCCGCCGGGCAGGCGAGGAGCAAAGTCAGTGCGAGCGTGCGTTTCAAAATATCGTGAGCGGTGTCCGTATGGGATAACTGGGTGCGGATCACTCCGCGGGAGTGGGTCTCTGGGTGGCGAAGGAGATGTTCCAGATGCCGGCTTTCTGGCAGGTATCGATGACCTCGACGATGCGCTGGTAGGCCACGCCGCCATCGCCTCGGATGCGCACGGGCTGGTTCTCGAACTGCCGGGCGATGGCGGCGAGTTTTTCGTGGAGCTGCGGCAGTTCCACGGTGCCGCCCTCCACGCGGATGACGCCGGTGGCCAGCACGTTGATGATGATTTCCCCTCGCGGGCGGTTGAGCTCGGAGCCCTCCTCGGCGGTAGGCACGGAAACATTGAGCTCGGTTTCCGAGCGACTGAACTGCCAGGTCACTATGAAGAAAATAAGCAGCAGGAACACGATGTCGATCATCGGCGCCAATTGCATGCCCGCAGGCTCCGGCTGACGGCTGGAGAATTTCATGAGTGGTGAAAAAATCAGATGCCCTGGAGGTCCGGGCGTTCGCCACCGAGCGGTGAGGGCACCGGCATCGCGTAGTCCTCACGGGTGCGTTGCGCCGGAGTGTGGGCGACATGCGGTTGCTGGCGTTCGACCTGTGAGTGGAGCAGCGCCATGAGATGGGTGGCGGCGGCTTCGAGCTCGGCGATGTATTTCTGCACGCGGCCGCGGAACAAGGAGTAGAACACCAGCGCCGGAATCCCAATCATGAGGCCCGCCGCAGTGGTGATGAGCGCTTCGGAAACTCCTTCCGCCAGCTCCATCTGGCGCACGCCCTGGACGTCGCCCGAGGAAATCTGCAGGAACGATTTGATCATGCCGAGCACCGTGCCGAGCAGGCCGACCATCGGGGCGATCGCGCCGATATCCGCGAGATAGGTGATCCTCGAGCTGAGCAGGCCGGCCTGGCGCGAGCCTTCGGCCTCCGCCACCTCGCGCACGCCGCCGAAGGAGGCCATCGGATATTTCGTCAGGAAATCCAGGGTCTTCTGGGTCACGCGCGCCATGCATTCGTTCTGGCGGTGGCAGTAGGCGACCAGGCCGAGGTAGTCGCGCTTGCGGATCATCGCCTCTGCGGCGTCCATGAAACGATCACTGACCACCGCATTGCGGCGGATGGTGAGCAGGTAAATCAGCACCAGCACCACTCCGATGATCGATAGCAGGGCCAAGGGGTACATCATGATGCCGCCGGCGGCCACGATTTCAAGAAAGTCCATCTGCTTGGATACCGTCCCGCTCTCCGCAGCGGCCGCAGCGGAGGAAATGGAGACGGAGAGGACGAATCCCGCTGCGGTAAATAGGCGGCGCTTCATGAATTTCGTGAGACTTTAGCCATCTCCCGGAGCAACGCAAGTCCGGGCAATGAACGGTTTCCTACGTGCCAAATCACCTGATTGTATCGCCCGGCGGGGCAATCCCGGGAAAATCGCCGGGGTTCCCGCGTCGCAACACCTCAGATCAAGTCCGCCGCGATGGGATCCACAAGTGCGCGGCCCTGGCCCGCGAGAATGAGCTGCCCGTCGTCTGTGATGCGGGCGAGCCCCTCCGCCGCGAGCGATGCGGCGCGCTGGCGTGCCTCCGCGCCGAGCAGCGGGAGCGGGATGCCTGCCGCGGTGCGCAGGCCCAGTGCGATGCGTTCGATGCGGCGGGCCTCGGCATCGAGCGTTTCGGAATCATCCAGCGCATGGCCGAGCGATTGGACGCGGGTGATGTATCCGGCCGTGTCCGCGAGGTTTTTCGTGCGCGTATCGCCGAGCGTGGAAACCGCGGACGGGCCGAGGCCGAGGTAATCCTCGCCCCGCCAGTAGCCTTGGTTGTGCGAGGAGTGGCGGCCGGGTTTCGCGTAGTTGGAGGTTTCGTAGTGATCGAAACCCACCGATGTTAGATAGGCGTCGGCCAGGTGGAAGAAACGGGCGTCGGTATCCTCGTTTTCGCGGATTTCGCCGCGCCGCAGCGATTCGAAAAACGCGGTGTCCTCCTCGTAGGTGAGGTTGTAGGCGGAGATATGATCGGGCTCCAGCGAGACCGCGTGGCGCAGCGTCCGCTCCCAATCGCTCTCGGATTGGCCGGGAATGGAAAACATTAGATCGATGTTCACCTGTGGCATACCCGCCTCGCGCAGGATCGCCACGGACTCGGTGGCCTGCTCCGCCGAGTGCTCGCGGCCGAGGGATTCCAGCACATGCGGTGTGAACGACTGGATGCCGAGCGAGACTCGCGTCACTCCGAGATCACGGAAAAGCCGGGCTTTCTCCGCATCGAATGTCGCCGGGTTTGCCTCCAGCGTGACCTCATCGAGCTTTGAGAAGTCGATCATTTCGCGTAGCGCGGAGAACAGGCGCTCAAGATGCCGCGGCGAGAGCATGCTGGGCGTGCCGCCGCCGAGATAAACCGTGCGCACGGGTTGCCGGATGCGCGCGCGCGCCTCGGTGGCCAGCGCCTCGATGAACGCGCCGATGGGCGTGCCGCCCGGCGTGTGCTTGTAAAACGAGCAATAGGGGCAGACCCGGTGACAAAAAGGGATGTGGAGATAGAGCAGCAAGAGCCGTTGTGTAACACGGGAACCCGCCGCCGCAAAGACCCGCAAACGCGAGGGAAGATCGCCAAAGGCGATAGGCGAACAAGGACGAATCCGCATGCATCCATGGCGGACTCGCCCGCAATGCATGCCAACCATGTTGCCAGGGAGCGGCATGGAACATGCGTTGGCGCCTATCCGGAACGGCTACCGGCCTTTGCCGTTCACCGGCGCTGGCGCGCCACCTTTGTCGCCTGGCCGGGGCGGCTCCATCTTCCGCTTGCCACGGGCGGTCATCCACCTACCCTTGGCGGGGAATCACACATGAAAATCTGGCTCGACGGTAAATTGGTGGAGGAATCGGAAGCGAAGATCTCGGTCTTTGATCACGGACTCCTTTATGGCGATGGCGTATTTGAGGGCATCCGTTTTTACAACGGACGCATCTTCCGTCTGGAGGAGCACATCCGCAGGCTTTTTGATTCGGCGCGCGCCATCATCCTCAACCTGCCATGGACGCAGGAGGAGGTTTGCAGGTTCACCGCCGAGACCTGCGCCGCCAACGGCCTCACCGACGGCTACATCCGTCTGGTCATTACCCGCGGTCCCGGAGAACTCGGCCTCAACCCCTACAACTGCCCGAGACCCTCAATGTTCATCATCGCATCGACGATCCAGCTTTACCCCGAGGAGCACTACCAAAACGGGCTCTCCATCATCACCTGCGCCACCCGCCGGCCCGCGCCGGCCGCGCTCATGCCGCAGGTGAAATCGCTCAATTACCTCAACAACATCATGGCCAAGGTGGAGGCCATCCAGGCCAACGCGCTGGAAGCCGTGATGCTCAACGAACAAGGTTACGTCGCGGAATGCACCGGCGACAACCTGTTCCTCATGAAGAACGGCAATCTGTCCACGCCTCAAATCAGCGATGGAGCCCTCGATGGCATCACCCGCGGCGTGATCATCGAGCTGGCCGGAAAACTTGGTGTGCCAGTGGTGGAGAAATCCCTCACCCGCTATGACATCTTCACCGCCGACGAATGTTTCCTCACCGGCACTGCGGCGGAGGTCATCCCGGTTGTCGCCTTGGACCGCCGCACCATTGGCACCGGCAGGCCCGGCCCCTTCACCGCCCGTTTCCTGGAATCCTTCCACCAGCTCGCGATGAGCACCGGTACGCCGATCCGATGATTTCCGAGCATGAAATGTGACTTCTGCGATAAAAAGGCCACCGTCTTCCTCACCCAGCTTGTCGAGGGGCAGATGAAGAAGGTCTGCCTTTGCGACCCGTGTGCCAAGGAACGCGGAGTCACTGATCCCACCGGTTTCTCACTCGCCGATCTTTTGTTAGGTGGTGCCGCAGCAGGCAAGGGAACCGTCACGCCGGCGAAAACCCAGGTCGCCGCGCCAGGCGGCGGCCGCAAGTGCCCGAACTGCGGATTCACCCTCGAAGACCTCCGCCGGGTGCGCCGTTTCGGATGCAGCGATTGTTACACCACCTTCGGCGAGGATGTCGGCCACATGGTGCGCGGCATGCACAAGGGAATCTCGCACATCGGCAAGGTTCCTGCCGGACTCATGGCCATGCAGGTCCTCCACCAGCGCCTCGAGGAACTCCGCTCGCGCCTCGATCAGGCGATATCCTCCGAGAGCTACGAGGAGGCCGCCGGCATCCGCGACGAAATCCGAAATATCGAACTCGGCGCGAAAGTCTGATTTTTTCTTCTCTTGTATCCTGCGTCTCCCAGTCTTGATTCTCCCAGCCATGATGCGCTTCTCCACCCTCGTGAAATACCCCGCCGATTGGATGACCGGCGGCCGGGGTGATCATGGCGCCGTGCTCACCTCGCGCATCCGCCTGGCCCGCAACCTGCGCCGCCATCCGTTTCCGGGATGGGCGAAGCGCGACCAGCGGACCGCCGCCCTGGAGCTCATGCGGCCTGCCGTCGAGGCCCTGCCGGCCATGAAGGACGCCTTCTCGCAGGAACTCGGCTCGCTCAGCCCGGTACAGAAACAAGTGCTCGTGGAGCGCCACCTTATTTCCCGCGAGCATGCCGCCCGTGGCGACGGCTCGGCTGCGGTGATCGAGCGCCGCCAGACTTTCAGCCTCATGATCAACGAGGAGGACCACCTCCGGATGCAGGCCATCCGCCCGGGGCTCCAACTCGCCGCCGCCTTCAGCGCCCTCTCGGAATTGGACTCGGAACTGGAGAAATCCCTCGAATTCGCCTTCGATCCGACCCTCGGCTATCTCACCACCTGCCCCACCAATCTCGGCACCGGCCTGCGCGCCTCCTCGATGCTCCACCTGCCCGCGCTGGTCCTCAGCGATCAGATCGGCCAGGTCCTCCAAGCGGTGAGCAAGATCGGTCTCGCCGTGCGCGGCCTCTACGGCGAGGGCACCGAATCGCTCGGAAACCTCTACCAGATTTCCAACCAATCCACCCTCGGTGAGAGCGAGGAAACCATCATCCGCCGCCTGGAGCGCGTCATTTCCGAAGTCGCGGTCCACGAACGCAATGCCCGTGAGAAACTGCTGGAAGATGATCCCTCGATGGTCGCCGACAAGATCGGCCGCGCCTACGGCATGCTCCGCCACGCACACATCATCAATTCCAAGGAGGCCATCAACCAACTCTCCCTCATCCGTCTCGGCGGCATCCTCGGGGTTTTCCCTGAGGAAACGGTGGTCCTTTGCGACACGCTGCTGATGGATATCCAGCCCGCCCACCTGCAGCTCCATTCCGGTCGCAAGCTTTCTCCCGAGGAAAGGGATGCGATCCGCGCGGAAATCGTGCGCTGCCGTTTGCATTCACTGGATTCCCCTGATAATTATTACCCGTCACACGAACCAAAATCACTTTCCGATCCCCATAACCCCGGCGACGCATGAACAACTTCACCCCACGCGCCCAACAAGTCCTGGCCCTCGCCCGAAAGGAAGCGGACCGCTTCAACCATTCGTATGTCGGCACCGAGCACTTGTTGCTAGGTCTCATCAAGCTCGGCCAGGGCGTGGCCGTCAACGTGCTCGAACGCATGGGCCTCGAGCTCGAAACCGTCCGCATGGAAGTCGAGAAGGAGGTCGGCTCCGGCCCGCCGCAAAAAGCCTCCGGCAACATCCCCTACACGCCCCGCGTGAAGAAAGTCCTCGCGCTGGCCAACAAGGAGGCCAAGGCCCTCAACCACTCCTACGTCGGCACCGAACACCTCCTGCTCGGCCTGCTCCGCGAAGGCGAAGGCGTCGCCGCCCGCGTCCTCAAGCGCCTCGATGTGGACATCCAGCGCACCCGCAATGAAATCCTCGCGGAAATCGACCCGAATTTCTCGCCCGACGACATGGACGAGGATGATGACGACGAAATGGAGGATGGCGACGGCCCCTTCGAGGAGGAAGCTCCGGCCAGCAATCAGGAAGGGGAGGGGAAAACCAAAACCCCGGCGCTCAAGGCCTTCGGCCGCGACCTAACAAAAGTCGCCAAGGAAGGCGGGCTCGATCCGGTGATCGGTCGCGAACCGGAAATCGAGCGTGTGATCCAGATCCTCTGCCGCCGCACGAAAAACAATCCCGTGCTCATCGGCGAGGCCGGCGTCGGCAAGACCGCCATCGTCGAGGGCCTCGCCCAGGAAATCGCCCATGGCAACGTCCCGGAAATCCTGCGCGACAAGCGCGTGATCACGCTCGACCTCGCCCTGATGGTCGCCGGCACGAAATACCGCGGCCAGTTCGAGGAGCGTATCAAGGCCGTCATGGACGAGATCCGCAAGGTGAAGAACGTCATTCTCTTCATCGACGAGCTCCACACCATCGTCGGGGCCGGCTCCGCGGAAGGCGCGATGGATGCCTCCAACATCATCAAGCCCGCGCTTTCCCGCGCCGAGCTGCAATGCGTGGGTGCCACCACCCTCAACGAATACCGCAAATACATCGAGAAGGACTCCGCGCTGGAGCGCCGTTTCCAACAGGTGAAGGTCGATGAACCCTCCGTCGATGATGCGATCAAGATTCTCCAGGGACTTCAGGAAAAATACGAAAGCCACCACAAGGCGAAGTTCACTCCAGAGGCGATCGAGGCTGCGGTGAAACTCACCTCACGCTATCTCACCGCGCGTTTCCTGCCGGACAAGGCGATCGACGTGCTTGACGAAGCCGGCGCCCGCGCCCGCATCGGCACCATGACCCGCCCGCCCGCCATCAAGGAGCTCGAAGCCGAGATCGACCGCATCAACCGCGCGAAACTCGCAGCCATCGCCGAGCAGAATTTCGAAACCGCCGCCTCCCTGCGCGACGATGAGAAACACGCCAAAAAGAACCTTGAGGAAACCCTCAAAACCTGGCGCTCCACCTCCGAGGAAACCATCGTCACCGTCACCGATGATGACATCATGGCCGTCGTCTCCAAGTGGACCGGCGTGCCGCTCCGCCGCATGGAGGAAAAGGAAACCGAAAAACTCCTCAAGATGGAGCAGGAACTCAGAGGCCGCGTGATCGGCCAGGACGAGGCCGTCATCGCCATTTCCAAGGCGCTGCGCCGCTCACGCGCCGACCTCAAGGACCCGCGCCGCCCGATCGGCTCGTTCCTCTTCCTCGGCCCCACCGGCGTCGGCAAGACCTACCTCGCCCGCAATCTCGCGGAATTCATGTTCGGCGATCCGGACTCGCTCATCCAGATCGACATGTCCGAATACATGGAGAAATTCACCGCCAGCCGTCTGATCGGCTCGCCTCCGGGCTACGTCGGCTACGAGGAAGGCGGCCAGCTTTCCGAAGCGGTTAGACGCCGCCCGTATTCGGTCGTGCTCTTCGACGAAGTCGAAAAAGCCCACCCGGATGTGATGAACCTGCTGCTCCAGATCCTTGAGGAAGGCACCGTCACGGATTCGTTAGGCCGCAAGATCGACTTCCGCAATACGATCATCATCATGACCTCCAACGTCGGAGCGTCCTCCATCAAACGCCAGACCACGCTGGGTTTCGGCGCGATGGCGGAAGATCAGGCCGACCACGAGGGCATGAAGGACAAGATCATGGAGGAATCGAAACGTTACTTCAAACCGGAGTTCCTCAACCGCCTCGACGACCTGGTGGTCTTCCACATGCTCGAAAAGAAGGACCTCAACCAAATCGTCGATCTCGAAGTCAGCAAGCTCGTCAAGCGCCTGCACGAAAAGGAAGTCGCCCTCACCCTCACTCAGGAAGCCCGCGATTTCCTCTCGGAAAAAGGTTTCGATCCCGCCTACGGAGCGCGCCCGATGCGCCGTGCCGTCGAGCGTTTCCTCGAAGACCCGCTCGCCGAGTCGCTGCTCCGTGGCGACGTCAAACCCGGAGACGCCGTCAACGTCGTCAAGAAGACCGAAGCCGAGGAATTGGCCTTCGTCTCCACCCGTCCCGAGCCGCAGCAGGAACAGGAAGCCGGCGTCTGAAGCCCCACCCGCGTGAGTGCCGGAACAAGCACGCCGAACTTCCTGCGCGGCATGCCGCCGCCGGAAGCTCCGCGTTTCTGGGATGCGGGCGGCGGACGGCGAATCGCATGGAATGAATACGGCGATCCCGCCGGGCGGCCCTTGATCTATGCCCACGGCTGGCCGAGCTCGCGCCTGCAAGGGCGGCTGCTCCACCACCTCGCCCGGGAGCGCGGCATGCGGGTAATCGCGCTGGATCGCCCGGGCATCGGCCAATCCACCCGACAGCCGTGGCGCACCTTGAAATCCTGGCCCGCGATGATCGCCGCGTTTGCGGATGCGCAGGGCATCGGGCGTTTCGCCCAGCTCGGCGTTTCCGGCGGCGGCCCCTATGTGCTCGCCTGCGCCGCGCTCATGCCGGAGCGCGTCACCGCCTCCGCCGTGCTTTGCGGCGCGGTGCCGCTGGCAGGTGCCGACCGGCGCGGCCTGCACGCCGCCTACCGCATGCTCATCCCGCTGCGAAAGCTGCCGAAATGGCTGTTTTCCCCGTCGCTCGAAATCGCCGCGCGGGTGGCGATGGGCGCACCGGAAAATCCACCAATGTCATGGATCCTGGCCACCTTGCCGGCGGCGGACCGAGAACTGTTATTGGAAAATCCCGGGGTCCGGCGGGTGCTGGCGGAGAGCTTCAGCGAGGGCGTGCGCCAGGGCGGCGGCGGCGTGCTGGAGGATGCCGAAATCTACTTTCAGGACTGGGGGATTCCTTTGGAAAAAGTGCTTCAACCCATCCGCTACTGGCACGGTGGCCGGGATGGCAACATCTCGGTGGACATGGCCCGCCAATTTATCGCGCGCATTCCCGGCGCACGGCTGGACGTGGACCCCGAAGAAGGTCATTTTTCCCTCGCCATCCACCGCGCCCGCGATGCGATGGACCACCTTTCCACAGCATGAATCCATCAACCCATTCATCCACACCCGATTGGGTCCCCGCAGGCATGGAGGACGACCCGCATTTCGCCTGCCGCCTGATGCCCGGCGTGGTGCCTCCGCCACCCGAGACGCTCACCCTCAGACCGGCGAAACGCCGCAAACTCACGCTCGACGATTACCAGCACGGCGTGCTCGCCGCCGATACCGGCATCCTTTCGCGGGCGATCACCCTGGTGGAAAGCAATCATCCTGCGCACGAGGCGCTGGCCCAGGAACTCCTCACCCGCCTGTTGCCGAAAACCGGCAACTCGATCCGAGTCGGCATCACCGGCGTGCCCGGCGCGGGTAAAAGCACTCTCATCGAATCGCTCGGCAGCCAGCTCTGCGACCAAGGCCGCCGCGTGGCGGTGCTCGCCGTGGACCCCAGCAGCAGCGTCACCGGCGGAAGCATTCTCGGCGACAAGACCCGCATGCAGAATCTCGTCCGCCACCCGCTGGCCTTCATCCGCCCATCGCCCTCCGGCGGCTCGCTCGGCGGTGTCGGTCGCAAGAGCCGCGAAACGATGCTGCTCTGCGAGGCCGCCGGCTACGATGTGATCCTGGTGGAAACCGTCGGCGTCGGCCAAAACGAAATCACCGTGCGCTCGATGGTGGATTTTTTCCTGCTCATCATGATCGCCGGCGCGGGCGATGAACTCCAGGGCATGAAAAAGGGCGTCATCGAGATCGCCGATTTGTTAGCCGTCAACAAGGCGGATGGTGACAACGTGCAGCGCGCCAAACTTGCCTGTGCCGAATACAGCCGGGTGTTGAATTTCCTCCAACCGGCCACTCCCGGATGGAAAACCCGCTGCACCACCTGTTCCGCGCTGGTTCCCGAAACGCTGACCGCACTCTGGGAGATCATCGAAACATTCGCCACCGCCACCTGCGAGTCCGGCGCGCTGGAGAAGCGCCGCAGGCACCAGTCGATCGAATGGATGCACGCCATGATCGAGGAGGAACTGCGCCATCGATTCTTCCGCAACGAGCGCGTGCGCGCCATGCTGCCCGGGATCGAAAAACAAGTGGCCGGCCAAACCCTGCCCGCCGCCACCGCCGTGCGCAGGATCATGGAAGACTTCCAGGGCTGAGGCGGCCGGTTCGGCGTCACCTGGCCGCGCTGGTGTCGTGGAATCCCGGCTAACACACAATAAACCACATGAACCACACCGTCACGGACAAGCCCGGCATGTTCATTCCCCGGGCTGTTTCATCGCTCCATTAGCGGTTGACAGCCGGGAGGCGGCTCGGACAGCATTCAAATCATTCAAAAACAATCCATCAGGCTAACTGATGCGCCCCTTTTTATCTAAAATCCCAACCATCCCATCAATCCAATGAGCAATCCCAGTCCACTGCCGTCCTATATTTCCGGAGCGACACCCAATCCCGCGTCCAATCGCGCTCCCTGGTATAAAAACACCGCCCCCACCTATGCGGGCATCTTCCTGTGGTTCGTGTTCTGGCAGGATGCCGCGAACGCGCCCAATCAAGGCGGACTGCTATCACAGGGACTGGGCTGGGCGCTGATGAGCCTGGTGATCGCGGCGCTCGTCTGTCATTTCCTGTTCTATATCGTTCCCGGCATGCTGGGCATGAAAACCGGCCTTCCGCTCTACATCGTGGGCACCTCGCTCTTCGGCGCGAAGGGCGGATTCATCCTCCCCGGTTTCCTGATGGGCCTGCTGCAATTCGGCTGGCTGGGCGTGAACATCTACTTTTCCTCGCAAATGCTCGGTGCGTTCTTCGGTCTCGCCGCCGGTTCGGCGGGGGTGAAAATCATCATGGTCGTGTGGGGCGTGCTCGCGGCGTTTGTAGGTCTCAAAGGCATCCAATACGTCGCCAAGGTGGCCACTTACCTGCCGCTCATCCCGCTGACCATCCTCTTGCTGCTGCTCGTGAAAACCATCGGCGGTGTCGGTAGTTTCGATCCGCAGACGCTCATCGCCGCCAGTGCCGAAGCGGCTCCCGCCGCGCTTGGCAAGTTCGGCGTGCTCGCCCTCATGCTCACCTTCGTCGTCGGTTTCTTCGCCACCGCCGGTGCCGCCGGTGCCGACTTCGGCACCAGCAGCCGCCACAAGGGCGATGTATCCATGGGCGGCATTGTCGGTGTGGCGCTCGCCATCATCTTCACCGCCGGCATTTCCATCCTCATCGTGGCAGGCACCTACGGCACGCCGGATCTCGCCAAGGATGCGTTGGCCGCAGGCAAGGACGGCGTCATTCTCCAGACTCCCGGCCTGATCCCCGTGATCATGGGCAAGAGCGCGGGCTTCATCATGTTCCTGCTCGCCATCGCCGCCTTCCCGCCCGCCTGTTTCTCCTCGTTCATCGCGGCCAACAGTTTCAAGACCACCCTGCCGAATGTGAACCCTGCCATCTCCGTCGGCATCGGCGCCGCGGTCGCCATTCTGCTCGCCATCACCGGATGGGCTGGAAAAGCGATCATCGTGTTCCAGATCATCGGCGCCACCTTCGGCCCGATCCTCGGTGCGATGCTGGTGGAATACCTTTTCAACGGTAAGAAGTGGAGCGGCCCGCGTGCCAGATTCAACCCCGCCGGCTGGATTTCCTGGCTGCTGGGCGCGATCATCGGCGTCTTGCCAATCCTCAACATCTACCCGGTTCCCGCAGCCCCCGTGGCAGCCTTCATCGTGGGTGCCGTGGTTTACGCCATCCTCGCCAAAGCCGGCATGCAGACACCGCTGGTGCCGCTTCCGCCCGCGCTGGCCGAGACCACCAAGTGATCCGCTGGTTTCCGGAACCTTCCCATTCCAAAAACCCGCCCGCCCTCACCCGGCAGGCGGGTTTTTCGTTTTCCATTCATCAGAAGATCAACCGGGTGGCTTTCATCCGCCGGGTTGCCAAGCTTCGGTGATGCCGCTATCATCCCCCCATGACCGCCCTGAAACAGCTGGATTCCATCAGCGTCGCGGACTACCTCGCAGGTGAGGAAGCCGGCGATGTGAAGCACGAATACCTCGGCGGCACGGTGCATGCCATGGCGGGTGCGAGCAACCGCCACAACACCATTGCCGGTAATATTTTTGCGTTCCTTCATGCCGCTCTCCGAGGCAAACCCTGCCGCCCTTTCAACAGCGACACCAAGGTCCGCATCCGCTACCGCGATCACACCCGTTTCTATTATCCGGACGCCATGGTCGTCTGCCGCCCAAACCCGGATGACGAGCATTTCCAAGACGAACCGGTGGTCATCCTCGAAATCCTCAGCGATTCCACCCGGCGGGCGGATCTGGTCGAAAAGCGCGATGCCTACCTGACCTTGCCTTCGATGAAAGTCCTAATCTTTGTCGAACCGGACACGCCGGACATTCTGGTTTACCGGGCCACGCCCGAAGGTGGATTCGCAATCGAGCGACACACCGGCCTTGAAAGCGTGATTTCACTCCTGGAAATCGATGCCAATCTGCCTCTCGCCGAGGTTTACGAACGGGTGGACTTCACGTCCTGATTTCCCCCGCAGCCGGGTCTTGCGCTTCCCGGTGGCGTGCTCTAGGAAACGTCCCGATGAAACGCCACTTCACACTGCTCGCCATCGCCCTGTTTCCTGTCCTCGCTTCCTGCCAACCCGCGAAGGAAGCGGAAAAACCGGCCGCTCCCGCCGCGACCACCTCCGCCAAAGTCTCGAAAGTCCGCCTCAAGACCTCGATGGGCGACATCGTGCTGGAACTCAACGCTGAGAAGGCGCCGGTCACCGTCGAAAACTTCCTCGGTTACGTGAACAGGAAGCACTACGACGGCACGGTTTTCCACCGCGTGATGGATGGCTTCATGATCCAGGGCGGCGGATTCGCCCTCACGGATGGCAAGCTGGTCGAAAAAACCTCCGGCAAGGGCATCAAGAACGAAGGCCAGAACGGCTTGAAAAACGAGCGAGGCACCATCGCCATGGCCCGCACCAATGATCCTGACAGCGCCACCGCCCAGTTTTTCATCAACGTGGTGGACAATGCCATGCTCAACTACCCGGGCAACGGCGGCTACGCGGTGTTTGGCAAGGTGACCGAAGGCATGGACGTGGTGGACAAGATCAAGGGGGTGAAAACCGGCGTCTCCAACATCGCGATGCTCCATCCCACCACCGGCGAGAAGCTGGAAATGCCCGCTGAAAACGTACCCGTCACCGCCGTGGTGATCACTTCCGCTGCGGTTGAGTGATCGTTTTCTCCGGTCCCCATCGCCCATCTTGATGCAACTCTGGCTCTGCCCGCTTCTGGCGTTTCTTCTGGGATCCATCCCTTTCGGGCTGCTCATCGCGCGGGCCAGGGGCATCGACATCCGCGCCCACGGCTCCGGCAACATCGGCGCCACCAACGTGCTGCGCGTGATGGGGAAACAATTCGGCGTTCCCTGCCTGATCCTGGATGCGCTCAAGGGCTTCGTCCCGGTGGTGATCGCGATCTCGCTGATCCAATTCGAGGGCATGAAAAATCCGATGAGCATCGCCGGCCTCGCGTCCTACGCCCGCGAGTTTCCGATGCTCACCGCGCAGATTTTTCAGGTACTCACCGGCCTGTGTGCGATCCTGGGGCATAACTATTCGCCATGGGTCGGCTTCAAGGGCGGCAAGGGCATCGCGACTTCCGCCGGCGTCCTGATCGCCCTGATGCCTGCCGCCATCGTGATCCTGATCGTGGTCTGGGTGTTGGTTTTCCTGATCAGCCGTTACGTTTCGCTCGCCAGCATCATCGCTGCGGCGGTGCTGCCGCTCGTCATGCTCTGGGGCTCCTGGTACCATGGGAAAATCCAGAACGGGAACTGGAACAAGCCGCTGTTCGTCCTCACCGTCCTCATCGCCGTGCTCGCCATTTGGAAACACCGCTCCAATATCCAGCGCCTGCGCGATGGCACCGAACACCGTTTCGAAAGCAAACATTCATGACCCCACCCACCTCCGCCGCCATTCTCGGTGCGGGCTCCCTTGGAACGGCGCTCGCGAAACTCCTCGGGCCGAAACTCGAATCCATCCTCCTCGTTTCCATCGAGCAAATCTGCGTGGATGGCATCAATCGCGAGCACCGGAATCCGAAATACCTGAGCGACACCCAGCTATCGGAAAACGTCCGCGCCACCGCCGACCACCGCGAGGCGCTGGCCATGCCGCTGGTCATATTCGCCGTGCCTTCCGCCGCCGTGCGCTCGGAGGCCATGAAACTCGCCGCCCTCGGCCTGTCTCAGGAAACCCCGCTGCTGTCCTGCACCAAGGGCATCGAGCGCGACACCGGCGAGCGCATGAGCCAGATCCTGCGCGAGGTGTTTCCCGCCAATCCGATCGGCATTCTAACCGGCCCCAACCACGCCGAGGAAATCGCACGCGATCTCGTCACCTGCGCCGTGGTCGCATCAGACAATCCCGAACTTGCGGAGACCTTGCAGGAGCTTTTCACGCTGCCGCATTTCCGCGTTTACACCAGCGCCGACATCGCCGGTGTCGAGTTCGGCGGCGCGGTCAAAAACGTATATGCCATCGCCGCCGGCATGGCCCACGGACTCGGTCTGGGCGATAACGCGGTGGCCGCGCTGGTCACCCGCGCGCTCGCGGAGATGACCCGCCTCGGCATCGCGCTGGGCGGGAACAAGGAGACTTTCTCGGGCCTGTCTGGCGTCGGCGATCTGATCGTCACCTGCTTTTCAGAGCATTCGCGCAACCACCGCGTGGGCCTCGCGCTGGGCAAGGGCCAGACCCTGGAGGAGGCCGTGGCCTCGCTCGGCATGTGCGCGGAGGGCGTGCCCAACACGCTCTCCATCCACGGTGCCGCCCGCAAGGCCGGCGTGCGCACGCCGATCATCGATGCGATGTATGCCATTCTCTATCAGAACAAGCCCGCGCTGGAAGCCATGCGCGAGCTGCTCGAACGCGATCCGCGCCCGGAAAACGGATAGTCCGCCTCCGCGCCGCCGAAGATGTCCCGGAAGTTTCCCCGTAGTTGGCGGATGCGTTCGTTTTCGGAGTCGATGCGCATCTGGCGTTCGCGTTTCGCCTCCTCTGAAGCCGCTTGTCGGAGCTCCGCGCGGAGTTTCTCCAGCTCGGCAAGAGCCTCGGCGAGGGGCTCGGCCACGCCCTTGAGCGAGGTGATCGCCCTCACCATCGAAGGGGTCACTTCGGTGCCATCCGCCGGTGCCTCCATCAACTCCTCCGCGCTGACGGAAACCCCGGCAGACCAGAACAGGGCATCATCAGCCGAAACCACCTCATCCGTTCACCATGCACGCGCCAGACCGCCATGCAACCTTGGAACGGGATAAAATCCCGCTGCGGAAGCCTCGCGATGGTACGTTAGATAAAGAAGTTTTTCGACAGCACGGCGATCCTGTATTCCACTGACGGGACATGGGTAAACTGATCATGGTATCGAACCGCCTGCCGGTGACGATCGAGGCGGATGGTTCCGCAAGGCGGACAACGGGTGGGCTGGCATCCGCGCTGGAGGGCGCGGACCTGCCCGGCGAACAAATCTGGGTGGGCTGGCCGGGCGGCGCTGCGGAGGATTTCGAGGATCTGGAAAAGGTGCGGGCGGAATTGTTGGAATCCGGCGTGGCGCCGGTTTTCCTGAGTCAGGACGATCTGGACGGGTTCTACGAGGGCTATGCGAATTCCACGCTGTGGCCGCTGCTGCACTACATGGTGGAGCGGGCGCGGTTTTCCGCGGACTGGTGGCTGGCCTATCAGCGGGTGAACCGGAAATTCGCCGATGTGATCGCGGAGGTGGCCGATGAGAACGACCAGATCTGGATCCACGACTATCATCTCTTCCTGCTGCCCGCGATGCTGCGCCGCCGCAAAAAGGGGCTGCGCATCGGCTTTTTCCTGCACACGCCGTTTTGTTCCAGCGAGATCTTCCGGGTCCTGCCGGAACGGGCGGAGATCCTGAAAGGCTTGTTAGGCGCGGACGTGATCGGTTTCCACACCTACAGTTATCTCCGGCATTTCCGCTCCTCGCTGCTGCGGGTGCTGGGATGGGAATCGGAGATGGAGGGCATCTGGCATGATGGCCGGGAGGTCCACATGGGCGTCTATCCGATCGGCCACAATCATGCGGGCTTCGATGAAGTGATGCGCCAGCCCGGGTTCCCGGAAATCGTGGAGAGCCACCTCCAGGATCTGGCGGGAAAACGCATGATCCTCAATGTCGAGCGGCTCGATTACACCAAGGGCCTGCCGCAGAAACTCGCCGCGATGCGGCGTTTCCTCGAGCGCAATCCCGACAAGCGCGACGACGTGCTCTTCGTCCTGATCGCGGTGCCGTCGCGGCTGGGCGTGCAGGAATACGACTCCCTAACCGAGGAGGTGCAGCGCGAGGTGGGCGCCATCAACGGCGAGTTCGGAAAAGTCGGCCATGCGCCGGTCCAGTTCCTGCACCGGGGATTTCCGCTTGCGGATCTGGCGGCGTTTTACGCGCTGGCCGAGGTCTGTCTGGTGACGCCGCTGCGGGACGGGATGAATCTGGTGGCCAAGGAGTTTCTCGACTGCCAGCGACCGGAATTTTCAAGCCGCCCCGGCGTGCTGGTGCTCAGCGAATTCGCGGGTGCCGCAAACGAACTTTCTCATGCCATCCAAGTGAACCCGCACGACGTGGACGAGGTGGCCACAGCACTGAACCGTGCGCTCGAAATGCCGGACGCCGAGCGGCGGAACCGCATCGGAATGATGCAGGGCAGGCTGCGCAAGCAGGACAGCGGCGCATGGACGCGGCGTTTCCTCAAGGATCTCGACCAGGTGCCGCCCACCGACGAACGCGCGGTGATCATGGACCTCAAATCGCTCGCCGGGCAAATCGCCGGACAGGCACACGCCGGCCGGAAAATCGGACTGTTCCTCGATTATGACGGCACCCTGCGCGACTTCGTGGATGAGCCGGATCTGGCCGTTCCCGATGTGGAATTGCCCGCGTTGCTGCGTGATCTCGCGGCCTTTCCGGGGCTTTCCGTGGCGGTCGTCAGCGGGCGCGCCCCTGCATTTCTGGAGCAACATCTCGGCGGTCTCGGCGTCACGCTCGTCGGCGAACACGGATACCGGTGGCTGGATGGCGGCGAGGGCGAATGGACCCTCTTCAATCCGCACGTGAACATCGAGTGGAAACCCGCGATCCGCGAACATCTCGAACAGGCGTCGCTGCTCACGCCGGGAACCCACGTGGAGGAAAAACAATCCGCCCTCGTCTGGCACTACCGCAAGGCCGATCCCGAGTTCGGCTCATGGCGGGCACGCGGCCTGCTGGACGAACTCACGTCCATGGCCGCCAATCTCCCGGTGACCGTCCATCACGGTAAGAAGATCGTGGAGATTTCCAGCCTCCAGGTCAGCAAGGGTGCCGCCGTGGATTATCTGCTGCAAGCATGGGAATGCGAAACCGCGCTGGTCGCCGGCGATGACCAGACCGATGAGACGATGATCATGCTCACTCCCGAAAACATCGAATTCCACGCCGTCCGGGTCGGCGGCGGGCCGACCCGTGCCGCCTACCGCACGGACATCCAGGGCATGCGCCGTTTCCTTGATGAGCTCCGCGCCGGTCTCCGTTCTAACAAACCTAATTCATGATCATGAAACCGGACCCCGCCCGCCTCGCCGATGACTATCACCTTGGGATGATCGGCAACGGCCGGACCTGCGCCCTGATCGACGCGCTGGGCCGTATTGTATTCTGCTGCCTGCCCGCCTTTGATTCCGGCACGGTCTTCGCCTCGCTGCTCGATGAGGATCGCGGCGGCTCGTTCGCCGTGGAAATGATCGATGGCGGGGTGACCGGCCAGGTTTACGAAAAATACACCAACGTGCTGGTGACCTCGTTCGAGGGGCCGGGCGGCGCCTTCGACCTGATTGATTTCATGCCGCGCTACACCTCCGACGGCCACGCCGGCGCTGCGGACGACGTGGGCCCGGATGTGGTGAGGAAACTCCGGATTCTCAGGGGCGCTCCGCGCATCCGGGTGCGCTTCGACCCGCAGATGGAATATGCCAGGGGCGAGACCAAGGTGGCGATCGAGGCCACCCGCCTCAAGGCCACCACCGAGTGGGCCGGCGGGAACGGCTCGATCTATGAATCGATGTATCTGTGGACCAATCTCGACGCGGAGGCGGTCCGATCCGGCACGGAGATTATGTTAGGCGGGGATGGCTTCCTGTTTGTGAGTTATCACGACAAGGTCCAGGTGCCGGACATGGATTTGGTGGACCTGATGCTGCAGCGCACGCTCTCCTATTGGATGTTGTGGTCGGCGCGCACGCATCTGCCGCTGCAATACCGGCAGGAATCGCTGCGCAGCGCGCTGGTGCTCAAGATGCTGCAATTCAGCCCCACCGGAGCCTTTCTCGCCGCCGCCACCACCTCGCTGCCGGAAACCATCGGCGAGGAGCGCAACTGGGACTACCGCTTCTGCTGGCTGCGCGATGCCTCGATGACCGTCACCGTGCTCCACCGCATCGGGCATTCCTACATGGCCACCGGATTCATCGACTGGATGATGCGCACGGTTCCCACCAAGAACGACACGCTGCAGATCATGTACGGCATCCGCGGGGAAAAGGAACTGACCGAGCGCATCCTGGATCATCTATCAGGATATCACGGGTCACGGCCCGTGCGGAAGGGGAACGCGGCCTACAATCAGGAGCAGCATGATATTTTCGGCGTGGTGATGGATGTGATCCATCAGGATCTCATGTTGCGCCAGCGCACACCCGAGGCGCTGGACCGGATCTGGACGCAGGTGAGATCCATCGCGCGCAATGTTTCCGCCGCCTGGAAGGAGCCGGACCGCGGCATCTGGGAGATCCGCGGAGAGAAACGCCATTTCGTGTTTTCCAAAGTCCTCTGCTGGGTGGCGCTGGACCGCGCGATCAAGATCGCCGTGCTGCTCGAAAAAAGCGCATGGGCGGATGCGCGCCGGCCGCTGCTCGAGGAAATGCATGATGATATCTGCCGGCGCGGATGGAACGAGGAGAAGCAAGCCTTCGTCCAGACCTATGGCGTCGGCGACCTCGATGCGTCGAACCTGCTGATGGCCGAATATGGATTCATCGAGCCCACGGACCCGCGCTTTGTCGCCACGGTCGAACGCACGCTTGAAGAGTTGTGTGTCGATGGCCTGATGTATCGTTATCGCAATCAGGATGATTTCGGAGAACCGCAGAGCGCCTTCACGGTTTGCTCATTTTGGTTAGTGAAGGCCCTGACATCCATCAAGCGCCGGAGCGAGGCGCGGACCTTGTTCGAGTCCCTGTTGAAGGCGGCGAACGGGCACGGGCTTTATGGCGAGGATCTCGATTTCAAGACGCGCCGGCATCTCGGGAATTTCCCCCAGGCATACAGCCACCTCGCGCTCATCGATTGCGCGCTGGAGCTCTCGAAGGATGAGGACAAGGACATCATCCTCGCCTGAGGCGGTGGCACCCTCAGTTTTCCGCAGCCTCGCCGGATACGCAAAGGCAGCTCGCGGTTAGATTGATGTCGGCGTGGGCCCAGGCTTTCTGGAAACGGGATTTGACTTCGGCGGCTTCCGGGGAATTCCGCTCTTTGAGCGCGCGGTTGAGGCCGTAGAGCGCCCAGCCGTTTTCAGGCAGGCGTTCCAGATCCGCGCGATAGACGGCTTCGGCTTCCGGGAAACGTCCTGCGGCGATGAGGATGGCTCCGAGCGAATGGCGGGCGGGCTGGAACCAGTCCGGAGGCTCGATGTATCGCTGGCGGTCCTCCCGCCGGACCGCCTCGTTCAGCGCGGCGACGGCTTTGCGGAATTCCGTTTTCTCGGCGAGCGCTTCATCCACCTTGCCGAGCGCGGCTAGCGCGCTGCCGCGGGCGAAACGCCACATGGCGATGGTGATCGGCAGGTGCTCCGCCGGACGCGGAAGGTTGAGGATTTCCTCCCAGCGGCCGAAGCGCATGAGCGCGGATATCTCGATGGACGCGAGCGGATCGACAAAGACGGCAGCGGCCACGGCGAAGTCCTCGGGGATCTTGCGGAGCATGTCGCGGGCGGCGGTGAGCGCTTCTTCGCGGCGTCCCAGCATCATGCGGGACCAGGCGAGGAAATGATCGTCGTGCGCCATGTAAAAGTGATAGATGCCATGATTGGGCGAGATTTTCCGGTAGGCGATATCGATCGCCGATGCCTGCCGGTTCTGCTCGGCGGCCTGCGCCCAGCGGCCGGTGCGCACGTCGATGTGGGAGGACATGTGGACGAGGTGGCCGGATGCGGGCATGAGTTTCCGCAGGACATCTGCGGCGGCGTTCGCGCGCTGCGGCGTGTCCGATCCTTCGATGGCGTGGATGTAGAGGTGGTTGGCGCCGGGGTGTTGAGCGCCTGGTTGAAGTAGCGCTGGGTCTCGGCGGAGTTTGTCGTGATCTTCCGCCGGTGCGGTCCCATGCCCTCGAAGATCGGGACGGTGGCGGTTTTTTCTTCGGTCACGGGTTTCGCTTCCACGGCCGGCTGGCTGAGGATAGGCCCGGAGATCGAGAAGAAGGCGGCGGCCAGGAAACAGGCGTTGTGTTTGGTTTTGGGGTAGGTTTTCATGGTTCGCTTGTGATTTAGACCGGGGTGCATGGAGATTTGTTGAAATTCGGCGGCGACGAAACGGGCGTCAAAGCGGCTGTGGCGGGGGGGGGGGAGGTACAGCGGTGGCCGCAGGAAAAACTTGCTAAAAACGCCATCTGCCATCCTCATCCGGCTGCCCAAGCAGCCCTCCCGTCAGCCATGGCCTCCGAGAAACCACCCAGCATCATCCGCCGCCTCTACAACTGGACCGTCTCCTGGGCGGATCATCCGGGCGGCATGCACGCCTTGTTCTGGTTGTCCTTCGCCGAGTCGTCGTTTTTTCCGATCCCGCCGGACGTCTTGCTCATGGCGCTGTGTTTCGGAAAACGTGAAAAGGCCCTCAAGTATGCCTTCGTTTGCACCGCCGGATCCGTGCTCGGCGGCATTCTCGGCTGGTTGATCGGCTGGGGCTTGCGCGATACCGTGGCCTTGCCGCTGCTCGGTTTTTTTGATCCAAGCGGTCACACCCGCGAGAAGATCGAGCTTTGGTATGCTGCCTACGGGTTTTGGGGCATCCTGATCGCCGCGATCACCCCGATTCCCTACAAGGTTTTCACCGTGTTTTCCGGCATCATGAGCTACAGCCTGCCGCTGCTCATTGTAGCCTCGATCCTCGGCCGCGGTTTCCGCTTTTTCGTGGTGGCTTCCATCATCCGCCTTTGCGGCCCGAAAGTGAGGCCCTTCGTCGAAAAACACCTCGAATGGTGTTTTGTCGCCGGCACCGCCATGCTCATCGGCGGTTTCGTCCTCATCAAATTCCTGCGATGAGTCCACCTCCATTTGCCGCAGCATCATGATCCAAGTCAGCTATGCCGCTCTCCTCGCTCAAAACCCGGATCTCATCCCTTGGTTCGTGTCCGGCATGTGGAAGGAGGAAATACCCATATCTAGCCTCAGGACCGGCGGGCTTGCCGTTCAGCATCTTGTAATTCTGGATCCCGAAACGGAGGATTGCGACTTGCTCGTCGGTGCCGAGGTGCGGGATGCCAAAGGACGGCTCCACAGCTTGTCGCTCCTGTTTTTCTTCGATGAGGAATATGAGGAGGGTCCCATCGATTTTGCATCTGCGTGCTCCTGTTCCACCGGCTATGGTTGCCAGCACACCGCCGCCTCGCTGGAGCTTCTGGCCAGCATTGCCGCCACCTCCGGCCCCGCCCGGAAAACTCCAGCCAATCCCCTCATTGACGCCTGGCTTTTCAAGATCAAGCAGGCGGAACAGGCATCCGCCGCCAGCGCCGTGGCCTCGCACCGGCCTGTCAAGCCCTACAACAAATTCCTCGCCTACTGCATCGAGTTCCATACCAGCCCCTACACGGATGACAGGCGCCCGACGCCCTATTTCTGCATGCGCATCGGCAGCCTGAACAAATCCGGCGGCCACAATATCGAGGCATCCCATGCCGCCGCCGATCCCTCGAAGCCGGCCAAATACATGGCCGCCGAGGACCTCGCCATTTGCGCCGCCTTCCATGCCCGCAAACGCAAAACCGGCGTCTGGGGCTCGGATATCCCCCTCGGCGGGGCGGACTGGGACGCCCTGCTCGACTCCGCCATGGCCACCGGACGCCTGTTTTTTTTGCGAACCTCCCCGAATCCCCGCTCATCGCGCATCCATCTTCGCCTCACCGAAGGTCCGCCGCTGCCGGTCAACGCCGGCTGGGAACTCATGGAAGACGGCTCAGCGAGCCCAATCCTCACACTGCCCTCACCCGGAATCGAAATCATCCCGACTCAGCCGCTTCGCTACATCGATCCCGTGGAGCTCGTCTTCGGCATCCTGCAAAGCGAGACTCCGCATGAAATCCTGGCCATCTGGCCGCTGGGCCCGCCCATCCCGGCAGCTGCTATCCCGGACATCAACGCCGAACTGCGATCCATACCCACCGCCACCCCGCTGCCCACCCCGGCCGAGAAACCCGCTGAGATTCTATCAGATCTCGCGCCCGCTCCCATCCTGCAGATCACCTGGGTCCACGTCGGCGTTTTCCAGAAACGTCACATCGGCGGCCTCGTGAAATTCCAGTACCCCGGCTGCCCCGTCCTCTCGCCCCTCCCTCGCGGCGCTCCTCCGCAGACTTCTTGGATCGATGGCGATAAGCGCATGATCCTCCAGCGCGACATCGCGACAGAAACATCCCTGCTCGATGAGCTGGCTCAATGTGGCCTCGACTCCATCGGCGGCCACTATCCCGAGCGCGAACTCAGCGACAAGAACCGCCACTCGTTCGTGCTCGGCGGCCTCCTGGCCAGCGCCGCCAACTGGCTGGAATTTCTAACCAGTCCGGAGGCGGAACAGCTCCGGGCGAATGGCTGGATCATCGAGGGCGATCCGAAACTCGGCCTCGTCATTCATGATATCGGTGATTTTTTTCCCGCCATCGAGGCCGATCCGGATCACGGCATCGACTGGTTCCGCTTCGATGTCACCGGCGAGTTCGACGGCAGGCGCGTGAGCCTGATTCCGCAGATCGCCGCCGCCATCGCCGGGGATTGGCATGAGCGCTACAAGGATCCGGAGAGCATGCCGGAAACCCTGCTGCTGCCCTGCGACAATCCCGCCGACGGCCATATCCGTTTTCCCGCGAAGCGCTTTTTGGAAATCGTCGATCAAGTCCGCCACCTCTTCCATGGCAAGGGCGGCGCGGACGGCCCGCTGCGCATGGACCGACTCAGCGCCGCTGGCGTGGCCCACACGTTTGCCATCGAAAGCTCGGAAACCACCCGCGCGCTCGCCACGCTCGGCCGCAATCTGCGCGACATCCAGGGCCTGCCACCCGCCGAAGTGCCCGCCACCATCAAAGCCGAGCTCCGGCCCTATCAGACCGATGGCTTCCGCTGGCTCCAGTTCCTTGCCAATCACGGCCTGCACGGCATCCTCGCCGATGACATGGGCCTCGGGAAAACCCTGCAAACCCTCGCCCATCTCGCCGCCGAAACTTCGAAATTCCCGGATCGGCCCTCGCTCGTCATCGCCCCCACCTCGGTGGTTCCAAACTGGGCCGCCGAGACTGAAAAATTCGCGCCTCACCTCAAGATGCTTGTCCTCCATGGCGGCGAACGCGCCGACCACTTCGAGAAAATCGGTGATCACCACCTTGTTTTAACAACTTACCCGCTGCTGGTGCGCGATTTCGAGATACTCGCCAAACATCATTGGCACACCCTCGTGCTCGATGAGGCGCAATACATCAAAAACCCGAAATCCATCACCGCTTACAGCGCATGCAGGCTCAAGGCAAATCATCGCATTTGTCTATCCGGCACGCCGATGGAAAACCACCTCGGCGAGCTCTGGAGCCTGATGCGCTTCCTCATGCCCGGCTTCCTCGCCGATGAGAAAACCTTCAACACCTTCCTGCGCAAGCCGATCGAGCGCGACCACTCCACCGACGCCCAGATCGCGCTCAACCGCCGCGTTTCCCCGCTCATCCTGCGCCGCACCAAGGACCAGGTGGCCACCGAACTCCCGGAAAAAACCACCCTCATCCACGGCATCGATCTCACGCCGAAACAAACAGACCTCTACGAATCGGTGCGCGCCGCGATGGACGCCCGCGTCCGTGACGCCATCGCAGACAAGGGCCTCGCCAAATCCCACATCATCGTGCTCGATGCCCTGCTCAAGCTCCGCCAGATCTGCTGCCATCCGCACCTCCTCAAGAGCGAGGCCGCCCGCCGCGTGACGGAATCAGCCAAACTCGAATATCTAACCAGCGAGCTGCTGCCACAGCTCATCGAAGAGGGCCGCCGCATCCTGCTCTTCTCGCAGTTCACCTCCATGCTCGAACTCATCGAGGAGCATCTCGAACTTGAGGACATTCCCTTTCTCAAGCTCACCGGCCAGACCAAGGAGCGTGCCCAGCTCGTCAAAAAATTCCAAACCGGCGAGATTCCGATCTTCCTCATCTCCCTCAAGGCCGGCGGCACCGGCCTCAACCTAACCGCTGCCGACACCGTCATCCACTACGACCCCTGGCGGAATCCCGCCGCCGAAAACCAGGCCACCGACCGCGCCCACCGCATCGGCCAGACCAAGCCGGTCTTCGTCCACAAGCTCGTCTGCCGCGGCACCATCGAGGATCGCATCCTCGAGCTCCAAAAACAGAAATCAACTCTCGTCGAGGCCCTGCTCTCCGAGGACACCACCAAGCTCCGCATCGACGCGGAAACCCTCTCCCATCTGCTCGCTCCGCTTTCTTAAAGCCACACGGATTAACATTCATGTGAATTGGAGAGCTCTGATGGGTGACCCCATTTAATCCGAAGTGATCGACTCCAGCGTGCCCGTCCTTGTGGACTTCTGGGCCGGATGGTGCGGTCCCTGCAAAATGATCGGTTCTGTGATCGACCAAGTCTCCACCTAGCTTGATGGCCAGGCCAAGGTGGGCAAGGTGAACGTGGACGAAGCCCGCGATCTCTCTGTTGAAATACAACGTGCGCTCGATCCCGCTGCTGTTATTCTTCAAGAACGGCGAGGTCAAGGACTAGATTGTCGGTACCAGCGTGACCAAGGAGCAGCTCAAGGCGAAGCTGCTCGCTCTTGCCTGAGTTGCCTTCACAACCTTTCAATGTCGGCCAGGATCACTACAGGTCGGCTTTTTGCGTCATGATCGAACCATCTCGGGGTTTTGTATATGGATCTTTATCCGGCCACGTCGGAGGTTTCACCACCTTGGCTCTAGCAGACGAGGCTCCAGACAGTCCACTTGAGTCCATGGGCTTTCCGCCTTGATTTCGATTTGATTGAGTCCTGCCGGAAGATTGAGAATCGGGCTGCTCATGGTGCCCCAGACCGTATCGCTCATCCACCCCGGCTTGGTTTCTTGGATGATGGATTCCAAGTCACCCGTGAAAATCACCGCTTGGCCGTTCACCTTGCAGCTATAGCCATTGCTGAAATAGCCACGATCCACGGAAGGGCTACCCGCACGAACCCGCAGTTTTAGAATGTGGTTGCCCGGGCGGGTGACGGTGAAATTCAGCCGGAGTATGTCTCCTATGTCGTTGAGCCAAACCGCCCCTCCCCCGCTGGCCAGGTTGAATCCGGTAGTCACCCCGACAAGTCCGTTCGTTGAACCGCTGCCTTCGGTGCTATCGAGCGGTAGAACTTCCGCTTCGACGACCTTTTGCAGATAGCTTTCAAGGTAATCGACCTGTCCAGTGGACAATACCGCCGCGATCTCGATGGAATGCGCTCCGGCGGCGAGATCCCTAACAGGGCTGACCATCGTTCCCCAAACCGTATTCCCCATCCAGTTCGTCTTGGTTTCGCGAACAATACTTTCCGCGTCGCCGGTGAAAGCCACCGTCTGCCCATCGACCTTGAACGCGTAGCCGTTGTTGAAGTAGGCGCGATCATTGCTGGGATAGCCGGAGCGAACCCGCACTTTCAGCACGTGATTGCCAGCTTGGGGAACATTGAAATCTATCCGGATCGCATCGCCCGGTTCATGGAGCCACACCGCCGTTCCGTTGCCGGCCTGCTCGAAACCACTGGTCGCACCGATGTTATTTTCCCCAGCTTCAAAAACTTCATTCACGGGACTTTCCGCCTCAAAAGCATTTTGCACGAATGTCTCGAGATAGTCCAAGAACAGCCATGGCTGAATGGCGGTGATTTCAAGCGTGTGCGGGCCGGACTGGAGGACGAGTGCCTCGCTACTTAGCGTTCCCCAAGTGATGCCGGCACCGTGCGAAGGATCATTCACATAGCCCACACCATCATCGGTGAAAACAAGCGGTTGCCCATCCAGTTTGAAGCCATAGCCGTTGATATTGGCCTTTTGGTTGGAAGCATTGCCCGAACGAAGACGCACCTTCAATTTATGGGTTCCAGTTTGGTTCGCGGTGAAATTCAAGGTGATTTTGTCTCCAATGTCGTAGAGACTGATCCCCGCCGTATTGCTGGCTTGGGCCAAACCGCCCACTACGCTTACAGTTCCGTTCGTGCCGGGTCCTTCCGCCTTGTTGAGCGGAAGGGTTTCCGCTTCGACTCTTTGGGCGCTTTGAAAATCGGACGGTGCATACACAGGTTCGTCGGGATGGAGTTGGACGCTGAAGTCGTCCACATACTGACAAGTCTTTAGGATAGACTACAAGTCAATACTCTGTCATTGTCTTCCGCATGCCGAAGATTGATGGGAGAAAACTGGATCATGGGACAAGCGAACACATTAGGATTTTGGCTGTTCGTCGTGTGAGAGAGGA
>JAUYNL010000077.1 GCA_030696085.1 Luteolibacter sp.
CCAAAGTGCACCACCCAGGTGATCAGCGGCTCGCGCAGCTTGTGCGGCGGGTTGCGGGAGGTCATTGCGCCGATGCTCGAACTCGGATTGAGCGCGCAGCGCATCTATCAGGATTTGGTCGCCGGACACGGTTTCGGCGGATCCTACGCCAAAAACAACGCGCTCAAGGGCCGGCAGTTCGCCACGCTCGGCGAGCAGAACGCCCATCTGCTTCACTGGGAGGAGCAGGTCGCCGACAAGCGCGTGCACGGCACCACCCGGCGGCAAGTGACCGCGGTGTTCGAGGAAGAACGCAAGGCGCTCGGGCCTCTGCCCGCGTCGGTTTACGAGAGCTATCAGGAGGGTCGCTGCCGGGTGCAGCGCGACAGTTTCGTGGAAGTCGCCAAGGCGTATTACGAGGCCCCGCCGGAGTTCATCGGGCGGTAGGTATGGGTGCGCTGGGACGGGCGGATGGTTCGCCTGCTCAACGACCGCATGGTGTCATGCGCGGTTGGAACCGGGGAAATTCAGCCGTTGTCTGGGCGTGCGGGGGCTGCATGGCACGATCAAGGAAAGTGCCGACTACTGGCACTCGCGGGCCGCGGCCTTGGGCGAAGCCGCCGGTCGCTGGGCGCGCCGCGCGCTCGATGCCCGCGGAGCCGAGGCCATCCGCAGCATCATGGGACTCTGCCAATTGGCCGAAAAACGCCGCGCCACCGACATCAATGCCGCCACCGCCAAGGCCATGGACGTCACCGCCGGTCTGCCTTCCTTCCGAACTCCCAAACACATGTTAGAAGCCGGCGACCAAGCCCCCGGACAGATCCAAATGGAGCTGCGCGAGGTCGATCCGATCATCCGTCCGCTCGCCACCTACACCGATTTCATCCGCAGCCAGGCCCCCGACGGCGACATTTTCCAACCCGAAACCACGGCACTCACAGAAACACAAACCACATCAAAAGCATCATGAGCCAAATCGCCACCCTCAAAACCCACGCCCGCAAACTTCGTCTCGGCGGCCTCGCCGAATCGCTCGAAACCCGCCTGCTGGAGGCCTCCTCCAACCGCCTCGGCCACGACGAGTTCCTCGAACTGCTCTTCCAGGACGAACTGGCCGTGCGCGAGGGGCGCACCGCGGCCCGCCGCTTCAAAAGCGCCGACTTCCGCGAATCGCGCAGCCTCGACGGCTTTGACTTCAGCTTCAATCCGGGCATTCCGCGCGACCGCGTCCATCAACTCGCGACCTGCCGCTTCATCGCCGAAGCCCGCGACGTTCTGTTGGTAGGTCCACCCGGAGTCGGCAAAAGCCACCTCGCCCAGGCCCTCGGGCGCGAAGCCATCCGCCACAACCACACCGTGTATTACCGCTCGATCTTCGATCTCGTGCGCGATCTCGCGGCCAGCGAAGGAGGCCCCGAGGAAAGCCGGCTGCTGGCCCGCTACCTCAATCCCGATCTGCTCATCATCGATGACATGGGCCTCAAAACCCTCCCCGCACGCAGCGGCGAACTGCTGCTCGAAATCATCCTGCGTCGCCACGAAGTCCGCTCCACCATCATGACCTCCAACCGCCCGGTGGACGAATGGGGCAAGCTGTTAGGCGACGTTCCCGCCGCCGGAGCCATCCTCGACCGCCTGCTGCACCGCGCCGAGGTCATCGCCATCAACGGTCGCAGCCACCGCCTCGCGGAAGGTGTCGCCGCCCAGGCGCCAAGTGAGGCATCACCGACCAAAAGGACTTCCAAACAGCGGCAACCAGAGGACCACGGCGTCTGATACCGCCCGGCTCGGTCCGGTCAAGCGCCTGTTTGCGGAACCTTTTCGACTCCCGACCCCTATTCCGCAAACGGCCGCTTGACCGGCCCTCCGCCGGGCAGGACTCGCTTTTCATGACCCTTTGCAAAAAGCAAAGGGTCTTTGCATCAGGAAAATGAATCCATTCCCGCAGCACAATCACCTTGCCAACCACCCGCTCAACCCGGCAGAAAACACCCATCCGAAGTGGTGCGCTTTGAAGTGATTACAGGTGGTGCATTTTGAGGTGATCGGTGACATCTATGGCTGTATTATTGAAATGGAAGTGATGCCCATCACGAATTGGTTTTCCCAGGCGGCAATTTTCAGTAATGGTCATTCGCATGGAACATGAGGAACTGATGATCGCTGCTTGGCAGGCCCGTGAATCGGCTTATGCGCCGTATTCGCGTTTTGCTGTGGGAGCCGCCGTGATGACTGACGATGGCCAAATCTTTACCGGCTGTAATGTGGAAAATCTATCCTATGGGCTCACCATGTGTGCCGAACGTGTGGCCATTGGCGTAGCGGTTGCTACCGGAGCTCGGAATTTCCGGACGATAGCCGTGGTGGCGGATACGGAGGTGCCGATCTCACCATGCGGTGCGTGCCGCCAGGTGATGGCGGAATTTGCTGTGCCCCGGGTGATACTGGCAAACCGATCCGAGCGACTGGAGTTCACCCTGGATGAGTTATTGCCGCGGGCGGCGGCTGGGATTTTGGATCGAGAGGAGTGAATTGTTCCACATGGAACACATAATTTTTCGGGACTTGAGCCGGAGTGTTTTCTCGTTATGTTCCGCGTCCCGCGATGTTCCGCTACCCGAAAACGTACGATGTGATTGTGATTGGTGCCGGCCATGCCGGTGTCGAGGCGGCAATGGCTGCGGCGCGGCTTGGCTGTGAGGTGGCGGTGTTGACACAGAATCTCGACACGATTGGCCAAATGTCCTGCAACCCGGCGATCGGCGGACTTGCAAAGGGCCACATGGTGCGTGAAATTGATGCGCTCGGTGGTATCATGGGTCTCAATACCGATGCCACCGGCATCCAGTGGCGGATGTTGAATGCCTCCAAAGGGCCGTCGGTGCGCGCACCTCGGGCGCAGTGCGACAAGAAAGCATACCAATTACGGATGAAGTGCGAACTGGAGTCCATGCCTGGCGTGGAAATTCATCAGGGAAACGTGTCGGATCTTTTGATGGTCGGCGACCGGATCACCGGTGTTGCGACCTCGCTGGGCATGGAAATTTCCGGCAAGTCGGTGATTCTGAGCGCGGGAACCTTCATGGGCGGCCTGATGCATGTGGGCCTGAGGAATGAAAAGGGCGGGCGAATGGGGGATGCCACATCGAATGTCTCCGAAGCGCTGAAGCGTCATGGTTTTGCGGTCGAGCGCTTCAAGACGGGAACGCCATGCCGCTTGAATGGAAGGTCGATTGATTTTTCGCGCTGCGAGCGTCAGGACGGTGATGTTTCAGTTCCGAAATTCAGTTTCATCGCCGACACCCTGGTGAAGGAGGCGAACGATATTTTTACTCTGAACCCGTGGGGAAATTCTGGGTTCCACGTGGAACAAATGCCATGTTGGATCACCTACACCAATTCTCGCACCCATGAGATCATTCAGGGGAATCTCGATCAGTCGCCGATGTATTGTGGCATTATCGAAGGGGTCGGGCCGCGATATTGCCCTTCCATCGAGGATAAGGTGGTCCGTTTTGCGGAAAAGGAACGGCATCAGGTATTTTTGGAACCGGAAGGGCGGCATACTCACGAATACTACGTGAATGGTGTTTCCACCTCCTTGCCCTACGAGGTGCAGCTCAATTTCCTGCGTTCGATCCCGGGACTGGAGAAATGTGAAATCCTTCGTCCCGGGTATGCGGTAGAGTATGATTATTGCCCGCCGACCCAGTTACGACCGACATTGGAAACCAAGCAGGTCGAAGGTCTCTACTTTGCTGGACAAATCAATGGGACGTCCGGATATGAGGAAGCGGCAGGGCAGGGACTGATCGCCGGTGCGAACGCCGCGCTCAAAGTTCTCGGGAAACCGGAGTTTGTGCTCGGTCGCGACGAGGCCTATCTCGGCGTGATGATTGACGATCTAGTCACGCGCGGCTGCACGGAGCCTTACCGAATGTTTACCAGCCGGGCGGAATACCGTTTGCTATTGCGCCAGGACAACGCGGACCTGCGACTCACTCCGAGAGCCGGGCAGATTGGCCTTGTCGCGGGGGAGCGTGTCCGGAGAGTGCGGGAAAAGCTCGTGGGTTTGGACAAGGCGGACCGTTGGGTGCGCCATACGGTGCATGAGGGTCTGAAGCTCGATCAATGGTTCCGCCGGAGCGAGAATTCATGGCAAATGCTGCCGGAGTGGATTCAGAGCGAATTCCATGTGGAACTTTGGCAACTCATTGAGACAGATATCAAATACGAGGGACACCTTGGTCGTCAGCGCACCCAGATTCAACGCATGGTGGGTCAGGAAAGCCGACGGCTGCCGGATACTTTGGACTATGCCGCGATCCGCGGTCTCAAGAAGGAGGCCCAGCACCGGTTTTCTGAAATCCGACCTAGTACCCTTGGCCAAGCGGGACGTATCCCCGGCATCACTCCGGCGGATGTGGCGATGCTTGCCGTGTGGCTGGAAAAACTGGAACGCGAAGCAGCACTCTGACGTATTGTTAAATAATTGATTATCAATTGATTGTAGCAAATTGATGAATGCTCTAATATTTTGGCATTTGCCACCATTTCCCTTGGCGGCGGCGGACTTGGCGGCTAGAACGCCCGGGCATGACACGTCCCGCCATTGAACGCTGCATCTGGGTTTTTATTGTCGCCCTGATCGTTACCTTCGTGTGGACCGTCACACAGGTGCTTGCGATGCTCGGGTGGCCCTGAATAGAGCCGGGCTAGTTCCAGTTCACGGCGATCTCGGCGATCCGGCCGCTTTTATCGTCGTATTTGAGGATTCCATGTTCCAATGCGTATTCATGCACGCATTTGGTGACCTTCACATCGAAGGCGCAGTATTCAGCGATTTTCCGCAGCGGGGCGAAATTTCCTGATTTCTTATGCTCCTGCCACCAACGCAGCGCGTCGAGTCCGTCGGCGGATTTTCCGGTGCCGAGCGAGGCAGATGCCACCGAATCCAGCTTGAGCCGGAAACCGAGGCGGGTTTCCAAATCAAGCATCATGTCGAGATTGATCGTTTGTTCGGCGAGCGTGTGAAACAGGTAGGGCTGGAGCACCGGGTAATCGAACTGCATGTGATTCCAGCCGACGACGAGATCCGCGCGGATGAGCTCCTCGCCTAGTTTGTCCATTTCTTTCTCGGTATAGATTTCGTAGGTCCCGCGGGCGGTACTGTAAGTGACGGCGACGGACACGCCCATCTTTGCCTTGTGGGAGAATCCGCCCACGTCGCCAAAGCTGCGCTGCGTTTCCAAATCAAAATAAACGATGTTCTTGTTTGCCACGCGGGCTTGTTTAGCGGCGTGCTCCGGAGGCGGCAAGCACTTGGATTGACGGAGGCGCGGCTTTGAGCGGGTTTATTCTTGCGCGGGGCATTCTTGCGGAAAGAATCCGCGCCCCGCGCAGCGGTTCCAGCCCATGAGCGAATCCACCGAGCCACGCAACGACAACGCGACTTTTCAAGATATTGGTGAAATCCTGCGTTCCCGCCAATCGTTTGTCCTGATCAGCCACATGCGACCGGATGGCGATGCGATCGGGTCCCAACTGGCACTCGGCTTCGCATTGCTGGCCATGGGAAAATCCGTCCGTCTGATCAACGAGGATGGTTTGCCGGAAAGTCTGGCTTTTCTACCGGGTTCGGAGCGCATTGAGTCGCCGCCGCCCGTAGCGCTGGATGTGGAAGTCGCCATCGCGCTGGACACCGCCACCAAGCCGCGCCTCGGCGATGCCGCCTTGCATGCCGCGTCCAAGGCGGAAATCTGGCTCAACATCGACCACCACATTTCCAATACGAATTACGGCGATCTCAACCTCATTGACGCCACCAGCCCGGCCACCGGCGAAATTCTTTACGATTTGATCCTCGCGCTCGAACTCCCGCTGCCTGCGGAAACGCGCGATGCGATCTATGTGGCCGTCTCCACCGATACCGGCTCGTTTCAATATCCATCCACCACTGCGAGGACTTATGACATGGCCGCCGATCTGGTCCGCCGCGGCGTGGATGTGGGCACCATCAATTCGATGACCTATGATGATCATCCGTATCGGCGGTTGGAGTTGATGCGCAGCCTGCTCAATACGCTCGAACGGTCATCGGACGGCATCCTCGCCCACTGGGAGCTGCGCGAGCAAACTCGGCGCGATCTCGCGCTGCGGCCCGAGGACAGCGAGGGACTCATCGATGTGATCCGCGCGATTCGCGGCGTGCGCCTGGCCGTGTTTTTCGAGGAATTACCGGATGGCAAGGTGCGCGTCTCGATGCGTTCGAAGGACCGCGCGCTCGACGTGTGCCGGATCGCCATGGAATTCGGCGGCGGCGGCCATGCGCTGGCCGCCGGCATCCGGATGAAAGGCCCGCTCGAAGAAGCGAAAGGCCGTGTATTGACCGCCATCCGCCGTCGCATCGACGAGGTTTGTAAAATCTGATAGTAACATATATGAAACCGAACCCCATGGAAGCGCAGGGCCCGAGCGGCGTGCTGCTGATCGACAAGGCTCCCGACATGACCTCGCATGACGTGGTGGCCATCGCACGCCGCGCACTCAACACCAGGAAGATCGGCCATTGCGGCACGCTCGACCCGATGGCCACCGGCCTGCTGATGCTGGTGATCGGCCGCGCAACCAAGATTCAGGATTTGCTGATGAGCGAGGACAAGGAATACGTCGGCACGCTCACGCTGGGTGCGGTGACCGGCACCCAGGATCGGCAGGGAGAGGTGCTCGAAAGCAAGCCCGTGCCCGCGTTTTCCGATGCGGAGATCCGCCAGACCTTCGATGCCTTCACCGGTGAGTTCGAACAATTGCCGCCGATGGTTTCCGCGATCAAAAAAGACGGCGTGCCACTCTACAAACTCGCCCGCAAGGGCCAAACGGTCGAACGCGCGCTGCGTCCGGTCCGTGTCGCCGGCTATCAGGTGACGCGCATCGAATTGCCGGAAGTTGATTTCATCGTGAACTGCTCGAAGGGCTTTTACGTCCGCACCTACGCCCACGACATCGGCGCGAATCTCGGTTGTGGCGCTCACCTCAGCGCGCTGCGGCGCACCCGTTCCGGCAAGTTCACCCTTGAGCGTGCCGTCTCCGTGGCCGACTTGAAAACCGCGCCGCGCGAGGACTTGCTCAAGGCGATGGTCACGTTGGCGGAAATCTCACTGATGCGCGGGGCTTGATGCCACATCATGGCATTCCGCCTCGAGTTCCGAGACGCTGATGCGATCACGTTTCTTGAGGAAAAACAAGGCGCCGAGCAGCGCCCACAGGGCGTTGCAGGCAAATCCGGCGAGTGAGGCGGCGACCGCCGACTCCGGAGCCACACCGGCGAGATCGTGCAACAGCACTTCGAAAAGTTTCTCTCGCACGCCCACGCCGGCGATCGAGATGGGCATGCCGCAGATGGAGTCGATTACCGGCATGGCGCAGATCACGGTACCGTAGCTGGCATCACCGCCGACGGCGCGCAGGCCGCAGTAATAGGATGAGAAATAGGCGGCGAGCATCGCGAACGATATGGCGAGGCCACCGAGTGCCAGCCGCCAGTTTTTCCGATAGATATCATAAAGCTCCGGTATGCGCCGCATGATCGGCCAGCGGGCGAAGCGGTTGTTACCATGGATACGGCGATGGACGGGGGGCGATGCGCAGATGAAGATCATGGCCACCAGCGCGAGGCCGCCGCCCAGATAGAACCAGGCGAAGTGGATCACGCCGCGGCCCAGCACGCTGGGGTCCGCAAGCGACTCGAAGCGCGCCGCAGAGATGATGAAAAACAACAGCGCCAGCGAAACCATGCCTGCTAGGTGATCCGCCGCCACCGTCATGGCGATGATCAGCTTGCGGTCCGGGTGATCGCGCATCAGCAGGATGATGCGGGCGGCATCGCCGCCGAGGCCGCTGACCGAAGCGAGGCTGAAGAGGCCGTCGATCATGATGAGTTCCACGGCGCGGCCGGGACTCACCGGCATACCCTGCCCGCGCAGAAAGCACCACCAACGGAGGCCCAGCAGCACGACCGACAGGCCTGCGAGCGCCGCTCCGCCGGCGAGCCAACGGTAATCCACAGCACCCGGCCGGGTGAAGACCGAGTGGCTGAAGTCCACTTGGGAAAAGGCCCAGCTCAAACACAGGGCGGTTAGCGCGAGCTTGAGCAGGAAAACGAGAAAGACCTTCATGCGTGAGGGTGGCCGACTCTCACGCGGATGCGGCGGTTTTTTCGATCTCTGCGGCTATGGTTTCGACGGTTTCGAGAATACCTTTGGCGGCGGACGAATCGCCGATTTTCAGGCCGAAGTGTTTTTCAAGGGCGACGACGAGTTGCAGGGCGTCCACCGAGTCGAGCCCCAGCCCGCCGGCTCCGAAGATCGCCGTTTGGTCGCCAATTTCCTCTGCGGGGTAATCGAGCATCAACTCCTCGATCATGACTTCCTTGATTTTCTGCCGCAGTTTCTCGCCTTGCATGATGTGATATGGAATGGGTGTTAGTAAATACCGCCGTCGATTTTCAGAGCCGAGCCCGTGATATAGGCCGCATCGCCGCTGGCAAGAAAATAGACGGCTGCGGCGACTTCCTCAGGTTTGCCGAACCGGCGCATCGGAATGCCTTTTTGTGTGGCTTTGCGTGATTCGACGTCTATATCCCCGAGAGCTTCGGTTTCGATGTAGCCGGGGAGAATGGAATTCACGGTGATGCCGGAACGCGCCACTTCCTTGGCAAGGGTGCGGCTCAGGGCGACGACTCCGGCCTTGGCGGCAGCGTAATTCGTCTGACCGAGCGGCGGCAGGATCGCGCTCAGTGAGGCGATGTTGATGATGCGTCCGAAACGCTGGCGCATCATGGGTGTGATGGCGGCGCGGCAGCCGTGGAAAGTGGAATCGAGATTTGCGGAGATGACTTCGTGCCAGGTGGTGGCTGGCATGGCGGCCAGCAGGCAATCGCGGTGCAGGCCGGCATTGTTGACCAGCACATCAAGCCGGCCATCCGCGCCGAGAATTTGTTCCACGGCGGCCGTCCATGCTGCGGGATCGGTGACTTCGAGGTCCAGCAGGCGGCAGCGCTCTGGATAGGCGTCCGCAAGGATCGCGGCCTGGCTGCGTTTGGTCCGCACGCCCAGCCAGACCCGGGCTTCGGGATCATGGCACAAGAAATACCGGCCGATGGCCAGCCCGAGTCCGCCATTGCCGCCGGTGATGAGAATCGAACGCACGCCGGAGCCTGACTGATGGCGCGCTGGAGGTCAAGATGTGCGGAGTGCCACCCGCCCGTTGGTAATCCCGCCGGAGGGGGGCATGACAAAAATGTTCCATTTTGCAGCGAGATTGGAATGACGAGCGTTCCAGAAGGTTTTCGAGATCGGCAACCAGAGTGCCGCCGGGTTGGGCGGAGCGCAAAGCGGCGATCAGCTTGTGGACTTCTTCCTGCCGGGCGTGGTCGATGGGATCGCCGTCCGAGGTTTTTTAATGTCTGATTTGCGCTCCTGACGGGATTTTTCGGAAATTTCGTGCACATGCCCGTCGATGAGCGATTTGAACCTCTCATAGGCGGCGATGATTTCCTCGACGGTGGAGACTTGGTCGCGGTGTGTGCATTCGGTGACATTGCGGCCGTTCTCACGGTGCTGGTGGTTGTAGTAGGGTTGGCCGTCCGGACCGGCGCGGATGATGGCGAGGTGACCGCGTTCCATGCGGGTGATGGCGGCCAATTGTTTGATGCGCTCGGGAATTTCGGGGGTCTATGTATCCACATCTCCCAATGCCTGGTCCGCCGAGCGCGGGTTGGTCCTCCTGGCCACGATCACCCACGACTCAGTGGCGAGTCCCGCGAAGTGAAAGGCGCGAGCCTGACATCCGGGAATTCTCTATCACTTTCCCAGCGCGGTCTTCAAAAACGGCGCGGTGCGGGATTTTTTGGAGGTGATGATTTTCTCCGGCGGGCCTTGGGCGACGATTTCGCCGCCACCTTCGCCGGCCTCGGGGCCGAGGTCGAGGATCCAGTCGGCTTCGGCGGCGACGGCCATGTGGTGCTCGATGACGACGACGGTGTGGCCTTCATCGACGAGACGGTGGAGGATGTCGATGAGGCGGCGGATGTCCTCGTGGTGGAGGCCGACGGTGGGTTCTTCGATGAGATAGAGATTGCGGGTCGCGAAGTGGGCGTTGTTGAGCGTGGCCTTGGTGCCGCGGCCCTTGATGAGTTCGGAAACGAGTTTGATGCGCTGCGCCTCGCCGCCTGATAGAGTGGGGGATGGCTGGCCGAGTTGGAGGTAGCCGAGGCCAGTATCCGCCATGAGTTTCAGCGGGTGGGCGATGCGCGGCTGGGATTCGAAGAAGGCGGCGGCCTCGTCGATGGTCATGGCGAGTAACTCGCCGATGTTTTTGTCGCGGAAGGAAACTTCGAGCGTCGCCGGGTTGTAGCGCTGGCCGTTGCAGGAATCGCAGTGGATCCAGGTGGAGGGCAGGAAATCCATTTCCAGTTTCACACGGCCGTTGCCCTTGCAATCCGGGCAGCGTCCGCCTTCGGTGTTGAAGGAAAAGCGGGAGGCATCAAAGCCGCACATGCGGGCTTCGGGCATTTGGGAGTAGAGCGTCCGGATGTGATCGAAGACTTTCACATAAGTCGCCGGACAGGAGCGCGAGGTTTTTCCGATGGGGGATTGATCGACTTCGTAGCAGGCTTTGATGGATTTTTCACCGCTGGTTTTGCCGAAGGGGAGGTTGGATTTTTTGACCTTGGTGGTTTTGGCTTCGTTATGAAAAAGCGCACCGAGGCACGAGTGCATCAGGGTGGATTTTCCCGAGCCTGAGATGCCGGTGAGAACCGTGAGCCGACCGAGCGGGATGGCGGCGGTGATGTTTTTCAGGTTGTTCGCGGTGCAATCGGCGAGAGTGAGGAAGGGGTGGGATTTTTTGATCTCGCGCCGCGAGCCGCGGGTGGGGTGGATGAGTGGGTTGGCGAGTGCGCGGAGGGTGGGGGAGTGGATTGATGATTTTTGATTTTGAAGACGCGGCGGTTTTCCCTGATAGACGATCTCGCCTCCGAGGCGGCCGGCGCCGGGGCCGAGGTCTATCAGGTGATCGGCCGCGGCGATGGTGACTTCGTCGTGTTCGACGATGATGAGGGAGTTGCCGTGGTCGCGGAGGTTGATGAGGGTTTTGAGGAGGGCGGCGTTGTCGCGCGGGTGGAGGCCGATGGTGGGTTCGTCGAGTACGTAGAGGACGCCGCGGAGGTTGGAGCCGAGCTGGGCGGCAAGGCGGATGCGCTGGGATTCTCCGCCTGATAGAGTGTTGCCGGAGCGGTCGAGCTGGAGATAGCCGAGGCCGACTTCCTGGAGGAAGGTGAGGCGTTGCCGGATCTCGGGCAGGATGTCGCGGGAGATGAGTTGCTGGCGGGATTCGGTGTAGTTGAGTTTGGAGAAATGGTTGGCGGCGTTGGTGATGGTGAGATTGGACAGGTCGGAGATGGAAAATGAAGACTGCGGGCGAGACGCCCATGCTCCTTGAAGTCTCACGGCGGAGGCGGTGGGATTGAGGCGGGTGCCGTGGCAGGCGGGGCATTGGATGAGTTCGGTGTCTTCCATGCGTTCGATGGCGCGGTCGGCGTCGATTTCCGCTTCGAGGACGGAGTCGAAGCGGGCGGTGTCGAGGTGATGGCGGCGTTTTGGGACGCGACCGTGGCCGCGGCATTCCGGGCACCAGCCGTGCGGGGAGTTGAAGGAGAAGAGGCGGGGATCGAGTTCTTCGAAGGATTGGTTGCAGGACGGGCAGCTTGAGTGGGTGGAGAGGAGGATGAACTTTTTGTCGGAGGTGTGGAGTTTCAACAAACCTTTGCCGATTTCGAGGGCGCGGGAGATGGAAGTGCCGAGTGAGCAGTGAGCAGTGATCAGTGAAGAGTCTTTGGACTGCGATTTTCTTCCTCTGCCACTGATCACTGATGACCGATCACTTGGTACTTCTGCGACGATCACATCGATGTCGTGTTCCTTGAAGCGCTCGAGGCGGGTGAAGCCTTCCGCGTCTTTGAACTGCTTGTCCACTAACAAGCGGGTGAAGCCTTGTTTGATGGCCCACTCGGCAATCTCGGTGTGGTAGCCTTTTTTTCCGCGGATGATGGGTGCCAAGAGCGTGACCGGACCTTTTTTGAGGTGAAGCGCGATGGTGTTCTCGATGGCGGCGAGGGATTGTTTTTCGACGGGTATTTTGCAATCCGGGCAATAGAGGGTGCCGAGTTTCGAATAGAGCAGGCGGATGAAGTTCCAAAGTTCGGTGACGGTGGCGACGGTGGATTTTCCGCCGCCTTGGGAGACGCGTTGTTCGATGGCGACGGTGGGCGGGAGGCCTTGGAGCTGGTCGATCTCGGGTTTTTCCAATTGCTCGGCGAATTGGCGGGCGTAGGCGGACATTGAGTCGAGGAAACGGCGTTGGCCTTCGGCGAAGAGGATGTCGAAGGCGAGGGTGGACTTGCCGGATCCTGATAGACCTGAGATCACGACGAACTGGTCGCGCGGGATGTCGAGGGAGATGTTTTTGAGGTTGTGGTGGCGGGCGCCTTTTAAAGAAATGACGGATTTTGAATTTTGGATTATGGATTTGGAGGAGGTGCGAGTCTGGAGACTCGCAATCCCGGTGAGGGCTTGTTTTAAAAAGTGCCCGGTGGGGGTTTTGAGTTTGGCGATTTGTTCGGGGGTGCCTTGGGCGATGAGTTGGCCGCCGTGTTGGCCGGCTTCGGGGCCGAGATCGAGAATCCAGTCGGCGGATTTGATGACTTCGAAGTTGTGTTCGATGACGAGCAGGGTGTGTCCGGACTGGACGAGTTTTTGGAAGACGGAGAGGAGGCGTTCGATATCGGAGAAGTGGAGGCCGGTGGTGGGCTCGTCCAAAATGAGTAATTTTGGATTTAGGATATTGAATTGAAGAGTTGAAGAGAGGAGCTGGCAGAGTTTGAGGCGCTGGGATTCGCCGCCGGAGAGGGTGTTGAGGGGCTGGCCGAGTTTGAGGTAGCCGAGGCCGACTTCTGTTAGCGGGTGGAGGGCGGTGAGGGCTTGTTGGGTGAGTCTGCGGAGTTTGGGGGAAGTTTGTGTGCTGGAGAGGAAGGTGATGGCTTCCTCGACGGTGAGGTCGAGTACGTCGGCGATGGATTTTCCGTCGAGGGTGTATTCGAGGGTGGAGGATTTGTAGCGGCGGCCATTGCAGTCCGGGCAGGTGACGTAGAGGTCTGATAGAAACTGCATTTCGACTTTTTCGAAGCCGTTACCGGCGCAGCGGTCGCAGCGCCCGTCGCCGGAGTTGAAGGAGAAGAAGCCGGGTTTGAGGGCGGCGAATTTCGCGGTTTCGGTTTCGGAGAAGAGCTGGCGGATGGGATCGAAGGCACCGAGGAAGACGGCGGGGGTGGAGCGCGGGGTGCGGGCGACTGGGCTTTGATCGATCATCTCAACGGAGGAGAGATGCTGGCTGCCCTTGAGTTCTTTGATGGGGGCTGGATCGCCGTCTGTTTCCTGGCCGAGTTTGCGGGCGAGATTCAGATAGATGACGTCACGGGCGAGGGTGGACTTGCCGGAGCCGGAGACGCCGGTGAGGCAGAGGAAGAGGCCGAGGGGGAGATCGACGTCGAGTTTTTTGAGGTTGTGGCGGGTGGCGCTGCGGATTTGGAGGAGTTGTTTGGAGGGTTTGCGGCGGGTTTGGGGGATCGGGATGGATTTTTGGCCGGTGAGCCAAGGTAAAGTTCCGGGTGAGCGGCAATCAGTGAGCAGTGAAGAAGCTTCGCGCTTTTTCTTTCCTCTTTCACTGATCACGGATGACTGATCACTCGGAACTACTGGTATTCCTTGGTAGATGATGCGGCCGCCGTGTTGGCCCGCACCGGGGCCGAGATCGATGAGGTGGTCGGCGGCGGTCATGACTGTTTGTTCGTGCTCGACGACGACGAGGGTGTTTCCCTTGTCACGGAGACTGTGCATGATGCCGACTAGGCGTTGGATATCGCGGGCATGAAGGCCGACGGTGGGTTCGTCGAGCACGAACAGCGTTCCTGTTAGTGAGGCTCCGAGACAGGTGGTGAGGTTGACGCGCTCGACCTCGCCGCCGGAGAGGGTGCGGGTGGGGCGGTCGAGTGTGAGGTAGCCGAGGCCGACCTGGCCGAGATAGGAGAGGCGGGAGGAGATTTCGGTTAGAACGAGGGTGAGGGTGGGGTTCTGTGATTTTGGATTTTGGATTTTGGATGTTAGATGCTGAAACCAGGGGAGGAGGTCGGAGATGGGAAGGGACCAGAGATCGGGGAGGGTCTTGCCGTCGATTTTGAAGCAGAGGGCTTCGGGTTGGAGGCGTTTGCCACGGCAGGTGGTGCAGGTGGTGTAGGAGCGATAACGGGAGAGAAAGACGCGGACATGCATCTTGTAGGCCTTGGTTTCGAGCCAGTCGAAGAAGCCTTTTACGCCATACCAATCACCGGATTGCCAGAGGGCTTCGAGAGCTTCGAGAGCGGAAGAGCCATCGGTTGAAGCCAGCGTTCCTTCGCCGTAATAGATCCATTCGTGTTCATCTTCGGAGAGATCCTCCCACGGGGTTTTGATGTCGATGCCGCGTTTCTTGCAACAGCGGACGAGGTCGCGCTGGCATTCGTCACCACGCTCGCCCTGGAAGGGTTTGATGGCCCCTTGGGCGATCGACAGTGTGGGATCGGGGACGGCTTTTTCCAGGTCGAGGCCGATGATGCGGCCGAAACCGCGACACTTGGGGCAGGCACCGAGGGGGGAGTTGAAGGAGAAGAGTGCCGGGGTGGGGGCGCGGAGGGTGAAGCCGGTGGCGGGATTGGTCCATGAAGTCGTGAAGGACTTCATGATTGAGGATTGAGGGTCGTGGATAGTGGCTTTGCCCTTGCCGAGGCGGAAGGCGGCTTCGAGGGCTTCGAGGAGGCGGGAGTGCTTGGCCTTGGTAAGGATGATGCGGTCTTGGAGGACTTGCACGAAAGAGCGAGTCAGGAGGTTCGCAGTCCCAGCCGGTTCGTCGGTGCGGAGGATCTGTCCGTCGTGAAGGATGCGGAGGTAGCCCTGGGCGTTGAGGAAGGGGAAGAGTTCGGTGGCTTTGGTGCCCGCTGGGATGGGGATGGGGAAAGTGATGAGCGCGGGCTGGCCGCCCAGAATTTTCATCGCCCAGGCGGCGGCGGTTTCCGGGGAGTCCGGCTGGATGATTTCGCCGGTGCGAGGGTCAAATGCGGTGGCGAGGCGCGGGAAGAGGAGTTTGAGATAGTCGTTGATTTCCGTGAGGGTGCCGACGGTGGAGCGAGTGGTGCGGACATGGTTTTTCTGTTCGATGGCGATGGCGGGCGGGATGCCCTCGATGGAATCGACATCGGGCTTGTCCATGCGGTCGAAGAACTGGCGGACGTAGGGCGAAAAGGTTTCGACGTAGCGGCGCTGTCCCTCGGCGTAGAGGGTGTGGAAGGCGAGCGAGGATTTTCCGGATCCGGACGGGCCGGTGACGACGGTGAGTTTGCCGAGGGGGATCTCCAGATCGAGGTTTTGGAGGTTGTGTTGGCGGCAGCCGTGGAGGTGGATGGCGGAGGATGGTATCGCGTGGGATGGCACGCGGGGATACTAGGTGGGAATCCTCCGCCCGCCAGTGGAAGTGTGTGGCGGGATGGTGGAAAATCGCGGTTCAGGGATTTTCCGGCGAGGTGTCCGGCGTCTGCATGAGCTCGGCGAAATAGCCTTCGTCATCGCGGATGGTTTCGATTTCCTCTTCCAGGAGTTTGATCGCCAGGGGATCGTTTTCGGATTGGAGGCGTTCGATTTGTTTTTCGATGCCGAGGATGTAGGTGGCGGAGAATTGGGAAAGATCGCGGATGGTCGAATTTTCGATGGTTTTCTGTTCCTTCAGCGAGTCGGCATGGAGATCTTCGACGCTGGGAGTGACAAACAGATCTTCGCTCATGTTTGTGGGAATCCGGTTTCCACTTTGTTTACATTCCTTGATGAATTCTTCGAGGGTTTCCTCGAACGCGAGGCGTCTGGCTTTGATGGGAATGCTGCGGGCAACACGACCGAGGGATATTTCGAAGGTTTTGAGGTTTCTTTTGAGTTTGAGATCCTGTGCTTGGATCAAGGGGGTGGAGCGGTCTCGCATGATTTTCCGGGCGCGGGCCAGGAATCCGGGGACATCGGATTTAGGCCCGGCAGTGGTGCTGGTTTCCGGCTCCGGATCGGGCATGGGAACGGCATCCGGGGTGGGTTCCGGGGTGGGTTGGGGCGTGGTTTCCGTGAGATCTTCTTCTGCGGGCTGAGGAGCGGGCTCGGGGGCGAATGCCGGTTCATGAACCGTGGGCGTTTCTGGCGGTGCTTCGGGTGTCGGTACGGCGGATTCTTCCGTGGCGGCTTGCGGGATGGCTTTTTGCTTGGAGAGGTTTTTGTAACCGATCGCGGCGACGGCGACGGCGATCAGGAGTACAAAAATGAGGGGGCCGTTGGAGGACTTGTTGGGCTGGTGACTGGATTTCCCGCGATGTCCGGGACTGATCGGGGTATTTGCCGCAGTGGTCCGGAGGACTCTGGGACCGGCCGTGGTGGCGATGGCATGAAGCTCATGAGCGATTTCCGAGGCACTGGAGTAGCGGTGACTTGGGAAAGGATCGGTGGCGCGGCGAATGACGGCGTCGAAGCGGGGATCGCAATGGGAGATGGCCGAGGCAGAGCGGTGATCCTCTGCGGGAAGGCGGCCGGTGAGCAGTTCGTGTAACATCACACCGACAGAGAAGAGGTCGGCGCGGCAATCCACGGATCCGGGTGCGCTGATGACTTCGGGTGCGGTGTAATGGGGCGTGCCGTATATCTCCTCACCTTCCTGAACTTTGTGATCGGCAGGCCGGGCGAGGCCGAAGTCACCGATTTTCGGGTTGGCGTTGAGGTCGAGCAGGATGTTCGAGGGCTTGATGTCGCGGTGGATGATGCCGTTTTCGTGGGCATGGGCGAGGCCGTTGCAGATGCCGGTGACGATCCATATCACCTCGGCGGGGTCGATGGCGATTCCGTGCGCGGAATGGAAGAGCGAATTTCCCGGGACATACTCCATGACGATGTAGAGCATGCCGGCGATTTCCCCGAAATCGTAAACGCCGATGAGATTGGGGTGGTTGAGGCGCGCCATGGCCTTGGCCTCTGCCGCGAAGCCAGCGCAAAACGCCTCGTCCGCGCTGAACTCGTGGGGCAGAATTTTGATGGCGACGTCCCGCTCGAGAGATTTTTGAACTGCGTGATAGACCGCACCCATGCCGCCGGTGGCGATCAGCGTATCGATTTCATACCCTGGGAATAACGGTGCGAGCGCGGCGGGGTCAAGAGCCACAAAAGTGGCTGGCGGCTGGTCTTCGCTCATTGGCAGGCAGGCATTTAGAAATCAGGAAGTCCTGGCGGCAAGAGCAATGATGCCGGTAGCAGGAAGGACTTGTGGTTCGTGACTGGATCGGGCAGATGAATGATCGGATTACGGCGCGATGTCGGCGTTTTCTTCACGGGTCGGCGGCGGCAGGGGAAGAATCGATGCCGAGCGAGTTGAGCCAGGCGTCGAGGGAGTCCGCATTTTCAAGGATGCCGCCAAGGGCATCGGCGAGCGATGGTTTTCCGGATGCCTTGGCTTCGGTGATGGCATTCTGGATCTTGGCGAGGTAGGCGTGATGGATTTTCCCGGCCTCGGCGAGGAATCCACTGTCGATTTGAATTTGTTTTCCGGCGGCGGATTCGCTGATTTCGGCCATTTTCTGGGACATCTCGATGCCGCTGGATTCCGGGATGGATGAGGGTGCCCGACCATGGCTGGAGGCATCCTTGATGCGCTTGATGTGAGGGAGCCAGGCGGTCTGTTCGCTTTTTGGAAGCGTGCGCACCCAAGCCTCGAGATTCCAAGTCATCGTTTTGACGTTTTCGGCGAGTTGGGCGCTGCGTTTGCGTTCGGCGGCGAGGATCAACTCCCGGGCGCGGGCGGCCAAGGCGGCATGCTCGGGGCTGAGTTGTGCGGGGGGAGCGGCCGTGGGGATGGTGAATTCGGGTTCCGGTTCGTAGCCCCACTGGATGATGAAGGGCAGGCGATTGGTCGCATCGAGTGATCCGAGCTCTCCGCGTTTGTCCACGGCCAGAAAAGCATCGGTGCCTGTGGGTTGGGTGGCGGGGGTCCAGGGCTTGCCATCAGGCAGCGTCCAGTTTCCGGTTTCGCCACGGGAGGCACCGAGCCAGAGCTCATGTCCTTGGGAAATATCGGCAAGCAGCCATGAGAGATCCGCATTGGCGGTGGGGATGGCGATTTGTCCGCCATGTTGAGCGGCGAAGGCCGAGGCTTCCGGCCATGTCATGGGTTCGGCGATGAGGAAATAATCGCAGTTTCCTTGGTGGACGGTGCCGGGCGGCATTTCGGTGCGGTTGCCGGAGGCGAGGGCGTTGCGGAGGCGAGTGAGGATTTCCTCCGGAGTTTCCGACCGGGGTATGATGGCTGGGGGAAGGGTTTGGGAATCTTGTGGTTTGGTGCGATTGGCCCGTTCGGCCGCGTGATTTTTGGCGTCGACTTCGGCCTTTTCGCGGGCGCGGGCCAATTTGGCCTTCGCTTGACGGTTTTCGAGGTCCCGCTGGGCTTGTGCTTTGCCGAGGTTTTCCCAGGCGATCAGTATCGCTAACACAAGGCCCGCGATGATGAAGAGGTTGCGGATCAATTTCCAGTTTGGCCCCACATGGGCCTGGGTGACTGGTTTTCTGGAGGGTGCTTTGGAATAGGGGCGTCTCATGCGGAGTGATGCAAAGGAACGAATAACCTGCGGGTCTCCCTGTCAACCGAGAGGTGCATGATAGATCAGCCATTCCGGAAGTTTGATGGCTGAATTATACAACAGGTGAAGCGCGATGCAGGCTCCCAGCGAGCCGGTGGCGGCATAGAGCAGCGCACAGGACAGGCCAAACACGCCGACGCTCGCCAAGCCATAGCCGTCGTAGAAATGCAGGATGGCGAATATGAGCGAGGACAGAATGGCGGCGGGCAACACTCCGAGCCGGTTCCTAAACGACTGGAAGAGAATTCCACGGTAAAGCACTTCCTCGGCAAGCGGAGCCAGCAGGCAGGCGGAAACCACGGCGAAGGCCAATCCCCAGATGCCGGCCTCGCCGGCACTCAGTCCGCCACCCGGCTCACCGGAATTTTCACTGCCGAGCGTGACTCGCAGCAGGAGATCGATGAACATCAACAGCGAAAACACACCCAAAATCGTTTTTGGGGCGAGAGGTTGGTCCAAGCCGAGCACGCGGATGGTGTGGGATGGCCGCCGGAATAAAAGGCCGAGCGCGATCAGGGCGGGCAGCATGCGTGCGGCCGAGTCCAATAGAATTCCGGCCAGCGGGTGCAGCCCGGGCAGGGCGCTGATACCCAGATCTAGCGTCATCGTGAATCCGATCCAAGCCAAGGTGGCGACGAGAAACACCACCAACCCAAGTGACAGCGGCCAGGCACCGCCGTAACCTCGGGGTTTGGCGCGAAGGCCGCGTTTCAAATCCATCAATGTGCGTGGAAGGAAGACAACTCCGGCCAAGCCGAGCAGCCACACCCATGATCGCGCGAAAAGCGCACGGGTCCGCAGTTGCCCGGAGTCCTGCCCATAGATTTTCCGCCACTCGCTGGCGGGAGGCGTGTCCTTTTCCATGGCTTCGATCCATTCCGCCTGCCACCATGTGCTGCGGTGATTGGCGAGTTGTCCGGAGGTTTCCACGAAATCCGAAAGCATCTGCCCTTGCATCGTTTCCGCCAGAACTTCGCGCAGCGGCAACTTTTCATGCCGGGCTTTGAGTACGGCGTAGGCCTCCAGCCCCGCGAGGCTCATCGAGTCATCGGCCGCGAGTTTTTGCATGGCGCTCAACGCGTCCTGCCGCACCGTGGCGGGCTCATCCACGCCGGCAATTCTCCGCAGCCAGGCGGGATCCGCAGCCATGGCGTCAGCCAGGCGCAGATCGCGGTCGATCTTGACCAAGGCCACCTCCTCGGTGCCTGGTGGGTAGCCCGCAGATTTTCCAAAATAATGATCCCATAGCCAAATGCCCAGAATGAAGGCCAGCAGAGCGATCAACGGCTCGGGATAGTCCCGCCGAAGAATTGCGCGATACGCATTCCGCTGGGGTATCGGGGATGACTGGACTGCTTTGATGGCACCGGAGTCTCAGGAAAATACCGGAATTTGCAAGCATGGCTTGAATTTCACGATATCCGAAAAATGTGAGCGCATCGGAACGCGCATTTTTCCATTGGCGCGTGTGGCCGGGCAGCCTCACCTTGCGCGGGAAGAAAACTGATCGATGCCCGACCCCACTGAACCGGTTCTGACCGGCGGATTCGCCGCCGCAGTGGTGTTGTTTTGCGTGGGTGCCGCCATTCGCGCATATACGGCGGCCAGGCCTCCGGTCCCGCCGGTTCCGGGCGTTTCGCCAGATGATGAAGCCTCGCCGTATGCGCCACCGCCCCTGCCGCCGGAGTTTCATGCCGGGAAAGTCCCCGTGTGGATTTACCGGCACTCGGATTTGTTTGGGGTGGTCTTCGTGTTCGCGGTATTTTTCGGTTTGGTCCTGGCCTCGGTGCGGGCCGCCGAAAGTGTGGCCTCGCCCTTGGAACCGGGCACCCTGCTGGTCAATATAGGCTTCCAATTCCTGATGGCGGGCATGGTCGTGGTCCTGATGGTCCGGCGGCTGGATGTGCTCACATGGCTGGGTCTGCGTTGGCATGGCTGGCCGCGGGTTTTCCTGATCGCGCCTGGCACCGTGCTTTTCATGTGGCTGATTTTCGGCGGCCTGCAGGTTTCCGGATACGTGGAATGGATGGAATCGCTGGGCGTGGAAACCGTGCAGGACACCGTGAAACTCCTGCAGGATTCACAGGATCCGCAGGTGCTCGGACTGATGGCATTTGCCGCCGTGATCGCCGCCCCGCTGTGCGAGGAAATCGTATTCCGCGGCTATTTCTATCCGGTGCTCAAGAAGTTCGCCGGAGTCCGTGCGGCTGCGCTTTCCTCCTCCTTGGTCTTTGCTGCCGCCCACGGCAATCTCGCCGCGCTGCTGCCCTTGTTCATCTTTGGCGGCGTCCTGGTTTTCCTTTACGAGAAAACCGGCTCCCTGTGGGCTCCCATCGGTGCGCATTTCTGTTTCAATAGTGCCACTGTCGTCCTGCAAATGGCCGCCCGTTATTATGAAATCCCCCTCGCCCCCACGCCGTGACCACCCTCCGCGACATCGGCGAGGACGCCCTCATCGCCCGGCTCATCGCCCTGGTCCCGCGCGATCCGGATCCCGCCGCCGGCCCGGGCGACGACTGCGCGGTGGTCGATCCCGGCCCGTCATCCTCCACCGTCCAGCTTCTTAAGACCGACTGCATGGTCGGCGGCGTGCATTTCCTGCCGGACACCCCTGCCCGGTCGGTAGGTTGGAAATCCATCGCGCGGGTGGTTTCGGATTTCGCCGCCATGGGCGGACTGCCGGCGCGCTTCCTGGTGACCGTGGCCCTGCCGCTTGAAACCCCCCTTTCCTGGGTGGAGGAACTCTACCGAGGCATCGGCGATTGTTTGGAAACCTTCGGCGCGGTGCTTGTAGGCGGCGAAACATCCAGTGTTCCGCCCGGCTCCTCGGCCGTGATCTCCATCGCCGCCACCGGCAGCGCCACACGCGAACACCTGGTCCTGCGCAGTACCGCCGCACCCGGCCAAACCCTGCTTGTCACCGGATTCCTCGGCGGCTCCCTAGCCGGAAAACATCTCAACTTCACCCCGCGCATTAAAGAAGCAAACTGGTTGGTATCTCATTTCAAGCCGCAGGCGATGATGGATCTTTCAGATGGTCTTGCGAAGGATCTGCCGCGGTTGGCGGCGGCCTCCGGCTGTGGATTCACGTTGGATCGCGCGGCCCTGCCGCTCTCACCCGGCAGCACGCCCGAACAAGCGCTGGGAGATGGCGAGGATTTCGAGCTGTTGCTGGCGCTGGAGCCCGGGCGGGTGCCCGGCCTGTTGCGTGCCTGGTCCGCGCAGTTCCCGGAACTCCCCCTCACCGCGATTGGCTGTTTGGTCAAGGAGGGCGCGGGCGAAATCCTGACAGGCGGTTGGGATCACTTTGCGGCGGTGCGGTAGCTGGAGGGTGCGGTGTGGCACCCCATGGTTTTGCCACCATTGGTTCGCTTTTTCGGCACTAAAAAAAGCTCATTTCGAGATTGTCTTTCCGAAACATTTGGAGACAGTTCGGATATCTTGATTAAGTTCATTCAAGTTTCGAAGCCACGATTTGGCACTGCTCATGCTGGTGGCGGGCCGGTGCCGGGCATCCCCTCGACCCGCCTTTTCACCCTACCACCGAACCTATGATTCATCGAACCGACGAGGACCAATGCGCATTGTTTGAGGAGCCCGCCAGGGAGACCAGTATTGCAAAACGCAGGGGCAGAGCGGCCGAAGCGCCGCGACCTGAGGATTTCGGCCTCACCGCGCCCTCGCAGATGGTGAAAAACTATGTGCTGGATACCAACGTCCTGCTGCATGACCCGGCATCGCTTGAGCGCTTCAAGGAAAACCACCTTTGCGTTCCGGTGGATGTGCTCGCGGAGTTGGACAAGTTCAAGAGCGAGCAAACCGAGCGCGGCGCGAATGCCCGGCGCGTCCACCGGCGTCTTAGCGAGATGTTTTCCTGCTCTGAAGCCGTCACCCGCGGGGTGGCCACGCCCTTTGGCGGCACGGTGCGCCTGGTGATTTACGATCCGGCGAGTTGCCCGAAAAACTCGGATATGCTGAACCGCTTCCACCGGATTTTCCCGGACCGCGAGCGGGTGGATCACCGGATTCTCGCGGCCTGCCTGCTGCTCATGCAGCACAACACGGCTCCGGTGGTGCTCGTCACCAAGGACATCAACATGCAGCTCAAGGCCCGCGCCGTGGGCATCGAGTGCCAGGATTATCTCAATGACAAGGTGGATGCCCGCGAGGTCTCGAACTACGAGGTCCGCCGCATCGAGGTGGATTCCAGCGAGCTCCAGCGCTTCGCCAGCAGCGGCGAGATTGCACTTTCCGACGAGCGTATCGAGGGCGTGGCGATCAACGAGTATGTGTTGTTAGGTGCGGGCGAGAAACAAACCATTCCCGCGCGGCTCGCGCCGGACGGACGATTCGTGCGGCTCAATATTCCCGAGGTCCTCAAGATCCCGGACGGCCAGTCGCTCAAGCCGCTCAATCTCGGCCAGCGCTGCCTGATCGACGCGCTGCTCAATCCGGAAATCTCGTTGGTTACCTGCTACGGCCACGCGGGCACCGGCAAGACGCTCGTCGCGGTGGCCGCCGGCCTGCACGAGATGTTCAACCGCCGCTACACCGGCATCACCGTGAGCCGTCCGGTAGTCGCCATGGGCGAGCAACTCGGCTTCCTGCCAGGATCACTCGATGAAAAAATGCGCCCGTGGTTGCAACCGATCCACGACGCACTCGATCTGCTGATGCGCCCGAGTGTTCCGCTGGGTCCTCGCCGCAAGCAGCAGAAAACGGGCACCAACGCCACGGTGAAGAAACCCTACGAATCCCTCATGGAGCAGGGGATTTTGGAAATCGAGGCGCTCTGCTATATCCGCGGCCGCTCGATCCCGAATCGATTCTTCATCCTGGATGAGGCCCAGCAACTCACGCCGCAGGAGGCGAAAACCATCGTCACCCGCATGTCGCGGGATTCCAAGCTGGTGATGGTCGGTGATCCGGCGCAGATCGATAATCCCTATGTGGATAGCCGCAGCAACGGGCTGGTCTATACGCGCAACCGCTTGAAAGGCCAGCCGTTCACCGCACACATCGCGCTCAACCGCGGTGAGCGTTCCGAACTCGCGGAGGCGGGCGCGAGGCTGATGTGATGGTGAATCAAGCCCCGGCTAACAGCGCCTCGTCCCAGTCCTTCCAGACGGGATCGAGGCGTTTGGCGCGGAGCATGGCGGCGATTTCCGCCGCTGATCGGGTGTCGCTGATTTGGAATTGCTCGGTGGCTTTCTCGCAGCCGGATTTTCCGGTGAGTTCCACGCGGCGACCTTTTACCGTTAGATGAAGGTCGTCCGCGCCGGCGCCGGTGTAGCCGCCGGGTTCGGTGCGCGCGCCGGCGGACATGTGGGTCACGCCGAGCGTGGCGATGGCATCCCGCAGCGGCGCGGGTTCGCGCGTGGAGACAACGATGCCGACTTGCGGGAAAAGAATCCGGAACACCGCGATCAGGCGGACGAAGGTCTTGTCCGGCAGGAACAGGGACGGGTCCGGCGAGTATTCGTAGTTTCCGGCATAAGGCCGCATGCGCGGGAAAGCCACGGTGAGCTGGGCTTTCCAACAATGCTTGTAGAGGTATTCGAGGTGGGAGCAGAGGGCGAGCGCCTCGTATCGCCAGGCCGCCAGGCCAAACAGAGCCCCGATGCCGATGCGGCGGAAACCACCGGCATAGGCACGCTCCGGACAATTGAGGCGCCAGTCGAAATTCTTTTTCGGCCCTGCGGTGTGCAGCGTCTTGTAAATGGAGCGGTCGTAGGTTTCCTGATAGACGATCAGCCCCTCCGCACCGTGGGCGACGATTTCGGCGTATTCATCGTCCTCCATCGGGCCGACCTCGATCGAGAGCGAAGGGATGAAGGGCTTGAGGGCGTCCAGGCAGTGCTGAAGGTAGCCGTCGGAGACGAATTTCGGGTGTTCTCCCGCCACGAGCAGGATATTGCGGAAACCCAGCGCGTGCAGGTGTCTTGCCTCGCGCACGACCTGATCGACGCTGAGAGTGGTGCGCAGGATGCCGGCATCGCGCGAGAAACCGCAGTAGGAGCAGTTGTTCACGCACTCGTTGGAGACATAGAGAGGCGCGAACATGCGCATGGTGCGACCGAAATGGCGGCGCGTCGCCTGCTGGCTGTGGCGGGCGAGGATTTCCAATGGGCCGCCTGTGCGCTCGTCAAGCATACTCCCGAAACGCCGCATCAAGGGAGTAGGGCGCTGGAGGAGATCCTGGAAAACATCGGCGAAGGCCATGGCGGGCGGAACATGCCGCTACCGGGCCCGGACGTCAAAGGCGCTTTGCATGTGGGAGCCGGATCATGCTGCCTGTGGCGATGCCAGATGGTTTCCCATCAAATCATCATATCTGGATATGATGATTTGATGCTTGAAACGGAAGAAATTACGGCTATGACACCGTGCATGCCACAGCCGGATCACAGCAAGGAACTCACAGAAGCGCTCGCCGGGAGAATTCTCGTGCTGGATGGTGCGATGGGCACGACCATCCGCACCTACGGACTTTCGGAGGCGGATGCCCGTGGCAGCCGTTTCCTGGAGGGCGAAAAGGACCTTCTCAACAACGGAGACATTCTGTCCCTCACCTGCCCGCATGTGATCGGAGACATCCACAAGCGATTTTACGTGGCCGGTTCCGACATTTGCGAGACCAACACGTTTTCCGCCACCAGTATCGCGCAGAGCGAGTTCTTCATCGATGACCCGCGCGAACAAGGCGGGCGCAAGGACCCGGAGTTTTTCCAGAACATCATCGAGAATCCGTTTCTCAACGAACTTGCATGGGAAATGAACGTCGAATCCGCACGCCTCTGCCGGAAATGGGCGGACGCGATCGGATCCGACAGCGGGCGCAAACGCTACGTCGCCGGCGCGATCGGCCCGCTCACCGTCTCGCTCACCAACTCGCCAGATCCCGAGGACAATGCCTTCCGGGTGGTGCACTTCGACCAGGTGCTCGAAGCCTACAAACACCAGATCCGCGCCCTGATCGAGGGCGGCTGCGACATCCTGATGATCGAAACCATTTTCGATTCGCTCAATGCCAAGGCCGCCGCGGTGGCGGTCCAGGAGGTGTTCGAGGAACAAAATCTGAAACTTCCGCTCATCCTCTCCGCCGCCGTCGGTCTCGGCGGGGAAACAATGATCTCCGCCCAGAAAGTGGAGGCTTTCTGGAATGCCTTCGCCCACACCCATCCACTCGCGATCGGCCTCAACTGCTCCCTCGGCCCGGACCTGATGCGTCCGCATTTGGAGGAACTCTCCGCGTGTGCCACCACTCACGTTTCCTGCTACCCGAATGCCGGCCTGCCCAATCCGCTGGCACCCACCGGGTTTGATCTCGAACCGCGGCACATGCATGATTTCATGGCCGCGTTCGCCGAAGCCGGCCTGCTCAACCTCGCCGGCGGATGCTGCGGCAACACCCCCGAGCACATCGACGCCATCGCCAAAGCCGTGGCAGGCAAAAAACCGAGAGAAGTTCCGGTAATAGGCTGAATTGAAACGCGGAGGCGCGAAGAACGCGGAGTTTTTCGCAGAGAATCCATAATGAGATGAAAACATGTGATGAACTGAACAGGCTATCGGGCTACATCGTTGATGCGGCGATGGAAGTGCATCGGGAATTCGGGCCAGGATTGTTGGAGCGGGTTTATGAAGCAGCGCTCGCCAAAGAATTTTCACTACGCGGTATCTCCTCGCGGCGTCAGGTTCCAGCTCATGTGATATACAAAGGTGAGATTCTGGATGAGGAGGCATATCGGATCGATCTGCTCATTAACTTCAATGTCCCGCTTCTCAAGGACGGCATAAAACGCCACGTCATCAATTTTCCTCACTAAATCTCCGCGTTCTCCGCGCCTCAGCGTTTCGATTCAAAATGAAAACCATTCCCCACGCCCTCCGCCTCTCCGGCACCGAGGCCTACAACCACACTTCCGACAAGCGCTTCCTCATGATCGGAGAGCGCGCCAACGTCGCCGGATCGCCGAAGTTTGCCAAGCTTGTCCGCGAGGGAAATCTCGAAGCCGCAGTGGAAATCGTGCGCCAGCAGGTCGCCAACGGCGCGAACGTCATCGACATTTGTTTCGACGACGGACTGATCGACGGCAAGGCGATGATGAGCCGCTTCCTGCGCCTGCTCCAGGGCGAACCCGATGTGGCGCGGGTGCCCATCATGGTCGATTCCTCGAAATGGGAAATCCTCGAGGAGGGACTCAAATACCTTCAGGGAAAAGGCATCGTTAACTCGATCTCGCTCAAGGAGGGCGAGGAGAATTTCAAGCGCCAGGCGCGCCTCATCATGCGCTACGGCGCCGCGGTGGTGGTGATGGCCTTCGATGAGAAGGGCCAGGCGGCGAGTTATGAGGAGAAAACAAGCATCTGCCAACGCGCGTATCGCATGCTTGTCGATGAAGTCGGCTTCAACCCGGATGATATCATTTTCGATCCGAACATCCTCACGGTCGCCACAGGCATCGAGGAACATAACAACTACGCGCTGGATTTCATCAACGCCACCCGATGGATCAAGGAGAACCTCCCCGGCGCGAAGGTGTCGGGCGGAGTTTCCAACATCTCGTTCTCGTTCCGCGGCAACAACAAGGTCCGCGAGGCGATGCACTCGGCGTTTCTCTATCATGCTGGAAGGGCCGGCATGGACATGGGAATTGTCAACGCCGGCATGTTGGAGGTGTACGACGAAATCCCAAAGGAGCTGCTCGATTGCGTCGAGGACGTGCTACTCAACCGCCGTCCCGACTCTACCGAGCGCTTGCTGGATCTGGCGGAGCGCTTCAAGGGCCAGGGTGGCAGGAAGATCGAGGAGGATCTTTCCTGGCGCGATGATCCGGTCGAGAGGCGGCTCGAACACGCCTTGCTCAAGGGAATCGACAAGTACATCGACGAGGACACCGAGGCCGCGCTCGCGATTTATGGACGTCCGCTCAAGGTCATCGAAGGCCCGCTGATGGACGGCATGGGCGTCGTCGGCGATCTGTTCGGTGCCGGCAAAATGTTCCTCCCGCAGGTGGTGAAGTCCGCCCGCGTGATGAAAAAGGCCGTCGCCTGGCTCACGCCGTTCATGGAGGCGGAAAAGGCCGAATTCCTCTCCTCCGACATTGCGGAAATCAAGGCCGCCGATCCTTCTGTTAGCGATGAGGAGGCGCTGCGCCTCGCCGGCCGCCGGCGTTCCGCGGGCCGTTTCCTCATCGCCACCGTCAAGGGCGACGTGCATGACATCGGCAAGAACATCGTGGGCGTGGTGCTCGCCTGCAATGGCTTCGAGGTCACCGACATGGGCGTCATGGTTCCCTGCGACAGGATCCTCGACAAGGCGATCGAACTCGGCGCGGATGTGGTCGGTCTATCCGGCCTGATCACCCCATCGCTCGACGAAATGGTGCATGTCGCGAAGGAAATGGAGCGCCGCGGATTCAAAGTGCCATTGTTAGTGGGTGGCGCCACCACTTCCGCCGCGCACACCGCCATCAAGATCGCGGAGCATTATTCGGGCGCGGTTTTCCATGTGCTGGATGCCTCACGCTCGGTACCTGTGACCACATCGTTGCTGTCCGCCGAACAGAAGGAGGCCTTCATCGCCGGGAACCGCGCGAAGCAGCAAACACTGCGCGAGAACTTCATCGGCGGACCGAAAAAGGAAACGCTCACTCTCGAGCAGGCGCGTGCCGCCGCACCGAAGTTCGACTGGGAAAGTTATGTCCCGCCGACGCCGTCATTTCTGGGAGTGAAGAATGCGGTAGTCAGCCTCCGCGAGCTGGCAGCATACATCGACTGGACTCCGTTTTTCCACGCATGGGAACTGCGTGGCGTGTGGGACCGGGAACACAAGCTTCTCAGGACGAAAAATGCCGGAGGCGCACGGGAAGCCGCGAAACTCTATCAGGATGCGCTTTCCTGGATCGATCTCATCATCTCGGAGGATCGTTTTCAAGCGCGCGGCATCCATGGCTTCTTCCCGGCCAATTCCGATGGAGATGACATCATCGTCTGGACGGATGAAACCCGCACCCACGAACGCTGCCGCCTTCACACCCTGCGCCAGCAAATCAGGAAGGATTCCGGAAAGCCGAACGTCGCTCTATCCGATTGGGTGGGTGGAGATGATATACAAGACCACATCGGCGGCTTCGTCGTCGGCATCCACGGGGCCGACGAATTCGCATCGGAGCTGGACAAGGCGCACGATCCATATGGCGCGATCATGGTCAAGGCCATCGCCGACCGCTTCGCCGAGGCCTTCGCCGAGCTCCTTCACCACCGGGCGCGGCTGGACTGGGGCTATGAGACTGAAGGCGAGCTGACCACGGAGCAGCTCATCCATGAGAACTACCGCGGCATCCGCCCGGCACCTGGCTATCCGGCGCAGCCCGACCACACGGAAAAACCGCTTCTCTTCGATCTGCTAGAGGCGACAGAACCGACCGGCGTCACCCTAACGGAAAGTTGCGCCATGCATCCGGGCGCCGCGGTCTGCGGGCTCTATTTCTCCCATCCGGAAAGCCATTACTTCGTGATCTCGGATCTTCAGAAGGATCAGATCGAGGACTATGCCCGGCGCAAGGGCATCCCGCTGCGGGAGGCGGAGAAATGGCTGGGTCCGTGGCTCGGGTATGCGGTGTGATTTCCCTCTGGACGGCATGTCCCGGCGGCCCCACGGTGCCCGGGAAGGATGTGTGAGCGAAGCCACCACCCCATGCGCATAGAGATCCTCAATACCGGCACCGAATTGCTGTTAGGCAATACTGTCAATACCCACGCCGCGTGGTTTGGCCGTGAATTGTTCAAGCTGGGATTGCGCATCACCCGCCAGACGACCGTGCCGGACGGTGATGCCATCCGTGAGGCGATCCGCGAGGCGATCCGCCGTGCGGACGTATTGATCGTGACGGGCGGGCTGGGACCGACGAGTGATGACCTGACACGAGAGATCGCCGCGGAGGTTCTGGGTCTGGAAATGATCATGGACGAGGCTGCGCTGCGTTCGTTGGAAGAGTTCTTCGCCCTGCGCGGCAGGCAAATGGCGGACGCGAACCGCAAGCAGGCGCTCGCCCCGGTGGGCGCGGACGTGCTGCCCAATCCTCAGGGAACCGCCCCCGGCGTGTATGTGCCGCCGCGTTTGAATGGCCGTTCGAACTGCGCGGTCTTCCTGCTGCCCGGACCTCCGCTCGAACTCTATCCGATGGTGCGTCACGAGGTGCTCCCACGGTTGCGCGCGCTGTCCGGCGTCGAAAACCCGCCGGCGGTTCTGGAGCTCAAGTTCACCGGCATCGGCGAGAGCGATTTCCATCAAGGTATCGATGCCCGCCTGGAGCAAATCCCCGGCCTGGAGTATGGTTACTGCGCCCACATCGGCGAGGTGGACCTGCGTTTGATCGGCGATGCGGAAGCCATCCGGCAAGGCAGGGCCATCGCGCTTGAAGCGTTCCAAACTTTCCTCATCAGCGAGGACGGTTCCCTGCTCGAGGCCGCCTTGGTCCGGCTTCTATCGGAAAACCGCAAGACGCTCGCCACCGCCGAGAGTTGCACCGGCGGATTGATTTCCAATCGGATCACCGACATTCCTGGAGCCAGTGCGGTCTTCACTCATGGTTTCGTGACTTATGCGAACGAGGCGAAGGTTTCCCTATTGGGAGTCTCCGCCGCCGATATCGAAGCCCATGGCGCGGTGAGCGAAACGGTGGCCTGCCAGATGGCCGCAGGTGCTCTTCATGCCAGCGGAGCTGACATCGCGGTGGCCGTTACCGGCATCGCGGGGCCGGATGGAGGCACTCCGGAGAAGCCGGTGGGCACGGCATGGATCGGACTCGCCTCCCGGGATGGCGGAGTCACCGCTTTCAAGGTTTTCCATCCGCGCAACCGCCATGATTTCAAACTCGCCGTCAGCCAGGCCGCGCTGGAAGCGGTGCGGCGGCGCATTCTCGGAATCTAGCTGAATCGTGCGCGGCAAGCGCGTCATGGCCGGCGTCAGGTAGGGATTCACCCCATAGCGAAAGAGTTCCGCCGCGGCTAATTTACCGGTGTGGAAACCCCACGGATCAAACCATGAAAACATCACCAAATCGCATTGTCCTTCTCCTGCTGGCCTCCGTGCTCCTGGCGCTATTTGGAGCGGGTTGCGCCACAGTCCGCGGCTTCGGCAGGGATGTCGGAACCGCTGGCGAACACATTGAGGATTCGACCCGTTAATCCACTCCAACCATAGAATCATCCGATCATGTTAATGACCATTGCTATCATTCTTCTTGTTCTCTGGGCCTTGGGGCTCGTGACCAGCACTACCATTGGTGGATTCATCCACATCCTGCTGGTGGTGGCTATCGTGATCGTTTTGATCCGGGTGATCCAGGGCCGCCGCATCCTCTGATGCCGCAGGAGATCCACCTGCGGGTTCATCCGATGCGCCTGCCGGGAGATTCAATTTGCCAGGGATCGACTTCCGGTGGTACTCTAAAGGGCATTATAAACGCGACAGCGCCCCTGCCAAGGGATTCCATGAAACCCCGGCCACCCAAATTTTCACAACGTTACGAGCAGGCATTGCGGGACCATCTCGATCAGGGATCTCAGGCAGGGAGCTTATTCTCGCTCAAACTTGGGAACTGCGACGATGCGGGTGGAATGACGATACTGGATCTGGCCAGGCTCCATGAGCGAATCCTGGTGATGAGTTTGTTGCCCACATTCCCGGATGTTCAACGTCCCGCCCTCATCAAGAGGGCTGGCGCTTTTTTTGCCGCTGTGATCGCCCCGACCGTAAAGACGCATGGAGGCGCAGGGGAAGCCCGGCGTCTCAACAAAATAATTGGAACATTGAGTGACCGTACGGTGGAACTGGCCGCCGCCAACCGGCTGCTCGGTTTGGAGATCGTCCGCCGCAAGGCAGTGGAGGCGTCCCTCAATAAAAGCGAGCGCCATCATCTGAAGTCCCTGGAGAAATCCAATCTCCTGAAACAACAGCTCCAGGGGCTCTCCCGCCAGATCCTCACGGCACAGGAGAACGAGCGCAGGAAGATCATCCGCGAACTGCACGATGTGATCGCCCAGTCGCTCATGGGCATCAATGTCCGTCTCGCCACGCTCAAAGCTGAGGCCAACATCCACACCAGGGGACTCGACCGCAACATCGCACTCACCCAGAAGATGGTGACGAAAGCGGCAGGCATCGTGAACCGGTTCGCGCGTGACCTTCACCCGACGGTGCTGGATGATCTCGGTTTGATTCCAGCCCTGCATTCCCTGATGAAAAGCTTCACGAGTCGAACGGGCGTCCTCACACATCTCACGGCTTTCTCGGGAGTGGAGAAGCTCGATGCGGCGCGGCGCACGGTTTTCTATCGAGTCGCTGAGGAATCGCTTGGCAATATCGCCCGTCATGCCCGCGCGACCCGCGTGGAGGTGACCCTTCTGAGGGATGCCAGGTCGGTCCGAATGGAGGTTGCCGATGACGGGAAATCATTCCACGTGCAATCCGTGTTGCAGGCGGGCGCGAACAAACCTCTCGGACTGCTCGGCATGAGGGAGCGGGTCGAAATGGTGGGAGGCTCCTTTCAAATCATATCCGAACCCGGAAGCGGCACGAAGATCATCGCACGGATACCCGTCGGCAAGGCCATCGTCAACAAGTGGGCGCTGGAAACCCTCGAGAGCAATTCCCAAACCCCATGAAACCAATCACGGTTCTGCTGGCTGAAGACCACACCCTGGTGCGCGAGGGACTTCGCATGATGCTCAAGCTGGAGAGAGATCTTGAGGTGGTTGGCGAGGCGCAGGATGGCCGGAGCGCGATCGCCATGGCCATGGAGCTTCGCCCCGATGTGGTGTTGATGGACATCGCCATGCCCGAGCTCAATGGGCTGGAAGCCGCCCGGCAACTGCTCAAGGCGCTTCCCGGCGCCAAAGTCGTCTTTCTAACCGCGCATTGTGACGATGCCTATGTCAAGCACGCCGCCGACTCCGGCGCGGTGGGCTTCCTGCTCAAACAGGATTCCGCCCATGATGTCTGTCGGGCGATACGCGAGGTCCACCAGGGGAGGATCTTTTACAGCAGTTCGATTTCAAAGCGCTTCATCCGCATCAATCCCAAATCGCGGGATCGGTCGGGAAAGATCAGCCAAAAGTCCTCCCTGCTGACTTCACGCGAAATGGAGGTCCTGCAACTCATCGCCGAGGGAAAAGCCAACAAGGAAACCGCGGTGGTGCTTGGAATCAGCATCAAGACCGTGGAGAAACATCGCGGCCACCTAATGGACAAACTCGACATCCACGACACCGCCGGCCTCACCCGCCATGCCATAGCTTCCGGCATTATCGAGAGCAGCGTGCAGGTCACCATCCTGTGAATGCCGGCCGTCTATCACAGGCAGCGAAACATCCAAACGGGACCGACGCCATTTTGCGAATGGAACGTCCGGAGCCTAATTTCGGCATGATCCGGATTTCAGCGTGTTGTGTGTGGCTGGCGGGCGCTCTTTGCGTGTCCGCGCAGACCACGGATCCGGCAGTCGTTACAAGTAGATATGGAAGACCCGCGCTCATCGCCTCTGGCGCATTGTTGGATTTCGATTCACTGCCCGAGGACCGGCGCATGATGATAGAAGAAGCCATCGCCGTGGCCAGGGATTCGCCGTGGCTGGTGTACACCGCGCGGGGAGCCAGTCCTTCGGATGGTGGTTTCGATTGCTCCGGCGCGATGTATTTCGTGATGCGCAAAGCGGGTCTTGATCCGCCGCGCGTCGCCGCCGCGCAATTGCAATGGCTCAAGCGCCACGACCGCTTTCACGAAGTGCCGGCGGAAGCGTTGGGTTTGCAGCACGCCGCTTTGGGTAAACTCATGCCGGGGGACTTGCTGTTCTGGGGCAGGAGAGGTTCCGTGGCTGCCGCGAGCAATGACGAAATCACGCATGTCGCCATGTTTCTGGGCAGGGAGAAAACTGACAAGCGACCGGTGATGATCAACTCAACGGACGGCCGATCCTACCGCGGCACCAGGGCGAATGGTTATGGAGTTTATGATTTCCGCCTGCCGTCCGCAGGAAGCAGGATCGCATTCATCGGCTACGGCACCCCGCCGGGAATTGCCGCGATTCCATAGCGGTGGAATGTAGGCTTTCATCGGTCTGTATTACCGATAGATCGAGGAACGACGGGTCCTGCTGTAGCAAGAATGGATGGTCTGGCGCCCGCATCGTCCATCGCGCGCGCCGTCGTGCTCATGCGTCCCTGGCCGATCAGCCGGATCAGCCGGTTGCGCAAATCCTCGCGCTGAAGAAGCATGAAAATCAGGAGAATGAGAACCAGCGCGGCCGTTCCCAGCGGCCCGAGAACAGGTGTTAGAACCACCTGCATGAACTCCAGCCGCTGATCCTTTCCATTGACGATCTCCACCGGCGTGACTTTTTCCGCGGTGCGTCGGCTGGGATCCGAGCGGGACACGGAGTCGTCCCGCGAACCACCCGGTAGATCCTTCTTCAGATCCTCGATGGTTTCCGATATTCTTGAGAAGGGTCCCGTGCTGGGGATCTGAATCGAACGCAGTTTGATTTGGATGTTTTCCTTGTAGCCGGGCAGTTGGTTCGCAAGATCGATGGCCTGGCGGGTAAGCACCCGGCCCACTCCGCCGGTGGCGGCGAACATCATCAGTACCACCAGCAACACCGCTCCGATCCTGCCCAACCAGCGCTGGAGCAGCGTGACTAGCGGGGCGAGCATGAACGTCAGGAGGGCGGATAATGCCAGCGGCACCAGCAGAATGCGGCCGAAGTACAAGGTCAGCACGATGAAGGCGCTGGGAACCACATTGGATATGGTGGCCAATGATTCCGCGGAGGAGGGTCGTTTTGCAGGAATGGCCATACGGATTTCCGGTCTTTCCGGCATATGAAGGACGTTCAAGACGGATCCATGCCGTCATGAACGTCCCTGACAGACGGCGCGAAGAGTCGCGCCCTCTGCGGTGTGACTACTTGTTCTCCGCATCCACCTTGGCCTTGGCGGCATCCGCTTCCGCTTCGGCTTTCTTCTTGTCGGCATCGAGTTGTGCCTGATCGGAAACCTTGTTGGCCTCGATCCTCGCCTTGTCGATTTTGGCGTTCACATCGGTTTGTTCGGTCGCGAGTTTGGCATCAGCGGCCACTTCGTCCTTGCGTGTTTCGATCGCCTCCTTGGTGGCGTCCGTGTTGTCATCAATTACGGCTTTCTGTTTGTTGCAGCCGATCGTGAGGACTGCGGCAATCGCGATGATTGCATAAGTTGGGAATTTCATCATGGTGTGTTTCTATGGGTATTGTTGTTTAGTTGCGTTTCTTCTTTCGATCATTCCCGGAGGGTTGCTCGGAATCTTCCTTGTCCGGATCGGATTTCCTACCGGATGGTGGCTTTGCCGCGTCCTTCGGCTTTGATTCCTCCCTGGCTTTCACCGGAGCGTCCTTCTCAGGCCTGCTGGATTCCTGTTGCGGCCTGCGTTCCGGTTCCCTGGCTTTGGATTGAGGCTTCTGGCCTGGTGCCTTCAAAGGCTTTTCCGCACGGCGTGTGGGTTCCTCCTGCTGATTTTTTTGATTTGAGGGACCGTCGGTTTCTTCTTTGTTTCAGGTCCACGCGTCTCTTGCTGACGCTTGGTTTCCGGCCGGGTTTTTCCCGGATCCGGCTGATGGTCGGACGTTTCCTTTTTGGGCTCGAGGATTGGCGAGCGTTGTGGTTTTGGCGGCGCTTGATTCTTCGGGAAATGATCGGCGGACTTGCCCGCAATAGGTGATGCCGGACGTTTTACTTTGGTGGGTTTGATTTCCTGCTCTGGCTTTCCATTGGTTTCTTTCCTGCCCTCCACCTCAATCGATCTCCTTTCGTCGCGTGTTTTCCTGATTTCCTGGCCGCGCCGCGCCATTCCTTCCTTCTCTTTCACGGGCACCGTCTGAAGCCTCATCGGTTTGTCTTTCCGTTTGGCCATTTGATCCATGGGGGCGGCCATCATCAGCCGCTGCTCCCTTGACTCGGCCTTGTCCATCCGGAGCTTGCCTTGGTCTGCCCAGGTGCGCGGTGGACGCGCGGACTCGTGATCGCGACGATAGTCATAGGACTCTTTATAGCGGTTTTCCCAATCACGGTCCTGCCGATGAGTCCAGCGTCTATGAGCATAGACCGGATCATACTGACAAGTCTTTAGGATAGACTACAAGTCAATACTCTGTCATTGTCTTCCGCATGCCGAAGATTGATGGGAGAAAACTGGATCATGGGACAAGCGAACACATTAGGATTTTGGCTGTTCGTCGTGTGAGAGAGGA
>JAUYNL010000094.1 GCA_030696085.1 Luteolibacter sp.
TCAACAGAGCCACACAGAGGACCCAGCGTTTCATTCGCTGGGTGCGTGTCTGGCTCTACAGAAAGGCTCCCTGGGCCGATTCTCTGGCCCGCCTGAAAGAAGTCTGGGGCGTTATTTCACCTTAGTTTTCCACACCGATCGCCGACGGGTTCGGTGACGGAGAAGTTGAAATGCGGGGTGGCGACCGGGTTCACACAACCGAGGATTTGTTCGTATTTATCCGCCCACCCGGCGTAGTGAACGATGCGCCCGACGGTGGCGCGAACTTCCTCGTAGCCCACACTTGCTGCCATTTCCTCCGTCCGGGCTTCAAGCATTTCAGCGAGTCGGTAGAGGATCTGCGCTCGGTTGTAGGGAGTGCGTTTGGCCCAGACGGTACCAGCCTTGGCGGCTGCTTCCACGGCATTGCGGAGATCCTTTTTCGTGCAAAGCGGGATGTTGCAGAGAAAGTTTCCGGAAGTATCGGCGAAGGGTATCACGCGTCCGGACTCGGAGCGGATGAAGGATCCTCCGACGTAGCATTTCGGTGTTTTAGTGATTCGTAACATGATGAGTGAGGTTTTACGGGGTCCATATTACTTATTTCATTAGGACGTATTCGAGCAACCCGTGCTTTCCTCCTTCCCGGCCGAAGCCGGATTGTTTGTAGCCGCCGAAGGGTGAGCTGGGGTCAAATTTGTTATAAGTATTGGCCCAGATGACGCCGGCTTTGAGCCTGGAGGCCATCATGAGAATCTTGGAACCCTTGTCGGTCCAGACTCCGGCACTGAGACCGAATGGTGTGTTGTTGGCTTTTTCGATCGCTTCGTCAGGCGTGCGGAAGGTGAGAATGGAGAGCACCGGACCGAAGATTTCCTCTTGGGCGATGCGGTGGCTTTGGGAAACACTGGAAAAGAGGGTGGGGGGGAAGTAGAACCCATTGAGCGGCAGCTTGCAGGCGGGTTGGTGAATCTCAGCGCCTTCGTCGATACCACTTTTGACGAGTTGCTGGATTTTGGTGAGTTGTTCCTTGGAATTGATCGCTCCGATATCGGTGTTTTTGTCGAGCGGATCGCCGACGCGAAGGGTGGCGAGGCGGCGTTTGAGGCGGTCGAGAATTTCCTTGACGATGCTTTCCTGGACCAATAGGCGCGAGCCGGCGCAGCAAACATGCCCTTGGTTGAAGAAGATGCCATTGACGATGCCTTCCACAGCCTGGTCGAGCGGGGCGTCGTCGAACACGATGTTGGCCGCCTTGCCTCCAAGCTCGAGTGTGAGTTTTTTGCCGGTTCCGGCGAGGGAGCGGTGGATGATTTTCCCGACTTCGTTGGAACCGGTGAAGGCGATCTTGGCGGCGAGCGGATGATTCACCACGGCGGCACCGGTTTCACCCGCGCCGGTGACGATGTTGACGACTCCTGGGGGAAGTCCCGCGTCCGTTAGAATGGAGGCGAACTTGAGCGCGGTGATGGAGGTGGTTTCGGCAGGTTTGAGAACGACGGTGTTGCCGGTGGCCAGCGCGGGCGCGATCTTCCACGCAAGCATGAGTAGCGGGAAATTCCAAGGGATCACCTGGCCGACGACGCCCAGCGGCGCAAGCCTGCGACCGGGGGCGACGTAGTCGAGTTTGTCCGCCCAGCCTGCGTGATAAAAGAAGTGCGCGGCGGCCATCGGTAGGTCGAAATCGCGAGATTCGATAATGGGCTTGCCGCCATCGAGCGTCTCGGCGACGGCGAATTCGCGCGAACGATCCTGCAATAGGCGGGCGATGCGGAAGAGGTATTTGCCGCGTTCGGCGCCGGGGAGTTCGCTCCATGACTTGAAGGCGGTGGATGCAGTCTGATAGGCCGCATCCACGTCGGCGGCGTTGGCCAGCGGGATTTCTGATAGTTTTTTTCCGTCGCGAGGCGAGATGGAGTCGAAATACTTCTTCGATTTCGGAGTGACCATTTTTCCGCCGATAAAAAGTCCGTAGCGGGCGGTGATGTGCGCGGGTGCGGATTCGGGTGCGGGATCGAATTCCCAGAGGTCGCCGAAGAGGAGTTCGCGGGCGGTGTTTTTTTTCGCAGGCATGATGGAAATGATGCGGGGTGTTCAGTATCCGGAGCTGTCCTCGGTGAATGACCACGGGGCCTGATATGTCCCTGTGCGCTGGGTTTCGAGCTGGCGAAGCAGGTCGTTGAGCAGGGCGGAGGCTCCGAAGCGGTAGCGGCGGTTGTTGAGCCAAGCGTCGCCGAGTGTTTCCTTGACGGCGATCAGGAACTGAAGGGCTTGTTTGGCGGAGCGGATGCCGCCAGCGGGTTTCATTGCGATTTCGGTGCCGGTGGCGAGGAAGTGGTCGCGGATGGCTTCGAGCATGACCTGGTTATTGCCGAGCGTGGCATTGGATGAAGTCTTACCAGTGGATGTCTTGATGAAATCGCCGGGGCGCAGCATACGCATCGCAAGAAACGAGGCGGCGCGGATGTGATCATAGGTTTCCAGTTCGCTGGTTTCGAGGATGACTTTGAGGGTGGAATCGCCGCAGGCGTCGCGAAAGGCGGATATTTCGTCCTGCACGAGACAGAACTGACCCGTGAGGAATGCGCTGCGGTTGATGACCATGTCGATTTCGTCCGCGCCGTCAGCGACGGCTTGGCGGACTTCAGCGAGACGCGTCTTGAGCGGAGCTTGGCCGGATGGGAAAGCCGTGGCCACCGAGGCAATGCGGACCGGGGTGCCTTTCACATGTTTTGCGGCGTGCCTCACCATGGCGGGATAGATGCAGACTGCCGCCACCTGCGGGATGTCCGGCGTGTTGTGTGGGCGGAGGGCTTTCTGGCAAAGTGAGGCGACTTTTTCCGGCGTGTCCTTTCCTTCCAGGGTCGTAAGATCGACCATGCTGGTGGCGAGTCGCAGGCCGAAGAGTTTGGAGGATTTCTTGATGCTGCGGGTGGTGTATTTGGCGACGCGCTCCTCAATACCGGCTTGATCGACCGGGCCGATCTCGTCGATCAGGTTGCGGATTGAATTTCTCCGAATCATGATTGTGAGGCTTCCCGCAAAGACTGTGCGTGCCAAGTTCCAAGTTGACGCCAGGGAAAAATATCCGGCGAATTCGCTTGCCGGAACGGGGTGCCGTACCTTGAATGAAAATCTAACCAATCAAAAAAATCATGATTCAGGAATTCAAGAATTTCATCCTCAAAGGCAACGCGATCGACCTCTCGGTCGGTGTGTTGATCGGAGCCTCTTTTGGCAAGGTGGTCACTGCGGTGACCGACGGAGTGGTGAACCCAATGATCAGCCTGCTGGGCGGTGATCCGGAAGTCTCGCTCAAGCTCGGCATCATTGATGCGGGACTGGTCATTAACGCGCTGATCTCGTTGGTGATCACGGGGGCTGTGTTGTTTTTCGTTTTCATCAAGCCGATGCAGAAGTTACGGGCATTGACGGAAAAGCCCGCCGCGCCGGCCTCCGCGCCGGAGCCCAGCGCGGAGGAGAAACTGTTGGCCGAGATTCGTGATTTGCTCAAACAGAAGGAGTGAAGATCCCGGGTCGGCAATGTTCGGCGGGCGTTTGGAAATCAGCGGGATTTGGCAGGTTTTTACGGCATTGGCTTTTTCCGCTCGTCAGCCATCGCCGGAGCCACTATGGTCGCCTTGGGATAAAACCGATATTTTTGCCAGATTTGGCACGGGCAGTGCTTAAAATATTTCACCAATCCACCCAACTATGAAAAAAATCGAAGCGATCATCAAACCATTCAAGCTTGAAGAAGTCAAGGAGGCCCTCGCCGAGGTGGGTGTGCAAGGAATGACGGTTACTGAAGTCAAGGGCTTCGGTCGTCAGAAGGGGCACACGGAGATTTACCGGGGTTCCGAATACACGGTGGATTTTCTGCCGAAGGTCAAAATCGAAATCGTCGTGGACGACGAGCAGTCCCAAAACGTTGCTGCGGTGATCGTAAAGAGCGCCAACACCGGCAAGATTGGCGACGGGAAGGTTTTCATTTCCTCGGTAGAGGAAGCGATTCGCATTAGGACTGGTGAGACCGGTTCCTCCGCTGTGGCGGTGAACTGAGGTTCCTTACATAAATTTCAAACGACCAACGGTTTCCAAGTGGGGGTAGTTGGTTTTGTGTGTTTAACGACCGGCGCACTTCCAGTCTTGGAAGGCAGCTCCGAGGTGGTGTGCGGTATCGCTGGGTGTCAACGACTCCTGGGAGATAGAAGGATCATCCAAGGCGATTTCGGCGGCGCGACCGCAGAGCCATGCGCCGAGGGCTGCGGCTTCCGGCGGGGTATCACCGATGGCGAGGCGGGCACCGATGACGCCGGCGAGCAGGTCTCCTTGGCCGCCGGTCGCCATGCCGGGTGAGCCACAGGCATTGCACCAGAGTGCCTGATTGTAGCGTGCGACGAGTGTCCGGCTTCCTTTGAGCATGAGCGTGGCGGCAATCCGCGCAGCGAAGATCCTGGCGGCGGATTCGCGCGGCAGTCCTGCAAGATCGGGAGCCAGACGGGCGAATTCTCCCGGGTGTGGAGTGATCACATGGCGGTCATTGAAAATTCCCATCCTGCCGGATTTAGCGATGAGGTTGAGGGCATCCGCATCGATGACGGTGGGCGAGGTGCAGTTTTCGATCCAATCCAAAAGGGAGGTGGCTGTGGAGGCGTCGAGTTCACCGATTCCACAGCCGACGACAATGGCATCGCATTCGATATCCCATAACTCCCGGTGGGAGGCGAAGCCACGGACGATGATTTCCGGCGGGCATTTGGCGGTGATCACGGCGGCTGCGTGTTCTGGAACATGGAGGGTGATGAGTCCGGCGCCTCCACGAAGGGATCCGGTGGCGGCGAGGGCGGCGGCCCCGGGGTAGCTGGCGGAGCCGGCGACGATGGAGACTCGACCGGCCTGGCCCTTGTGAAAATCATACGGGCGCGGGGATTTTCCGAACTCCATCGTTTGAGGCGCGATCAGTTCGATTTCGTCGGAATCAGGAATCGTTAGGATTTCGAGCGGAACCAGCGCGAGGGATCCCACGGAATTGGCGGCGTGTCCCATGAGCAAACCTTTCTTGGCATTGCCGATCATGAAGGTGACATCCGCCGTGACCGCTCCGGGTGTTGCTTCTCCGGTGTCTGGATCGATGCCGGATGGGAGATCGATGGCAGCGACGCGGGCAGCCGCGTGCTGGCGCAGCCATTCCATTTCGGCAACAAGTGGAAGAAGTGGATGGCGCAGTTCCCCTTGGACTCCGATGCCGATCAGGCCATCAAGCAGAAGTAGCGGCCCGCGCAATTCTTGCCATGGCGGTCCCTGGTTCAAAGGGACGTCGATTCCGAGTTCCAGCCATTTTTCCTGGGTTAGCGGAGCGCATCGCTCGATGGTAAATGCATTTCGGAGCGCGATTTTCCACCCGAAATCATCCCTCAGGACGCGCAGGGCAACGAGGGTGTCCGCCGCGTTGTGGCCTTTGCCCAGATAGGCGACGGCGGTTCCGGGGTGTGGGAAATGGCGGGTTATCGCGTGACCGAGCCGGCTGCCGGCGAGATTGATCAGTTGCTCTTCAGACCAGCCTGCCGCGAGAGCGGAGGCTTCTGCGGCACGCATGCCGGAGCGGGTGACTGCTGCCATGGGCGCACACTAGCCCGGCGAAGCCGTGAATACAGTTCGAAAATCTGGAAATCAACCGGCTCGGCGGTAGCGCTGGATACCCTCGGCGATGCCGCGGGCGATCGCCTCACGGAAATTACCGGATTTCATCCGCTCGCGCTCGCGTTCATTGCTGACGAAACCGCCCTCGACAAGAACCGCCGGGATGGTGGAATTCCTGATCACGTAGTAGCGGGCGAATTTGGCGTTGCGGTCCACGGTGCGTGTTTGGCGGACGAGGCTGCCTTGTACGTATTGGGCGAGCCGCTGGCCTTCACGGCTGTAATAAAAAGTTTCCAAGCCGCAGACGTGTTCCTTCCATGTGTAGTTGAAGTGGAGGCTCACGAAAATGGCGTTCTTATATCGGTTGCCGATGGCCACACGCTGTGGCAGTGAAACGAAGTAGTCGCTGCGGCGTGTCATCACCGTTTGGTAACCCATGCGCTTCAGATTTTTTTCCAGGCGCACCGCCGTGTCCAGCGCGAGATGTTTCTCATACACCTTGCCCCACTGGCCGCCGTTGTCATGGCCGCCGTGCCCGGCATCGATCACCACCGTCCGGAAATTCGCCGCAGATGCACTGGCTCCCAGTGCGCACACGGTCGCCACCGCCAGAAGTCGAAAAATGGTTTTCATGGGAAAGTTAGGAAATAAAAACTGTAAGGAATTCTTAATAAATTTTAAAATTTGTAAAGATGATTTTCTGCTGAAAATGATTTTTTCGCGCGAAACTCAGTCGTAGGTGATTGTGGGGCGGTCCGAGGCCTTGCGGATCCTGGCCCTTGCTTCGGCAGCGGCTTTGGGATCGTAGGGTATGCTGTTGGCGACGCGGACGCTGCCATCGGCGAAGGTCAGCAATTGGGGATCGCCCTGGGGGCCGCGTTGGTGGATTTGACGGTCCACGAGTTTGCCATCGGTATCGATCATGCAATGGACCCACATGGTCGGGGTGGCGAGGAACATGACGTGCATGCGTTGCTGGCGGTCCACGGTCACCAGGGGTTTGCGCAGCATGAGGACTTCGCCGAGTTGGAAAGTACGGACGAACTGACCGGTCGCGCCATCGACGATCTGGGCGTAGATCAGGGATTTGGTATCTCCGGTGAAATTGAGGACTCGGAACTCGCGGGTGCTGCCGGAGACGCCGACTTTCTGGGACCAATAAGGCCGCCCTGGTGTTTGGTTGAAGAAAACCCGGTTGGTGGAGGTGCTGCTGGCAGGGTCTCCAGGTGGTTGAATCACCGCTGATACAGAGAAATTGCCGGGCTCGCTGAGTTGGAAGTGCTGCGAGAGATCGATCTCACGAGCCAGCGTCTGGCCTGCGGTGATTTTCATGGGGCCGAAAAGCACGCGGTTCCTGGGGGTGACCGGGTTGCCATTGCTTTTCTTGACGATGAAATCCAGCCACTGGAAACGGCCGTCGCTCTGGAAAACAAGGTCACGGCCGGAGTGGTTTGTGACAGTGACCACGGCAATGACAGCTTCGCCCGCGAGGTGTTGTTTTTTTGCGATCTGTAGGGAGGCCGCGAGCTGGGCTTGGGCGGAACCCGCGCAGATCAAGGTGGCGGCAAGCAAGTTCAAGGTCCAACGAATCATTACTCACGAGAGGTAGTCTCCTCAGGAGAGCGCGTCAATCTAACGTGGCTAACCGTGGCCTGAGGCTGATATTCACGGAAAGCTGGCGGCTTGCGTGAAATTTCGGATTCCGGCTTTCCCAGTGGGTGAAACTCGCATAGAGCCAGGTGGTGAGCGGCAATCAGGGCGGGCGAATGGACTCCAGAATGATATTTGGAGTGTTGTGGATCGCCTTTTTCCTTCAGGGAATGACGCCCGGTCTTTGGCTGCCGGCGTTGACCAATATTCTCGGGGCTAGGGGTCTCGATGCCTGGGTGCCGGCGGTTTTCGTGGTGTCTCCGGTATGCGCCTTGATCTCGCCGCTGATCGGAGGCGCACTGGCGGACCAGCGAATGGCTGCGGAGCGGCTTTTCGCCTGGTCCTCGCTGTTATCCGCAGTGGCGCTGTTTGCCGCATTTGCAGTTCTCGATGCCGATTGGAATCCGGCGTGGTTTGTCAGTCTTTTGGGATTGTATTCGCTGTTTGCCGGACCGCAGTGGGGCGTTTTGGCCACGGTTTCGCTGACGCATCTTTCGCACGGCGAGCGCCAGTTCCCGCTCGTCCGGGTGGGCGCGACGATTGGCTGGGTGGTTGGCGGACTGATGACGAGCTTCGTGCTGCGGGCGGACACTAGTCCGCTGGCGGGCTACGCTTCGGCCATCGTTCGTCTGCTGGCGGGTTTGGTGGCGTTTTATCTGCCGCACACGCCGCCGCTAGGCGTGCGCGGCACCTCGTTGAAAGCCCGGCTTGGATTCGGCGCGTTCTCCATGTTGAGGCAGAGCGATCACTGCGTGTTTTTCGTGGTGACGGCCTTGTTTTCGATTCCGCTATCGGCGTTCTACATGTATGGACCTGAGTTTCTCAAGGTGCTGGGCGACGCACATCCGGCGGGAACCATGACCTTGGCGCAGGTGTTGGAGGTGGGAAGCATGCTTCTGATGGGTTTGGTGATGACCCGCTTTCGGGTGAAGATTGTATTGTCGTGGGCGCTGGGTTTGTCCGTGCTCCGCTTCGCCATGAGCGCGTGGGCGGGCACGAGCGGTTTGATCGGCTGGCACATCGCGGGGATCGCGTTGCACGGGATGTGCTACACGTTTTACTTCATCACGGCGCAGGTATTTCTGGACCGGCGGGTGGACCCGGGGCTCAAGGGGCAGGCGCAGGGGCTGTTGGCGATGGTTTCCGGAGGCCTGGGGCCCTTGATCGGCGCGTTGGTGTGCGGATGGATGCGGCAATATTATGTGACGCCGGACGGCAATGGCTGGGATTGGTTCTGGGGTGTGCTGGCGGCGATGATCGCGGTTTGTTTCGCGCTTTTCGTGGTTTTGTATCGAGGACGGGGAAAGCGCACGCGTCAGCCCGCTACGGGGATGGATTCCGCCCGGTGATCCGTTCAGTGGTCCCGATTTGCCTCCTGGGTCTTGGATTCGTCGTCCACCACGGGGACGGGCATCGACTGGTTTGAAGGAACAGTGATGGCGGCCCGAAGCGACCGGTATCTCCCTGAGAAAAACGAGTGGATTGGCTCTCTCTTTTTCAGGGCGGGAGCCGTGAGCGTCCTGTGCATCAGGTAGGCGATGGCGGAGGACAGGGTCATCGTGACAAGGAAGAGCACCAGCGCGCTGCCATCAAACGTGAGATTCATCCACTTTCTCATGAATGTGGCGATCGGGTAGTGCACCAGATAGATCTCGTAACTGATCAGGCCGATGAAGGCGAGTTGGTCCTGTGGTTTCCCGAAGTGAATGCGGCGCATGTCGAGCTTCACCATGCTGAGAATCAGGACCAGGGAGACGATGCAGAAACAACTGACGTCGATCCACGCCCCGTCGAGATGCCGCGGGAGGTCCCGGTAGGAGAGCAGGCAGGACCACGACAGGCGACCGAATGAGACGAGGCTGACGATCCAGGCGGTGCGGATCAGCCACTTGTTCCAATTTTCCGGAATGTGGACTTTCCGCGGCATGAAGATGATCATTCCGGCGAAGCTTCCCAGCAGGAATCCGTCGAACCTTCCCGGCAGGGTCCGCCACGAAACCCCCATTTTCCGCATCAGGATGGCAAGTCCCAGCAGGAGGACCACGATTCCGATGGAGAACGGGGTGATCTTGAATTTCGCATAGGCAAACGTGCAGAAAAGGACGCCCCACAAGACATAGTAGTGCTCTTCCAGAACCAGTGACCAGTAGGGAACCAATTCTTCGATCCTGGGGAAAATCTCCACGCTGCCGAAGATCATGTCCGTGTGCTGGTAAAAGAGAAGATAGGGGAGGGTTTCCCATTGCATTCTCCCGCCCAGTGTGAAAACCAGAAGTTCGTAGAACAGCAGGAGCGCCACATAGCAGGGAAGCAGGCGGAGCGCCCGGTAGAGGAAGAACGCGGAATTTCCCCGCCCTCTCGCGCAGTTGGAAACCAGGCTGCGGGTGATCAGGAAGCCGGACATGACGAAGAAGAAATCCATCACGCCCCAATACCACATCATACTGATTAGTCCTTGGCATAGGCTACACTTGGCGCGTGAAAAAAGGATTTGACGAGCTTTGGGTTTGATTTGATTGCCGCCAAGTCAGCTATAACTCGTTCCTTTAAAGACTCATTTTGCTTCAAAGGCTTTTTGGAT
>JAUYNL010000095.1 GCA_030696085.1 Luteolibacter sp.
TCAACAGAGCCACACAGAGGACCCAGCGTTTCATTCGCTGGGTGCGTGTCTGGCTCTACAGAAAGGCTCCCTGGGCCGATTCTCTGGCCCGCCTGAAAGAAGTCTGGGGCGTTATTTCACCTTAGTTTTCCACACCGATCCGAAATATTATTAAGTGACAGATAAAAAGTAGAAAAATCTCTTGGCATTTGGGTCTGCGGTGGTAGGGTGAGGGCATGCGTAAGGCGCGGTGGCTGGCAACCTGGCAGGATTCGACTTCGAAACCGGTGATTTACCACTGCATTTCCCGCGTGGTGGACAGGCGGTTCGTGTTTGCGGAGCGGGAATGCGAGGCGTTTCGAATGTATGCGCGAATGTATGAGAATTTTTCCGGCTGCCGGATTCTTTCCTATTGCCTGATGTCCAATCACTTTCATCTGTTGCTCGAAGTGCCGCCGATGGCGGAGGGCGGGCTGGGAGACGAGGGCTTGCTGAGCCGACTTTCCGCCCTGTATTCCGAGGCTTTTGTCGCCGGCGTGGCGGCGGAATTGGCGGACGCGAGGAAATCCGGCCATGATGCCCGACTTGCGGAAATCCACGCACGTTTCTCCTATCGGATGCATGATTTGAGCGAGTTCATGAAAGGACTGCTGATCCGTTTCACACGCTGGTTCAACCGCACGCACAACCGCACGGGCACCTTGTGGGAGGAGCGATTCAAAAGCGTGATCGTGGAAAGCGGCACGGCGGCGCGGACGATGGCGGCCTACATCGATCTCAACCCGGTGCGTGCGGGGATGGTGAAGGATCCGGCAGAATATCGCTGGAGCAGCTATGGGGAAGCTGTGGGAGGCGGAGCGAGGGGGAATGGGAAAAAAGCGCGGGAAGGCTTGGTGCGGGCGTATTTTTGCGATCAGGGAGTCGGCTTCGAGGCGGGGAAATGGCAGGAAGTTTCGCGGTTATATCGGCGCATGATGGGACTGGCCCTCGGCAAGAAGCCCGGACGCACGGAGGTTTCCCGATCTGAAAAAGGACTCGGCCAGACCACCAGGAACACTGCGGAGATGCTGGAATGCAAGGGCAACGAAACGGTTTTGAAGGATCTGGGAACCGCGAAGATGCTGCGGTGCCGGATTCGCTATTTCACGGACGGCGCGGTGATCGGCAGCAAGGAGTTCGTGAACGAGGCGTTTGCAAGTGCGCGGGACCGCTTCGGTCCAAAGCGCAAGGATGGAGCGCGGGCGATGAGGGGCAGCGGCGGCCATGCAAAGGGAGTGCTTTGGAGTATCAGGGATCTGCGGGTAAGGATTTGAAAAGCAGAAGATATTTACTGCTCGCGCACAGGGGGCCCCGCCACCCTCGCCGCCGACAACGAAACCATCACCTGCGATCTCAACCTCGACGGCACATCGGATTTCACCCGTATCCTGGACCGCAGCCAAAACACCCTCGCCCGCTGCGCCGGCCGCGCTCTGGAAAGCATGGATTTTCATCCGCCTGAGAAGCAGTGCTGCCTTGTCCGGCAGGCCGGGAAGCCACTTTCCTCCCAGCCAACGCCTCAGCAATCGGTCAGCAGCAGCGTCCAACGCTGCTCCACGTTCCATCACTCCCTGATGGCGCGGATGCGATGCAACTTGGTGCTGAACAGTCTTTGCCGCGGCGTGTTTTGCCGGACTCTCTAACAGGTGGCTGGGCCGGGTTTTCCCGCACGAGGATGACGCTCCTTTCCTTGGTCCAGCCACTGAGACGAATGGTGGTTTCCAGCGCCACTTACGAACTCGCTAATGTTCTCCGAGGTGATGAAAGTCACTCCGTATTCGAAGGCCCAGCGTTTCAGAACATACGGTTCACTGGGGAGGGCCAAGGTCACCGCCCGGCTGGCCGAGGCCATGGCCAGCAGGCACAGAATCAGAGGATTCATGGAAATCTTCATCATTTCGCCGGTCGAAACCTGTCCCGGAAATGCGAGGAAACCAATCCTCAATTTTTGAAAAAAAAGCGGGAGTCCTCCACCATCCTCCCCTATGCTACTTGTTAGCCATGAACGCAACCCAACTTGCTGAAATCCGCGGCCGCCTGCTTGAAGAACGCGAACGCATCATCACGGAATGGAAAAACCACGGTGGCGACGGCGGCCCCACCGGGGATTGGGACCTGCGGGATCCCGAGGAGCGGGCCGTCCAGATCACCAGCGATACCGTCGAGCGGCAGATCGCCGAGGACGATTTGAACCTGCTCCGAAAGGTCGATTTGGCCCTACGGCGGCTGGCGGAAAACACCTACGAGTCCTGTGAGCGTTGCGGCGCGACCATCCCGATGGAACGCCTGATGGCGAAACCATCGGCATCCCTGTGTCTGGCTTGTCAGGAAGCCAAGGATGCCGCACCGGACTGAGGCCGCTTGCCATCCTGATGTAAAAAGGCGCGGTCCGTTGCCGGGCCGCGCCTTTCATGAACATTCCCCCCAAAGAATTCCAATCGGGTCCGGCACAACGATGAATTCCCCCCCGGAAAGTCAACGAAGCTTACGCCTCAGCCAATTGGAACCTGGAAATGACATCCGCAAGATCATTCAGAGAACTGAATTACTCACTTGATGCGAAAAATAAGTGGCATGGATTTCTAAGGCTAGCAAGTAGATATTTTAAAAAATCGCCATCCTTATTTAAAATATTGATTTGAGTTAAAAAAGCCCGGGCATCGGCTCCCTTGTCTCGCCGCCCGCACAGCACTTTAGAGGGAGCGACTGGACAATTCCTTGGTCAACATGAGAATGCCACAAACCGGCGGTTTCTCGACTCCGGGATCGGGGCGAAGATCTCAAATCCTTACGTTTGCTTGACATTTCGGGACTTTCGAGGATTCCTCGTGGCAGCAAATGGCGAGAAAACGAATGGAAGCGGCGAAGTTGACGCGTCTGGAGGCCCGCACACGGGTGATCCGGGGTGCGGGGCGTCTGCTGTTCATCGTATTCGGCGTGGCACTGGGCTTTGTGGTGGTGGCCACGGCCGTTCCTCAGCGGCGCGAGCTTGAGAAACTGGAGAGCCGTTTGAAATTGGCGGAAGATCGCGAACGCGAAGTCAATGCGGAGCGCGACCATCGCAGCACCGAGCTGAGGGCCTTGCGCGAGGATCCGGCGTATCTCGAGGTCCATGCCCGTGACCGTCTGGACTACTGCGGCGAGGGGGAGCGGATTCTCCGCCTGCGCCGCAAACCCTGAGACGCGCACCCAGCCAGCGTACCAGGTCTTGAAAGGACCTAACGCTTGGTATTGCATTCGCTTCTGTTTGCGCCAAGAGTTACGGCAACGAGATGACCGAAGCCAATCCAGACGACACCCTGCTGCTGATCCGCTGCCCCTCCTGCGGGCAGAGATTCAAGGTGGGGGATGATCTCCGTGGCCGGACTGTGGAGTGTGGCGCTTGCGAACACCGCTTCCGGATCAATGACGAGGTCATCGTGCGGGGTAAAAAATTCTATCCTGGCGAAAGGCGGGACGCCCGCCTGAACCGCTTCCAGCGGGTGCCGCTTGCAATAGCTCCCGCAGCCACGAGCACCTCCAATATGCGCTATACCGAGCCGCCGGATCCGGCCGTCTTCGAGCCTGTCTCACCGCAACGTATCGTGGCCGGCCTGGTCGGGGTGGCGGGCATGGTTCTGATGGCCCTGCTGCTGATGTTCGGTGCCAACCGCGGCGGGATACTGGATGGAATGACCACGGGAAACCGGCTACTGATGGCGGGTTTCACCGGATTTCTCGGCACGGTATTGCTGGCATACGCAAACCCCCGGGCGCGCCTCAAAGCCCTCAGCGTGGGGATTCTGCTGAGTGCCGGGCTGCTCGCCCTGCCATTCACATTCACCGTGGGATCGATGCCGCTGGCCAGCCGGGCGGTGGAGCGTCTCACTCCTCAGGAAACGCCCGCAGTTTCGATCAATCCGGGACCTGAATCCACTGTAAGCACGCAAAGCACTGAGATTTCCGCTCTGCGTGCGCTGATTGGCACCGACCCCTTGGTCACTGAAATCGAGCGCCTCGCCGCAGAAGGCAGCACCCGGAAGGCCGTGGGGCTGTGGCTGAGAAATCTGCGTCAGCAGAATCGTCCAGTGGTCAAGGAGTTCATTTTGCGGGCGACTGGCGCGGACCCTCTTTCGCACTATTATCCGCGTGACGGTGGCGATTTCCTGTTTGTGTTGACCGGCATCAACCAGTCGCTGGACGAAGTGGCGAAAATCGCCTCAGCCCTGGGCAGCATCGAGAAAATCCATCAGGAGATCTCCGTGGTGGAAATCCGGGTGAACAACGAGAATTTCATCGAAGGCCCGATCGAAAAACTCACCGACCGGAACAGTCCCGCGTTTTACGATCTCAACAAACGGGAATTGGAAAGTATCGATATCGACCGGGTCGAGCGGGCGGTCAAGCGGCTCGCCGAGGCCGAGCCGAAAATTTACCGCAACGACATCGCCCGCAAACTCATCTCACTGTTGGGAACGCCAGGAGTGAAGTTCAAGGGAGCCATCTGCGATGCGCTGGGCGTGTGGTCTGACCAACCCGGGCTGGCGGGAGAGGCGGCACTGAAGGAGGCCCGGGAGCTGTTTGCCAATAATGTGGCGATTCCCAACGAAATGATCACCCTGCTTGTGAAAGAGAAAAATTCCGGAGTACTGCCGATTCTGGAGGGATTATGGGAGCGGAACCCGAACCATTGGGAATCCCAATACGGCGACATGGGACCGGCGGTCGAAGCCTCGCTCCTGCGCCGCTTCCCGGAGTCCACCGGGCCGCATCGCTATTCCGCCGTCCGCCTGCTCGGCCGTGTCGGCGGAGCAGACAGTCTGCCAGTGCTGCGGGCTGCCATCAGCGGTGCCGACCCCGAGTTGAGGGTTTTGATCGGAAATGCAAGCCAGTCAATTCTCGGCCGACTTAGCCCTTGAGGTCCGCAGCTCTGGCTTTTTCCGTTTTCACGGCCGTGAGAGAAGGAATCGCCTTGCTCCGGGGGAAATCCCGGATCAACTTGCCCACGCCTCTCGTTTCGCGCCAAGCCGGGATGATCCGGGGGGAGAATTCCGGCCGCGCGAGGCGGGGGGCACTCGGATTTCATTGGATTTCCCCGGGCTGCTCCCTCAGTTGGGGGACCCAGATGAAGCGGCGAAACAGCACTTTCACCGCCGCAGTGAGCGGCACCGCCAGCAAGGCTCCGATAAATCCTCCCAGAACCAGCGACCAGAAGAGCATCGCAAAGATCACCGTGAGCGGGTGGAGCCCCACCGAGTCACCGACGATTTTGGGCGCGGTGACCAGCGAGTTGATCTGTTGGACGATCACGAAGATGGCAATCACGCAGCCGACATATGCCATGGGTGACATGCCGAACGGAGCCACCCCGCGCGCATGGAGATATGCGATGATGCAGGCGGGTATCAGGCACAGAATGTTTCCAATGTAGGGTATGACTCCGAGGATCGCCATGAAAACTCCTATCAGTAATCCGTATGGCAGCCCGAAAACCGTGAGCGTGATGCCGACAAGGAGACCATCGATCACGGCGACGATGACCTGGCCGCGGAAGAACGAGACGAGATAACCGTTGATCTCCTGCAGGGTTTCCACGAGTTCCGTTTTGAAATGCGACGCCCTGAGCGGCACATAGTCATGCCAGTGGCTGCGGATGGCGGAGGACTCCTTGAGAAAGAAAAACAGATAGATAGGCACCATGATCATGCCGAGCACCAGTCCGAGAAAGCCCATCACCCGGGTGGAGCCGGCGCTCGCCCACTCGCGCAGGGTTTTGAAGATCGTTCCCTTGTATTCAAAGAGCATGCGCCCGGCGCGGCTGCGGACGAAGGTTTCAAGAGGTGCCGCCCCCACCTCGTCGCGCGTGGCGGGAACCGACTCTCCCTGATCGTCAGTTTCGGCGAGCAGCCAGCCGACCGGGCCGCCCTGGTAGCGCTGGCGCAGTTCCCGGAGCTCACGGGCGAGCGCGGGACCAAGATGCCCGGAATCCTCCGCCACTCCGGCGGCGGCCTGCGGCAGCGGCAGCATGTTTTTCAGACTTTGATGGCCACGCTGGATTCCCGGCAATACCGCCGCCAGCAACAAGGTAACACCTAACAAAATCGCGATGAACACGAGCACTACCGACCACAGCCGGCTCAGGCGCCGTTTTTCCAGCAGCCGCACCACCGGATCGAGCACATAGGCGATGATGCCCGCGACGATCAGGGGGATGAGCACCGGCTGCAGGAAGCCGAAGAGCTGGCCTGTCAGCCAGATCAGGCCCACTAGCAGAATGCCGAGAATCAGGATGGACACGCCGGTGGCGGCGTTCCACAGGGTTTGTAACTGGAAGCGTGTCGGGTAGCTCATGGCGGAAGAATGGCCGACTTATGATCGCCGCATGGCGGATGATCGATTACAAAAGCACCTGGTTTTCCGATTGGCCGCCGGCCTGTTTGGCGATGCGGTCGAGCACGCCGTTGACGAAGCGCTTGGAATCGTTGGTGCCGTAGCGTTTCGCGAGTTCGATGGCTTCGTTGATCGCCACTTTCAGAGGGGTGCTGCCATATAGGATTTCATGGCTGGCGAGGCGGAGAATCGCGCGGTCCACCGGATCGATGCGCTCGGGGGCGTAGTGATCGACCACCACGGCCAGGGCGGCATCGATGGCCTCCTTGTTGGCAAGCACACCATCCACCAATTCGTCGGTGCGGCGGCGGAGTTCACGAATCTCGGATTTGGAATCGCGGAGTCTGGCGAGATCCGTTTGTTCGGGGAATTTTTCGGGTTCCTCGACCATGCGCAGACGGTCGGACACGCGTTGAAGGCGGCGGATGGTGGCGGCGACGGATTCCATCGGGCCGCGCAGTTTTGGAAAATCCTCAAGGGTCTCGATAAAGCGCTTGCGGGCGGCCGCGAGATCCCGGTCGTTGGCGAAAAATCGTTCGAGTGCCGCGCTGAAACTTTCCGCCACGGAAGCATCATCGTCATCCCTGGGCAGGCGCTCGAGTTTCGCCAGGCCGGTGCTCCAGCCGGATTCGAGCTCGGCGATACGCTGAAGCGTGGTTTTTACGGATTCCGCCTCCGGCCAGGCAGCCAGCAAAGTGATGGCGGTGGTCTGGCGTTCGACAAATTCGGCAAGGCGGCCCTCCCGCCCCAGGGCCAGGTGGTGGACAGTGCGGAAGGTGGCGAGCTGCAAACTACGGCGGTCCGATTCCGTGACGAAGTCCCAGAATGGATCGCGCAGCGCCGATGGATCGGCACCGCCTTCAAGATCGGCGCAGTAGAGGAACTGCACGGCGGCCTCGCGGATTTGGCGGCGGCTAGGCATGTCGCTGTTTTTTTGCGATCGCGTTGCGCGGCATGGAGCGATCAAGTTCTTGGAAAACATCGATCATGGCCGCAGCGGCGCGCGCCGCCTCGCGGCCACGGTTGAGTTGTGATCCGATGCAGCGGGCATAGGCTTGTTTTTCATCATCGAGCAGCAGCACCTCATGGATCACCGGCCGCAGTGATTCGATGGCAAGGTGTTGAAGTGCCTCAGTCACCGAACGACCGATCAAATCCGCGTGTTGGGTCGCGCCGCGGATGATGAGGCCCAGTGCGATGACGCAGGCAGGAGGGTCGCGATCAAGCACGGAAGCCACCATCACCGGGATTTCAAAGGCTCCGGGCACGCGGATCAGATCGACGCGGCCTTGCGGCACCAGCTCTCCGAGCTCCTCGATTGCGTTCTCCACCATGGCATCGGTGAATTGTTCGTTGTATTTGGACGCGATGATGCAAATCCGGACTTTCGGGCCTACGATGCGTGGTTTCGGGGTCAACGCGTTGGACATGGGCGGGGTATGGCGGCAGCCGGACGAAAAGTCAACCGAAGGTCAAAATGCTTCAGGGCTGACGCATCAAATAGCGCGGTGGAGAAAAATCAACAGGCATGATTTTTATGCGGAATGGGACGACCAAGCAGCTGTCACTCGCGACAGTCAGTTGATCTTTTTCTTCCAGTTCCTGCAACCGGCGGGCGGTGGGAGGATTTCCCGCGCGATTGCCCGCGCCACCATACCGGCAACTGCGGCAGCGGAGCGCTCACCTTTTCAAAATGCGCCACACCGCCAAAGTCAAGGAACTCGTCAAGCGCATGATGCGCCAGGGAGCGTTCTGGCAGGACTGCGGCGACGGCTGGCAGGCGCTGGAAACCACCATCCGCCTCAGTGGCTGGACCAAGGAAAGGCGCGTCATCCTCGTGCGTGAAAACCCGGCCCGATCGCCCGTTAGAAAACCCGGCAAATCACGCCGCGGAAAAACTGTTCAGCAACGAGTTGCATCGCATCCACGCCATCACGGAGTGATGGACCGTAGATCAACGCTGGACGCTGCTGCTGACCCGTGTGTTGAGGCGTTGGCTGGGAGGAAAGTGGCTTCCCTGCCTGCCGGACGACGCCGGACTCCTCCTAAGCGGATGAAATTCGACCCTTTCGTCACCATCCGAAACCGATGCGCTACGCCTCACTCAGGGGCGCGGCGCGAACGAGCCCATTTCCCTTCTTTACGGTCGAGGAAGACCGAGGCGGCTGTTGCGAATGTTCCAGCCATGAAAAAACCGCCTGCGCTTGCGGCACAGGCGGTTCTTGAATTTTTCAGGCGAAGCCTGCGCTTATTCGGCGGCGGGCCCTGAAGTTTCGTCTGCCTTCTTTTTGGCGGGCTTCCTGTCGGGCTTGGCCTCGGCGGCGACTTCGACCACTGCTTCGGCGGCTGGAGTTTCCTCCGCAGTTTCGGTTTCCACCGCACGGTCCACCCACTCGATGATGGCCATCGGCGCGGAATCGCTCATGCGGGCTCCGAGCTTGGTGATCCGGCAATAGCCGCCTTGACGATCCTTTGAGGCGGGAGCCACTTCGGAAAACAGTTTCTTGACGGTGTCTTTCTGGTGCAGATAGGCGATTGCCAGGCGGCGGGAGTGGAGGTCGTCGCGCTTGGCGAGGGTGACGAGTTTCTCCGCCACGGGGCGCAGGGCCTTGGCCTTGCCAAGTGTGGTCTTGATCCGGCCATGCTCGATCAGGCTGCATGCCAGGTTGGAGAGCAAGGCCTTGCGGTGCGAGGCGTTGCGTTTGAGTTTTGCGGTTTTGCTACGATGTCTCATCGGGTGCTTCCTATTTTAAAAGTGTGAAGGTGATTGTTTAGTCGTCGAGGTTCTGGGCGATCAGATCGGCAAGGCCGACCGGAGCTTCATCTTCCACACCGAGGCGCGGACCACGGGTGGCGGCGGCTGGGCCGGAAAGCAGTGAAGGTTCGAAGGTCATGCCAAGGCCGAGGCCGAGCTCGACGAGCTTGTCCTTGATCTCGTTGAGCGACTTCTTGCCGAAGTTGCGGTATTTGAGCATCTCCGCCTCGGATTTCATCGCGAGCTGGCCGACGGTGGTGATGTTGGCGTTGTTGAGGCAGTTGGCGGCACGAACCGAGAGTTCGATTTCGTTGACCGACATGTTGAGGAGCTTCTTGAGCGCGGCGTTTTCCTCGCTGGACTCGGCCGGTGCTTCTTCGAAGTCCACGGCGTTCTCGTCATAGTTGACGAAGACATCGAGGTGATGGCGGAGAATCGCGGAGGCTTGGAGCAGCGCGTCCTGCGGGGTGATGCGGCCGTCGGTCCAGATGTCGAGCAGCAGCTTGTCGAAATCGGTCATTTGGCCGACCCGGGTGGTTTCCACGGAGTATTTCACGCGGGTGACGGGCGAGAAGATCGAGTCGATGGCGATGACGCCGATCGGTTGATCCTTGCGCTTGTTTTCATCACCGGTGGAGAAACCACGGCCGACGCGGACTTCAAATTCGCAATCAAACTTCACCTTCTTGTCGAGGGTGCAGATGATTTGATCCTTGTTGACCACGTCGTAGATGTGGTCGCCCTGGATGTCCCCGGCGGTAATCACGCCTTCCTTCTCGACCTTGATGGTGAGGATGCGGGGTTCCTTTTCGTGGTGGTTGAATTTGACCTTTTTGAGGTTGAGCACGATGTCCGTGACATCCTCGACCACGCCGGGGAGGCTGGAAAATTCATGCTGCACGCCGGCGATGCGGACCGAAGTGATGGACGCGCCTTCCAGAGAGGAGAGGAGCACGCGGCGGAGCGAGTTGCCGATGGTGTGGCCGTATCCACGCTCGAATGGCTCGGCGATGAATTGGGCGTAGGTATCGGTGGCGGTTTCCTCGTTACGGACGAGGCGGTTCGGGAGCTCGAAACGAGCAAGTTTAACGGCTGACATGTGTATTTTCGGTTGCCGGGTTACCCTCCAGCGGGCGGAATCACCACGGAAATGCGGCGACGCGGAGGACCTACGGCGTGCTTGGAAGCCCGCGGGGCGCGACTAAATGACGGCTTGGGACGGCTTGCAAAGCATTATTTGGGGTTTCCGGGCCAAAAAAAACGCGATTCCGGCGTTTTGGGCGAAAAAATCGCTAGATTTTCTAGCAGACCCGGTCCATAAGTGGGACGCATTCAACCACTACCCCTATGAAATCGAAGAAAAATCTGACCCGATTCACCTATGAAAGCGCCGCATTTGAAGGATGGCGTCTCTGCATCAGCAGGGCCGGCACCACCTTTACCCGCTATTTCCCGGATAAAAAATTCGGCGGCGGCAAGAAATCACTCGCAGCGGCTGAAAAGACCCTCGTGGAACTCAAGGCCCTGATCGAGGGTTCCAAGAAGGTGGATGGCAAGCTGAGTCCGACAACGATCAAAAAGGCTGAAAAATTGCTCGCCGAAGCCGTTTGATCCAAGCGCCGGGGCGGCGTATCCGCAATTCCCCGGCCGCGAAATGATCCGTCATGGCTGGCGCATCGGTGATTCACTGGTTTCGCCGCGATCTTCGTATCGCGGACAATCCTGCGTTGTTTGATGCCGGAAATTCGGGATTACCGGTCGTTCCCATGTATTTTCTCAGTTCGTGGAGCGGATCGCACGCTTGGACGGGACAAAATCGCCAACATTTTCTCTGCGGCTGTCTGGAATCCCTGGCCCGCAACCTCGAAACCATCGGCGGTCGCCTGATCGTCCGCCAAGGTGATCCTGTAGCCGGACTGCGGGAATTGATTCGCGAAACCCGGACCGCAGCGGTCCATTTCAACACCGACCCCGATCCCTACGGAAAATCGGTGGAAACCCGGGTGCGAGCGATGTGCGCGGAGCTGGGTGTCGAGTGCCGCGCCCATGCGGACGTCTCGCTACACGGCCCCGATGAGGTGCTGACGCAGAGTGGCCAGCCCTACAGGGTTTACACTCCCTACAGCCGCAATTGGCTGGCCCTGCCAAAAGCCACACCGGTCGGAAAACCGTCGGCGCTCAAGACTCCGGCGAAACTTTTCTCGCTGCCGCTGCCCACGGTGGCCCATTGGGGCATGGACACGCCACAAGCCCAACTGCCCGAGCCCGGCGAGCGCGCGGCCCGCAGCCGATTGAAGCGTGCCGTGGCGGGAAAAATCCAGACCTATGCCGCCAAGCGCGATTTTCCCGCCGCCGACGGCACCTCGCGAATTTCCCAGGATCTGCGATTCGGCCTGGTCTCGATCCGCACGGTTTATGCGGAGGCGATGAAAGCCAGGAACTCCGCGGATCCCACCGGACGCGCCGGGATCGATGTTTTCATCAAAGAGCTTGCCTGGCGCGAGTTTTACTTCGCGATCCTCCACCACTATCCGAACGTGCTCGATGAGGAGTTCAACGCCGATTGGCGCGGACTTCCCTGGGACGAAGGCAGTCCATTGTTGGATCTCTGGAAACAAGGCCGCACCGGTTTTCCGATCGTCGATGCCGGAATGCGCGAGTTGCTGGCCACCGGATTCATGCACAACCGCGTGCGCATGATCACCGCGATGTTTCTAACCAAGGACCTGCACCTCGATTGGAAACAGGGCGAGTCCCACTTCATGCGGCATCTGGCGGATGGGGAAATCGCCTCCAACAATGGCGGCTGGCAGTGGTCGGCCGGGACCGGTGCGGATGCAGCTCCCTATTTCCGCATCCAGAATCCGTGGTCGCAGACCGCCCGCTACGATCCCGCGGGCGTCTATATCAAACGCTGGATCCCGGAGCTCGCGGACGTCGATCCCTCACGATTCATGGAAGCGCCGAAGGATGGCAGGCCGCTCGCACCGGGTTATCCCCTGCCCTGCCTCGACCACAAGACCGAGCGCGAGCGGACCCTTTCGATTTTCAAGTGGCACCGGGAAAAAACGTCGCGAATCTGATAGCGTCCCGCAGGAGGTGGAATTAGCCCGAAGAATTCGCATTGGCTTCGCAGCATCGATTCACAAGGATGCCGCCCACATGAAAGCAAACCCTTGGCTGCTCCCCGGAGTGGCGTTGCTCGTCACCGGCGGATGGATCGCCTACGGAAAACAATCCGCCGCCGCGCTGGAACACGAGATCACCGTACTGACCGAGCGCATCCGGCAGGTCCGCGCAGCCGGTGGTGAAGAGGCCAGGGCGGACGGAATGGCGGAACTTTCCCGCAAGCAAAAGGACGAAAAAATCGATTGGAAGGACATCGCCGGGAAAATGGCCGGGATGCGCGGTGGTGGCGGAATGGGAGACATGCGGACGATGATGCGCTTGCAACGCTTGCTGCTGGAAATGTCCGCCGAGGAACTGGGCGCACAGCTCGATGAGATCGCCACGCTCGATCTCGACGACTTGGCGAAGAAGCAATTGCAGGGGATGATCCTGGGATCCCTGGCGGAAAAAGATCCGAAGATGGTCATCGAGCGCTTCGGGAGCGAGGCCGCCGACGAAAACTCCCCCTGGCGGTGGTCGGTGCAGATGGCGCTCGGGAAATGGGCGGAAAAAGAACCCGCCGCCGCCGCCGCATGGCTGGACAAGCAGATCGCCGCCGGAAAGTTCGAGAGCAAGTCCCTCGATGGGAAAAACCAGGAGCGCGTCCGATTCGAAGGCGTGTTGGTAGCCCAGCTCCTCAAGACCGATCCCGCGGCGGCTGCCGCGCGCGTGGCGGGACTGCCGGAGGACCAGCGCGAGGACTTTTTCAAACAGGGCTTTTTCTTCCAGGTGACGCCGGAGAGCGAGTCCTCCTATGCCAAACTGGTCCGTGAGAGCCTGCCTGCGGACAAAGTCGGCGGCGTCCTCGCGGATACGGCCGGTAATCTGGCGCAGCAGGGCGGTTACGAGCGGGTGGACGGTTTCCTCGCCACAGCCAAGGCCACCGACGAGGAGAAAAAATCCATCGTCTCGCAGGTGATGGAGCGCAAGTTAAGCTCCCACGGAGGATCGAAGCTCAAGGTGGACGAAATTGAAAAAGCCCGCGCATGGGGAATCACCCAGTCCCCGGGCGTCGTGGACAAGGCCACCGGCGAGGCGCTGGCCAACACGCTCTGGCGCGGCGGCGATTTCAAGACAGCTTCCGAGTTGGCGCTGCAATACCACGAGAGTTCCGGCAACGACGAGGTGCTCGCCTCCTTCCTGAAGAGCAGCCAGGTGCGGCACACCTCGATCGATCAAGCCCTGCCGCTCATCGAGCAAATCAAGGATCCCGGCCTGCGCGAGGAAATCCGCGCGCTGCCGCAGTTCAAAAAATAACCCGCCCGCTCCATGAAACTTCCACTCATCCTCACACTCATCATCGTCGCCGCAGGCTCCTTCTGGGGCGTGCAAGAGAACCGGAAACTCACCACCCTGCGGGAGAAACACCGGCTGGTGCTCAAGGAGGCGGTCGCGCTCGGCGTTTCCGCGGACGCTTCGAAACCCATCGTTCCCACCAAAATCACCAAGCGGCCCCGCGAGGATGCCGAACTCAAAGTGAAGGGATTCACCGAGCGTCTCGTGGCCTTCGCCAAGGAGATGAAGGAAATGCAAACGAGCGGCAAGCAGCCCGACGAGACCGCGCGGAAGCGGATGATGGAGATGATGGACGACATGCTCTCGCTCAACAGCGAGGAACTCAAAGCGCTCATCGCCACGTTGAAAGGCCGCCAGGACATGGACGACGAGATGAAAAAGGGAATGATCTCGTTTTCCATCATCATGCTCGCCCAGCAGAACCCGGAGGCGGCGCTCGCGTTCTTCACCGAATCCTCCGAGCTGCTTGGCGATGAACCGATGAGCAAGCACGCGCTCACCGCCGCGCTCTCCCAGTGGGCGCAGGACCAGCCGCTCGCCGCGCTCGAATGGATCAAGAAAAACGCCGAAAAACACCCGGATCTCGTGACCAAAGAGGCCAAAGCCGCGGTGATCGCCGGGGCCGCCCGCAACGATTTCGCGCTCGCCCTGCAATTGATAGGCGAGCTCAAGGTGCCAGTGGACGAAGGCATGGTGATAAGTCAGATCACCCGGGCTGCGACGACTCCCGAGCAACAGTCGGAACTCCTCAAGGCCCTCCGCAAGCAGGCTGGAAATTCCACGGACAAGAAGGAAGGGGAGAAACTCCTCACGATGGGGCTCCGGAACCTCTTCGGCCAGGTCACGGAGTCCGGCCATGACAAGTCCATGGACTGGCTGAAATCCGCAAATCTATCCGCTGCGGAAACCGGAGACATGGTCCAAGGTCTGATTTACAACCGAACCAAAGCCGATACCGGGAAATGGCTCGAGTGGCTGTCCTCGCAGCCCATCGATGGCAAGAAGTCCGAAAACACCACCCGCAACCTCGTGCGGCAATGGACGGACACCGATTACAAGGCCGCCGGCGAATGGCTGGCCCAGGCACCCGCCGGACCGATCAAGGAAACCGCCACCATTTCCTATCTGGAAACCATCGCTCCCTACGAACCCGAAGTCGCCGCCCAATGGGCCGATACGCTCCCGGCGGCGAAACAGAAAGACGCGATGAACCATATCTATCAGAACCTGAAGAACAAGGACCAGCCTGCGGCGGAGGCATTCGCCACGAAACACGGCTTGGACGTGAGGAAGTGAGCTCTCCCGGAGCAGCGAATGGTTACTGCGGTTCGCCGCGCGGAGTCACCGCCGCGTCATCCGGCTTTTCCCCGGCGGCCGCTTGATTCATCAATCGTTCCGCCAGCGCCTTGAGGTCCTCCACCGGAATGGCGAAGCTTTCCGCGCGGTTTGCGCGGGCGATGTTCATGCCGAGGCAGCGCCCTTCGAGATCGAGCAAGGGGCCGCCCGTCACGCGGCTGCTGCCGAGGATGTCATGCTGCATCACCCGCGGAAATCCGCTGCGGCGTTTGGAAAAATCCCCGCTCATCATGTCGTTGCGGTTCATGGTGTCGGTGAACATTTCGCCCTTGGCGGAAAGCCGGACTTCCGCAGTGAACTCGCGTTTGCCGCGGCGGCAGACGACCTTCACCTTGCTGCCGGCCTTGCGGTCCTTCATGACCCCGGCGATGTCCTCGATCTTGCTGATTTTCGTATCCTCGATCATGAGGATCACATCCCCTTTTTCCAAGCCCGCTTCCTGCGCGCCGCTGCCGTCCGCGACTTCATCGATGCCCAGCTCCTTGCCCTTCACGTTGAGCACCACGCCGAGCGCGGCCCCGCCGGCTGCGGGAATTTCGCGGATTTTCGCACTGACGATTCCCGCCAGGGCGCGGCGCTTCGTCCGGGAAGTCGCGCCATTGCCCACCGCCCAAGTTCCCTGCGCAACCTCACTGGTCGGCGCGTAAACCACGGGAACCAATCCCACCGCATCGATCTTCAACAGGGCCACATCCCACTGCGGATCGGTGGCCAGAATTTTGACATTCTTGTAGTTCGTGCGGTCCACCGTCACCGAGAGTTTATTCAAATCAGCCACTTCGCTGGCCTTGGTGAGGATGTGGCCGTCCGCGGAGATGACCACGCCATAGATCATCTCCTTGCGGCCATCGAGAATCACCGCGCTCGATGTTTGCAGCACCGCTCGCTGGGCCTCGAACACCGAGGTCACGGCGGAACCGGTCGTGCGATAGTCCGATTCCAGGCTTTGCTGGGCGCCCAGCGAGCCCACCAGCGAGCTGGCGGCGACGAGAAATATTCGGTTAGCGCGCACCGAGTTCGAGGGTGAGGGTTTCGCGTTTGCCTTTGCGTTCGAGCTCCAGGCGGATCTCGTCTCCGGCGGACATTTCCTGCAACAAATCCTGCATCTGGGCGCGCGTTGCGAGCGGCGCGCCATTGAGTGTGAGCAGCACATCTCCCTCCTTCACCCCGGCTTCCTGCGCGGGGCTCTTGTTGCCGACCTTGGTCACCCGCAGGCCGCCTTCCTTGCGGGCATCGGTGGCCAACCCGAGAAAACCGCTGCCCTTGACCGGCTTTTTCGCAAAGGGCCCATCCCCGATGAACTCGCCCGCCCGCAACCGGTCCCAGTTGTCGAGAAACACGCTCATCGGCACATGCATGTTCACCTGAAGCTGCCGGCCCACCCGCGAATGGATGCCCACCAATTTTCCAGTTAGATCAAACAAGGGCCCGCCCGAATCCCCGCCGATCAGGATGGAGTCCGACTGCAAGGTCGTATTGGCGATGCGGACCAGACGCCCGAGTCTCACCACCGATCCCCGGTGCTTGTCAAAACCGCCGGAGTGGCCGAGCGAGAACACCCAATCGCCAAGACGGGCGCTGTTTCCGCGGTCGATCTCCACGAATGGATAGTCCCCCTTGTCGGTGATGCGGAGCATGGCGGCATCCGTATCCGCCACCAGACCGAGCGTCCGCGCCTGATGGCGGGTACCGTCCTCCATGATCACGGTGACTTTTTTATTCACACCGGAACTGACGTGGGCCGCCGTCAGAACCAGCCCATCGGCGGAAACGATCACACCGCTGCCAGAGCCCTCCTTGAGTTCGATGCAGACGGTCGCGGCGCGGACCTGCGGCAGCGCCGCTACCAGCGCCGACTGGATCGCCTCGATGTCCTTGCGGTCTTCAGGCGCTTTCTTGTCATTCACATAGGGCCGGTCATCCGCGGCGAACGCGCAGGAAATCAGCGCGGGCAAAAGGCATGTGAGGAGGCGGCGTCTCATTTCGTGAACGAAGCGACACGCTAAGCACATCCTGTCTCTCCGGCAACCCGCGCTTGCGGAAGTTTTCGGATCATCCCCGGCCAGGCACTGCTTGATCGATCACCGCCTGCGGCGCAGGATCGCACCAATGCCTGCAAAGGCCGCAAGTAGTGCGGTGGAGGATTCCGGAACGAAGGTGTAAGTCTGGAGACCGGTGCTGCCGGTCACGCCGTGGGCTCCGGAGCCGATCACTCCATTCTGCCCGCCCCACAATGGAACATCGGAGGAGTCCAGATCGCTGATGGACCACTCGATCACACCGGTATCACAGCAATCGCCGCCGAATTCAGGAAAAATCCAGTTTCCCGCACGGACCAGATGCCACTCACTTCCCTCGACCGCTTCGTCCGAATCACGGATCCAGAGATAGGCAATCAGTCCTGAAAAGCTTTCCGGACTGGCAGCCGGGTTGCCGCTGGAAATATCGCTCAGCACATGGACCGTGGAGGTGAAATATCCGATGTCCGGATTGTAGGACGCCGCGTCGAAAACACGCCAGTTGAGAATCCACTCGTCACGATTGCTTTCAGTCGGTTCGAAATCCAGATCGAAGGCCCCGAGCTCGAAAACAAACCGGTCATCAATCCCGTCGCCGTCGCTGTCCACCAGCATGCTGCCCACTTCACTGCCCCAGTTCAGGGTCGTGGCATGTACAGGGCTTGCGGCCAAGGCACAATAAAGTGCCGCCAGGCAGGTCATGGAGCGAATCATCTTCTCAGGGTGTGTGAACTCAATTGCAGCCCATTCACTCCATCCGGTTCGGATATGAGGGATAGTGCGCAAGACCAGAAGATCAGGATCCCTTAACCAAATCAAGGCTTTTTTAAAAAAGTCGCCCCCCCTTTTTTGAAAAACTTCTCCCGGAGACTCTTCCCGCCACCACGCATCCAGATTCTCCAAGGCGAAGCGTCGCCAGCCCTCACCCGGAAGAACATCCGGGGCTCCGCCATGGGTGGCGGGATTTCCCATCGCTCCCATGCCTCCTCAAACGTGCTCCAGTTGTAACTGGCGGCGGGTGACTTTCCCTCCCCTCAGCGCTCGAGATACATCCGCGAGCCCCGCACGTATTTTTCAGCCCAATATTTCACCTTGGACTGCTCATCGAGCGAGAGGGTGCGCACGACTTTTCCAGGGGAGCCGAGCACGAGCGAGCCGGGAGGAATGATGGTCCCGCCAGTGACCAACGCGCCTGCGCCGATGATGGAGCGCTCCCCGATCACCGCGCCGTCCAGCACGATGGAACCCATGCCCACCAGCACCTCGTCCTTCACCGTGCATGCGTGCAGAATGGCGGAGTGGCCGACCGTGACATACTCGCCGACATAACATCCGTAGTCGTCGGCGAGGTGAATCACCGCGTTGTCCTGGATGTTGGAATGCGGGCCGATGACGATCTCGTTGATGTCACCGCGCAAGGTGGCGTGGTACCAAATACTCGTTTCCTCGTGCAGCGTCACCCGGCCGATCACGTCGGCACTGGCGGCGATGAACGCGGACTCATGAATCTGCGGGATATACCCGGCGAAGTTCTCGATGGCCATTAAGGGACGCTAAACTCAGCGCCGCGCCCACGCAAGCCCATCCCCCCGCCGCCGGATGATTGTTTTGCGGAATGCACCGGGTTAAAAAAACCACGGGCGTCGGATCCCTTGTTCCGACGCCCGTGGGCCCTTTGGGGGGCAATTGTGCTATCCCTTACGGAGAGGAGAATGCCACAAATCGGTCGCAATGCCATTACGTGATCGCGTGGGCGATCAAATCCCGCAGGCAGCGTCGATGTTCAACTTCTCGGAAAAATCCCGCTTTCCCCGCAGCTCCCATCCGCTAGGCTCCGTGCCATGCCTTCGGATGCCATCGAATCCTTCATCACCCGCTGGGAAAACTCCGGGGCCGCCGAGTGCGCGAACTATCAGATGTTCCTCTCGGAACTATGTGACGTCATCGGCGTCCCCCGCCCGGATCCCACCTCGCCCGATCCCGCGAAAAACCTCTACGTCTTCGACCGCGCCATCACCCGCGTGAATTCCGACGGCTCCTCCGTCACCAACTACATCGATCTCTACAAGGCCCGCCACTTCGTCTGCGAACCAAACAGGGCTCCTCGGTGGACGCCTCCGCCGACGAACTCGCCAAACCCGCCGCCACCAAGACCGGCCACGGCAAGCGAGGCACCGCCGCCTTCGACCGCGCCCTCGAACGCGCCTTCCACCAAGGCCGCGGCTACATCACCTCGCTTCCCGTCGCCGAGGGCCGTCCGCCGTTTCTCATGGTTTGCGACGTGGGCCACAGCATCGACCTCTACGCCGAGTTCTGAGGCGGACCCCGAAAATCGGGCCAGGAGCTAAGCTATGATTGTGGTGGCCGGGGGCGGGCATTGACCCGAACCTGAACCACACAAAATGAAAGCAAAACGAAGAGACACGAACCCGAATTCAAGGCCCGCGTAGCGCTCGAAGCGCTCAAGGGCATCAAAACCATCCAGCAGATCGCCAAGGATTTCGACATCCATCCGGTCCAGGTCTCCGACTGGAAAAAGGCCATGACGGAAGGCGCCACCGGAATCTTCGGCCCCGGCCGGGAGAAGGCGGACAGCGAGGATTTCGAGCGCCAGCGCGACGAGCTCCACGCCAAAATCGGGCAGTTGACCGTAGAGGTGGATTTCCTGCGCAAAAAGTCGAAACAACTCGGTCTGTGAGGGAGCGCATCGAGTTGGTCGAAAAAAATCATCCCAAACTGAGCATGAGAAAACAATGTGAACTCCTCGGTGTCGCCCGTTCGACAGTGGACTACCAAGCGGTGCCCGAAGACCCGGAAGACATCCGCATCAAACGCTTGTTGGATGAGATCTACATGATTGATCCCTGCCTGGGAAGTCGCCGCCTGGTGACGGTTCTCAAGCGCGATCATGGCGTGACGATCAACCGCAAGCGCTTGCAACGCCTGCGCCGGGAAATCGGCCACGAAGCGATCTGGTGCAAGCCGCGCACCAGCATCCCGGACCATGGCCACCGCAAATATCCCTACCTGCCGCGGCATCTAACAGTCGCAAGACCCGACCACGTATGGTGCGCCGACATCACCTACGTGCCAATGCCCGGCGGGCACGCCTACCTGTGCGCGGTGATGGACTGGTATTCGCGCAAGGTGCTGGGCTGGGCGGTTTCCAACACCATGGAAACCGGCCTCTGCCTGGAAGCTTTGGAGAACGCCCTGGCCGCCACCGGCCGGGTTCCGGAAATCTTCAACACCGACCAAGGCTGCCAGTTCACCTCCGCCGAATGGACCGGCCGTCTGTTGGATCTCGGCATGAAAATCAGCATGGACGGACGCGGGCGCTGGATGGACAACGTCTTCATCGAGCGGCTTTGGAGGAGCGTGAAATACGAGGAGATCTACCTGTTCGAACACTCCACGCTGCCGGCCCTGCGCTTGGGACTCGCGAAATGGTTCGGTCGCTACAACGACTGGCGGCCCCACGAGACGCTCGGCAACCTCACCCCGGCAGTGGTCTATCAAACCGCCCCGCAATGCCCTCAGGATGCCCCTGAGGCAGCAACCACGGAAGCAGCATGAGACCGCCGCCCCCCCCCGGAGCGGCGAATTTGGGCAGCCTCCGCTTCAGGCTCCGCACTCCACTCCGCTACGCTCCGTTGCGTGCTGCGCCTTCCGCTACGGCTGCCCAAATTCGAGTCCCCCACCACTCCATCCTTGATCCCCAATCCATGATCTCCTATCCCTTTCCCGCACCCCGCCACCATAGCTTAATTTAGCTCTTCCGTGGCCGGACTTTCGGGTCCGCCTCA
>JAUYNL010000097.1 GCA_030696085.1 Luteolibacter sp.
TCAACAGAGCCACACAGAGGACCCAGCGTTTCATTCGCTGGGTGCGTGTCTGGCTCTACAGAAAGGCTCCCTGGGCCGATTCTCTGGCCCGCCTGAAAGAAGTCTGGGGCGTTATTTCACCTTAGTTTTCCACACCGATCCAGCTTGCCGGTTGTGCCCCGCGCGCTTTCGCATTCATTCCTCCACCGCCAGAAACTCCGGCAGGCTGCCCGTCACTCCGGCCAGGCGCGGATTCGCTTCCCATTCGACTCGCTGCCCGACAGTGCGCAGGACCATTCGCCGTAGCGTCTCGCCCACACCCGTTCGGGTGGGGCGAAGCGGCTGCAAGCGCTCATTCTTCTCCTGCGGCAGCACGTTCCAGGAAAACGACAGGCGGCTGTCCACCATGCCTTTTTTATCCCCCCAGTTGCGGGACTCGCCGAAACGCAAGTCGCCCACCCAGGCACCCTTTGCATGGCGGCGCGCGATCCACCAGCCGTCGGAAAACCATTTCAGGCGCCTTACCTCGCGCAGATCCTCCATGCCGGCCAGCGCCTCGGCGCCGCGCGGGTAAATCGTCCAGCGCACCGGCGTCTTGTGTCGCTCGAAAACAGTGCGATAGCCCACCCACAATTCGTCGCCGCGATCCACCACCGAGCGCCACAGCATGATGTTGAAGGGCGTGGGCGCCTCCATCCGCCGCTCGTAGGTCACTCCGCGCCGCGCCAGATCCGCATCGAATCCGGCTGATGCCACTTGCTTCATGCCCACGCTCAGCAGCGCGTAGGCGGCGGCGATTCCCAGCCCCCACGCGTTCAGGCGGCGCCGCTGCGGAACTTGTTTCTTCGTCCGCAGAAACGCCAGCCACACCAGCGCCACCAGCATCGGCATCGTGAAGAAAAAATCGATGATGAACAGATGGTTGAAACCCGCGCGGTGATCGGAAAACGGCCACAAAACCGCGGTGCCATAGACCGTGAAACAATCGATGAGCACATGCGTGCTCCACACCGCGAAGACGAAGCAGCCGGCCCGCGCGCGCGTGATCTTGTCGCGTTTCCAGCGTTTCGCCAGCCACTGGGACAGCCCCCACGAGGCCAGCACCATCACCAGCAGCGAGTGGCTCGGCCCGCGGTGCCACCACAGGTTGGCCGCATGATCGAGAAACGGTGCCAGCACCACATCCAGATCCGGCAGCGTCCCGAACAAGGCTCCCCACGCCAGCGCCCGGTTGCCCAGCCGCCTGCCCAACATCATTTCCCCGACCGCCGCTCCCAGCGCCGCCTGTGTGATCGAATCCACGGCCGAACCATGCCGCAATTTCGCATTCCGCAAACCCGAAAACACCGGCATCCATCGTCTCAGGACTTGCCGCAGGGCGCGGGGGCGGTTAAACGCCCGCCGTTATGGCTAAGAAACCAGTGGTGCTCATCATTCGCGACGGCTGGGGTGTGAACCCCGGGGGTATGGAAACGGCGGAAAAAGACGGCAATGCCGTGTTGCTCGCCCACACGCCGTTTCACGACGTGATGCTCGAACAATACCCGAAAGGCTTCCTCAGCGCCTCCGGCATGGATGTCGGCCTGCCACCCGGCCAGATGGGCAATTCCGAGGTCGGCCACCTCAACCTCGGCGCGGGCCGCATCGTCTATCAGGACCTCACCCGCATCAACAAGTCCATCGAGGATCACGAACTCGCCGCCAATCCGGTCTTCGTGGAGGCCCTCGCCAAGGCGAAATCCTCCCGCCTGCATTTCATCGGCCTCGTTTCGGACGGCGGCGTGCACAGCCATCAGGACCAGCTCATCGCCATGGTGAAACTCGCCAAACAAGCCGGCGTGAATGACATCATGATCCACGCCATCACCGATGGCCGCGACACCTCGCCCACCGGCGGCGAGGCCTATCTCGCCAAGGTCGAGGACGAGGCCGCCAAGTGCGGCGCGCGCATCGCCACCGTCATCGGCCGCTACTTCGCCATGGACCGCGACAAGCGCTGGGACCGCGTGAAACTCGCCTGGGACGCCATCGTGCTCGGCATCGGTGAGAAACGCGACATCCTCGCCAGCGAGGCCGTCGCCGATTACTACCGGCTCGACAAGACCGACGAGTTCATGCCGCCCATGATCTTCGCCGAGGCAGACACCCAGCGCGTCCGCGATGGCGATGTGGTGCTCTTCTTCAACTTCCGCGCCGACCGCGCCCGCGAGATTTCCGATGCCTTCCTCAAGCCGGGCTTCGATGGCTTCGACCGCACCGTCGCGCCGGTGACGGAATATTACACGCTCACCGAATACGACGCCACCTACACCTGCCCGGCGATCTTCGCCTCCGCGGATCTCACGAACGTGCTCGGCGAGGTCGTCGCCGCGGCCGGCAAGAATCAGATGCGCATCGCGGAAACCGAGAAATATCCGCACGTCACCTACTTCTTCAATGGCGGCGTGGAGAAATCCAATCCCGGCGAGGAGCGCTTTATCATTCCTTCTCCGAAAGACGTGCCGACTTATGATTTCAAACCGGAGATGAGCGCCCCGCAAGTCACCGCCACCGTCGTGGAGCAGCTCAAGAACTTCGATCTCGTCATCCTCAACTTCGCCAATCCCGACATGGTCGGCCACACCGGCGTGATCGAAGCCGCCATCAAGGCGGTGGAAACCATCGATGCCGGCGTGCGGGCCGTCGTCGAGGAAACCCTGCGCCTCGGCGGCAAGCTCCTCATCACCGCGGACCACGGCAACTGCGAATACATGCGCAATCCGGACGGCTCGCCCAACACCGCGCACACCACCAATCTCGTGCATGTCGTTTATGTCGCCGCGGACGCCGCCGGCTATCAGGTGAAGGACGGCATCCTCGCCGATGTCGCCCCCACGTTGCTCGACATGCTCGGCGTGCCCCAGCCCGTGGAAATGACCGGCACCAGCCTGCTGGTAAAAGCCTGATCCCTCATTTCAGCCGGAGCTGCCGCGCAACAATCCCGACAGCCGGGTTTCCGTCTCCGGCGGAAATCCCAGCACGCGTTTCAACATCACATCCCGCGCGAGGGCGTCCTTTTCGCGGCGTGACTGATGGTAGTCGCGCCAGCCCATCATTCCCAGCGCCGCCATCACCAGGCCGCTGGGCGGCACCGGCAGATCGCTGCCATAGAGCAGGCGCGCCGCCAGTTCCGGGTCCTCGCGGATTTTCGCCATCTGCCAAGGGCGGAAACGCAGGCTCAGCCCAGCCAGCGCGCTGTTGTCCCCATAGAGATTCGGGTAAATTTTGGTCATCGCCACGAAGTCATCGAAATAATCAGGATCCAGCACCATCATCCCCGTGCCGCAGTGCGCGGCGATGCAGGTGACGCCCACCTCCAGCGCCTGGGTGAGGATGCGCGGACTCGCGAAACGCGGTTGCAGCACCGGCATCGTGCGCTCGCTGCCCGTGTGGGCCAGCAGCAGAATGCCCGCCTCCGCCATCCGCTCCAGAAACGGCCGGTAGCGGCGCTCGTTCCAATCCATGTTCTGGCAGTTCGGCAGGCACTTCAGCACGGCTGCTCCGCCCTCGATGCAGCGCTCCAGTTCCGCCAGCGCATCCCTGCGCGCCGGATGAATCGATACCGCCGGAATCAGCTCCGGGTGCCTCCTTGCCAGACCCAGCACGTAATCATTCGGCACATAAAACGAGCCGGTGTCCGCGATCAGCGCGCCATCGTCCCGGTAAGGCTCCTCATGCGCCAGAATCACCACCGCATCCAGCCCCGCCGCCGCGATCTGCCGCCGCAACGCCTCCACATAGATCTCCTCGAAGTTTCCCCGCAGATCCGCCGCCCGCAGGCCCATCGCCCGCAACAGCACCGGCTCGCCGATCCGGGTCAGCCCGCGCGGCCGGTACCAGCAACCAGATCCTCCGCTGCCCGTTCCGATCACATGCACATGGCCGTCGATTCTCACGCAGTGGAGATTCCGCAAGCCGGTGCCGCTGCGGCAAGCACAAAGCCTTGGGTTCCCGCACCCCCTGGAATTCGGCCGCCCCGTTTCCACTTGCACGGGTTTGGATGCGAGGCTATCGCCGCAGGCGTGAATGGTTGCATCCCCTACCTGCTGGCCAGTATGCTGGTGTTTTCCTCCTGCGAGGAAAAAAGCGAGATCGTGGTTACGCAAACCCGCATGGCGACCACCCGGGACAAGTCTCCAAAGTTATTTGCCACCAGCGACGAACGATTCCGCGATGCCAGGCCGAGCCCGGTCAGGGGCGAGACGCCGGAGGGCTGGCTGGCCCTGCCCGCCACCCAAATGCGACTGCTCAACTATCGCTTCGGCGGGAGCGGAATGGGCGAGGTCTGGGTGTCGCTTTCCGCTGGCAGCGTGCTGGACAACGTGAACCGCTGGCTCGGCCAGTTCGGAGCGGAAACCATCGATCAGACTGCTTTGGAAAAACTCCGCAGCGTGCCCATCGCCAGTGGCTCCGGCACCTGGGTGGAAGCCTCAGGCGAATACGCCGGCGGCATGGGAGCCGCGCCGAAACCCGGCTTCGCCCTCGCCGGGGTGGTCGCATCAATGAAGGGTGGTATCCTCACGCTGAAAATGGTAGGCCCCAAGGCCGAAGTGGAAGCCGCCCGCCCGGTGCTCGAAAATTTTGCAAGGACCCTGCAAATGGCCGATTAATCCCCCCCTGCGCGCCCGGCGCCACGCTTCATTGAACATGGAAACATCTCCCATCTCCGTATCCGGCAAGCCGCCCCGCTCGCTCGCCGCAAAAATTTTCGACGTGCTCTCCGGCTTCGGCCTGGCGACGATCCTGCTGCTCTTGTTAGGCCTGCTGACATGGTTCGCCACACTCGAGCAGGTGGAGCACGGCCTTTACCCCACACTCAACAAATACTTCCACTGGAAGGCATTTTTCCTGATTCCGGAAATCAAGGGCAGGATGGTGCCGCTGCCGCTGCCCGGCGGATACTGGGTGGGCGTGGTCCTGCTCGTCAATCTCACCCTCGGCGGAGTGATCCGCATCCGCAAGGGTTGGAAGCACGCTGGAAATCTGATCTCCCACCTCGGCATCATCTTCATGCTCGTGGCCGGCGGCGTGGCGCATCATTTCTCCGAGCGCGGAAACATGGCCGTCAGCGAAGGTGAGTCGAGCAACACCGCGGAGGATTATTTCGAATACGTCGTGGAAGCCGCCGAAATCAAGGATGCCGCCCCGCACTCGATCCATGTCATCCGTGGCAAGCATCTCGATGATCTGAGCGCCGGAAACAACCGCCTGTTCCGGCTGCCGGATTTTCCCTTCGATCTGGAAATCGGCGGTTATCTGAAAAACGCCGTGCCCGTAGCGCTCACCGAGCGCGCGCCGGACGCCGGCCAGCTCAAGGCCGATGGCTACTATCTGATGGAGCGGCCGTCCGAGATCAACGCGGAGGCCAACACCGCGGGCTGTTATGCGCGGATCGTCCGCCGCGATGGCGGTAAATCCGACCCCTTCATCCTCGCCGGCGCGAGTTTCCATCCGTTTTCCGTGAAGGATGGAGACAGGGTTTTCACCGTGGACATGCGCAAGCGCCTGTGGCCGATGCCCTTCACGGTGAAACTCGATGAATTCACCGCCGCCTTCCATCCCGGTACGATGAAGCCCTCCAAGTTCATCAGCAAAATCACGCGCATCGAGAATGGCGGCCAGGCCGCGTTCACCATCCAGATGAACGAGCCGATGCGTTACGAAGGACTCACCTTTTTCCAGGCGAGTTATGGCCCGCCCGGAACCGGCCCCGGCCAGCGCATGTATTCGGTTTTCGAAATCGTTAGAAACCCCGCGGATCACTGGCCGGAATACAGCCTTTACGTGGTGACCTTCGGCATGTTGGTGACCTTCCTCACAAGGCTCGGCTCCTATCTGGCATCCAACTCACGCTCAAAACGCCATGTCTGACACCTCATACCGCGCCGGACGCTGGATCGCCGCCGCCATAGCCATGGCCGGCCTCGCGCTCGTTTTCTACAACCTCGTCATCGACAACATGCCGAAAGGCGAGGCCCGCAAGATCGACGGCTACCTTCCATGGTCGCAGGAAACGCTCAAAATCGTGGAAACCCTGCCCGTCCAGGATGGCGGTCGCATCAAACCGCTCTCCACCTACGCCGGATTCACCATGCTCGGCATGCACGGCGCGCGCTCCATGGAAATCGCGGACGCCGCCGGCGAGACCCACCGCATCCGCCCCACCGCATGGCTGCTGGATGTGCTCTTCCGCCCCCAGTTCGCCATCAACTCGCCGACTTTCCGCGTCGATAACTCCGCCGCGCTGGAAGCCATCGGCGTGAAACCGCGCGGCAGGCGCGACCGCTACAGTTATGCAGACATCCAGCCCGGCCGTGAAAAACTCGGCGAACTCGCCGGATCCTACGGCTCGATCGATTCGAAAGCCCGCGACCCGCTGCAAACCCAGATCATCGATCTCGCATCCAACCTGCGGACCTACGAGAGCTTGTTAGGATGGTTCAGCTTCGCGCGCGGCGGAATCGTGCTGCGCGGCTCCGGAGAAAACGGCGCGCCGGACAAGCGCGCGGATGTAAGCGCGCTGATGACCACCGCCCCGCAGATCCGCGAGCAAATCGATCACGCGGGCAGGGGCCAGGGTGCCATCCCCCCGCACCTTCAGGACCTGATGCGGCAAGTGCTCGATGCCGCGAATTTCTCAAAATTCGGCCTCTTCATCCTGCCTCCCGCCGATCCCTCGGAGCCGACGTGGAAAAGCGCCGGAAACGCCATCATGGATGTGATGGGCAGCACCTCGAAGGACCCCGCGCGGGACATCGAAGATATCAGGATGCTCGAAGCCACCGCCCGCGCCGGTGCCGCGGGCGAGGACGTGTTCCGCAAGCAGTTCGTCCAGTTGCGCGATCATCTGGCCGCGCGCGCCGCCGCCCGCGGCGAGGGCCAGCGCGTCGCCCTGGAAGCCTCTTACTATCAGAAAAACTGGTTCCTCTACGCGCTGGTGTTTTTCCTCATCGGCACGCTGGCGGCCATGGGCATGTGGACGCTGGGCGGCAACAAGACGGGCAGGGGTTTCTCATGGCTCACGCTGGCCGCAAGCCTCGCGGGCCTCACCTGCTGCGTCATCGCCATCACCAAGCGCTGCATCATCATGCAGCGCCCTCCGGTGGGGAATCTATATGATACCATCATCTTCATCAGCGCCGCCGTGGTCTTGCTTGCGCTCATCGTCGAGTGGCTCACGCGCCGCCGCTTCGCGCTGGGCGTGGCCCCCATCCTCGGCACGGCGCTCATCGTGCTGGCACGCCGCTACGAACTCGGCGATGCGAACGACCACATGGACCCGCTGGTCGCCGTGCTGGATTCGAATTTCTGGCTCACCACCCATGTGATCACCATCACCCTCGGCTATTCGGCGGGCCTGCTCAGCGCGTTTCTATCCACCGGCTTCGTCCTGCTGTGCGGGCTCCGCCTGGATCGCGGGGACATCTCGCTGCGGCGCTCGCTCACGCGCGCGGCCTACGGCATGTTATGCCTCACCTTGTTTCTATCATTGGTGGGCACCGTCCTTGGCGGCATCTGGGCCAACTATTCATGGGGCCGCTTCTGGGGCTGGGATCCCAAGGAAAACGGCGCGCTGCTCATCGTCATCTGGACGCTCGCCGTGCTCCACGCCCGCCTCGGCGGCTACCTTCGCGAGTGGGGCCTCCACCTCGCCTCCATCTTCACCGCCATCGTCGTCACCTTCTCATGGTGGCACGTCAATTTCCTTGGCGTGGGACTCCACAATTACGGGTTCACCGCCGGCAAAAACACCATCTGGGCCTTCTACGCCTGCATGGGTGCCGTGCTGTTGTCAGGCTCCATCGCCATGGTCACGGAAAAGGAGCGCCTGTCGAAAAATGGATAGTCGCCCGCCCATGCGGGAAGCCTCATTTTCACCAAAAACCCCTTTCCCGGCTCTCGGAGGAAATAGGGAGCCTTACTGTCCCGTTTTCTTCTCCCGCAGCTTCTTGAACTTCCTCACCAGTCCGGTCTTGCGCTGGCTTTGCGGCACGTAGCCCAGCCCGCTATAGAGGCTGCTGTCATTGCCGAATCCCGGCGTGCCGCGCACCGAGTTCGCCACATGGTCCATCAAGACCATGCCTGCCTGGTCCGCCTGGTCCCGTTGCATGCGCAATGCCACCAAGCCGGCCTCCATCTTGCGGATCTCATCGCGCAGGCGCGCTGATTCCGCGGTCGCCTCCTTGAATTGCCCCAGCGTCATCCCCCAGAACACCGCATCCTCAGCGTTTTCCTTCCAGGCATTGATGTATTGTGAGCGCCGTTTGATGATGTGATCCAGTGCGTAGGCCATAAGCTGTTTGTGTTGTAGCGGCCGTCTATGACCGCCGCTGACTGGCCCTGAGGCCGGGATGATAAAGAACCGCCCATGAAGAGGAATTCCAAAAGGATTCTGGCAAGGACACGCGCAAGGCGGGCGTGTCCGGCATGTCAACCGCCTGGCACGTCATGCGCATGGCGCGGATGCTCATGTGAAAGGCTGGATTGGTGATGTGGATCGACCGGTTCGCGGGAGCGTCCGGCGCGTTCGTGCCCGACCGCGCCTGTTCCATGGTTCACCGCGCCCGTTTCGACGGGAAAGCCGTCGTGTTCGTCTTGAAGCGCCGGAATTCCGGGACTTCGCGGTCGCGCTTGCCCGGATTCCCTCATGATTTGGCAGGGAAAATACAGAATTTCGCGGGTGAAGCTGAGGTTCTTGCATTCAGAGATGCGCTTACGAAAAGAGGAAATGAGAATTCTCATGGAAAATGTCAAGCTCCATCATAATGAGCTATGCTCCTTTATTTTAGAAGTCGATCTGCATACTACAGAGACCAACTTCCGTCATTAAGATTGTGGCATCCGTTCTTCTGAAACAAGCTTCTCCTCATGAACGGCTCGTCTCCGCTTCGAATCCGCCGCCGCTCCTCACCAACCCGCCGCCGCTCCTCACCAACCCGCAACCGCTCCTCACCAACCTGCCGCCATTCCTCACCAACCTGCCGCCGCTCATCACGACCCTGCCGCCGCTCATCACCAACCTGCCGCCGCTCATCACGACCCCGCCGCCGATGATCACGACCCCGCCGCCGATGATCACGACCCCGCCGTCGATGATCACGACCCCGCCGTCATTCCTTTCGTATTGCGCACTTTCCTCTTGAAATGTTCTTGCGAACACTTTAAACGCGCGTCCATGACTTCCACGCCAGAGCCTGATCCAACCCGGCAAAACCTCTCCGATGCCCGCCGGAGATTCATCCAGCGCATCTCCTTGCTACCGATCAAACCCACCGCCCGCGAATACTACGTCCGCTGGGCGGAATCATGGACCAAGGCCTGCGGCCACCAATCCGCCTTACGCACCCGGGCGTATTTCGCTTGCCTTGGCCGTTCCTCCCACCTCGCCGATTGGCAATATCGACAGGCCGTGGACGCCGCCCGCATCCTGGCCTGCGATGTCCTCGCCATCCAATGGGCCGCATCCTTCGATTGGCAGGGACTTTCCGACCAAGCCCGTTCTTTGGAGCCGGACCACCGGACCCTTGCTCGCGAAACGATCCAAGTCCGCGCGGAACTCCCCATCGTGGCTGGAGCGTCCTCGCTCCAGGCCGTCCCCGGAGCGTCCCGCTCCGAGGCTCCTGCACAGGAACTCACAAGCATCATCGACGCCCTGCGCCGCGCCATCCGCCTCAAGAACATGGCCATGGCGACCGAGGAAACCTACGTCTATTGGAATTGCCGCTTCATCCGCTTCTGCCAGCAAAAACTCGGCCAATCCCCGCAAGCCGCCGGGCCACCCGCCATCACCGCTTATCTGGACTTCCTCGCGCTGGAACGAAACGTCGCCCCGGCCACCCAGAAGCAGGCCCTCAACGCCATGGCATTTCTTGTGAAAAACATCTTCGGCGTCGAGGAATTCATCCTCGACCACATCACTCCCGCCCGTGGCCAGCGCCGCCCGCCTGTCGTGATGACCCGCGAGGAAGTCCGCTCCTTGATCGCCCACCTCGATGATCCATGGAAACTTGCCGCACAGCTCATGTATGGCTCGGGTCTCCGCCTCATGGAAACCCTCCGCCTGCGCGTCCAGGACTTCGATTTCGGCCAGGGCACCATCATCATTCATGACGGCAAAGGCGGGAAGCACCGCGTGGTCACACTGCCCAAAGCCGTCGAACAACGCCTTGCCGACCACCTTGCCAAGGCTCGTGAAAAACACCTCCAGGATCTCGCTATAGGTGTCGGAGACGTCCACATGCCGGAAGCCCTGATGCGGAAATACCCAAACGCTCCGCGCGACTGGCGTTGGCAGTATGTTTTCGCTTCCGCCACCCTCTGCCCGCACCCGCGCACTGGGCGGGTCGCACGTCACCACCTCCATGAAG
>JAUYNL010000100.1 GCA_030696085.1 Luteolibacter sp.
TCAACAGAGCCACACAGAGGACCCAGCGTTTCATTCGCTGGGTGCGTGTCTGGCTCTACAGAAAGGCTCCCTGGGCCGATTCTCTGGCCCGCCTGAAAGAAGTCTGGGGCGTTATTTCACCTTAGTTTTCCACACCGATCAGTCGTCACTTAATAGTCGGTCACTTAATAGTCGTAAACCTTGCCCACCTCGATCTCCTGGAACATGCGCTCGATCATCGACTTGGCGCGCTCCAGACCTTCCGCCTTGGAGGCGTAGATGTGAACGGTGCCGTCGTCCTCGATGTTGATCTCGGCGCCGGGAAATTAACTCTAAATCTGAGAATATAGCATTGAAATTTGGACGCAAGCAATCCAGATTTCGCCGATGAAACTACAGCGGCAGTATCTTCTGGACAAAATCCGCACGGCTTTGGGCCGCAGCCGGATCGTCGCTCTTCTGGGGCCACGGCAAGCGGGCAAGACCTCGCTGGCGAGGATCATCGCGGCGGAGCAAGGTGGAGCTCTGTTCGATTTAGAAGACCCCACGGATGTCAACCGCTTGAGCGCTCCCAAGTTGGCCTTAGAAAAATTAACCGGTCTGATCGTGCTGGACGAATTCCAGCTCATGCCCGTGTTGGCTCCCATTTTACGGGTTCTGGCGGATCGCGATCCATTGCCAGCACGGTTTCTGATTCTTGGCAGCGCTTCACCCGATCTTCTGAAAACGTCTTCAGAAACGCTTGCTGGCCGCGTCGAATTCATCGAAATCGGCGGATTCACTCTGGATGAAACGAGTTCCGCCACCCAAGTGCGACTTTGGCAACGAGGAGGATTTCCCCTTTCCTATCTGGCGGCGGATGATGCTGCTAGCCATCAATGGAGGACAGATTTTATCCGCACGTTCCTGGAGCGCGACATCCGCCGCTTCGGCGTGAATACGCAGCCCGAGCCTCTCCGGCGGCTATGGCAAATGCTCGCTCACCTTCACGGTGGGATTTCGAACGGCTCTGAAATCGGCCGCTCGCTGGGTGAGTCGAATCAAACGGTCCGCCGCCACCTCGATATCCTCACGAACGCCTTCATGATCCGTCAGCTTCCGCCCTGGTTCGAGAATCTGGGGAAACGCCTTGTCCGTCATCCCAAGGTCTATGTCCGGGACACCGGCCTACTTCACGCCTTGTTAGGTCTCGCCACGCCCGCCGCCATCGAAGGGCATCCTAAGTGCGGAGCCTCATGGGAAGGTTTCTGCATCGAGCAAATCCTCCGCCGCAGCGATGACCGGCAAGCCTGGTTCTGGGCAACCCACTCCGGGGCGGAACTCGACCTGCTCTTGCTCCGGAACGGTCGAAAAATCGGCTTCGAGTTCAAATACAGCGATGCCCCGCGCACCACCAAATCCATGCACAGCGCGGTGGAAAGCTTGGAATTGGAAAGACTCATCGTTGTCCATCCGGGTGAGGCGTGTTATCCGCTCACGGAAAAAATTCAGATAGCATCTCTTTCCGAAACCTTGCGAGAGCTTGGGACGCAATGAAAGAAACTTCCATGAACAGCTTTTACCGGCGTAGCCTTGGCACTACGTAAGCTACGCCACGGAGGGGCCGAAAGATTAGAGAGTCTGGAGGATTGGGAATTTGATCGCGCAAGGTCAGCATGAGGGGATAGCACCAAACGAGAACTGCGGAAGCGTGAAGTTTGACGGGTGAGGTTTAGCGGTTAGAAACCGCTGCCACGAAAAAAACCGACGTCCCTTGGGAGGACGTCGGCTTGATTGGATAGATGAATGCGAGCGACAGGAGTGTCGCTCCTCCTTATTCCGCTGGCGTTGCGGTCTCGGCTTCGGCGGCTTTCTGGTCGCGGAGCCAGGCGCGGCGTGACATTTTCACGCGGCCTTTTTCATCGACTCCGAGGCACTTGGCGGTGATGACCTGGCCTTTTTTGACCACGTCCTCGACGTTTTCGGTGCGGCCTTCGGCCAGTTCGGAGACGTGGATGAGGCCGTCCTTGCCGGGCAGCACTTCCATGAACGCGCCGAAGGCGGTGATGGAAACAACCTTGCCGGTGTAAACCTTGCCCACTTCGATCTCCTGGAACATGCGCTCGATCATCGCCTTGGCGCGCTCCAGACCTTCCGCCTTGGAGGCGTAGATGTGAACGGTGCCGTCGTCCTCGATGTTGATCTCGGCGCCGGACTCGGCTTGGATGCCCTTGATGTTCTTGCCGCCAGGCCCGATGAGTTCGCCGATGCGATCCGCAGGGATCTTGACGGAGACGATGCGGGGAGCGTGCGGGCTGAGTTCGGCGTGAGTGCTGATGGACTCGGCCATTTTCTCAAGGATCTTGCCGCGACCGGCTTTGGCGATGTGGATCGCTTCTTCAAGCATCGCCAGCGGGAGGCCGGGGAGTTTGAGGTCGAGCTGATAGCCGGTGACACCTTCGCTGGTGCCGCAGAGCTTGAAGTCCATGTCGCCGTAGAAGTCTTCCGAACCGATGATATCTAGCAGCATCTTATGGGATTTGAGCGAGCCGTCATCGTTGTTTTCGGTGACGAGGCCGACGGAGATGCCGCCGACGGGGCGGATGAGCGGGACGCCGGCATCGAGCAGCGCCATGGTGCCGGCGCAAACCGAAGCCATGGAGGTGGAGCCGTTGGATTCCATGACTTCCGAGGAAACGCGGATGGCGTAGGGGAAGTCGGCCTCGTCCGGGATGACGGGCTCGATGGAGCGCTCGGCGAGCGAACCGTGACCGATCTCGCGGCGGTTGATGCCACCCATGCGGCCGCATTCACCGACCGAGAAGGGAGGGAAGTTGTAGTGGAGGATGAAGCGTTTTTCGTCTTCGCCACCGGCGTAGTTGTCGAAGCGTTGTTTTTCATCGGCCGGGGCGAGGGTGGTGATGGCGAGTGCCTGGGTTTCGCCGCGGGCGAAAATGGCGGAGCCGTGAACGCGCGGCAGCGTGCTGACTTCACCGTAGAGCGGGCGGAGATCGCCGATGCTGCGGCCGTCGGCACGTACGCCTTTGTCCATGATGGAGATGCGGAAGGCTTTTTTCTGAAGATATTCGAAGGCTTGCTCGACATCGAAATCGGTGGCTTCCGGCGCACGCTCCTTGATGGCGGCTTCCACTTCGTCGCGGAGTTGGCCGACCTTCTTGGCGCGCTCGGTTTTGGTCGGTGCGTAGATCGCGCCTTCGATGCGGTCGCCGGCGATTTCGTAGGCGATTTCGAGCAGGTTTTCCTTGGCGAGGATCTGCGAGAACTCGCGCTTGGGCTTGCCGGCGAGTTTCACGAGCTCTTCCTGGAGTTCGACGAGCTTGGTGACAGCTTGTTGGGCGAAGTGCAGGGACTTGATGAACTCTTCTTCCGGGAGTTCATCGGCCTGGCCTTCGATCATGATGACGTCGGTTTTGTTACCGACGTAGATGAGATCGAGGTCGCTGTTTTCGCGCTGGTCGTGGGTCGGGTTGATGACGAACTGGCCATCGACGCGGCCGACGCGCACCGCGCCAATGGGGCCGGCGAAGGGGATGTCGGAAAGGCAAAGGGCTGCGGAAGCACCGTTCATCGCGAGGATGTCGGAGTCGTTTTCACCGTCCGCGCTGAGCAGGATGGCGATGACTTGGGTTTCGTAGAAATAGCCTTTCGGGAAGAGCGGCCGCAGCGGGCGGTCGGTCATGCGGCAGGTGAGGATTTCCTTTTCGGTGGGGCGGCCTTCGCGCTTGAAGTAACCACCGGGGAAAACACCGGCGGCGGTGGCTTTTTCCTTATATTCCACGGAGAGCGGGAACCAGGTTTGACCGGATTTCACCTTGGTGGCGGAAACAGCGGTGACGAGGATGATGGTGTCTCCGCAGCGGACGGTGACAGCACCGTCGGCGAGTTTGGCGATTTTGCCGGTTTCGATCGTCATCGGATTCGTTCCGACGTCTGTCGTAAGTGTATGGATATTCATGTTCTTCTGTTTTTTCTTCTTTATTCAATGCGTACAGTCCGAACGGCGGGATTGCCGGGCGGGCATTCGGTTTTATCGGACAAAAATCCGCAACGCCAATCATGCGGCACGGCGGAGGGCATTGTCCATCGATCCGGGCGGAACTTTCGAGGGCCAGGACCGTTTCGCAAAACAGCCACGGGCGCTTGTCCCGTGGCTGCTTGCGGAAAGTGTTTAGTGGCGGAGTCCGAGGCCGGTAATGACCTCTTTGTATTTCGCCTCGGAGCCCTTCTTGATGTAATCCAGCAGCTTGCGGCGCTGGGAAACGAGGGTCAACAGGCCGCGGCGCGACGAGAAATCCTTCTTGTGGATGTTCAGGTGGTCCGTGAGGTGGAAAATCCGCTGGGTGATGAGGGCCACTTGGTAAGGGGCGCTGCCGGTGTCTCCTTCGTGGAGTTGATAGTCTTTGAGGTTGATTTCTTTGGTGTTCATGGTCTTAGGGGATGGATCCAGCATGTGCCAGGTCGTCCTTGGTTGAGGGTTGAGCGCGGAAGAAAGCCCGACCATCAAGGGTTTGCAAGACAATTGCCGACGGCCTGCGGAAATTTTTTTAAAAACCGGTTTGAACTCAGCGCCGTGAAAGCACCCTGACCCAGACGCTCAGCGCCACCGCAGCGACCAAGGTGGCCAGCACCGGAGCCATGCCCACCGCCATCATGGCGTAGGCGGTGCAGGCGCTTGCGGCGGCCATCCCGGCGAAGGGAAGCTGGGTGGTGACGTGGTCGATCGTCTTGCAGCCGCTGGCCAGCGCACTGACGATGGTGGTGTCCGAAAACGGGCTGCAATGATCGCCCAAAGTCGCCCCGCCGAACACCGCGCCGATCACCATGGCGGCCAAGTCCCGGGATTCCCCGACCGGCATTCCGGCGGCGGATGCGGCTGCCAGGGTGGCCGGCAGGGCCAGCGGTATCAGCAAGCCCATCGTTCCCCAGGACGATCCGGTGATGAAAGCCATCGACGCGCCGACGACGAAAATCACCAGCGGCAGCCACGCCACCGGCGTCCCGCCAGCCAGCAGCGCGGAGATGTACCTGGTGGTGCCCAGCGTCTCGAACATGCTGCCCAGCGACCACGCGAAAATGAGCACCACCAGCGCGGGAATCAATGAGCCTGCCCCATGCGCCGCCGCCGCCGCCGCCTCGTCGCGGCGTTTTGCGGGAAAACAAAGCATCGCTGCGATCCAGCCCGCCACGCTGCCGAAAACCAAGGCATATGGCCCCGCATCGCCGCTGAAAGCACGTTTCCACCCCTCCACGGAAAACACGTCGATCCGCTCGCCCGCCAACAGCGGAAAGCCACCCAGAATGCCAAGCACCAACACCGTCAGCGGCAGCAACACCACCCACGGACGCGGCGAATCCGCAGGAGCGGCGGCGATTTCCCCCGGCGGCAGGGCTTTGAAACACCGCATCGCCCGCGGTTGGTAGCCGCTCCGGATCGCCAGCGGCACCAGCAGCAGGGTGAGCAGGCAGTAGGCGTTCGCCGGCACCGATTGGAAAAACATGGCATAGGGCTCCACCTTGAAGGGAGCACCCTTGAGCCCCTGCTCGATCAAACTCAACTGAGTGGCGATCCATGTGGAAATGAAGGCCACGCAGGCGACCGGGGAGCCCGTCGAATCCACCACCCAGGCCAGTCGTTCGCGCGAGACTCCGGCGCGGTCGGCCAGCGGACGCGCGATCCTGCCCGATAGCAAACTGCTCGCCAGCCCGTCGAAAAAACACAGCAGGCCCACGCCATATACGCCGCCTAACAGACTCTTCGCCCCGTCCCGCCCTCCTGATAGGAATTTCCGCAGCAAGGTCTCGAAACCACCGGAGCGCTCCAGAATCCCCGCGAAGGAACCCAGCACCAGAGTGAAAACCAGCGCACCGATCCGCCAAGGACCCTGCATCGCCGGAAACACATGATCCGCCAGCGCCAGCCGCAACGCCTTGTGCGGATCACCGCCCGCGAGCAGCAAGGCCGCCGCCGCCACCCCGCAGGCCAGTCCCAGCGCCGCCTCCTTGAGCAGCACGATCACCCCGATGGCCACCAACGCCGGCCACAAGGCGCACAACAACGAGTCGCCGCCCGCCGCTCCAACCGCGAAGGTCGCGCCCAACAACACCGCCGCTCCGATCCACCGCGCATTCCGCATGCCGCCACGTTGTAGCGCCCCTGCCGCACACTGCAACCAACATCCCATTCGACACCCGCCGCGCCGTGGCCTAATTTCCCGCCGCCAGATGTCCGATTGCTGTTCCAACCCGCCGCCTGAGAAAGACACCGACCGCCAGATCTTGCGGCGTTCCCTGCTGAAACTCACGCCGCCTCCACAGGTATCATCGTGCCGCGCTCCGGAAACGCCTGCCGAAGACTCCTGCTGCGGCGGCGGCAAAAAGGGCCGTCCTGATTTCCTGCTCTGGGGATCGCTGGCCGCGTTTCTAGCAGGCGTGGCGGTGCATTTCCTCATGCCCGCCGCTCCGGCATGGCTGCATGTCTTCGGCCACACCTGTTATGAACTCCTGTCCCGCGCGTGGTGGGGGCTGCTCATCGGCATCGTGGCCGTGGCCGTCATCGGCCGGTTGCCGCGCGAACTCGTGGCGGCCGTGCTCGGGCGCGGCGGCAGCTTCTCCGGACTGCTGCGCGCGGTCGGCGCGGGCGTGTTGCTGGACCTTTGCAACCACGGCATCCTGATGGTGGGCATGAGCCTCTACAAACGCGGCGCATCGCTCGGCCAGACGCTCGCCTTCCTCATCGCCAGTCCGTGGAACTCGCTCTCGCTCACCCTCATCCTCGCCGCGCTCATCGGCTGGGGCTGGATGTTCCTGTTCATATTTCTATCGATGCTCGTGGCACTCATCACCGGCTGGATCGCAGATCGCCTGGTGGATGCCGGGAAAATCCCCGCGAATCCGAATGCCGTGGCCCTGCCCACCGGATACCGCATCGGCCCCGCGATTACCGGCGTCCTGTGCTCGTTGAAACCCGGAACCCAGAACTACCTCCGGCTCGCCCGCGAGGGCATGACGGGATCCAAGATGGTCCTGCGCTGGATCTTCTTCGGCTTCGTGCTCACCGGCCTGATCCGCGCCTTTGTCCCGGACGCCTCGTTCCAACAATACTTCGGCCCCACCATCGCCGGCTTGTTTCTAACACTGCTGGCCACCACCCTCATCGAGGTCTGCTCGGAAGGTTCCTCGCCCATCGCCGCGGACCTGCTCACCCGCGCCCATGCTCCGGGAAACGCGTTCGTCTTCCTGATGGCCGGCGCGGCCACTGATTACACCGAGATCCTCAGCCTGCGCGAAACCACCCGCTCCTGGAAAGCCACCCTCGCCCTGCCCCTCATCTCCACGCCCCAAGTGCTGCTCATCGGCTGGTTGATCCATCGTTTCGGCGGGGCCTGAGTCCAAATCCGTTCGCCCTCGACCCCGGCGCCATCCTTCCTTACACGGCACGCCCGCATGCAGCGCCCTTCTCCCGGACAACGATGGATCTCCACTTCCGAACCCGCCCTCGGACTGGGGCGGATCGATGCCGTGGAGGGTGATCGCGTGAAAGTCCGCTTTCCCGCCGCCGGGAAAACCCGCGCCTACGCCTTTGATTCCGCGCCGCTGGTGCGCGTGCGCTTCGAGCCGGGCGATGTGATTTCAGACCGCGCGGGCCGCGAGCTCACCGTCGAGAAGGTTTCCACCCATGGCGAACTTCTCACCTATCACGGCAGCGGTTTCCAGATCGATGAGAGCGAGCTGCCGGACACCCTCAGCTTCATTCATCCGGAAAAACGCCTCCTCGCAGGCCTCGCCGATCATCCGCGCGATTTCGACCAACGCCTTCAGGCGCTCGATTGGAACACGCGCGTCCGCCAGTCGCCCGCCCGCGGCTTCACCGGTGCCCGCATCGACCTGATCCCGCACCAACTCGCCATCATCGCGGAAACCTCCGGCCGCCTGCATCCGCGCGTCCTGTTAGCCGATGAAGTGGGCCTTGGAAAAACCATCGAGGCATGCCTCATCCTGCACCGCCTGCATCTCACCGGCCTCGCCGCCCGCATCCTCATCCTGGTGCCGGAGCCACTGATCCACCAATGGTTCATCGAGCTTCTGCGGCGTTTCAATCTGCTCTTCGCCATCTTCGATGAGGACCGCTGCGTTTCGATCACGGCCCACGATGGGGAGGCCAATCCCTTTCTCGATTCCCAACTCATTCTCGCCGCCACCGATTTTCTAACAGCATCGCCGGAGCGAGCCGCCCAGGCGCATGCCGCCGGCTTCGATCTGCTCATCGTGGACGAGGCGCACCACCTCGAATGGTCGCCGGGGCAGCCATCCGCCGCCTATGCGATGGTGGAGACGCTGGCTCGCGGAATCCCGGCGCTGCTGCTGCTCACCGCCACGCCCCAGCAACTCGGGCCTGCCGGGCACTTCGCCCGCCTGCGGCTGCTGGATCCGGATCGCTACCCGGATCTTGATCGGTTTCTTGAGGAATCCCGCGCCTACGCCCCGCTGGCCGCAGTGGTGGAGGCGCTGAAAACCGGCGGCCTCCCCGGAAACCTCGACGCCTTTTGCGCCCGGTCGCCACGCGCCGTCGGGCACCTCGCCGCGCTGCGGGCCGGCGATGATTCCGCGCGCGCCCCGCTCATTTCCGAGTTGATCGACTCCTTCGGCACCGGCCGCGTCCTTTTCCGCAACACCCGCGAACACCTGCCCGGCTTTCCGGAGCGCCAGCCGCAGCTCCACCCGCTGGTGGAAGGCGCGTCTCCCTATGCGTGGCTGGCCGGACTCCTCCGCTCTCTGCCGGAGCAGGAGAAAATCCTGCTCATCACCGGTTCTCCCGTGGCCGCCATCGCCGCGCAGGAAAAATTGCTCGCGGAGATCCATGTCGAGTCCGCGCTGTTTCACGAGGACCTCACCCTGCTCCAGCGCGACCGCAACGCCGCCTGGTTCGCCGATCCCGAGGGCGCGCGCATCCTGATGTGCTCGGAAATCGGCAGCGAGGGCCGGAATTTCCAGTTCGCCCGCCACCTCGTGCTCTTTGGCCTGCCCCGCGATCCCGAGCTGCTCGAACAACGCATCGGCCGGCTCGACCGCATCGGCCAGACCGGCACCATCCACATCCACGTGCCCTACGGCGTGGGCAGCCGCTCCGAGCTCCATGCCCGCTGGCTGCATGAAGGACTGGATGCTTTCAGCCGCCCGCTCAAGGGTGCCACCGCCCTGGCGGCCGCGCTGCTGCCCGGCCTGGATGGCCTCCAGCCGGAAAACCTCGGCCCATTCCTGAAACGAAGCCGCGCACTCAAGGCGCACATCGCCCGTGATCTCGCCACCGGCCACGACCGCCTGCTGGAGCTCGGCGCACCCGCCCCACACAAGGCCGCAGCCCTGTTGCGGGCCATCCGCAGCGCCGATTCCGATTCCCGCTTCGAACGCTTCGCCGTGCGGCTATTCGATCACCTCGGCCTCGATGTTTCGGATCTATCATCCCGCGCCTATCATTTCCACCTCGGCCAGCGCCATGGCGAGATCTTCGCCGATCTTCCGCCCGATGGGCTTTCCGCCACCTTTGATCGTGAAACGGCGCTTGCCCGCGAGGACCTCGCGTTTCTCACCGCAGATCATCCGCTGTTCCTCGGCGCACTCGAACAATTCCTCGATGGAGAAACGGGCAACGCCTCCTTCGCCATCTGGAAATCCGGCAAGGGCAAGGCCGTCCTGCTGGACTGCGCCTTCGTGCTGGAAGCGCTGGCTCCCGTGCGCCTCCATCTTGATCGTTTCCTGCCGCCCACCGTCATCCGCGTGACCGTGGATCACCAGGGAAAACCCATCACCACCACTCCACCCGCCGCCGTCCTGCTGCCGGGCGATCCGCGCCGCCTAGTCGGCCAGGAATCCTTCCGCCGCGAACTCTTTCCCCGCATGCTCGCCGCCGCCCGCGCGCTCGCCACCACCGCCGGCGGGACTCCCGCGGAAAACGCGCGCCTGCTCGCCGCCGCCACGCTGGCGGACGAGCTCGCCCGCCTCCAAGACCTCGCCACCCGCAATCCCCATGTCTCCGCAGCCGAGATGGCCGCACTCCGCGCCCTGCGTGACGAAACCCTCGCCGCCCTCGCCGCGCCACGCATCCGCCTCGATGCCCTGCGCCTCATCTGGTGCGCTTGAGAAAAATGGAGCGCGGAATTCATCCCATCCGCATCATGCCGGGGCTGGCTCATTGGGGTGTTGCTCGTTGATGCGACTGATTCATTTCAGTGTCTTCAAAACCCGGGTTGGCCGGATCCGGATCCGCTCAACAGCCGCCGGATGAAGCAGTTTAAATGAACGAAGCGCCTCAAACCCTCAAGTCGATGAAGAAGAACCCCGTCCGGGCCGGGCATGGATTTTCCTCCACCGGCCCGCGATTTACGGATACCCATTTTGAAAACACCGTCTTAATGTCCCGCCATGTCAGACACCCCCGAGCCCGATCCGCGCTTCAATGAGTTCGTCATCCTACAGGCCCAGAACGCAGGTCTTTTCCTCGGCCAACTCCCCAACCCGCACACCGGCGTGAAGTCCGTCAAGCTCCGCGCTGCAAAATCCGTGATCGATTCCCTCGAAATGCTTGCTTCCAAAACCCGCGGCAATCTCACAGCCTCGGAGGCGAAACTGCTCACCGCCGCCCTCCGGAATTTGAAACCACTCTATCAATCCGCGCTCGCCGCAGCGGATGAATAGGCCGAAATTTCAGCATCGCGGTTTTTCAGCGTCCCAGCTTTTACACCACCCATGACCTTCGACCCCTTCAACATCGGCAACGTCCCCGTCGGCGGCCCCGTCCCGTTTTTCATCCTCGGCCCCTGCGCCTTGGAATCCGAGTCCTTCGCCTGGGAAATGGCACGCTCGCTCAAGGAAATCGCCGAGCGCACCGGCATTCATTTTTTGTTCAAGGCCTCCTTCGACAAGGCGAACCGCACCTCCGTCGCCTCCTTTCGCGGCCCCGGCATCCATGAAGGCTGCCGCATCCTCGGGGAAATCTCCAAGGAACTGGAAATCCCGGTCACCACAGACATCCACACCGCCGAGCAGGCGGACATCGCCGCCGAGCACATCGACCTGCTGCAAATCCCGTCCTTCCTCTGCCGCCAAACCGACCTGCTGGAAGCCGCCGCCAAAACCGGCCGCGCCGTGAATGTAAAAAAAGGCCAATTCCTCGCCCCCTGGGATACCGTGAACATCGCCGGCAAAATGCGCACCTTCGGCTGTGAGCGCTTCCTCATCACCGAGCGCGGCGCCACCTTCGGCTACAACAATCTCGTCGCGGACATGCGCTCGCTCTACTGGATCCGCAAGGAAGGCCTGCCCATCGTCTTCGATGCCACCCACTCCGTCCAACGCCCGGGCGGCCTTGGCGGCACCACTGGCGGCGATGGCGAACTCGCGCCCGTACTCGCCCGCGCCGCCATCGCCACCGGTGTGGACGGTCTTTTCATGGAGGTCCATTCGGACCCCGCCAACGCCCTTTCCGATGGTCCTAACCAGATTCCGCTGGAATTCATCGAGGATCTGCTCATCAAGCTCATCGCCATCCACCACGCGGCGCACTGATTTTCCATCCAGCCACCCATTGCACGCCATCCTTCCAGCTCTGATTCTGCTCGCTCCCGCCCTGCCTGCGGCGGAGAAAAACAACACTCCGCCAGACGAGCCGAGGAAAAAACTCTCCGCCATTTCCCTGCTTCCCAATGGCAGCGAACTCGATGGCGTGATGCTCCCGCGCTACGATGAAAACCACCGCCTCACCGGTGTGTTGAAGTCCGGGAAAATGACCCTCCTCACCAATGAGCTCATCGCCGGCGAGGCCGTCACCATCGGATTTTTCAATCCGGACGGCAGCCCTCGCGGCCGCGTGGACCTCGTCAAGGCGCTGTTCAATCAAGCCAAAGGATTCTTGGAGGCACGGGAATCCGTGACGATTCAAAGCGACCGCATCAACGCCCGGGGCAGCGGTTTGATTTATGCCTTCGGGCAGGGCGAGGGGTTTTTGACAGGCCCCGCCACCACCTGGATCCTGTCCCCCACCGAGACCACCATGAACTCCCGCAAGTCCCCGCGCCGCGCCGCCGCCGCCATCTCGCTGATGGCAGCGACCACCACCCTGATCGCCGCCGCGCCTCCAGGCGTCCCCACCCCGGAGCAACAGACCGCCCTCAAGACCAACGCCGCATCCGCAGCCCCCGCACACGCCGATGCCAGCCGCACCGCCAGGGAGAACCTGCGCGAGGAGCTCGATGCCTCGGCCGCCGCCACCACCGCGGCCACTGCCTTTCTCGAACAGGCGGAAATCGCGGCCAAAACCACCACTACCGCTTCCGCCCAACCCGCCGGCCAGCCTCTCGATGTGAAACCCGGCCCCACGGACACTGTGGTCTCCTGCGATGGCGGGATGTATTTCGACGCCGATGAAGGGCTCTTCGTCTATCTCAAAAACGTGCGCGTCGCAGATCCTCGCTTCGCGCTTTCCGGTGCCAGGGAACTCAAAATTTTCCTCGCGAAAAAACCCGTCGAAACTCCGGCCCCGGCCGCTCCGGCCGGGAAACCAAGCATGGGGCTCGGCGCGAAATTCGGCGATGTCGAGCGCATCGTGGCCACCGGGGCCGTGCGCATCCTCCAGAAGGAAGCCGAAGCCGGCAAACAACCCGTAGAAGCAAGCGGCGCGATCTTTTCCTACCACCCGGGATCCGGCGAAATCGTGCTCACCGGCGGCTACCCATGGGTCAAACAAGGCAACACCTTCATGCGCGCCAAGGAGCCCAACCTCAGCCTCCGCATCCAGAAATCCGGCTCCTTCGTCACCGAAGGCAACTGGGACATGGGCGGAACCCTCGATCAAAAAAACCGCTGAATTTCCAATCATGCACGACCCCGGCTCCACCGTCTGCCACACCGAGACCGCCGTCCTCTTCGCCAACGGACTGCGCAAGACCTATGGCGGTCGCGCCGTGGTCGATGGTGTCTCCATCACCGTGCAGCCTCGCGAAATCGTCGGCTTGTTAGGCCCCAACGGCGCGGGCAAGACCACCTCCTTCTACATGATCGGCGGCATCATCCCCTCGGATGCCGGCTCCGTTTCCTTCTTCGGCCATGACATCTCGAAAATGCCGATGCACCGCCGCGCCCGCCTCGGCCTCGGATACCTGCCGCAGGAGGAATCCGTCTTCCGCAAGCTCTCGGTGCTCGATAACCTGCTCGCCATCCTCGAAACCCGGCCCCATCTCAGCCGCGCGGACCGCCACGACCGCGCCCACGACCTGCTACGCCGCTTCGGCATCACCAAGCTCGCGAAATCCCTGGCCATCACCCTTTCCGGTGGCGAGAAGCGCCGCCTCGCCATCGCCCGCTCCCTCTGTTCCGATCCCAAGCTCCTCATGCTCGACGAGCCCTTCGCCGGTATCGACCCCATCGCCGTGGAGGACATCCAGCGCATCGTGCGCGAACTGCGCGACCGCGACGGCCTCGCCATTCTCATCACCGACCATTCGGTTCGAGAAACCCTCACCATCACCGACCGCGCCTTCCTCATCCACGACGGCCGCGTCATCCTGGAAGGCGCCTCCGACGAACTCGTCAACGACCCAATCGCCCGCAAGCACTACCTCGGTGATGATTTCAGGATGTGAGCCCGGATCATCCTCAATCCCAACTGCGGATTCCCGGATCAATGCTTGTCAGCCGGGACCGCTTCAGGGAAATGCCACCCGCGCGGTGATCGGAAAATGATCCGAAACCACTGGCGCGTCGCGATCACGGATCTCCGCTGAAAGCACCTCCGCGCCATCGCTGACGAGAATGTGGTCCACCTTGAGCTCACCGGTCCGGGTGGCGCGCCAGAAATGCAGCGTGCTGCGGGCGGATTCTCCGGGGTGACATTTTCGGAAGGTATCGGCCAGGTGGCATTTTGCGACCAGGTCGGCGAGGCCCGGGTTGGTCTCCAGCGCATTGAAGTCTCCCAGCATGACTACCGGTTCCTTTGCGCTCTTTCTACCGCCGATGCGCTCCGCGAGCAGTCGTGCCGAGCGCTCGCGTGAACCCTGGTGGCGGTGGTCCCAGTGCGTGTTATAGACATAAAATCCGCGCTGGGAGGCGCGATCCACCAGTCTCAACCAAGTGGCCGTGCGTGGGATCCCATTGCCCCAGGTTTTCGAACCGGGTGACTCCGGCGTATCCGATAGCCAGAAGGTCCCGCAGTCAGAGGCATTCACCTCAAACCGGTCCCTGCGGAAAAAAATCCCGGCATACTCGCCGGATCGCCGCCCATCGTCACGGCCCGCGCCGAAGAATTCGTAATCCGGCAGCGAGGCCCACAAGTCCGCCGCCTGGCCGTGGAGCGCTTCCTGCACGCCGATCACATCGGGCGCCTCCTCCCGGATCATGCGCACCACGCCGGGCACCCGCCGCCGCCACGCCCGTGATCCGGTATCGTCCGGATTTTCATATCGGACGTTGAAGCTCATCAGCCTGAGCTCCAGCCGACCATCCGCGGCTACGGGCACGGCTTTCGGCGGACCGAGCGCGCGGCTGCGATTGCAGGATACCAAGCAAGGAGCGAACAGACACAGCACGATCCCTTGAAAGAAAAATCCTCTCATGTTTGGCGATTATTTCTGCCCGGCCATGTGGTCGAGCAGGCGCTGGTTGAACTCATCGGCCATATTGAAGCCCAGGCGGCGGAGCTGCTGGTCGAGCGCGGCGATGGTGACCATGCGCGCCGAGTCGCGCCCGGGAGCCACCGGAATCTCCACATGGGAGACGTGCTGGCCGAGGATTTCGTAGGTTTTCTGCTGCATGCCCAGGCGGTCCACTTCATTGAGATCCGCATGGGGCTTGAGAGTGACCACCAGATCGAGACGCTTGTCCGGCCGGATGGAGGCGAGGCCGTAAAGGTTGGCCACGTTGACGATGCCGATGCCGCGGATTTCCATGTAGCCGCGTGAGAGATCCGGCGCGGAGGCCACCAGATCACCGCCCACATACTTGATGCGCACCATGTCATCGGCCACCAGCGAGGCCCCGCGCTCCAATAAGCCGATGGCGGTTTCGGATTTCCCGGAGCCGCTCTTGCCCATGATCAACACGCCCACGCCGCGCATGTCCACCATGCAGCCGTGCAGCGTGATGACCGGGGCGAAATCGTGCTCCAGACGGATGGTGGCGGTGTTGAGGAAATTCATCGTCACCACGGAGGTGCCGAAGACGGGGATGTTGTTTTCATTGGCCACGGCCATGAGGCTGTCGTCCAGCGAGGCGCCGCGCGCGACCACCACGCAGGGGATGTCCCGATCACACATTCTGCGGAAGCGGTCCACGCGCATGGCATCGGGCAGTTTCCGCAGGTAGGAAAGCTCGGAAAATCCGAGCACCTGCACGCGCTTCCATGCGAAGTAGGTGAAAAATCCGGCCAGCGCCAGGCCGGGGCGGTTCATCGCGGATTCGCTGATTTGGCGGTCGAAGCCGACACGCTCGCCGAGGAGGGTGAGGCCGAGCGCCTTGGCGTGGGAATCGAAGAATTTCCCGACGGAGATCGAAGCGACGGTTTTTGCACGCGGAGCCATGGCCGGAATGCAAGCAGATGCCACGCGCCGCGGCACGCGAAATCCGCCCGGCCCTTTTGGGATTGCCGGGTATGGGGAGGGCTCCTAGCCTCGCAGAGGCCGGAAGAGTCACTCCGGGCGCACTTGCATGAACATCATCATCGTCGGAGCGGGGGAAATCGGGCGACATCTGGCGGCCCGCCTCTCGCAGGAGGCGCACAATATTTCCGTGATCGAAAAAGACCCGGTGCTCGCGGCGGAGCTCCAGCAGAACATCGATGCGAAGGTGATTCACGGCAATGGATCGAGCGTCGAGGATTTGGTGGAGGCGGATGTGGGCGAGTGCGAGTTGTTCCTATCGCTGACCTCATCGAACACCGCCAACCTGATGTCCGCCTCGATCGCCAAAAGCATGGGCGTGGCCAAGGTGATCAGCCGCGTCCATCCCGGACTCCAGCGCGAGGAGTGGCTGTTTGATTTCAAGGGGCATTTCGGCATCGACCACTTGTTCAGCTCGGAACGGCTGACCGCCATCGAGCTGGCGAAGTATGTGCGCAATCCGGAATCCATGGAGATCGAGGAACTGGCGCGCGGCCGCATCGAGCTGCAACAACTCAAGATCGGCGATCAGGCGGACGCCTGCGGGCTGACGCTGCGCAAGCTCGACTCGCCGGCCGGCATCCGCGTGGCGATGGTCTCACGCGGCGGCGTGCATGCCGTGCCGGATGCAAACACGGTGCTGCAAGCCGGGGATCTGGTCACAATTTTCGGAGAACCGCGGAAACTCCGTGATTTCGCGGTGCGTTTGCAGGGCAGGCAGCCGAAAACAGAACGGCTGCGGGTGGTCATTTTCGGCGGCAATGAATATGGTTTCACGCTCGCCCAGATGCTCGAGAGCGTGGAATGCTCGGTGCGGATCTTCGAGCAGGACTCCGAGCTCTGCGCGAAACTCGCCGACCGCCTGTCCAATACCACCGTCATCAACGCGGACGCCACCGTCGTCGCGGAACTTGAGGAGGAGCAAGTCGGCGAGGCGGATTTTTTCATCGGCACCAGTTCCGACGACGAGGACAACGTGATGTCCTGCCTGCAGGCGCACACGCTGGGGGTGAAGAACTGCCTGACGCTCATTCACCGGGCGGATTACGCGGCTGCGATCTCGGCGAGCGGGCATCATTTCGGCATCCGTGCCGCCGTGAGTCCGCGCGAGGCCACCCGCAAGGAAATCCAACGCTTCATCACCACGGATCGCTACCATGTGATGAAAACCCTCCAGGGTGCCTTGCTGATCGAAATCCGGGTGGGCAAGGGCTCGATCGCCGCCGGGCACATGGTGCATGAGGTCGCCTGGCCGGCCGGCGTGGTATTGGTCGGCCAATTGCGCGGCATCCATGCGGAGGTTCCCGGGCCGGAAGCCGTGTTGTTGGCGGGCGATCATTTGTATGCGGTGGTGGCGGAGAGCTCGCTGAAGGCCCTGGTGAAACTATTGGAGGAATAACCGGATCCCCGTTTCCACTCATGAACCGTCAGCTCGTCGCGCGCATCACCGGCATCCTGCTTTTGCTGGAAGCCGTGGCGATGATGGGCTGCGGACTCTTCGCCCGGCTGGACGTGGTGGCCGACGATGAGCAAGCGATGATCGCCTTGTTTCAATCCGCAGGCATCACCGGCGCGGTGGCGGCACTGATGATCTTCGCGGGCGGCCTGAAATTCGCGGTGAAACAAATCCCGCGGCGCGATGCCGTGGTGATCGTAGGCATTGGCTGGTTGCTCAGCAGTACCTTCGGTGGCCTGCCCTACCTACTGTGCCCGCCGGGTCTGGACTGGGCGGGCGCGTTTTTCGAATCCGCCTCGGGTTTCACCACCACCGGCTCCTCGGTGATGAGTGATATCGAGGTCTGGCCGCGCGGCTTGCTGCTGTGGCGTTCGGTCACCCAATGGTTGGGCGGCATCGGCATCCTCGTCTTGTTCGTGGCGGTGCTGTCCTATCTCGGTCTCGGCTCGAAATCGCTGTTTCAAAACGAGTCCTCATTCCGCGGTGGCGAATCGGGCATGGCGCGGATTCACGAAACCTCGCTCGCCCTGCTGCGCATCTATCTGTCGCTCACCGCCGTCTGCGCGGCCGGCCTCAGGGCGATGGGCATGTCATGGTTCAACTCGGTGTGCCATACGATGACCGCGGTGTCCACGGGCGGATTCAGCACGCATAACAAGAGCGTGGGGTTCTACTCGCACTGGGCGAACGGCTGGCTGATCGAACTCTGGCTCACGATCTTCATGGCCCTGTGCAGCCTGAATTTCCTGCTGTTTGTCGTGATCCTGCGGAAAAACTGGCGGCGCCTCCGCGATGAGGAGGATGGAAAATGGCTGATGGCCATACTCGGATCGGCCATTCTGGTGATCGCCGCAGGCCGGGCCTGGGGCGGCGAAGCGAAGTTCCTTCAAGCGTTGAGGGATGCCTCGTTTGTCGTGGTTTCCATTGCCAGCACCACCGGCTTCGGTACTGCGGATTACGAACTCTGGCCCGCCTGGTCGAAGGGTTTGCTTGCGATATTGATGTTGATCGGCGGCTGTTCCGGCTCCACGGCCGGCGGATTCAAGGTCGGACGCCTGCTGGTATTCCTGAAATCCGCGCGCCATGAAATCGTGCGGGCCTTCCGGCCGAATCTGGTGTTCCGCCTGGTGGTCAATGGCAACTCCATCAATGAAGAGGCTCGCGGGCGGACGATGTTTTTCCTGATCATGTACTTCATGATCTGCGTGGTCTCCATGGTGGCGGTCGGCTTGTTGGAGGCGGGAACCGACATCTCTCTGGAAACCTGTGGCAGCGCGGTGCTCGCGGCCATTTCCAACATCGGCCCCGGTTTCGGCACGGTCGGCCCGACCGAAAATTTCGGCCATTTCCGCGAGGCGACCCAGGTGTTTCTCGCCTGGTTGATGATCCTCGGACGCCTGGAACTCTTCGCCCTGCTTGTGTTGTTTTTCCCGAGCGCCTGGAAGAGGTATTGATTTTGGTGAAAAAAGATGAAAAATATTCTTTAAAAATCATCTTTTAGGTTCATTCTGCACGCATGCGAATCACCATCGATATCGACGACCAGTTCCTGGCGGATGCCATGCGGCTGACCGGCGAGAGCAAAAAAGGACCTGCGGTGGTCAAGGCCGTGCGTGAATTCGTGCGCCGCCAGATGGCCCGCGAGTTCGGCCGCAAGCTGATGGAGGGCGAATTCGGGGATTATCCGATGACCAACGAACAGATCGAGGACTACGACCGATGAACTCCCTGGTGCTTGTGGATACCAGCGCGTGGATCGAATCGCATCGCCGCGATGGCGATGCGGCGGTCAAGCTCGCGGTGCGCGGCCTCCTGGATGAGTTCGAAGCCGCGCTCTGCGGCCCCGTGGAGATGGAATATCTCGGCGGCGCGAGACCGCAGGAACGCGAGCGCCTCCAGGCATGGTGCAACATCCTCCCCTACATCCGCAGCGACCAGAAACTCTGGCGCAGGGCTGCGGTGAATTTCTCACTGCTCAAAAGCAAGGGCGTCACCGCGCCATGGAACGATGTGCTCATCGCCACCATCGCATTGGAGAACGGCTGCCGCGTTTACGCCGTGGACAAGCATTTCACCGCGATGGCCCCCCTGCTGGGATTTCACCTCTATCAGCCCGGATACGGCGGCTCCTACAACCCTGAATAACCGAATGAAACTCATCTCCTGGAACGTGAACGGCATCCGCGCGGTGCTCGCCAAGAACTTCTGTGAATTCGTCGCCACCGAGCGCCCGGAAATCCTCTGCCTGCAGGAAACCAAGGCGCGCCCGGAACAGGTGCCGCTCCCGCTGGAACTCGGCGGCTATCACGCGTTCTGGAGCTCCGCGGAAAAACCCGGCTACTCCGGCGTGGCCGTATTCACCCGCGAGAAACCACTCGATGTTAGGGAAGGCCTCGGCATCGGCGAGCATGACAAGGAGGGCCGCGTGCTCACGCTGGAATATCCGGATTTCATCCTCGTCAATGTGTACACGCCCAATGCCCAGGACGAACTACGCCGCCTGCCCTACCGGCTCTCATGGGACGAGGCCTTCCGCATCCATGTCGCCCGCGAGGCACTGCGCAAACCCGTCATTTTCTGCGGCGATCTCAACGTCGCCCATCAGGAAATCGATCTCGCCCGGCCGCGCGAGAACCGCCGCAACCCGGGATTCTCGGATGAGGAACGCGCGAGTTTCTCAAGTTTGCTAGAGGCTGGCTTCACCGACACCTTCCGCCATCATTACCCGGACAAAACCGCAGCCTATTCATGGTGGTCCTACCGCGCCGGCGCACGCCAGAAGAATGTCGGCTGGCGCATCGATTACTTCGCGGTTTCCACGCCCTTCATGAAAAACGTCGCCGATGCAGCCATCCTGCCGCATGTGCTCGGATCCGATCACTGCCCGGTGGAAATCACCCTGGGCTGAGTAGCCGCGTCACACCAGACCGTCCTTGCGCGCCTGTTTCCAATACGCGTATTCGGAGCGGTTGAAGTCGATGTATTCGGGCGAGAGGTCGCTGGAATACATCACATAATCCGCGTCGCCCTGATTGAGATTGATGATGATTTCAAATTCCGGCTCGGCGACGATGGCGCGCAGCTCCTCCATCGGGGTGGCCGCCTGAAGACCACCGAGACAGGCGGCTTTCCCGCCGATGTGAATGTCCACCAACTCCTCGCGGATGAGCGCGCGCGAGTAGCCCACGGCATGAATGATGCGGCCCCAGTTAGGATCGCCGCCGTTCCACGAGGATTTCACCAGGGCGGATTTGCACACCGCCTCCGCCACCTTCTTGGCATCCAGATAGGTGCGCGCGCCCCTGACCTGCACGGTGACGAATTTCGTCACTCGCTCGCCATCGCGGACAACCGCCTTTGCCAGCTCCAACATGAGCCAGCGCAGTGCCGCGCGGAATTGTTTGCAGCGTTTCCCGTTGCGCCGGATCGGCGGCATGCCGGACGCGCCGTTGGCCAGCACCAGCACCGTGTCGTTGGTGGACATGTCCCCATCGATGGTGATGCGGTTGAAGCTTTCCTCCACGCATTCGAGCACGGCCTTGCGCAGCGTATCACGCGGAATGTTCGCATCGGTGGTGATGAAGCAAAGCATGGTGGCCATGCTCGGGGAAATCATCCCCGCTCCCTTCACGCAGCCGCCGAGCCGCACCCGGTGCTCGCCGAGTTCGAAGGAAATCGCCTGCTCCTTGATGTGGGTGTCGCTGGTGATGATGGCGGAGGCCACGTTGCTGCCGTTTTTCGCCCCGAGGCGGTCGATGAGATCATTGTATTTCGGCTCGACGCGCAGCATCGGCATCGGCAGGCCGATCACGCCGGTCGAACACACGCCGACTTCCGACTGGTTGACGCCCAGCGGCGCGGCCACTGCGGCGCACATGGCTTTCGCATCGTCGATGCCCTGCACACCGGTGCATGCGTTGGCGTTGCCGGAGTTGGCGATGACGGCGCGCAGGTCACCCTTGCGGAGATGCGCCTGGGTGACGCGGACGGGAGCCGCCTTCACACGGTTGGTGGTGAAGGCTCCCGCCGAACTGCATGGCACTTCCGAATAAATCAACGCCAGATCCAGCCGTGTCGCCGCGGGATTCTTGATTCCGCAGCCCACCGCGCTTGTTAGAAATCCCAGCGGTGCGCCGACGCCACCTTTGAGACGTGTGTAGGATGAGTCCATGGTCGGAAGGGGAAGCGGCGGAGCGTGGGACGCCACTAAAAATTTTGCAACCCATGAGTCTCGGAAAATCCGACCATCAGGTTGAACGCCTGCACGGCCTGGCCGCCCGCGCCTTTGCCCACATTGTCCTCGGCGCTCATCAGGATCACCCGCCCGGTGCGCGGGTCGAACTGCCAGCCGATGTCGATGAAGTTGGTGCGAGTGACGTTCTTCGTATCCGCGCAGCCGCCCTTGCCCAGAAGCCTGACGAATGGCTGGCCGGCATAGGCTTTTTCAAGTGCCGTGCCGATGGCATCCGGCGGCACGCCCTCGCGGAGTTTCGCGGTGGTGGTGGTGGCGAGGCCGGCATTCACCGGGATCAAATGCGGGATGAAACTAATCACCACGGCTTCACCCGCGGCGAGGCTGAGTTCCTGCTCGATTTCCGAGAGATGGCGGTGTTTCGGCACGCCATAGGCGCGGGCGCTCTCATTGCACTCGCAGAAAAGGAGTGTGAGGTCCAGCTTGCGGCCGGCTCCACTGACGCCACTCATCGAGTTGGCCACGATGGTCGCGGGATCGATCAGATTTTCGCGCAGCAGTGGCAGCAGCGGCAGCAGAATACTCGTCGGATAACAGCCCGGAGAAGCGACCAGGAGCGCCGTCTTGATGTGCTCCGCACGGATTTCCGGCAGCCCATACACCGCCTCCTCCAGCAGGTCCGGCGCGGGATGCGCATGGCCGTAAAATTCCGCATACACCGCCGGATCCCGCAGGCGGAAATCCGCGCTCAGGTCGATCACACGCAGTCCGCGCGCCAGCAGCGCCCGCGCGATCTCAGCCGCCACTCCGTGAGGCAGCGCCAGAAACGCGACCTTTGCTCCCGTCGCCGCGATGCCATCCGGATCCGGCTCAATAAACGTGAGTTCCGAGCCCGGAGCCTTGCGGAACCGGGGAAACACATCACCCAGCGCCTTGCCGGCTTCCTGGCGGGAGGTCACTGCGACAAGATCCACGCCCGGATGGCCGAGCAGGAGGCGAAGCAATTCCATGCCCGAGTAGCCACTGGCCCCGACGATGGCGGTCTTGATGCGATTCATGCGCACATGGCATCTCATGATTTTCCGTGCTTGCCAACCCGCTTTTCCCCTGTTTCCTTCGCCACCCGTTCAGGCAACGGGCTGTAGCGCAGTCTGGTAGCGCACTACACTGGGGGTGTAGGGGTCGTGGGTTCGAATCCCGCCAGCCCGACCATTGTTCAAGTGGTTCATTGTTAGAGCTTTAAAGGTTTTTCTCTTGCGGGGCGATCTTGGCATATGGCCAAAAACGTGTCGTAGTCAGATCCACTGTGAAAAGCGTGCCGAACGGCCATTTGCAGGGCACATCCGAGTTGCCGTCACAAGGTCGGTTTCTCTGAATATTCAGCCTTGGGAACCGGATTCCGTTCTGAGCGGTGCCATGGAAAAATAGAGACGGGCCTTGGCTGCAATTTTGATTTCCAACGCAGGTTGAGATCTTGTCATTGCGGATGTTCCGTATAGGGTGTCGGACGTTGTGTGTTCCACATGGATGCGGCGGGCTTTCAGGCACGGTGTGGCGCTGGCCGCGGCCGCGCTGATGGTGTCCTGCGATCCGCCACAGGGTATGGCGCTGAGAAATTTGGCGAAAGCCGGCGTATCGCCATCCGGCCGCGCACTGCTGGATTCCGTGACGCAGCGCGACAAGCGCCTCGTCGCGCTGCTGCTGGAGGCCGGAGTTTACACAGAACAACGCGATGGGCGCGGGCACACGCCGCTGGCCATCGCCGTCGGGCAGCGGGATGTGCCGACCGTGATCATGCTGCTCAACGCGCGGGCCAATGTGAATGCGACGCTCGGCGGGCCGGGCGGCATTCTCGGACTGGCCGCCGGGCACGGGGACAGCTCTCTGTTTCAACTCCTGCTGGCGGCCGGGGCCAGCGTGGAGGGCCTGATGGAGGATGGCGAACGCATCCTGCCATGGGCGATCCGCCAGGGTCGCGGCGATCTGGTGGAAATCCTGATGAAGGCGGACTCCGATCCGCATTTGAAGGACAGCCAGGGAAACCCGCTGCTGCACATCGCCATGGAGGCGGGCCGCCGCGAATTGATGGAATCCCTGATCGATCTCGGGGCCGAACCGGCATCGGCCAATGCCGCCGGTGAGACCACCCTGCATCTCGCGTTGCGCCAGGGATGGCGCGATTTGCTGCCCAAACTGGTGGCCGCCGGAGCGGACCCCAACGCCCCGGGGCCGGATGGTCGCACCCTGCTGGAACAAGCGGTGGCGGCAGCGGACCTGAATGAGATCCGCTTCTTCCTCCGCCTCGGTGCCGATCCGCATTTCCGGCACGGCGCGGAAGACGCGCCCAGCCCGCTGCAAAGCGCCTTTCAATCTCCAAATGCCGGGTTGTTCGAATGTTTCATGCGCCACGGCATCACCCCGCCGGAGGGCGGCTGGGATCCCTGGCTGATGCAGGCGATCGAGGGTGGAAATTTCACAAAAATCCGCCTCTTGCTCAGCCACGGTGCCTGCGCGCGCTTGCGCGGAACCGATGGCCGGCTGCCGGTGGAAGCCGCCGCGCTGGCCGGCCGGACGAGCCTGGTGAAACTGCTGCTCGATTACGGCTGTCCGCCCGGCGCCGCGCTCTATCAGACATCCGTCCGTGGCGACCACGATCTGCTAGGCGTGATGCTTGCCTGCGGGCTATCGCCGGATTTCACCCGCTTTCCCACGCCGGATACCGCCTTTTCCACCGCGCTGCGCCTGCGCCATGACCGCGTGGCCGCGCTGCTCGTCCGCCATGGTGCGAATGTCTCCCACCGCCTGCCCGAGGGGCAGAGTGCGTTTCACCTCGCAGTCGCCACCACATGCCACCGCACCGTGAACCAGCTCCTGGCCGCCGGTGCCAATCCCAACGCACCCTTCAACCTTCCCGTTTCGCCCGATTTTCTGCGCATCGTCCGGCCCGGAGTGATGCGCTGGATCCTCAACATGGATCGCAACGCCACGCCCCTCATGATGGCCGCCGATTCGGGATGCATCCAAACCACCCGCTCGCTCATCGAGGGCGGCGCGAAAATGAATGTCCGGACCCGGCTCGCGGCGCTGTGGCCGATCAATTTCGCCGCCCGCCGCAATGATGTGCGCATGATGCGCCTGTTTTTCGGCCGCGATCCCTGGCAGGAGGAACGCATCATCGAGGTCCGGATAGCCGGGCAGCAGGCGCGCGTTTTGGACGCAGCGGGCAACGAGCTTTTGGTGACGAAAGTTTCCACCGGCCGGCGCGGCTACGAGACGCCCACCGGCGAGTTTGTCATCACCAACAAGCACCGCGATTGGACCTCCACGCTCTATCACGCCGGCATGCCCTATTTTCTCCGCCTGAGCTGCGGCGACTTCGGTCTGCATCAGGGGCGGGTGCCCGGCTATCCGGCATCCCATGGCTGCATCCGCGTGCCCGCCGGAAATGCCGCCCGGCTTTTCTCCATGACCCAGACGGGCGACCGCGTGAGGATCCTGCCCTGATCCCCGCTCATGGCCGCGCTGCAAGATGCGCGAGCACACGGCCTGCGGCGGTCATGCCGAAGGCCGCCGTCACGTGGGTGGCCGAGCCCAGACCGCTCGCGCAGCCCAGCCGTTCGCCACCGGCATCCGGTCGTTGTTCCGAAACCGTGCCGTCGCATTGGGCATAAACCTGCGCCTCGTCGGAAAACACCGCCTCGATGCCGAGCGGCTCGGGTTTCCTGCCCATCGGGGTTTTCGGGAAACCGAAATCATGGCGCAGGCTGCGGCGCAATTGATGAAGCAACTGATCCTTGCCGCTGTAGGCCAGATCCGTCACTCGGATGCGCGTGGGATCGCGCCGCCCGCCCGCCCCGCCGCAGGTGACGGTGAAAATCCCGCGGCGATGGCACTCGGCTAACAGCAAGGCCTTGTGGCGCGTGCTGTCGATCGCATCGAGCACCGCGTCAAATCCGGCGGCGAGGATCTCTGATGCCGTGCTCTCGTTGAAAAACTTCGGCACGATCATGACGTCCGCCAGGGGGTGGATCGCGCGGGTGCGGTCTGCCATGGCCTCGGTTTTCTGGCGGCCGATCTGGCCGTCCATCGCGTGGAGCTGGCGGTTCACATTGCTCAGGCAAATTTCATCCAGATCCACCAGCGTGAGGTTTCCCACTCCGGAGCGGGCCAGTGATTCCACCGCCCACGAGCCCACGCCGCCGACACCGATCACGGCCACGCGCGCGCGCAGAAACCGCTCCAAAGCCGCCTGGCCATAGAGCCGCGCGATGCCTCCGAAACGATGGGGAAGAGAATCCGGCATGCGCGCAGGTTGCCGCCCGCCGCGCGGCGAGTCACGCAGGAATGCGCGGATTCATCGCCGCGCCTTGGGCGTCTGGAGGAAGGCTTCCACCTCCTTCAGGGAGCGCGTGTTGAGGATGTCCTGCTTGCGCAGCCAGCCCTTGCGCGCGACTCGCACGCCGAGCCCGACGTGGTGCAGGCCATCGGTCGAGTGGGCGTCCGGGTTGATCGAACAGAGCACGCCCTTGTCGCGGGCACGCTTCCACCAGCGCCAATCCATGTCGAGGCGCCGCGGGTTGCAGTTGAGCTCGATGATGGTGCGCGTTGAGGCGGCGCAATCGACGATCATCGCGTGGTTGACGGCGTAGCCATCGCGCTTGAGCAGCATGCGGCCGGTGAGATGGCCGAGCATGGTGACGTGTTCGTTTTCCATCGCCCGGCAGATCCGGCGGGTCATCTCCTCCTCCGGCAGATTGAACTGCGCGTGCACCGAGGCGACGCAGAAATCGAGTTTGGCTAACATTCCATCATCGAAATCCAGCGAGCCGTCCTTGAGGATGTCCACCTCGGAGCCGGCGAAGAGGCGGAAGCCCGTGAAGCCGGCGTTGAGCGCATGGATCTCCGCGATCTGCCGGATGAGGCGCTCCTCGTCCAGGCCGTTGGCGACGACGGTGGACTTCGAGTGATCCGAGATGCCGAGGTATTGCATGCCCAGCTCCATCGCCTCACCGGCCATCTGTTGGAGCGTGTGGATGCCATCGGACGAGGTGGTATGGCTGTGGAAGGTGCCGCGCAGGTTGTCGATCTCCACCAGACGGGGCAGCGAGCGATCGGCGGCGGCCTCGATCTCTCCGCGGTTCTCGCGCAGCTCGGGCTCGATGTGCTGGAGCCCGAGAAACTGATAGATATCACGTTCTTCATGGAGGTCCGGTGGCACCTGGGCGCCGCCTTCGGCAGTGGGTGTGAAGCCGTATTCGTTGAGTGAAAGCCCATGTTTGAGCGCGAGCGAGCGCAGGGCGACGTTGTGTTCCTTGGAGCCGGTGAAGTAGAGCAGGGCGAAGGGGAACTGCGCGTTGGAAACCGCGCGCAAATCGCACTGGATGCCGTTTTTCAGGCGCACGGAGGCCTTGGTTTCGCCACAGGCGATCACGGATTCCACCTGCGGCAGCGTGATGAAGTCCTCGCAGACCAGCTTCGGCTCCCGGGTGGCGACCAGGAAATCCAGGTCATGCACGGTTTCCTTCGCCCGGCGGAACGAGCCCGCCACCGTCACCCGCGAGATCTCCGGATGCGTGCGCAGCGTGTCGAGCATTTCAGCCGCCAGCGGGCTCACGCTTCCTAACAAAAATCGGTCCGCGAATTGCTCGTGCAGGGCGATGGCTTCGAGGATCTTCGCCTGCGTCTTCCCGCCGAAGCCGGGCAGCGCGGCTACTTTCCCGTGCTCGCACGCTTCCTTGAGCCGTTCCACCGAGGAGACGCCCAGCGCATCGTGCAGCGCCTTCACCTTTTTCGGCCCGAGCCCCTGGAGATCGAAGAGTTCGAACAGGCCGGGCGGAAACTCCGCGCGCAGATCCTGGTGGAATTTCAGGCTGCCGGTGACGGCCAGTTCGTGGAGCTTGTCTCGCAACGCCTCGCCGATGCCCTTGATGCCATCGAGTTGGTTTTTCTCCGCCAAATCGACGATTTCGCCGTCGAAATTCCGCACGGTCTCCGCGCCATGGCGGTAGGCGCGGACCTTGAACGGATTCTCGTCCTTCAATTCCAGCAGCAGGGCGATTTCGTCCAGCACAGCCGCCATTTCCTCGCGTGTCATGCGCGAAACCTCGCCGCCCCGCGAAATCCGGTCAAGCACGCGCGACGCGGCCAGCCCGCCGATTTTCCCAATCCTTCTCCTTGCCAAGTCCTGACGCGGCGGCTAGCCCTCTTGCCCACGCGTTATGCGCAGGGTCCCGTGGTCCAATGGATAGGACGATGGCCTCCGAAGCCGTAGGTCCAGGTTCGATTCCTGGCGGGACCACCAGTCGCAAAACCACTAATAATCAACAGACCGTGAGGATGATGCCGGACGGAGAAGCTGATGGAATTAGTCTGCGAACTGCGCCAGAAACACACTCATGATCTGAGCAGCCTGATCATGGGATGATCGGCGGACACAATCCAAACTCCGCATTTTTCGCTTTTTTCGGAGTGTCCCAACTCGTCATCGATTGGATGCAAGGTGCTTGGCGCTTGGGTTGCGGTTTGAACCGCTTCCACGGAATTTTTCCAAAAAAATCCCCAATGGGCAAAAAAATCTTGCGCGGTGGAATGCTCCGTGGTGTTCTCCCCGCCCGCCCACAAGGGCGGAACCAATCTTTTCCCAAACGGCCATGGCCTACGCAGTGATCAAAACCGGCGGCAAACAATACCGCGTCCAAGAAGGCACCCAGTTCGATGTTGAAAAACTCGATGCGGCGGTGGACTCCGAAATCAAGTTCGACGCATTGATCGTTGGCGAAGGAGAGACCGTGAAAATCGGCGCTCCGATCGTGGATGGCGCTTCCGTCACCGCCAAGGTGATCAGCCAATACCGCGGCCCCAAGGGCATCGCCTTCAAATTCAAGCGCCGCAAAGGCTTCCACAAGACCAAGGGCTTCCGCCGCAGCCTCACCAAGCTCGAGATCACCTCGATCGCCGGTTAATCACCCACTTCCCACCCACCTACTTCCATGGCCCATAAAAAAGGACAAGGCTCCGTCAAAAACGGTCGCGACTCACGCAGCAAGCGCCTCGGCGTGAAGAAATTCGGCGGCCAGGCCGTCATCGCCGGCAATATCCTCATCCGCCAGCGCGGCACCAAGTTCCACCCTGGCAAGGGCGTGGGCATCGGCCGCGACCACACGCTTTTCGCCTTGGTGGATGGCCGCGTGGCCTTCGACAAGGATTCCCGCCGCATCAATGTGCTCGCCGAGGCGAACTGATCCGGCTTTCAACGAAATATCCAAACGAAGCCGCGTCCTCTCCCGGAAGCGGCTTTTTTATGGGCGGCAGCCGGTTCGCTTCGTTTGATGCCTCCGCTACGATGACTTCGCGGGTTCCGCCTGTCGGCAGCAGGCGGTTATTTCCTCCGTTGCGAGAACATCCAGCGCGGCGTTTCCGATTCTTCATAACCCCCGGGCCAGCAGGCATGGTCCATGTCCGGAAGATAGATGACTTTCGGTTTGCCGCCCGCGTTCTCAAGAGCGGCAATCATTGACCGGGTGGCGGCCAACCATCGGGAGCCCGTCACATGGAATCGCTTCCGGTGGAACGCGTGATCCTGGTCATCAGAACCATGAACGCATCCATCAGTTTGTCAGGCCTTGGTCAGGGTTCCGGAAAATGGGGTAGCACTCATTCTTTCCGCTCCGAACATAGGGAGGAAGGCTCGTCACAGGCTACGGAAACCGCAGCCACGTTGAGCGGAACTCCAACGGGTGCTTCCCCTCGCGCGGAAGGCTTACGCGGGAGCCTCGCCTCCATGTAGGCCAGAATTCCCTCCCTCTTTTTCAATGCCGTGGCGGTAAGGAACCGGTGCATCAGGAAGGCGACGACGGTCGAGAGCACCATCGTGACCAGATAGAGGGTCAGTTTCCCGCCATCGAAGTCGAAGTGGGAAAAGTGCTTCAGGATCGTGATGATCGGGACATGAACGAGGTAGATTTCATAGCTGACCAGACCCATAAACGCGAGACCGTTCTGAGTTTTGCCGAAGTGAATCCCGCGCATGTCGGTCCTCATCATGCCGATGACCAGCGCCAGTGAGAATACGCTGAAGCAGGTGACGTCGATCCACAGACCCTGGAAATAGAGGTCCGAATTCCGATAGGAAAGGAGACAGGACCAAACCAGCCGCATGAACGAGGCGAGACATGCCAGTCCTCCCAGCCAGAGCAGGTAATACTGCTTCTCGCGAATGAGGGATCAGTAGGGTTCCATCTCGGGAATCCGGTGGAAGATCTCCGCCGACCCGAAAATCAGGTCCGTGTGTTGGTATGAAAACACGTAGGGCAGGGTCTGAAACGGTTCCCGTGTTCCCAGAATGAGGAATGTGAGTTCGTAGAGAACCATTATCGTCAGGTAGGCGGGCAGGAGTCTGAGCGCTCGATACGGCAGGAATGGAAACACTCCGCGCCCCTTGTCGCAGTTCGAGACGAGGCTGCGGGTGATCAGCAGCCCGGACATGGCGAAGAAAAAATCCATCACTCCCCAGTACCAGAGAAACAGGCGGCTCAGGTCGCGGTGACAGGCGACCACCCCGGCACAGGCAAGGCCCCTCGCCGCATCGAGGATGGGAAAGCGCTTCATGCGTCTCGCTTCGGAAAAATCGATGTTCATCCGTAAATGGGGGGGAATCGTGGCGGACGAGAGACTATGACAGCCGCCTGAAAAGGCGGCATCGCGCGATCCCGTAATGCCCGCTGACGGCTTGTGGGAAAGGGGAAGGAGGGGGATGATTTACGGCGTGATGCTGTCCAACCCCGGAGACCTTGTAAAGCACGGTGAACCCGGCGATAGCTCTGAAAACAGTACCGGGAACAGGACTCGAACCTGCACGAGCTAGCTCACTTGATCCTAAGTCAAGCGCGTCTACCAATTCCGCCATCCCGGCTGAGGGCGGCAGCTTATCGCTACGCGCTGGCTCGGCAAGAACTCAATCCCGACAGTGGGCTGAAAAGCCGGTGGCTGGGGATCGAGGCGTGATGATACCTCTCCCAAGGTCCATGGGCAGGCTCAGGGAAGTGACTGGCGGCAGGCGTCTTTTTGGAGGCCGATTTTTTCGCAGGGTATTTTGGCGAAGGCGGAGTTTTGCCGGAGCAGCCAGGAATCTGCTTTCATCTGGAATCCACCCCGGGCACCGACGGTGTAGCCGAGGTCGGCAGGCGGGTTTTGCGCGAGGGTGAAACCGGGATGGTTGGTGATGGTGTCGAGCGCTTTGGGGTTTGGCTCGCCGGTTTGAACCACGAGGTTGTGCTCGATTTCCAGTTTCGGCAGGACGCTCGCGGAGTCGCGGTCGAGGTGGAGGACTTTGTCGCGGCAGTTGATGAAGATGTTGTTGCGGATGGGATTGTAGAGCGGCTCTTTGGGCGAGTCGCTCATGATTTTCGCCAGCAAGGGGTAACGCTCGCTCCACGGCGGGTTCTTGTAATTGAGAGCCTCGGCCTTGGCTTCTAGCATCCAGCTTCGGTCGGAGGGGTTGTTCCATTGTTTCCAGCTCATGCCACGACCGTCGAAATGGAGGCCGATCGGGCAATCGATGACGAGGTTGTTGAGGACCGGGTTGTTGCGGCCGCCACCGATCATGAGGGCGCGGCCGGCGCGGTAGAGGATGTTTCCTTCCAAGGTGTCCCCGCTGTCGCAGTCGTCGAGATAGATGCCCATGGTGTGAGTGGTGCTGACATCTTTTCCGCCGAGGTGGTGGATGTAGTTGTGGCGGAGGATGTTTCCCTGGCTGGTCCAGTCCCGGCCGCTGTAGAAGGCGCCGGAGTCGCCGGTTTCGAGCATGACGCGGTGGATTTCGTTCAATTCGAAGAGGTGTTCGTTGCCGGAGTAAGAGATGGCATTGTGGGGCGCGTCATGGATGAGGTTTTGGCGGACGATGCTGCCGCAGCCGCCCACTCCGATGCCGGGGGCGTAGGTGCGCTGGAAGATGCCATAGTGGTGGATGTGGTTGTTCACCACGAGGTTGCCGGATTTTTCCAGGGTCTTGCGGTCGCCGCCGTTGAGGGAAACGCCGTTGCGGCCGATGTTGAAGATGTCGCAGGAGCGCAGGGTGAGGTTTTTGCCGGAGAGATCGATGGCGGTGCCGGCGAGGTTCGAGAGTTCGCAGCCGGCGATTTCGATGTCCTCGCCCTGTTTGATGCTGATGCCGGTGCCATGGTTATACTCGATCTTGAGGCCGTTGATCTTGAGGTGCCTGACATGGGTCAGGCCGATGAGCGGGGCGCTGTTGGTGACGAGAACGAGCTGGCTGTGGGCGATGGGAGCGACCGGATAGTAGAAGAGTTTTTTCGCCTTGCGATCCACGAACCACTCGCCGGGGCTGTCGAGCTCGGCGAGGATGTTTTGGGCGAAAAAGCGGCGTTCCTTGGCTCCCCAGGTGCCGCCCATGATGCCGTAGCCGTGTGCTGCCGCGAGACGGATGGTTTTTTTCCCGGCGTCGTAGCTGGCGATGCGGATCGTTTCCTCGGACCAGTCGTGCGTCCAGTAGCCAAAGAGCCAGGCCCCCGCTTCGAGGTCCCATGAGGCGGCCCGCGGGTGATCGAAAACGAATGCGCCGGGGCGGACTTTGCGCAGGGCGGGATCCTCGGCCCCGGGTTGGGGGAGGCCTTGGTCCACGACTTTGGAAAAGCTGACCCAACCGTTGTTTTCCGCGTCTTTATTGGGCCAACGGGCGAGCGTCATGGGTTGTCCGTCGGCGTAAAGCCAAGGAGCGACAGGGGTGGCGCGGTAGGCATTGGGAAACTCGGGGAGCTCGCCATCGACGATGTTTGCCAGATCGCAGACGAGGACGTGAGGCCGCGCGCCTTCCGCAAGCCGGGCCAGCAGCGCCGGGTCGCTGACTTTCCGGAACGCCCCGGCGGGCAGGGGAACGCCGCCGCGCAACTGCGCTTTTCCCATTTCCGCGGCACGGTAGATGACCGGTGCCCCCGGCCGACCGCCATCCTCCGCGGTGAATTCCACGGGCGCCGCCAAACGGTAAACCCCGGCCGCCAGCTCTACGATGACGGTTTCGGTGTCAGGGATTTTCCCGGTTTTCCTCGCCTGCCGCAGGTGATCCCGGGCTTGCAGGATGTTCTGGAACGGCTTCGCCTTGCTGCCATCGCCTCCATCGGCGGCATTCTGGGAAACATGGACAAGGATTTGCCCGTGAAGGCCGGTCACGAGGCCCAACACCGCGAATGTTAGAAAAAGGCCGCAGGAGCGCCGGGCAAGGGACGATGGACATTGGGATAGGATCATGGCGGTGGGATTTCAACGGGATCTGTCATTGGTATAAGCCTGAGGGCTGCGGTATCTTTCATCGGGGAAGCCGGCCGGTGTAACTGAAAGTGGTCGGCAAAGTCGCAAGGCGCGAAACGTGTTCGCCCATGTCCATGTGCTGGCAATGGAATGAGCGGATGCACGGGGCATTGGTTTTTCATGGGCGTCGGCGGGCGCATTCCTACCTCTATTGCGCCCAGCTCCCCTTCTGATCCTATGTCAAGCGCGACTGCCAATTCCGCCATCCCGGCTGAGCACGGCAGCTTATGGTTCCGCGCTGGCTCGGCAAGAACTCAATCGCGGGCAAGCAGTCCGGCAAGTTCGTCAAAAACCGCCCGTGGCGTGAGATCAGCGAGAATGCCGCCGGGGGCGACGACCGAAACTGTACGCGGCGAGCCCGGCGGCCAGGGGCCGAAGCGCTCCGGCGAGGTGGGGCCGAAGATGGCGAGCACGCGGTTGCCTACAGCCGCGGAAAGGTGCATCGGGCCGCTGTCGTTGCCGATGAACACCGAGGGCTGGCGGGCCAGCTCGATCATTTCATCGAAGGGACAGCCGGTGAGATTGAGGAAACGACCGTCCGGCACGGGGAAATCCGGTGCCGCAGGGTTGCCAGCGCACCAGGCGACCCGGCTGTCCGCAATGTTTTCGAAAATCAAACGGGTGAGTTCGCTGAATTTCGGCCACTCCTTTTCGACTCCCCGGCTGTCGGTGAAGATCACGAAACGCCGCGCGGGATCGCCCTCGAAGAAAGATTTCCATGGAAAATCCGGCCCCGGCCGCAGTTCGAGCGGAATCCGGACCTCGTCGTCGATGCCGAGGGACCGGGCGAATTCCAGCAGCACGGGAATCGCGTGGTGCGGGCCGTTTCCCGGCGGCATGCCGACCTTTCGGCTGAACAACGCGGCACCCTCGCGGCTGTCGTGGCGGCCCCGTTTCACCGGCGAGCGGGCGGCGGCGGCCATCAGCCCGGATCGCAGCAGGCCCTGCATGTCCCAGACGACGTCGAATTGACGGGCGCGCAGGGTTTTCATGACCTCCAGAATACCGCGCCAACCGTTCTTGCGGCGGAAATGAATCACCTCATGGACGAAGGGAGCGGCCTCCACAAGCGGCGCGAAACGATCACGCGCCACCCAGGTGATGCGGCAGTCCGGCAGCCGCCGCGCCACCGTTCGCACCACTTGCAGGGCATGCACGATGTCGCCCAGCGAGGACGGTTTGAGGATCAGGAGGCTGCGTGGGGCGGCGGGGCCATTCACCTTCGGCATGCGTCAGGCTTGCCTTGGCGGCCATTCCCTTGCAACGCTAAAGGCCACACCGCCAGCCGATGATAATCGATCCCGCCGAAATCGCAGCCCTGCAATCCGCCCTCACGGCGGCATGGCATGAAGAATCCCCCGCCGCCTCGGGCGATGGCTTTCTCCGCCTGGTCCGGGAAAACCACCTGCGGAATTTCCAACTCTGGCACGAGGAGGACATCGCCCGCCGCGACGACCTCGGCTCGCCGCGCGTCCATCAGGCGAAACGCGCCATCGACCGCTTCAACCAGGAGCGCAATAATTTCATCGAGGAAATGGACAAGGCGCTCGTCGCCGAACTCCAGCCCGCGGAATCCGGCTGCCCGAAAAACTCGGAAACCCCCGGCATGATCATCGACCGCCTCTCGATCCTCGCGCTCAAGGAATTCCACATGCGAGAGCAGGCCGAGCGCGGGGACGCCTCTGTGGAACACCGCGCCAACTGTGGCGAAAAACTCGCCCGCATCCGCCTCCAGCGCGGGGATCTCACCCGCAGCCTCGCCGAGCTCATTGATGCCGTGCGCTCCGGCACCCGCAGCTTCGCCGTTTATTACCAATTCAAGATGTACAACGACCCCGCGCTCAATCCCCAGCTCTATGCGGGAACCAAGCCGCAGGGTTGAGTTTCGCAGTCCCCATGAATTTTCCATTCAAGAAAATCCTGGTCACCGGCGGCGCCGGCTTCATCGGTTCCCATTGCTCGGAAGCGCTGCTCGCACGCGGCGTTGAAGTCGTCGTGTTCGATGACTTCAACGACTTTTACGATCCCGCGCTGAAGGAAGCCAACCTCGCCGCCATCGCCGGGCGCATCACCCTGGTTCGCGGCGACATCCGCGACGGCGAGTTGATCGAGAAAACATTCACCGAACATCGCTTCGACGCCGTGCTTCATCTCGCCGCGCGCGCCGGTGTCCGTCCGTCGATTTCCGATCCGAAACTCTACTTCACCACCAATATCGACGGCACCTTCAACCTGCTGGACGCCTGCCGCCACCACGGCGTGAACCGTTTCATCTTCGCCTCGTCCTCCTCGGTTTACGGCATCAACGAGAAGGTCCCGTTTTCGGAAAACGACCGCATCGAACGCACGATCTCGCCCTACGCCGCCACCAAGATCGCCGGCGAACAAATCTGCTCCAACTACTCCTACCTCTTTGGCATCCACTGCGCCTGCCTGCGCTTCTTCACCGTCTATGGCCCGCGCCAGCGGCCGGACCTCGCCATCGCGAAATTCACCCGCGCCATCCGCGAGGGGAAACCCATCGACCGCTATGGCGACGGCGGCACCGCGCGAGATTACACTTATGTCGATGACATCGTCCAGGGCGTGCTGGCCGCCGCCGCATACACCGAGGTCTCGCCATTTGAAATCTTCAACCTCGGCGGATCGGCCACCACCACCCTCGCGGAACTCATCGCCATGATCGAGCAGGCCGCCGGCGGGAAGGCAGTCATCCGCCAGCTCCCGGATCAACCCGGCGATGTTCCCAAAACCTATGCGGACGTGGACAAGGCCCGCCGATTGTTAGGTTACGAACCGCACACGCCGATCCGGGAAGGTGTGCGCAAATACGCCGCCTGGGCTGCCGCGCAGCCCGTTTGATCCTCGAATCCGCAGTTGAGATTGAGAATGGGAGGCGCAAGTGCTTATTGTCACGCCGGCGTTTGAAAACGAAAAACTTGCGATCAGGCATCGTCCTTCCCTGATCCTGTCGCCGCCCCAGCGATCCGGTCACCGCCCCAGGTGTGCCAGCCTTCGGTGAGTTCGAGTTTCAGCCACGCGCCTAACAGCGGAAGGAGCTTCCAGATTTCCTCGCGCTTGAGGGTGAAGCCGGGGATCAGCACGCGCTGGCGGTCGTTCATTCTTCCCAGCATGTTCATCCGGCGGCGGCGGCTTCCGATTTTCGCGAAGCGGCGGTTGTAGGTGCGCATCAGGGCGGCGAATATCCGTCCGCTCGGCGGCGAGAAGGGTGGCGCGAGGTAAGCCTGCTCGCCAAGACTGAAAACCGGCTCCACAACGCCCCAGTAATAGAGGCTGAGATCGAGCTGGAAGGCGAGGTTCATCAGGTCGAACTCGCCGAGGTATTGATATTTGTTCCGATAGAGCGCATCGAACCAACGGGTGTGGCAGAGCGTGAGATCGCGGTTGTGACTTTCTGTTAGGAAGACCGTCGGCTCGCCGGCGCGCTGGCGGGTGATGGTGTCCGCCGCACGGCTGACGGTGAATGATATCCAGTCCATGCCCGGGCTGTAAAACGGATCGATGAATGCGGCCGCATCGCCGGCGAGCGCGAAGCCGTCACCGGCGAAAGTCTTGCTGTAATAGGAGAGACTTTTGCGGTGATGCAGGTCATCCGGCACGTAATGCGCGTTTTCCAACAACTCGCGCGCGACTGGATGGCGCGTGAGGAAGCTTTTCAAGCGCTCTCCGATATTGCCGCCGTCCTGCGGAAAATCGACGATGCGCGTGTCGTACACGACACCCACACTCACGTCGCCGCCCTTGAGCGGGATCCACCAACTCCACCAACCATCGCCGATGATGTGGTTGGTGGCGGTGCCGCGGGTGCCGTATTGCGCTGCGGCCCAGTCCGGATATTTTTCCATCAACTCGCGGCCGTCCCAATCCTTGACGTCCTTCCAGCGCGACCACGCAGATGCGGTGAGGTGGTCGGTATTGGGTGTCCACCAGCCATGCTTGCGGGCGAGCAGGGCGATGTGGCCGGAGGCATCGACGATCCAGCGCGCGCTCAAGCCGCGTTTCACGTCGCCTTGTTTCACCTCCAGTGTCTGCAAGCCGCCTGCAACGAGCTGGATGTTGGAAACAATGGCGGGCCGCAGCACGGTGGCACCGGCGGTTTCCGCCCTGCTCAGCACCTCCTCGTCGAGTATCCCGCGGTCAACCTGATAAGAAGGCAGCCGCGCCAGGTAGCGCGGGCCGATCTCCGATGCCTGATCGAGGCTCATGACCTTGTCGTTGGCGAACCAGAAACGCAGCCCTTGTTTGGCGAGGTGCGATTCGTTGAGATATTGGGTGAGCCCGAGCACGCGCCCGAGAAAGTAGCCGCTCACCTCCACGGTGGCCTCGCCCACCCGGCGACCGAAGGTTTCGGACTTCTCCACGATCAGGACGCGGATGCCGGGATTTTTCCGCAGCAGCAAGGTGGCGGCCGCGGCACCGGAAAGCGCGCCTCCGATCACGATGACATCGTAATCATCCGTGAGTTCATCAATGTGCGCTGGCATCGGCGGCAAGTATTGATCGAATCGCCGCGATTGCAACTTTTGGAAATGACAATCCATGCGGTTGAATTATCCCAGGTCTCTGATGAACGACCTCCACACAGCCTCCGAAGCCCTCGGTATCGGAAAAATCGAGCGGCACATCTTCCCCTGCGCGGGTCCGACGAAGCCAAAGTGCTGCGCGAGTGCCGCAGGCTGGAATCGTGGGAGTTTCTCAAGGTCTGCCAGTGCGGACGGATCGCCGTGATTTACCCGGAGGGCGTTTGGTATCACTCGTGAACGCCGGAAGTGCTGGAGCGCATCATTCAGGCACACTTGCCCGGCGGAGTGGTGATGCGTGAGTTTGCATTCGCGGGGAACGATCCGGGCCGCTGAATTCCCGGAAAAAACATTCCCGTCCTCCGTGGATTGCGCAATGGTGGCGGTTCACCACCATGCCAGCACCACTCAAGGGTTACAAAACCATCAACCACCGCGACGTCCAATACCGCTGGATCATGCAGAACCTCCGCGGAGTGAACGAGCTGCGGGCTGAGGCAAGCGCGCCGGTCAAGGGGCAGGTGCTGATCGCCGAGTTGCCGAGGATCGTGAGCTACGACATGGTGACCGAGGTGATCGATTTCGCGAACGCGAATGGCTGGAAGCCGAACGAATCGGGCCTGCCGTTCCGCTGCAAGCATCAACGCAAGGGTTTCCAGATGGTGGAGCTGGGCCACAGCGGCAAAACCGTCGAACCTGCCGGCGATGAAGCGGCGGGCTGATGGGTCTCGCGGTGAAATGAGTTAGATGAACCCGTTGATGAGGTCTTCGATCTTTACCTGGCGACCATCGGCTCGGCGTTGGAGAGAGCGTGTCCGAAATCAACGGGCTCCCATGATTCGCGGCGGCGCTTGGCATCGAAGTTGAGCTTGAAGTGCTCCAGCAGATCATACTCACGCGGGAAATTGAGGCAGGCTGCGGAGGTTGCCATGCGGGCGGGGATGCACTATGAGCTATCGCACCGATGGAAGCACACGCGCAAAAACCTCTGATCTCGCGTTACCGCATGAAAACCAGCGGTTTGCTGAACTCCGTCTCGAACCGCCGCGAATTCGAGGGTGTCTTGATCCAGATCGACGGCGGATTCGGCTGCATCCATCCTTGGCCGGAACTGGGCGATCCGCCGCTGGAAAAATGTCTCGCGGATCTGGCGGGAGCGCGGCGCTGGCCCATCGTGAGACGGGCGATTCGCTGCACCGAATTCGACCGCGCGGCGCGTGTTTTCGATCATTCCTTGTTCGAGGAAATGGAGGTGCCGGACAGTCACGCAACGCTGGCCAGGAACGATGTAGCGGATGTGGCTCTCGCAGTGGAGGCCGGTTTCCAAGCGGTGAAACTCAAGTTCGGGCGCGATCCGGAGGGCGAGTCCGGGTTTCTCAATGACATGTCGGCGGAGTATCCGGCCATCAGATGGCGGCTCGATTTCAATGAATCGCTGACCACGGATGCCGCTGCGGAGTTTCTGTTAAGTCTGCATGAGAAAAGCCGCGCTGCGATCGACTTCGTGGAGGATCCCTGCCCCTACTCGGAATCCGCATGGGCCGCCCTGCATCGTCAGACGCGGGTGAAACTGGCGGTGGACCGTGAAGCGGCTCCGCTCAGTACCGAGGCGCAGGTGATGGTGGTGAAGCCCGCGATCGACGAACCATTTTTGTTAGGTGAGGCGGCGATGCGCAACAGCCAGCGGGTGGTGGTGACGAGCTACATGGATCACCCGCTGGGACAGGCTTTCGCGGCATGGGAGGCGGCACGGCTGGGCCTGCAATTGCCGGGACTGGTGGGGATGTGCGGTTTGCAGACGCATCACCTGTTCGCGCCGGATGCATTCACGGAAATGCTCGGACCGTGGTCTCCGGCGTTCCAGCCACCCGCTGGCAACGGGCTTGGTTTCGATGACTTGCTAGACACACTGTCATGGACCCGTCTTTACTGATCAAACGCGTGTTTCGTGACGATCCGGGGCCCTTCGCGGCGGGGGATTTCCCCGGTGAAATCCCGGCACTGGCCGAATTGCGCGGACATGTGCTTTTTGAAACCTCCGGCAGCTCCGGCGCGCCGAAATGGATCGCGCTATCGAAAGCCGCACTGCTGGAATCTGCGGCGGCGGTGAACCGTCATCTGGAAGTGACAACCGCATCATGCTGGGGCCTCGCGCTGCCATTGCGTCATGTCGGCGGCTTCGGCGTGGTGGTCCGGGCCTATGCGGCGGGCTGTCAGTCCCGGGAATTCGGCCCTAGATGGGATGCGCCTGCCTTCGCCGCATGGTTGGCGAAAGACAAAGTCACCCACACGTCTCTAGTGCCCACCCAAGTGCATGATCTGGCGTCTGCGGGCCTGCACGCGCCACCGGCACTGCGCGCGGTGGTAGTCGGTGGCGGGCATTTGGATGTGGAAACCGGCCGCGCGGCGCGGGCGCTTGGCTGGCCGGTGCTGGCGAGTTATGGCATGACGGAAGCCGCCTCGCAAATCGCCACCCAGGATTTGGCGACGCTGGGAAATTTCTATCAGCCCGCGCCGCTCCCGCTGCTGCCGATCTGGCGGGCGGAACTTTCCTCCGAGATGCGGCTTCGGATTTCCGGGCCAGCCTTGTTTTCCGGAACCCTCATCAGGCAAGATGGTCTCTGGTCCTTCCAGGCCCGCGCCATGGAATGGCACGAGACGAGCGACCGGGTGCTGCTGGAAAACAATCTTCTATCGCCGCTTGGCCGCGCGGACCTGATGGTGAAGGTGCTCGGTGAACTCGTCGATTTGGAAATGATCGAGCGCGAACTCTCGGGCATGTCGGCGGGCGGGCTCCCCCCGGGTATGTTCGTGGTGGTGGCCCTGCCGGACGCGCGCACGGAGCACGCGCTGGTACCGGTTTTTGATGCGACTATAAACGCGGTCGTCATCCGTGATGTTCTATCAGCCTACGCGAAACAGGCGGCGGGCTTCCGCAGACTCGGCCCGGCGGTGCTACTCGCGCATATTCCCCGCAGCCCGCTGGGAAAACCCTGCCGCGCAGAAATCGCCGCGGAAATCACCGCCGCCTCCACCAGCGGGAGTCTCATGCCCCACACCACATAGTATTGGTGGTGCGCCAGCCGCGGCGGCATCCCGGTCTTTCACGAAATGCCCGGAGATTGCCAGCTCGAGCCAGGAAATCAAACGGACCGCCACGCCTATCTTCTGACGGCTGGCGCTTCAACCGTTAAGAGGAAGGACATGGATTCCAAGCTTCCGAATTCTCATCCGGCCACGATGTTGAGCAGCTTGCCGGGGACGAAAACGATCTTGCGGATGATCCTGCCATCGGTGTGCTCTTTGACCTTGGCGCTGGCGAGGCCGGCGGTGGTGGCGGCAGCTTCGTCGGCATCCTTGGAAATCATGAGGCGGTCGCGCAGTTTGCCGTTCACCTGGATGATAAACTCGATCTCGGTGCGGATGAGGGCTTCCGGATCGTAGGTGGGCCAGGTTTGCTCGGAGAGCATGGTGGTGCCGCCGAGACGCTTGTTGATTTCCTCCGCGAGGTGCGGGGCGAAGGGGTTGAGGACGGTTAGAAATTGGATGAACTCTTTGAGCGGTACGACGTCCGCCTGGGTGAATGCGTTGGTGCAGATCATCATCTGCGAGATTGCGGTGTTGAAGCTGAGCTTTTCGATGTCCTCGCCGACTTTTTTGATCGTCTCATGCACGACGCGGAGCAGTTCCTTGTCGGTGCAGGGCACGTCCTGGATCTTCGGGGATATGGCATAACTTGCGTCCTGCTGTTCCTCGAAGGCCACGCGCCAGACGCGGGCGAGGAAGCGGGATACTCCCTCGACACCCTTCATGATCCATGGCTTCACCTGTTCGAGCGGGCCCATGAACATTTCATAGAGGCGCAGCGCGTCGGCTCCGTATTCGGTGATGACATCGTCCGGGTTCACCACGTTGCCGCGGGACTTGGACATTTTCTGGCCGTCCTCGCCGAGGATGAGCCCTTGGTTGACGAGTTTCTGGAACGGCTCGGGCGTGGTGACGTGGCCGAGATCGAAGAGAACCTTGTGCCAGAAGCGGGCATAGAGCAGGTGAAGCACGGCGTGCTCGGTGCCGCCGACGTACAAGTCCACCATGCCGGGCTTGTCACTGGTCCAATAGGCCTCGGCTTCGTTAGAGAGGAAGCGGTTGCTGTTTCCCGGATCGCAGTAGCGCAGGTAATACCAGCAGGATCCGGCCCATTGGGGCATGGTGTTGGTTTCACGGGTGGAGCCGTCGGGGAGGTTCACCCATTCGGTGGCCTTGCTGAGGAGAGGATCGGGAGTGCCGCTGGGTTTGTAGTCTTCAAGCGGCGGCGCGAGCAGCGGGAGTTCGCTTTCGGGAAGCGCGGAGTGATTGCCGTCTTTCCAAATGATCGGAAACGGCTCGCCCCAGTAACGCTGGCGGGAGAAGAGCCAGTCGCGCAGTTTGTATTGGATGCGGCGCTTGCCGAGATTGTTCGCCTCCAGCCAGTCGATCATCTTCGCCTTGGCCTCGGGCGTGGGCAGGCCGTCGAGGAAGCCGGAGTTGATGGCGATGCCGGGATCGGCGTAGTTTTGCCAATCGGCGTCGTTGGTCGGTTGGACGACTTGCACGATGGGAAGGCTGAATTTGTTCGCAAACTCGAAGTCCCGCTCGTCATGGGCCGGCACGGCCATGATCGCGCCGGTGCCGTAGCCCATCATGACATAGTCCGCGATCCAGACTGGGATTTGCTCGCCGTTGACCGGATTGACGGCGAAGGCACCGGTGAAAACTCCGGACTTGTCCTTGTTGAGATCACCACGGTCCATGTCGGACTTGGAGGAAATGGATTTCTGATAGATTTCGACGGCTGCCTTCTGATCGGCGGTGGTGATTTCCGGAACGAGCGGATGCTCGGGAGCGAGTACCATGTAAGTCGCGCCGAAGAGGGTATCCGGGCGCGTGGTGAAGACGGTGATGGTTTTTCCATCGATGGTGAAATCCACCTCCGCACCTTCACTGCGGCCGATCCAGTTTTTCTGGAGCAGCTTGATGCCATCCGGCCAGTCGAGAGTGTCGAGTTCGTCGATCAGGCGCTGGGCGTATTTCGTGATGCGCAGCATCCACTGGCGCAGCGGACGACGTTCGACGGTGTGGCCTTTGCCTTTCCACTCTTCGACTTCCTCGTTGGCAAGCACGGTGCCGAGGTCGGGCGACCACCAGACCGGGGTGTTAGCCACGTAGGCGAAGCGGACTTCATCGATCTGATCGCGGGACCAGCCTTTGGCCTCGAGCTCGCTAACAGGTCTGGCCTTGTTCGTTTCCTCGCAGAAATACGAGTTGTAGAGCTGGAGGAAAATCCACTGCGTCCAGCGCACGTATTCGGGATCGGTGGTGGCGATTTCGCGGTCCCAATCGTAGGCGAAACCCAACGATTTCAACTGCCGGCGGAAGTTCTCGATGTTGGCGGCGGTGGTGACCGCCGGGTGCTGGCCGGTTTTGATCGCGTATTGCTCGGCGGGCAGGCCGAACGAGTCGTAGCCCATCGGGTGCAGCACGTTGTGTCCGGTCATGCGCTTGTAGCGGCCGATGATGTCGGTGGCGGTGTAGCCTTCCGGATGGCCGACGTGCAGGCCGGTGCCGCTCGGGTAGGGAAACATGTCGAGCACGTAGTATTTCGGCTTTGCGGGATCGAAGTCGGCATCGCCCGGACCGGGGGTGCGGAAGGTTTTTTCGGACTCCCAGCGCTGCTGCCAATGGGGCTCGAACTCGCGGAAGGGGAATGGTTTGCGGACGTCGGACATGATCGGGAAAGGCCGCGGACTGTGCAACCCGGTGGCCGGATTGGAAAGAAAAACCCCATCCGGGATCTGCTAGCGGGATCTCACGGCAGCTCGCGGATGCGAAGCTTGCGGAAATGGATGGGCGAGCCCTCGCTTTCGAGGCAGAGGTAACCTTGGGCGGGGTCGCAGGCGGTGCCGCCGGAGACTTCCTCTCCATTCACCCACAGGCGGATCTCGCCGTTGATGGCGCGGATGTAGTAGTGGTTCCACTCGCCGAAACCCTTGGCGAGCTGTTTGCGCGGAAAACTACGGCTGCCATTCGGAGACAGCGGCGGAAAGGGTTTCATCACGACGCCCACGGCGAAGACGTCGCCATGCGTGCCGAACCAATCGGTGGTCTTGCCGGCGGCGTTCATCTGCTGCGTGAATGCGTGATCGAGGATTTGCACTTCGATGCCGGATGGTAATCCGGGTGTTCCGGCGGCGGCGAGTTTTTCGATCGATTCCGGAGTGACCCACACGAACACACCCGAGTTTCCGGCCGGTTTCCGGTGACTCCATTCGACAGCCATCTCAAAGTTTCGAACTTGCTTGATCGTGCGAAGCACACTGATGGGTTCGCCCGTACACTGGAGCACGCCGTTCACCCACGTCCACGTATCATCCGCGCTGTTGACCTTGGTAAAGTCCGCCGCAGTGAGGTCGCGAAACCCTGGCTGGGAATCGTCGATGAAGGCACGCACTGGTTCATCCGCCTGTAGCGGAATGATGGTGAGAAAGATGCAAAAAAACCGTTTCATTGCCGAGTGTTGGTTGGCGCGTGACAGGATCAGGCCGGCAGCTTGCTCAGCCATTGAGCACCCAGCCATCGCGGTATTTGCGGCTGAGGAGCGCATTGGCCCCGGCGTGGTTGGTGATCTTGCCGGAAACGGGATCGTAATCGAGTTTGGCACCGGTTTGATGGGCGACCAGGCCCAGGAGCAGCGCTTCGATCATGGTGCCGCTGTATTCGAAGTCGCAGGCGGTCTTGAGCGAGGGGTTCTTGCAGGCATCGATCCACTGCTGTTGGAAATGTCCTAGCGGCGGGAGCTGTTGTTCCTTGGCGCGGGGTTTGTAATAACTGAGATCCGCATCGCCGCCGAAGGGGATGATCATGCGCGAGGTGAAATCCGCGACGAGGAATCCCTTGCTGCCTTTGAAATAAGCGCCGTGGTCGATGGCCTTGAGATCGATGGCGCGGTTGGGCGAGCGCGGCATGAGGCCGCCCTGATACCAACTCACGCGGATGGGTCCGTGGCGATCATTGGCTGGAAATTCAAAGTGGGACTCGCACTCAACGGGAGTGACCTCCGGGTTGAAGGTCTCGCCCTTGGCCTCGATGGAGGTGGGCAGGGTGGTATCCACGGCATTCCAGAGCAGGTCCATGGTGTGACTGCCCATGTCTCCGATCTGGCCGGCGCCCCAATCCCGGAACATGTTCCATTCCAGGCAGTTCGCGCCGGCCGCACCTTTGAAATAGCCGGGATTGTAGGGTCTTTCGGGAGAAGGGCCGAGCCAGAGGTCCCAGTGGAAGCCTGCGGGTGCCGCGCCTTCCCCCGGGTAATATCCCTTGCGCCGGATCTGGCGGTTGCCCCATGCGGCGGCGGATTGTAGATCGCCGATGGCCCCATCCTGGATCAATTCGCGGATGCGGTTGAAGTTGGGATCGGCATGGCGCTGCATCCCCACCTGGGTGGCGAGCTTATCCTTTTTGGTGAGCCAGTTCGCTCTAACAACCCGAGCTTCCTCGACGCTGACGGCGAGGGGTTTCTCGCAATAGACGTGGAGGCCGCGGTTGAGCGCCCAGTTGGCGATGAAGGCGTGATGGTGATCGGCGGTGCAGATGACGACGGCGTCGAGGTCCTTCTGATCAAGGCACTTGCGCCAATCGGTGTAGGTGGTGGCGCCGGGAAAGCGTTTGAGGGCATCCGGGAAGAATGCCTCGTTGATGTCGCAAAGGGCGACGACGTTTTCCTTGCCGATGGAATCGTAGTGGGCGAGGCCGCGGCCCCACACTCCGATGAGGGCGATGTTGAGCTTGTTGTTGGGCGAGATTTTGCCAGCGAGAACGCCGCCCGGCAGCAAGGCGAGGCCGGCTCCGGTGAGTGCCGTGGTATTCAGGAAGCTGCGGCGTTTCACGGCGTGTGGCGGTTTGGGTGGGGCGATCAGAGGTTTTTCCCGAAAACCTCCACTTCGATGTAATGGTTCATCTCGTTGGAGGTGTTGCCATTGCTGTAAAGGCGGACGTAACGACCCTTGGCTCCCTTGGCATCGACGAGCTTGCCGAAGCGGGATTCGACGTAGGGCTTGTCGCTGCCTTTGCCCATTTTGGCGGAGTCGTCGTAATCGTTATTAAAGACGGTGGTGACGCCGGTCTTGAATTCCGCATCATCGGAAACCTGGATGATGACATCATGATAGGCGAGCTTCTGGGAGTGGAAGTGCCAGAGCCAGATGGCGGCGACTTCGGAGGATTTTTCGAGGTCGATCTGCGCCCATTGCAGGCCATCGAGCAGCTCGACGAAATAGCCTTCCCCGGCTTGTTTGTCGCCATCGGTGAGGAGGTCGAGGGTGCCGATGATGGGATCGGTGTCGCTGCTGGTGACGGGTTTGCCGGCGGAGAGCAGGGCGGTGCCTGCGGGGACTAGAAATTCGGGGGCCTTGGTGGGAGGCTGCACGAGATTCGGGACGTTGATGGGCTTGGGGGTGCCTTCGATGAGCTCCGGTGGGAGCTCGGTGACGAGTGGCACGCCGCCGGCGGTGCCGGTGGGCGAGGCGCTGGATGATTCGGAAGCGGCCGCAGAGTTGTCGGAGGCGGATTTTTCGCCGCAACTGGTGAAGGCGAGCACGTAGAAGGCAAACAGGGCGGTGGTAATCAGTTTGGTTTTCATGAGTTAGACGGAGAGGTGTTCGGAGGTGAATTGGATGGGCTGGCCTCTGAGGGCGGAGGGATTGACCCAGTAAATGGGCGCTTCGCTTTCGAAGGCGTGGCGGGCGTCGCAATTGAGCTTGGCCTTGCCGCGCACGGCGGCGAAGAAGTTTTCGAGGTGGGGTTGGTGTGCGGGTTTGTTGAAGCCGCCGGGCAGCTCGAATCCTTCGGGCGGGGCGGACTCATAGGAGGCGACGACATCGGCGGATGGCGGGGGCTTGGGCGGGGCGGCGCTTCTTTTCAGGATGCCGCGGTTGACGAGATCGTCCCATGGCGGGGCGCTGTCCTCGCGGTTGATGGAGGAGGCGGAGGCGATTTCCGAGATCTTGATGGTGGCCTCGGTGCCCATGAAGCTTTCCCAGAATCCGCCGCCGGCGCTGGTGGTTGTGAGGACCTGATAGAAGGCGCGCACGCCGCCCTGCGGGGTGTCATATTCGAAGATGCACATCACATTGTCGAAGTGCTCGCGTTTCTTGAAGTAATCGTTTCCGCCGGAGGCGTACACGGACTTGGGAGCCACGCCGAGGAACCAGCCGAAGATATCGATCTGATGGGCGCCGAGGTCCGAAATCGGGCCGCCTGAGAGATCGCGATAGGTGCGCCAGTTCATGAACTGGTGCATGTCCTTGAAGCCGTATTTGGTGAGCACGTCCTGCGGGATGGTGAGCTTCGGGTTGAAGCCGATGTCCTGGGATGAGGCGACGGCGCGGTTCCACTGGCCGTTGATGTTGACGATCTGGCCGCAGATCTTGTTGCCGTTGATCAGCTTGTCCATGGTGTAGCGGTAGCGCGGGTTGCTGCGGCGCTGGTGGCCGATCTGGCAGAGTTTGCCGGATTTTTCCATGGCTCTAACCATGGCTCGCGCGCCATCGATGGTGTTGGACATCATCTTCTCGCAATAGACGTTCAGTCCGGCTTCGAGGCATTTCACGGTGTGGGGTGAGTGCCAGAAATCCGGGGTGGCGACTACGACGGCATCCAGGCCCTTTTCGGTGGCGAGCATTTCATCGATGTCCGAGTATCCCTTGGGCGTGTGGCCCTGGTGAGCGCGGATTTTTTGCATACCGGCCTTGCGGCCATAGTCCCAGATATCGCAGACGGCCTGGAAATGAAGGCCGGGGATGTTTTTCATGGACTCAAACAAGACGGTGGCTTGCTTGCCGAAGCCGACGATGGCGACGTGGATCTTGTCCGAGCCGTCGGCGTTGGCGGCGCGCAGGATGGATGGCGCGCCAAGCACGAGACCTGCGCCGGTGCCGGCGAGGGACTTGCCGAGAAAGCCGCGGCGGCTGATGAAGGATGATGAAGGGTTCATGCGGTTACCATTTCTTGAGGATCGCGAAGCGGTTGTGCGGGGCGAGCGCGAGGGCCATGACGATGAGGATCATGTGCACGCCCAGCCATGAAACCCCATCATCCTGTTTGATCAGGATCAAACCCCAGGTGAGGCTGATATAGAGCAGGCCGAGCAGGAAAAGCGAGGTGCGGTTGGCGATGCCGAGCAGGATGGTGATGCCCAGCGCGAGCAGGACAGGCCCGAGGATCTTGTCGTAGAGCGGAAGGGCGAACTTCAGCATGAGGGGCTCGGCTTCAAACTTGGCCATGAGCGCCTGAGGCACTCCGTGGTAGTTGGAAAGGGCGTATTCCTTGACGGAACTTGATGCGGTGAGGCCGTATTCATTGGCCTTACCGTCAATGTTGACAGCCTTCTCCGACAGGCTGGTGCCGGCATATTTTTCAATCCCGGTCTGTAGGGCGCGGACGCCGAGCCAGACTCGTGTGAGGAGTGCTCCATAGACGAGGGCGAGCTGGTTGCCCGAGGTTGCGGTATCTTCGTTGGACATGGTGTTGGGGTTTCGTGTGGGTGAGTGTTTGGCGTTGCGGGGATTCCGGCGAAGGCTGGACAAGCTTGCGCATGCCATGATCGTTGCGTGATTACGTTTTCTCCCTGACGGAATCTTTCATTTTTCCCAAGGTGATCAGACGGTACGACTTCTGATGGAATCCGATCATGGGGTGGTGGCGGGATCATCTGGACTGCGTGCGATGCCTGCAAGGCTCAAATCCTCATAACATCAGCGTTTATTGCCAATCTGCTTGCGAAAAAGCGGGATGAGGTGGGCATCCATCCATTCAAACGCGGCAGCCAGGCCGCCCTCGCGGTAGAGTTTTCCGATCGACGCCTCGACCCGCGTCGGATTGCCGAAGGCGCTGAGGAACTCGTTGGAAGTCAGGCGGGTGAACCACTCGCCATCCATTGAGTCGCGCTCACGAAGCACGAATTGCCGGGCGAACAGGGCGAGCACGGCATCGCCAATCCAAGCGGCTTCACGTTCATTGCGCAGGTCATCGTCTTTTCGGCTCACGCGCGCAGCATGTACCTCAGGGGAAGGGCCGCACAAGTTTTTGCATGCGCTCGTGTTCGATGCGCTCCCGCAAGCGGGATTCCGACTCCGCGTCCCAGTAACCCGGCTTGAGCTCCAGAAAAACCGATGAGTATGGCAGGGCGGTCTGCGTGCGGATCACCAGCACGTCGAAACTCCGGTTCGCATCCTCCAGCAAGGTGAGCAGCGATTGCTGGTCCAACTCGGTCGCCTCGTGGCCGTGAAGCGAGGTCCGGAGCCGCTCACGCAACTCGTCGATGCCCGGCGCGAAGTCGTTTTCCACTGATCGCAGCTCACGAGTCAGGTAAACCTGCGGGCGGACGTTTTCCGTGCGTTCGAGCGCCTGAAGCACGTAGTCGAGCGCCTCCGGGACTTCCACGGCGGCCGACAGCTGCCGCACTCCGGAGCGGCTGTGCGCCGGAAACGACGCCTCCGCGATGACGATCCAATTCCGATAGCCAAGCTGGGCCGCCTGGCTGTCCACCGCTGCCTGCCACGAACTTCCCGAGCGCATGTCCACGCATCCGGACACGGTGAGCGCCGCTCCAAGAGCAAGGATCCAGCGGGCGAAAGTCATCGGCGCCAATTAAATCCGGCCCCGACCGCATGTCAACGCGTAGCCCTCGAACGAGCGGCATGCGGTCGCCATATCCCTCTGCAAAAGGGTGTGGCCAACGATGGGGCCGCCCAAGCGCAGGTGGCAGACGAGTTGGGAGAGTGTATCGAAGTGGCGGAAAAGGAGGCCCGCACTGCGATTCCCGCATCACTTCGAGGGCGTAGGCCAGCGCCGCGTCTGAAACAATCCATCACCATCGCCGGCGGCTGGACATGCCTGCGAACTCCGGCACAGAGAAGCTCACCGGAAAAGCGAGGAGAGCTCCCCGGGCGTGAGTTCCCGCCAATCGCCCGCTTCAAGATCCTCCGGTAATTTCAGTCCGCCGATGGAGATGCGCTGCAAGTTGATGACATGGTTTCCCGCGGCGGCGAACATGCGCCGGACCTGATGATAGCGGCCCTCGTGCAGGGTGATGAGCGCCTCGTTTCCGCCGAGCGCCTCGAAACCCGCGGGCAGCAGCGGCTTGGTTTCACCGTTGAGCATCAGTTCTCCGGAAGCGAAGAGCGCGGCTTCGTGGCCTTCCAGCGGACGGTCGAGCGTGGCATGATAGACTTTGAGGCAATGCGACTTCGGATGGATGATGCGGTGGAGCAGCTTGCCATCGTCCGTTAGAAGCAGCATTCCAGTGGTGTCCTTGTCGAGTCGTCCGATCGGATTGAGGCCCGGATTGCGGTGCGCGAAACGTTCCGGCAGAAGATCATAGATGGTGGCCCCGGGGTCGTCCGCGCCGCATGTGTATCCGTCCGGCTTGTTCAGGATGAGGGTGAGGGGAAAGGGCGGATCCAGCGGCTCGCCGCGGAAAAGGATGCGTTCGTGCGGCGGCAGCTCGCCTTCTTTCAAGACACGACCGGCATCATCGGTGACCGCGCCGGAGCGGAGCAGCCTCTGCGCCTCCTTGCGGGAGCCGTAGCCGAGGTTGGCGAGCAGTTTGACGAGTTTCATGGGATGATGGATCAGCGCTTTTCGGCGAAGAGGAGTTTATACGATGCATCCTCGACGGGCTTGCGCCAGGCGATGTGCAGCGAGTCGAGCTGCGCTTCGTAGGGGAGCTGGCGGTTCGCGACGAGCAGTAATTTTCCGCCGCGCCTGAGAGCGGCGGCAGCTTTTGTTAGAAACGCGCGACCAAGATCCACATCGGTCGCCTGACCGGTGTGGAAGGGCGGATTCATGATGATCGCATCATAGGTGTCGTCCAGGCCGGTGGTGACGTCGTGCCAGTGGAAACGAAGTTCCCGCGCATGGCAGGCGAGGTTTTTCCGGGCGCAGCCGAGCGCGCGGGCGTCGGCCTCGAACAAATCGAGCCGCTCGATTTTCGGGCAGCGCCGCAACAGCGCGTCGCTTAGATAGCCCCAGCCCGCGCCGAGGTCGGCCACTCTGCCGTGGAGATGGGCGGGCAGGTGTTGCGCGAGAAGCCGGGAGCCGTGATCGATATGATCACTGCTGAAAATGCCGGCCTGGGCGATGAAGCCGGAGCCCGGGATTTCGCGCGGGTTTCCGAGCTCGCGCCAGTGCTGGAACAGGGTTTCATCCCACGTTCCGTCATCCGTGGCGTGGAAGGCGCGGCACTTGTGTTTTTGGATCGATGTGATGGTGCGGGTGGCCTGCGAGAGCTCCTTTTCGAAACGCGCCGCGCCGGCTGTGTTGGGCATCGCGGCGATGATGCGGCCGCCGGGCTGGAGATGATCGCGGGCCATGGCGAACCAGGCCAGCGTCTCATCGCGGGATTTGTCCGGCAGCACGAGCACCAGCGGCCATGTTTCCCCAGCCAGATCTTCCACGCGAAGAAACCCGGCCCGCTCCCAGGCATCGGCGCGGGGTTTGAGCGGCTGCCAGCCGGTGACCTGAGGCCATTCCTTGAGCGCCGGATGCGGATGCGCACCGAGAAGCAAGGCGCGGGCGGGGGCACCGAGCCCTGCTTCTGTGGAAAGAGCGAGCATCAGGGTTTCCAGCGCGGGATTCATGGCGGAGTGTTTCGCGGGAACATGGGACTTCCAAGGCGCATCTTCAAACGTCCTTTGCTCCGCTGCAAGCGGCCATGACGACGGGCCGCCCGTTCTCATGCCGAATGATGGCTCCGCAGGGGAATCGCCCTGGGGTCTCGGCCAGGTTGTTTGATTTTGGCCTCGTTTTTGACTGGCCGCCGCCTACATTCCCGCGCCATGCGCTGCCCTTATTGTGGATCTCCGGTTCACGCGGATGCCGCCGAGTGCCTGGCGTGCCGATTGAGCTATCCGCGCACCGGTGCCTTGTTAGGAGCGGTGCCGCGCCTTGCCCCGCTGGTGGCGGACACCACGCGCACGCTGCGGGTGACCGAGCATGCCCGGTTGAAGCGGCGCATCACGGCGATCCGGCGGCGTTTCCCGCAGCTCGCCCTGCAAGTGGCGATGCATCGATTTCCTGTGGAGCATCCGTTTTCCATGCATGTGTTCTGGCTTTTCAACGCAGCGGACTTCGCCGGCAACATCCACCGCGGCAAGGACAACCATGCGCTGTTACTGGCGATCGATCCGGACCGCGGCGAGGCGGCGATCATGCCCGGCTACGGGCTGGAAGGGTTTCTCACCGAGGAGGCGCTCGGTCATCTGTTGGAACTCGCCGGACCGGCATGGCAGACCGGGCGCTGGGCGGATGGCGTTCTCCGGGTGCTCGACGGGCTGGAACTGCTGCTGGAAACCTTCGCCATCGAGGAAGAGGCCGCCGGGCATGCCGTGAAAGACGAGTATTGAAGCCGAGCCTCAGCCAAAAGCCTTGAGGAAGCCCACTTCGATGGCGAGCGCTTCGGAGGCGTTGGTTTCAAGCGTGCGGCGCAAGCTGTCGAGGGCGGTCATGCGCTGTAACAGCCGGGTTTCAGATTCCGCATCGGCAATCTTATGGAGACTTTGCGCGGAGTCCGGGAAATCCAGCCCGCCGGAGCGCGCCTTGAGGCGGAGCAGGTCGGCCATCCATGCCATGAGCACATCGAAGAGACGGCTGCGGGCATTGAGGTATTCGGCCTCGGCGGCGGCCTTGTGAAATGCTTCGCGCTCCTTGAGCCAGGCTCCGTCCGTGGCATCCTTGTAGGCGGAGATTTCCTCCTTTTCGGCGACCTTGGCGGCGACCTCGGACGCCTCGCGACTGCGGGCGAGGAATCCGGCGAAGGCGGCCTTGAGATGCAATGCGGCCACCGGCGTGCCGAAGCCGCGCGTGGCGGCATGGTTGAGCGCGGCGACGAGTTCCGCGCCGCCGCCCTCGAGCAGAGCGCGGCCGCCTAACAGCGGCACTCGGACACAGCGCGAGAGGATGGTGGGCAGCAGGCGCTGGGGATCGGCGGTGAGCAGCAGCAGCAGGGTGTTTTGCGGCGGTTCCTCAAGGGTCTTGAGAAACGCGTTGGCCGCCTGGTCGTTCATGCGATCGGTCTCGACGATGACGCCCACCTTGCAGGCTCCGCCGGGTGCGGCGAGATGGAGGGTTTGTTCGAGATTGCGGATTTCCTCCACGCCGATACGGCGGGATTTCATGCGTGGCCGGACCACGCGGATCCAGCCGCTTTCCAGCTCGTCCAAGGGCGGCGTTTCCACGACCACCGACTCGCCGAAAAGATCGAAGCCTCCGGATTTCGCGGCCCCGCTGACGAGCTGGATGATGCGTGCGGCGAGGTTTTCCTTGCCAGAGCCGTGCGCGCCGCTGATCAGGAAGGCATGTGCCAGCCGGCCTCGCTGCTGTGCGGAGGAAATCAATTCGTATGCCCGGTCTGCGGTGTATGCCATGCGACGCGGATCGTCTCAGGACACAATTACATGGCAATCCGAAAACATCCGGAAATTTGTTGCTGTTCTTGGGAGTGAAGCCTCATTCGCCATTCTCCGCGAAGCGTTTGGAAACTGCGGCCCAGTTCACCACGTTCCACCATGCGGTGACGTAATCGGGCCGCCGATTCTGATAGTGGAGGTAGTATGCGTGTTCCCAGACATCGAGGCCGAGCAAGGGCGTGCCGAGATCCGCATCGGGCACGAGTCCTTTCATCAGCGGATTGTCCTGATTGGGCGTGCTGGTGATTTTCAATTTTCCGCCGGCGAGCACGAGCCATGCCCAGCCGGAACCGAATCGTTTCGCGGCGGCCTCGCCGAAGGCTTTTTTGAACGCATCCAGCGAGGAGAATTCCGCGCTGATGGCGGCGGCGAGTTTTTCCGAGGGCTTGCCGGAATCAGCCGCCGGCGCGAGGGTTTCCCAGAAAAACGTATGGTTCCAATGACCGCCGCCGTGATTGCGCAGCGGGGTGCGCAGTGATTCTCCCGACACTGCGGGCAGATCGGCCAAGAGCACGGCGAGCGGTTGTTTCGTCAGATCTGGCGCATTTGCCAACGCTGCATTGAGTCCCGCCACGTAGGCGGCATGGTGCTTGCCGTGGTGGATTTCCATGGTCCGTGCGTCGATGTGGGGCTCGAGAGCGCCGAAGGCATAGGGCAGCGCCGGAAGGCTGTGGGCGGCGGTGGTTTCAGCGGCGGCACGGCCTGGCTGCATGGCCGCCCCGGCGGCGGTGAGCGTGGCAAGCTGGACGAATTGGCGGCGTTTCATGTGGGAGGCTGGCTTCATGGTGAACCTTCCCTAGGCCGGATGCGCCGGATTGCAAATGGATTTACGCCCGCACACGCTCCCGCAGCGACCAGAAGCCATAGAAGGCGATCACAGCGAAGCAGACCAGCGGCAGGGCGAAGGAGGCGCGGACGCTGGCCAACTCCATGAAGCCAAGATTGACGGGCGGCAGGTCGATGATGGCGGCTTGCAGCGGAGGCATCAGGCAACCGCCTCCGATGGCGAGAATGAGTCCGGCGGAGCCGAGCTTCGCATCGTCGCCGAGGCCATCGAGCGCGATGCCGTAGATGGTGGGAAACATCAGCGACATGCAGGCGGAAACGCCGATCAGGCAGTAGAGGCCGCCGTAGCCGTGGATGAAGATCGTGCCTGCGGTTAGAATCATGCCGCCGATCGCCAGTACGGCGAGCAGGGCTCCGGGTTTCACGTAGTGGAGGATGAAGGTGCAGATGAAACGGCTGGAAACGAAGATGACCATTGCCAGGATGTTGCAGTTCTGCGCGGTGGATTTGGCGACTCCCAGCTCCAGCCCGGCGTATTGGATGATGAAGGTCCAGCACATGATCTGCGCACCGACATAGAAGGTCTGGGCGACCACGCCCCAGAGGTAGTGGCCGTTATGGAAGAGGCGTTTCAGGGTGGCGGTTAGATGAAGCTGGTTGTCGCCTTCCTGGGAGATATCGTGGGGCAGCTTCCAGGCGAAAAGTCCGAGAATGACGATCAGGATGCCGCCCATCAGCGCATAGGGCCAGACGACGATGGAGAGGTCCGACTTCTGGATTTTCTTGAAGGCGGCGCCGGAATCCGCGGCATAAGCGCTGAGGCTGTCAGCCGGAATGGTCTGCAACTTCGTGTGAGCTGATTCCAGCGAAGTCCTGATCCGGGCGAGGCCCGCGGCGACCTGCGCCGTGCGCGCGGAATCGGATTTTTCCTGATAGAACGACTCCAGGACGCCGGCGGCCTCACCCGCGGCGGGAGCGGCGGTGGCGAGCGCGGAGCGCGCATCCTTGAATGCCGGGTTTTCATCCAACAGCGCCTGTTCCTTGCCAAGCATCAGTGCCAGTTCGAGGCCCTCGGGGCCGTGGAATATCTCATCGCGTTGTGCCTCGGCCCCGGTGGGGGTGATTTTCTCGCGGAGCTGGAGCACGATGGCCACGGCCTGTGCGGCGGCGGCAAATTTGTTGTCCGCCGGCTGGGCGGAGATTTTCCCGGCGATGTCGCTGGCGATGTCGGGCTGCGGATTTGCCAGCAGGCCGAGCGTTTGCGCGAGCGAGCGGGATTCCTCCATCGCTTTTTTGAGCAGGCGCTTCTTCGATTCAAACGACTTGTTGGCGAGGATTTCTTCGAGGTCTTTGACGGCTTTCAACTCCTTCTCCACGGCCTGACTGTAAACCGGGACGCCCTCGGCGGCGGCTTTCATCGCCCGGCGTCCGTTTTCGCTGGTGCCGTTGAGATTGATGAGGATGAACATGCTGGCCACGAACATGCCGATGATCGAGCCCATTGGATTGAAGGCCTGGGCGAGATTGAGGCGGCGGGTGGCGGTGGATTCGTCGCCCATCGAGAGTACATAGGGATTGGCGGTGGTTTCCAGGAAGGAAAGGCCGCAGGTCATGATCAGATAGGCAGCAAGGAAGGGCGCGAAGGTGAGCGCCAGGCCGGAGGGAATGAACAGCAGGCAGCCGATCGAATAGAGCGCCAGGCCGATGAGGATGCCGCTCTTGTAGGAAAATTTCTTGATGAAAATGGCCGCCGGAATGGCCATCAGTGCGTAGCCTCCGTAAAACGCGGCCTGCACCAGCGAGCTCTCGAAATTGCTCAGCAGCAGGATATTTTTGAACGCCGCGACCATCGGGTTGGTGATGTCGTTGGCGAAGCCCCACAGCGGGAACAGGATCGTGATCAGGATGAAGGGCACGAGCATCGTGCCGGGCACGACTGGGGCTTGGCTTTTGTTTGCGGACATATGAATTGGAAGGTTTTTGGAGAATCAAGCGACAACCAGTCGGATCTTGCACTTGCATTTGCCAAGAGGCGCTCCGCTTGGCAAGCACCAAGCGGGGCCAGCGATCATAAGCGCAGGGCGATTGGCGGGAAATCGAGTAGGCATTGATGGTCAGGGATTCCGCAATTTTGGATAGACAAAGCCGCTCATTTTGCCATGGTAGTGACGACATGATCGCCTCCGCACCTCAGACGGTGGTCTTGCGGAGCAATGAGCTGTCGATCCGCACGGCCACCGAATCACTCGAAATCAGCCAGTTGCGCGCCGTTCTCGACGAGCAGCACTATCTCAAAGCCGGGCGCCCCGCCGGACACGTTCTGGGGCAAGGGGCTTGGGAGCACGACCCGGAAAGCGGCATCGACCGGCTTGTCGCCGTCTTCTGTTGGGCCGGTGCTGCCAAGCGCCTCCAGGACCGCGACGAATGGATCGGCTGGGACGCGGTCACTTGCGCCAACCGCCTCAAGCTCATCGTGCAGTTGCGCCGCTTCGCCGTCATCGACGAGCACCGCCGCCCGAATCTCGCCAGCCAGTGCCTCGGCCTCGCCCTGC